>JAFEIJ010000040.1 GCA_017495115.1 Chitinophagaceae bacterium | reverse complement strand
ATTAAAAGTCTTAATATGCAAATATAATAAAAACATACCAAGAAAATTAAATTAGTGTTTTTTGTCAAAGAAAAACGACTTAATTGAAATTTTAAATAAAAGAAAAGGTTCATATTCTTATTTTTATTATATTTTTGCACAAATCCGATTTTTTTTAATGGAATCAAATGATAAGTTTTATTTTTCGATTGGCGAAGTATCCGAAATACTAAATTTACCTATTTCGCAGCTTCGTTTTTGGAGTGGCGAATTTGATTTAAATGTTCGAAAAAACCGTAAAGGCGACCGATTGTATCAACAAGAAGATATCGAAAAATTAAAAAAAATAAAACAATTATTAAAAGAGGAAGGGTTTACTATTGAAGGTGCAAAAAAGAAGATAAAAGATAAAAATATTGATCAAAAAATTATTACTTCAAATCTTGACCATAATGAAATCATCGAAACGCTATTATCAATCAAAAGCGGTTTAGAAGATTTAAAAAATTCAATTTAATTTTATTATTTAATAAGACGTATGAAAAATATTGCAATTTTATCTGGAGGTTACGACGCCGAACGAGTGGTTTCTTTGAAAAGTGCGGCTGTGGTTCAAGCGAATTTAGATTCTGAAAAATATAAAACATACATTATAGATGTCAAAGAAAATGAATGGATAGAACTCCATTCGAGGCAAATAATAGATAAAAATACGTTTACATTAACAATCGAGGAGCAAAAAATCAATTTTGATGCTGTTTTTATGTGTTTGCACGGTTCACCTGCCGAAGATGGGCGCATTCAAGGTTATTTAGAAATGATGAAAATGCCTTATACGGGTTGCGGAATAAAATGCAGTGCGAATACGATGGACAAAGCATATAGCAAATTGATTGCTTCAAAATTTGAAGGCGTAAAAACAGCTGCTTTTGTTTTACTTTCTAATCAAAAAATGCCTTCGGAAGCAGTTTTGTCAACATTTAATTTTCCAATTTTTATAAAGCCAAACGCAGCAGGAAGCAGTTTTGGAGTGTCTAAAGTACATGAACTTTCTGAAGTTAATGAAGCGGTTATTGAAGCGTATAAACATAGTTCTTCCATTTTAATTGAAGAATTTATTGATGGGAGAGAGCTGGCGCATGGTATTATTGAAATGCAAGGGACAAAAATTGCATTGCCAATTACTGAAATTATAAGTGAAAATGATTTTTTTGATTATGAGGCAAAATATGAAGGGAAATCTAAGGAAGTGACTCCCGCTCAAGATATTCCAAAAGATATTGAAAATAAGATACAAGAAATTTCTCTAAAACTTTTTGATGCTTTTGGATGTAAAGGGCTTACTCGTTTTGATTATTTTCTTAAAGGCGATTCGGTTTATTTTTTAGAAGCCAATACGCTACCTGGGTTGTCGGAAGCAAGTATTTTTCCTCAGCAGCTTCGCGAAAAAGGCATTTCGCTTTCTCAAGCTTTTGAATCTTTGTTAGAAGATGTGATGCATTAATTTAAGTTTATTTCAATCTTGATATGTTTTTCCTAATTTTACTTCAAACTTTTTTATTAGAATTTAAGATAGGGGATTTTATTTTTCAAGATTGTGATTGTGGAGCTATTTGTGATGCTATTGAAGAAGTTACTGTTTCAAAAAAAGGATATCGATTTTCACATGTAGCTATTATTGTTAAGGATTCTCTGGGCAATTTGGTTGCTTTAGAATCCAATATAGGAGGTGTAAAAGAAGTCGCTTTAAATGATTTTTTATACCGCTATTTAGATACAAACGGAAAACCAACGGTTTTAATTGGCCGACTAAAAGACGAATATCAAAAATTGATTCCAGCATCCGTTTCATTTTTAAAATCGAAATTAAATATTCCTTATGATGATGCGTTTTTATTAGAAAATGATGCGTATTATTGTTCTGAATTGTTGTACGATGCGTTTAAGTTTGCAAATGAGGATAAGCCGTTGTTTTCATTATTTCCAATGAACTTTAAAACAAAAAAAAGTAATCAATTTCACAAAGAATTTGAAGCGTATTATCAAGAATTAGGTATGCCAATACCTCAAGGAAAATTAGGGTTGAATCCTGGCAGTATGAGTAGAGAAAAGATTTTTAAATTCTATAAAATTTCAAGTTTTGGGTATTGAAAACATCTTAACAAGATATTTTAAAAATGTTTTTGGTCTTATCGTTATCAATTTTGCGATTAAGCCGATATGGGTTTTTGTGTTAGATGCCCAATTTCAGAATATTTATGGTCATGAAGTTTATGGTAATTATTTTTCCGTATTAAGCCAAATTTATATTTATTCCGTTATTTTGGATTTAGGTATTCATAATTACATTACAAAGTACATGTCCAAACAAAAACTCAATTTAAGACGAGATTTTGCAGATTTAAACTCAATAAAATGGAGTTTGGCTTTTATTTATTTTTTAATTGTTTTAATTTCTATAAGTTTTCAAGTTCAAAATGAATCACTTCGTTGGGTATTCTTTTTAGTAGCTTTTAACCAGTTTTTATTTTCGTATTTTCAATTTTTAAGAACTTTTGTTCAAGGTTTACAATTGTTTTCAATAGATAAATGGTTGAGTAGTTTAGATCGAATTTTATTGGTTGTTTTTGGATTTTCAATTTTAATTTTAAATCAAATTACAGGTCAAAAGAATTTCTTTTTGTTCTTGGGAATTCATTTTTTGTCTTATTTATCATGTATTTTTATTACAATCTTTTTGATTAATAAACAAGAAGTCGTTTCATTTTTTGGTAAATTAAAACATAAGAAAATCTATTTTATTCTTAAAAGCGCTTTACCTTACACCTTAATTGCTTTATTGATGATGATTTATAATCGATTGGATTCAGTAATGTTAAAATATTTATTAAATGATGGAAATTACCATGCTAGTATTTATGCATATTCATATCGAATCGTAGATTCTGGCTATAATGGTCTTTATTTATTTAGTGTATTTTTATTTCCTTTGATTTCAAATTATATTTCAGAAAATAAAATAAAATGGATGCACAAAGTACTTGGTTTTTCATTTATATTTTCTATCACTGCGGCTGTTTTTGCAATGCTTATTGGTTATCTATTTTCAGATATTATTTTTTTGAAAATATATAAAACTACAGATAATTACGCCATAAGTACATTTCAATCCATTTTACCAGCGTTAATAGGATCTTCATTGATGTATATATTCGGAACCTATCTACTTGCTAAAGGAAAGTATAAAGATATTTTAATTATTGTTTCAATTGCAAGTATTCTAAGTGTAGGTCTTAATTTTATTTTAATACCAAAATTAGGCGCAGTTGGCGCCGCTTTGGTATGTTCGTTTACTCAGATTTTTGTAGGCGTTTTAAAAATGATTCGTTCTTTAATTTTAATAAAAGACGAGCGTAAAGATACTAATTATAACTAATTGGTAACAATGGTTCCGATTGCATCGCCACTCAAAAGTTTTTTAAGATTACCCGGGATGTTCATATCAAAAACCCAAATTGGCTTTTTATTCTCCTCGCATAATGTAAATGCGGTCAAATCCATTACAGAATATTTGTTTTCATAAACTTCTTGGAAAGATAATTGATCAAACTTTTTTGCATTTGGATCTTTTTTTGGATCTGCGGTATATATTCCATCAACATTGGTTCCTTTTATAACAATATCGGCACCAATTTCAATTGCTCGTAAAGCGGCTGCAGTATCCGTTGTAAAATAAGGGTTTCCGGTTCCAGCTCCAAAAATTACGATTCTTCCTTTTTCTAAATGTCTAACGGCTCTTCTTCGAATGTATGGCTCGGCAAATTGATCCATCTGAACGGCACTCATTAATCGGGTATAAACACCTACATTCTCTATGGCGCTTTGTAAGGCAATTCCATTAATCATTGTAGCAAGCATGCCCATATAATCGCCTTGAGCTTTATCAATTCCATTTTCTTCGGCTTGAACACCTCTAAAAATATTTCCACCACCAATAACTAATGCAATTTCTACACCCAACTCTTTGGCTTCTTTTATATCGCGAGCATATTGATTGAGTCTTTCAGCATCAATTCCATATTGTTTGTTGCCCATCAAGGCTTCTCCACTTAATTTTAATAAAATTCTTTTAAATTTCATAATGGTAACTAATTATCTTTCTAAATCTTTGATTTCTAATTTTGGTAATGGGTTTTCGCTCCATTTTGCCATTTTTTCGCGCATGGATAAAATATCAAAAGCTTGAAAAATAGCGTTGCGCATCGACATTGGATCGGCAGTATTTTCTGAAACAATATCTAATGCAACTCCATGATCTGGTGACGTTCTTACAATTTTTAAATTTGCAGTAAAATTAACACCTTCCATTCCTGCTATATATTTAAAAGGAATTAAACCTTGATCATGATACATAGCTAGAACACCGTCGAAATGATCAAATTTCCCATTAGCAAAAAAGCCATCGGATGAAAAAGGCCCTTGACAAATGATTTTTGATTTTTCGCATTCTTGAATAGCCGGTTGAATAAAATCAATTTCTTCTTTACCAATTTTACCATTTTCGCCACCATGCGGATTCAAAGATAAAACCGCAATTTTAGGCCTCATAATTCCAAAATCTTTTTTTAATGATTCCGCAAATGTATTGATTTTGGCTACTATTACGTTTTTGTTTAATTTATTGCTAACTTCTTGAATTGGAACATGATGTGTAGCTAATGCTACTTTTAAATAATCCGATGTCATGATCATCATTGAATCCTTTTCTTGTAGCTTTTGTGCTATATACTCCGTGTGTCCATAAAAAGGCGGATTGCTTTTTATAAATGCTTTATTTACAGGGGCAGTAACTAAAGCATCAATTTTGCCTTTTTGGTAATAATCTAAAGCTTCATTTAAGAATTTTAAACTCATCGAACCTGAAAAATCAGAGCTTACTCCCATGTTTACAATTAATGGCTTTTCAGCACATTCCACAAGATTCGTCATTTTAGGATTCAGTTTATCCTCTTTATTGATTACAACATAAGGTGTTTTGATATCTGGAAATTGTTTTTTATAAAACTGCCAAACACTCTCACTTCCAAATACAATAATATTACAATGTTTGAATATGCGTTCGCTAGAAAGCGCTTTCATAACCACTTGAGGTCCAACTCCATTGATGTCGCCAAGTGTAATTCCAATAATTGGTTTCTTTTTTTCTTCCATTATTACTTTATACGATTAGATTTTAGATTTCAAAAATTGATATAACAATTTAACTCCAAAACCAGTGCCACCTTTAGGAATATAATTTGATTTTGCATTATAAAATGAAGGTCCTGCGATATCAATATGAATCCAAGGATATGAAACAAAAGCTTCTAAAAATTTACCTGCTGTGATACAACCGCCTTCAGGGCCACCAACATTTTTTAAATCTGCAATTTCAGATTTAACTTTTTCACCATACTCTTCCCAGAAAGGCATTTCGGCTACTCTTTCGTATACTGCATTACCCGCTTTAACCAATTCGGCTTTTTCATTATCTGGGGCATTTCCCATAATTGCCGCACCTAGGCTTCCGATCGCTACAACTTGAGCGCCAGTTAAAGTGGCTAAATCAAGACATAACTCCGGCTCGTATTTTGAAGCATAACTAAGCGCATCTCCTAAAATTAAACGTCCTTCGGCGTCCGTATTTAAAACTTCAACGGTTTTTCCGTTGTGTAATTTGATGATATCGCCAGGTGTATATGCATTTTCACCTGGTCTATTATCCGTACTCGGTATTAATCCAACAACATATATGGGTAAATTATTTTTTGCGATCGCGTACATCGCTCCTATTACAGCAGCCGAACCCGCCATATCACTTTTCATACTGTCCATACTGTTCGCCGTAGGTTTTAAAGAAAGGCCACCTGTATCATAAACAAGACCTTTCCCAACTAAAACATATGGTTTTGCATTTTTAGCATTTTGTGGTTTGTATTCCATAATTGAGAACGTCGGTGGAATGACACTACCCATATTTACAGATAATAAACCGCCAAATCCTTGCTCTTCCAATTCTTTTTTATGTAATACATTTACTTTAAAGCCAGCTTCTTTTCCTAATCTTTCGATTTGTTGACTTAAAACAACCGCATTTAATGTAATTACCGGTTCATTAACTAAGTCGCGAGCAATAAAATTAGATTCTAAAATAATATTTAATTCGTGAATGTCATTTTCAGAAATACTTGCGCAACCGACAAAAATATGATTTAGTTTTTCATTAGTTACTTTGCTTAAATATTTTTGAAATTTATATGAAGTTAAAACGATTCCTTCTACAAATGGCAAAATGAAACACGTATCCATTTGTTTTGAAACCTCAATTTGCTCAATATTGAGTTTTGAAATTTCATTGTATAATTTGCTTCCTAGTTTTCTTGCAACTTCAAGTTTGTCAGTATCTTTTTTATTTTCTAAATTTAAAGAAACAATAAATACATTTTCTTTATCATTTGAAATTTGGTAAATCTCTGATTTCCCTTCAAATGATTCGTTAATTTTTTCAATATGCCAATTGTCAAGTCCTAAACTAGCATCTGCTTTTCCTTTCTCAATTAGAATTATTTTTGTATTTGTATTTTCATTCGTTTTTTTAGAAATTTTAATAGGACTATTATAGGTCATTTTAATATATTTTAAATTTGTTTTAAATTTCGCAAATATAACAATAATTCCAAGAAAATGTATAACAATAATTTAGACAAAATACAAATTTTTGATTTTGATATTGTAACACAAAATTCAATTTTTATACTAAAATTTGTATTATTGCATTATATTTAAAATTGTTAATTTGGTTAAATTGTTAAAGCGATATTTTCAAGAAATTTATTTTTTTGCAGTATTTTTCTTTTTTTTAAGTTTTTGGATTCCAGGGCATATTTGCTTAAGTTTAAGTATCTTTTCTCTGTTTGTTATTTCACTTTTTAGTTTTGAGTTCAAAGTATTTAAATTTAAGAATCAGCAAAATGTAATTTGTTTTATACTTATTTTTCTGTATTTTTTATCATTAATCAGCGGATTTTGGGGTGGATTTAATAAAGTATATTTACAGAAAGTGGCAATGAAGTCAAGTATACTTATTTTACCTTTAGCCTTTTTATTTTTACCTTCTTTGAAACCGAATTTTATAAAATCGCTTAAATTAAGTTTACTTTGTTTGTTTTTTATTAGCTCTCTTTTTTCAATTATTTATTTTATTTTTAATTATCAAGCTTCAATAGAACTTTTGATTTTCGGCAAGCCCATATGGCTGCCATTTAAGCATCATATTCATTATGGCGTTTTTATACTTTTTGTTTTTATCTGGGTAATCATTGATGTTTTAAAACAAATAAAAATAGGAAATACAATAAAAAATTGGGATTTGTTTACTATTGGATATTTTATTTTTTACATTCATTTTATAAGTGTCAGAAGTGCATGGTTGTCATTTTATTTAATCGTCTTTTTTGTTTGGCTTTATTTTCTTAAATTGAATCGAAATACGATTTTTTACATATTAAAATCTTTAATTGTCTTAGCTTTATTTTTGTTTTTTATTTTTCAATTTCCAACGATAAAAACAAAAATCAATTACACCAAATGGTCATTAACTCAAACAACTAATGATTATTCGGATATAAAAAGAGGAAACTCAATCAGTCAAGGAGTTGAATTAATTAAAAAGAATCCTATCCTTGGATTGGGCGAAGGAGGTGTTGCGAAAGAATTAGAAAAAATGCAAAATGTTTCGGATAATTCTAATGTAGTTCTTCCTCACAATCAATTTATTTATGTTTGGGCATCTGTTGGTATTTTTGGTTTTATCTCGCTTTTGTTTCTATTTGCCTTTCTATCATATTATGGTCTAAAAACAAAAAACTATTTTTTAATATTATTTGAAATGGTTCTTTTTGTAGTTTTTATGGTAGAGCCATTTTTAGAAACACAATTAGGATTGGCATTATTTTTATTACCTTTGTTATTTATCATAAAGAATACAAACTATTTTAAGTTTTGAAACACGCAATTTCTACTGTAATTATAACCTTTAACGAATCAAAAAACATACAGAGATGTATTGAGTCGATTTTGTCATTTTCTGATGAAATTGTTATTGTAGATAGTTTTTCGGAAGATGAAACAAAATCTATTTGTTTAAAACATGATAAGGTGCGTTTTTTTGAAAGACCTTTTGATAATTATATCAATCAAAAAAATTATGCAAATCATCAAGCTCATGGAGCTTATATTTTTAGCATAGATGCCGACGAAGTAGCGAGTGCACCACTAATACAATTTTTAGAAAATTTTAACCCCGATTTATATACACTTTATGCATTTCATCGTTTAAATTATATTGGAAATAAAGCCATTCGATATGGAAGTTGGTATCCCGATACAAAAATTAGACTATGGAAAAAAAATCAAGCCGAATGGTCTGGGAAAACACCACATGAAATTCTAAAGTTTGATACGAAATTGAACATCAAAAAAATCAATTTCCCAATTTTGCACTTTGGATATACAAATATTGATATTGTTTTCAAAAAGTCTAATTTTTATGCAAAACTTGCTTCTAAAAATATTGCTTTGGATAAAAGCTATTTGAGTATCTTAATCAGCATGCTTTTTAGTCCTTTAATTAAATTTTTTAAAGGTTTTGTGATTAAACGTGCTTTTTTAAATGGATTTATCGGCATTCAAATTGAATATTGTATTGCCAGAGAAACGTTTTATAAATATTTAAATGCGCTTTTATTAAAGTTAAAATGGATACCCAACGGCAATATTGAAAACTAAATTTTCTCGAATCCAATCATTGTTAAACGGTCTCGCGTCTTTAATAACCCATTTCTTGTCTTCATCGCCATACGGTACTCGGATAGGGAAGCCTAAATCAAGCCGAATGGCAAAATAATCAAAATCGAATCGTAATCCAGCGCCTCCACCGATATAAAAATCTTTATAAAATTTATCCATTTTAAAAATTGCTTCACTAGGCCAAGTATTGAATTTATTATCGGCTATCCAAACATTTCCGGCATCAATAAATAGCGCACCTTTAAACATTTTAATAATATTAAAACGATATTCGGCGTTGGTTTCAATAAAAATATCTCCGGTTTGATCGCTAATGTTGACGCCACTAATATTAACACTTCCTGGGCCAACCGAACGAAGTCTAAATGCTCTCAAACTATAAGGGCCTCCAAGAAAAAATTGTTTGATATAGGGTAAAAATGAAGAGTTTCCAAACGCTTTTGCATATCCAAATTTAAAACGGGTATGAATAGAAGTCGGCTTATTTATTTTATAGGCATAAATTAATTCAGTTTGCATTTTTGCAAATTGAGAAATTGGAACATTGTTGAATTTAATGGATTCATCCTTATTAAGATTTAATAATTCATTGGTTAAAAATGGCATATTTCCAGCCATTTCCGCATTGAATTTAAATTGAAATACATGTTTTTTGTTTATAGAATTATTAATAAACACAAATTGATAATTCGAGCCAAGTATTAACGCATCCGAAAAGGAGGCTTTTAGATATGGATTTCGATTAAGAATATCAATAAATTCAGGTTTTAGAGAATTTTGAGGTAAAAATATATAACTGATTGAAAATGGATTGTAAAAATGCCTAATCTTAGGATTTTTAGACCATTCATATCCAAAATTAAGTGCCAAATTGTGTAAATCGTAAAATGCCAACCTTTTTTCAAAAGCATAACGACCTGAAATATTAGTTCGATATACAATTAATTTATTTTTATTAACGTAAAAAGGTACCATCAATTTATCGATGGAATAATTACTTACTAAGGCGATATCCGATCTAGAAATAATACTTCTATCAGTACTAGCATCAGATCGTAAAGTGAAATTAAATTCTAAACCAGTCGTTAATGAAAGTGAAAAACGGTCGGCACTTTTGGTTAGGTTTTTATTATTGTAGTTAAAATTGATATTGCTACCAATTAATCCCAAAGAACTATTATAAGCGGAAACTCCCGTTGAAAAAAATTGTTTTCGGTAGGGGATTAGCGAATACAAAGCATTGATTGAGTTAGGTTTATTGGCATTAAAACTAAAATTTGAATTTATGATTTTAAAATTATTTAAATCGGTCAAACGCTGAATGGTTCTAATATTATTGGTTCTGGAATAAAATGAATCTTTCTTTAGCTCGAAAAAATTATAAAGAAAGCGCTCGTTGTATAGTTTCTCATTTTTGTTTTGAAAAAATACGACATTTTGAATTCGTTTAACATCAAGTTGCTCATTTTCCGTTTCATTTTTAGAAACTACTACAAAGATTGAATCAACTAAATATCTTTTAAAATCATTCGTGTCGGTTTCTTTTTGAATTTTTACATATAAATCTATTTCATTATTTTCTTTAAATGTATCTAAATCAAATTCGATAAATTCTTTATTAAATGTATAATATCCAGCCTCGTTGATCAAATTTGTAATGCGTTGCCTTTCTTGTATTAATAAATCTACATTAAAAACGTCATTGATTTCAATCAATCGATTTGTTTTGTCTTGAATTACATGTCGCATCAGAGGTGATGCGGTATCATATATTATAGTCCGATATTTATAAGGTTTGTTTGGGTATATATTATAGTTAACAGTTGTTTTTCTATTTCTTGTCTCTACTTTTGTTTGTATTTTATTGTCAAAATATCCAATATTTGAATAGTAATTACTAAATCGAATCTCGGACTTTTTTACTTGTGTACTATCAAAAATAACAGGTTGGGCACCAATTTTAGTTTTCATAAATTGAGAAAAACGAGTTACTTTTTTTCGGTTGTAAAATGACCATATATTTAATGAGAGCGGAAAAACGCCTAAAAGCTTTTTATTGGGTTGTTGAATTGGAATTTTGAACAAATCATCTTTGTAAAAAAAATCATTAATCAAATCTTTTTCTACACCCACAACCTCAATTTTATTTTGAGTTAATAGGGTATCTTGTTCCGGAATTTGATTCATTACACCACAAGATTGCAGCTGCCACAATAGAATAGTTGTTACAAAATAATAAAAAAAATGTATTTTTGATTTCAAATCTTAAGAATTGGCCACAAATTTACAAATAAAATTTATAAAAAGTTTACATCTTAAAAAAAACAGAGTTTTAAATCAACTTTTTATTATCGAAGGGGATAAAAATATTGAGGAATTGATGCATCAAAAAGATTTTAAAATTCATTCAATTTATGCGGTAGATTTTTCAAAATTACCTCAGAATACAAAAAAACTTAACATTGAAGAAGTTGGTGCAAAACAAATGGAGCAAATAACTTGTTTGGCTTCTCCTTCCAATATACTTGCTTTGGTGCATTATCCAATTTATAGCAATATAAATAAAGTAGATTGGTTGCAATTATACTTAGACGATATAAAAGATCCTGGAAACTTAGGAACAATAATCCGAACGGCCCATTGGTATGGTATCGAACAAATTTTTTTATCACCAGGTTGTGTGGATGTATTTAATCCCAAAACGATTCAATCCTCAATGGGGTCTATTTTTTATGTAAAAACAAAAATTAAGTCTTTTAAAGAAGTAATTTCGGAGTCAAAATATACAGATATTTACGGCGCATTGTTTGACGGCGTTTTGCATCGTAATGTTAATTTTAAAAGCAATAGTTTATTAGTAATCGGAAGCGAATCGCATGGAATTTCAAAAGAAGTCCAAAGTGAAATTCAAACTAAAGTGACCATTCCACGTTTTTCAAACACCGAATCGCTTAATGCAGCAATTGCTACATCTATTTTAATTGATCAGTTTAGAGCAGATTTTGATAATTAGATTAATACCATTAACGCATTAAATAGTTCATTAAAAAAAAGCATTAATAATTTTTGCCGTATCTTTGTCGCTATTTTTAACTTTTTAATTATTTTTTTATGAAAATCCAAAATCAAATGGTATGCAGCTTAGAATATGCGTTGCATGTTGAAGAAAATGGACAAATGAATTTAGTCGATCAATCGACTCCAGAACATCCGCTTACCTTTTTGATGGGCGTTGGACAATTGCTTCCAAAGTTTGAAGAAAATTTGATGGGCAAAATTGTAGGAGACAAAGTTTCTTTTTCTATAAATGCTGAAGATGGATATGGTGTCTCAAATTCGGAAGATATAGTAGCCATTCCTAAAGAAAATTTTAATCATCCAGATACAGGTCAGTTTGATGCAGATATTGTAAAGGTTGGTGAATTTATTCCATTGCAAGATCAAGATGGAAATCCATTTAATGGTAAAGTAGTTTCTATCGAAAATGAAATGGTGACTATTGATTTTAATCATCCACTAGCTGATAAAACACTTAATTTTGATGTTACCGTTCTTGAAGTTCGTGAAGCCACTCAAGAAGAATTAGATCATGGTCATGCCCATGGTTTAGGTGGTCATCAACACTAAAATCATTTTTAGAGCTCATAAATTCTTTTAATGAAAAAAAGCTTAATCATCACAATTTTATTAATAACTAGTGCTTTTAGTGCTAGTTATTTTTTTTATCAAAGGTATTTTACAATTCCTGATTTTAATATAAACAAACTTGAACTTGTAGATTTAAATCAAAAAACGTTTCAAGTAAATTCTAAAAATAAAAAGCCAATTGTTGTTCATTTTTGGGGAACTTGGTGTGGCCCTTGCCGATCTGAAATGCCGGATATTCAAAAAATATATGACATTTATAAAGATAAAATTGATTTTGTATTGATTTCGGACGAAAGATCCATAGAACAGCTACCTTTCTATATCGAAAAATATCAATTTAATCTTCCATTTTATCATAGTATAAAACCCATGAAATTTTACGATGTGTATTCAATACCTGTAACATACATTTATGACCATAAAGGTGTTTTGGTATATTCAAATTTAAATCCACTTCGCTTTGAAGAATGGGATATTCAAATTAAAAAACTATTGCCACAATAAAAAAAGGACTTGAAAACCAAGTCCTTTTTTACATTATAAAATGCTATTTATTTCGTTTTTCTTTCATTTTTTGTTTTAACGCTTCTTTTTGTTCTTCGGTTAAGCTGTTTCTAAAAGCTTCACGCTTTTCTTTTATATCGCTTTGATTTGCTTTTTTAATTTCACGCATTTTTTCTTTTTGTTCTGGCGTTAAGTTCAAATCTTTACGCATTTCTTTAATTTTTTGCATTTTTTCTTTTTGCTCTGGGGTCAAAACTTTTTCCATAGCCTCTTTTTGTTCCATTCTCTCCGATTTTAAAGCTTCGCGTTTTTCTTTTTGTTCTGGGGTTAATTCAAATTGTTTTGGAGGTGTCGCATTTTGAATTGCGGGAGCATTTTGAGCGTAAGTAGCTTCAAAAGATGCCATTGCAATTACGCCAAGTAGTAAAGATTTTTTTAAACGATTCATAATGTTAATAATTTAAGGATTAAAAATATATCTTTTGAGTGGTATTTTTCATAAAAGTTTAAAATTTTAAATATTTTTAATTATAAATATTCATTGCAAAAATAGTAAATTTGTATTTTAATATCAAATATGAAGCATTTTGTCTTATTTTTTTCAATTCTTTTAATTCCCTTTTTATCTTTTTCTCAAAAAGATTCGACTAAAAAGATACAATCTATTGTGATGTTTTCGCCAAGTTTTGGATATCAATTTGCCTTTGGCAAACATGCAGATTTTTTCACAAATAACAGTAGAGCCGCAATGAATATTTCATATAAATTCCCAAGCAACATAACGGTAGGCGTTGAAGCGGCTTTTATGTTTGGTGCCGAAGTTAAAGATTTATCTTTATTAGGCGACATGACCAATTCAAATGGTTTTATTTTGGGTAAAAACCTAACTGTAGAGCAACCTTCATTAGAAGGAAGAGGTGGACATATAAATCTGGAATTTGGTAAAATTTTCACGCTTTCAAAGAAAGATCCAAATTCAGGTATTCATCTCAAAGGAGGCTTAGGATATATGTTTTATTCTGCATACGCGTCAACAGATTTTTTGAATATTCCACAACTAAATAATAATTATCTAAATGGTTATGACCGTGCGATGGGTGGTTTCAGTTTTTCGCAGTTTGTTGGGTATACATTTTTTGGGTCGGGTAGACTGCTTAATTTTAGTGTTGGTGTTGAAAATATTTTTGCTTTTACGTCTAGTTTAAGAACTTGGGATTTCAAAGAAAATCAAAGCATCGAAAATTTAAAAGAAACAAAATGGATGGTAGGACCTAAATTGTATTTCACGATTCCTTTATATATTAAAAATAAATCCTATTTTACGGAGAACTATTTTTATAATTAAAGGTTATGATTTTTGTTTATAATATATTCATTAATTTATTACAATTTGCTTTTTTTATTGGTTCCTTTTTTAGTGATAAAATACAAAACGGATTAAAAGGAAGGCAAGCATTTAATTTTAAACAACTTAATGATTTACAGGGCGCTATATGGTTTCATGTGGCTTCCTATGGTGAATTTGAACAAATAAAATATTTTATACATTGTGTTAAAAAGAAACATTCAGGTCAAAAAATAGTCGTAACATTTTTTTCACCATCGGGTTATTTGCAAGCGTTAAAAAATAAGGACATCGATGCCGTTTTTTATCTTCCTTTTGATACAAAATCAAATGCTATTCAATTTTTAAAACATCTCCAACCCTCGATGGCATTTTGGGTGCGTTATGAATTTTGGTTTCATTTTTTATTCCAAATCAAAAATCAAAATATACCATTGTATCTTATTAATGGTGTTTTTCCGAAATCGTATAACTTTTTATATGCGATTTTTCTTAAAATGATATTGAGGTTTTTCAAACAAATTTTTGTAATCAACCAAACCTCAAAATTGCATTTAAAACAATTAGGATTTGACTCAAAAATCCTTGCCGACACGCGTTATGATCGCATGCAAGAAGTGGTGAAATCAGATTTTAAAGATTTAAAAATAGAGCAATTTATTAATGGACATCAAACTATAGTTTGCGGAAGTACGTGGTATAAAGATGAACTTTTGATTCGTGAAATAATATTTAAATTTCCAAACGTAAAATGGATTTTGGTGCCTCATGAAGTGCATTCCAAACGGATTGAAGAAATTAGAAATTTATTTAAAAACGCATCTTTTTATTCAAAAGAAATTAATAATCATTCCAATGTTTTGGTAATTGATTCTATAGGAATGCTTTCAAAAGTATACCGCTATGCCGATGTTTGTTATGTTGGAGGCGGATTTAATAAAGTCGTGCACAGTATTTTAGAGCCACTTTCTTATATCAAGCCTATTCTTTCGGGGCCGAATATTGCAAAAAGCGAAGAGGCTTTATTATATCAAAAAACGGGGTTTTTAGAAACAATAAACAGCGCTTCGGAGCTTGAAACAAAATTAAGTGATTATTTAAATAAAACACATCCTGAAAAACAAAACGAGACCCAAGAATTTATTCATTCGCAGTTTGGCAGCACCAAAGTAATACTTGAATTGGTTCAAGAGGAGTTGGGTTATAATTCATTTAGCAAAGAATAAATTTCTTTCTAACTATTTCTTAATTAAAGATCTGAGGTCTTTCAAAACATAACCAGAAAGTAAAATAATAAACAAAATATGTATAAATTTTAGTGGTTGAGCAAAAATTATAAAAGCAATGATACTTAATACTGAAAGTATAATCATAATAAATCGGTAGTTCATAATTTTATTTTTAGTTTTGATTAAAGAATTTGTTTATCTTTTTGTATTTTATAATTCATTGCAAATATACTTATTTTTAAGAAATGAATCTAAAAAATTCAAACTCAATCATCGTATATTTTATTTCACCATATAAATTTTCGTAAACCTTTTTAACAAAAAAATAATATATTTGCCCCTCAAAATAAACACCTTATTTTGAACACTACAACTCCAAATTTTTCTACATTATGCCTTTAGACAAATCGTTGCGCACCGTTTTAATTATTGGTAGCGGTCCTATTGTAATCGGACAAGCCTGTGAATTTGATTATTCTGGAACTCAAGCTTCGATGAGTCTTCGAGAAGAAGGTATTAAAACCATTTTAATCAACTCCAATCCTGCTACTATCATGACCGATCCTATGATGGCGGATAAAGTATATCTTTTGCCCTTAGAGCCGAGTAGTATCGAAAAGATTTTGAAAGAAAATGAAATAGATGCGGTATTACCTACCATGGGTGGACAAACCGCTTTAAATTTGGCTATCGAATGCGATGAGTTAGGACTTTGGGAACAGTACAACGTAAAGTTGATTGGTGTAGATATTGCAGGTATCGAATTGGCTGAAGACCGAGATAAGTTTAAACAGTTGATGATAAAACTGGGCATTGATGTGGCACCAAGTAAAGTGGCGAATTCTTTCTTAGAAGGAAAAGAAATTGCTCAAGAAATCGGTTTTCCTTTAGTGATTCGTCCTTCGTTTACCTTGGGGGGCACTGGAGGTGGATTTGCTAATACGCCCGATGAGTTTGATCACAAATTAAAATTTGGATTAGAAAAGTCGCCTGTTCATGAAGTGTTAATCGAAAAAGCACTTTTTGGCTGGAAAGAATATGAATTAGAGCTACTTAGAGATGCGGATGATAATATTGTCATTATCTGTACGGTTGAAAATTTTGACCCTATGGGGGTTCATACTGGAGATAGTATTACTGTGGCTCCTGCGATGACACTTCCTGATACGGTTTATCAAAAAATGCGAAATCAGTCTAAAGAAATCATGAGAGCGATCGGAACTTTTGCAGGAGGCTGTAATGTCCAATTTGCTATGAATCCCGAAACGGAAGAAATGATTTGTATCGAAATCAATCCAAGAGTTTCCAGAAGTAGTGCTTTGGCTAGTAAAGCAACGGGTTATCCAATTGCAAAAATTGCGGCAAAATTAGCAATAGGATATCGTTTACATGAATTAAAAAATCAAATTACCAAAACCACTTCGGCATTTTTTGAGCCTTCTTTGGATTATGTTATTGTGAAAATACCACGTTGGAATTTTGAAAAATTTCCAGGTGCTGATGAAACTTTAGGTTTGCAGATGAAGTCGGTAGGCGAAGTGATGGGAATTGGTCGAAACTTTAAAGAAGCATTACAAAAAGCATGTCAAAGTCTTGAAAATAATAAAATCGGATTGGGCGTTGATGGTAATGATAATCGCAATGTCGATGAGGTTTTACATGGTTTAAAACATCCATCTTGGGATCGATTATTTAAGATTAGAGAAGCGCTCAAATTAGGCGTTCCTAAAAGTAAAGTGTATGAGTTAACCAAAATTGATAAATGGTTCTTAAACGAAATTGAAGGTCTTTTAGAATTTGAGAAATCTATAAAAGGAAAAGAATTAAGTCAAATTGAATTTGAAACGATGAAAACAGCTAAAGAAATGGGTTTTTCAGATTTGCAATTGGCTTATTTATGGAATGTTTCTGAAGATGATGTTTATAACAAGCGCGTTGAAATGGGCATCAAACGGGTTTATAAAATGGTAGATACGTGTGCGGCCGAATTTGAAGCGCAAACGCCTTATTTTTATTCTACTTTTGAATCCGAAAATGAAAGTATACCGAGTGCAACAAAAAAAGTTATCGTTTTAGGTTCGGGGCCAAATCGAATTGGTCAAGGTATCGAATTTGACTATTGTTGTGTTCACGGTTTGTTTGCATTAAAAGAATGTGGTTATGAAGCCATAATGATTAATTGTAATCCCGAAACGGTTTCTACCGATTTTAATACGGCTTCGAAATTATATTTTGAACCGGTTTTTTGGGAGCATTTAAGAGAAATTATTGATCTTGAAAAGCCAGAAGGTGTGATCGTGCAATTGGGAGGGCAAACGGCTCTAAAATTAGCTGAAAAGATTGAAAAACATGGGGTAAAAATTATTGGAACAAATTACAATGACATGGATTTGGCGGAGGATCGCGAGCGGTTTAGTGATTTGCTAAAAGCGTTGGATATCCCATATCCAAAATATGGTGCAGCTAAAAATGCGGAAGATGCCTTAGAAGTGGCACATCGCGTCGGTTATCCCGTTTTGGTTCGTCCATCATACGTTTTGGGAGGTCAGAAAATGAGAATTGTAATTAATGATGATGAGTTGACGTCGGGTGTGGTTTCTATTTTGAAACATTTCCCAGATAATAATATCTTAATTGATCATTTTATAGATCGAGCCGAAGAGGCTGAAATTGACGCACTTTGTGATGGTAAAGATGTACATATAATGGGCGTTATGGAACATATCGAGCCGGCAGGAATTCATTCGGGAGATAGTCATAGTGTCTTGCCTCCGTTTTCGTTGAGCGATGAAGCTATCGAAAAAATCAAAGAATATTCTAAAAAAATTGCTTTAGCGCTTAATGTTAAAGGACTTATTAATATTCAATTTGTAGTCAAAAGAGCCACAAGTCTTAATGAAAAAGATGAAGTCTATGTCATTGAAGCCAATCCAAGAGCAAGTAGAACGACTCCATTTATTTGTAAGGCATATGAAATACCATATTTAAATTATGCGACTAAAATTATGGTGAATCAACTTGCCGTTAAAGATATTAAAGATAAAGAAAAATTAGAAGGTTTTGCTATTAAAGAGCCTGTATTTAGTTTTGATAAATTTCCTAATGTGAAAAAAGAATTGGGACCTGAAATGAAAAGTACAGGAGAAGCCATTCGTTTTATCTCTAATATTCGTGACCCTCATTTCAGAAATTTATTTAAGATGAAAAGTATGTATTTGAGCCGATAGGCTTTTATATATTTTAATAATTGATTTAATGCTTTTTTAATAACTTTGCGAAAAAGCTAATTCTTGACTTCAATTCAGTTAATTTATTTTAGGCTTAGCCAATTTATAAAAACATTTTATCTACAAAAAATTGCTTTAGGTATTCTTAAAACAGTTTTAGTTTGTGGAAGTTTGTATTTGGTTTTCACCAATATTGAATATCATTTTTATTTGTCTCAGTTTACACGAGCTTTAATTTTCTGGGGCTTTATTGTAGTTTCAATTTTAATGAGTCTTTTATTGATACTAAAACCATTTTTGGATTATTTAAATCATAAAAAAAGATTAGGACAAAAAGAAGCCGCTAAACTAATCGGTCAGCATTTTCCAGAAATTAGCGATAAGCTTTTAAATATGCTAGAGCTCGATGAAATGCATCATTCAAAGCAAGAAAATATGCTAATTGAAGCCTCGATTAATCAAAAAACAAAACAATTACAACTTTATAAATTTCAGAAAGCAATCGATTGGAGTTTGAATAAAAAATGGCTTCAATGGTTATCAATTCCAGCGTTTTTATTTTTAATAATTTTACTTTTTTACCCTGCTATATTATCTGAAAGTACGCATCGAATTATTCGATATGATGCCTATTTTGAACCGAAAGCGCCTTTTGATTTTGTGGTTTTAAATTCAAATTTAGATGTTGTAGAATATGAAGATTTTAAGTTGCTTGCTACACTTAAAGGTCAAAAACTGCCTGAAAAAATTCAAGTTTTATTTGATGATAAAATTATTGAAATGCAAAAAGATTCTTCCGGTTATTTTTTTGCAATTTTGCCATATATTTCAAAAGTTCGTGAGTTTCGGTTAACTGCGGGCGGATTTAGAAGTAAGATATATGATTTTAATGTCATTCCAAAACCAATTTTATCGGGAATAGAACTTGATGTGACTCCTCCTGCTTATACAGGAATTAAGGCGTTTAATCAAAAAGATATTGGCGATTTAAATATTCCTGTGGGAAGTACTGTAAAATGGAAACTATTTACAAAAAGTATTGATTTAGTACAATTTCATTTTTCAAATTCAATTTTTAAATTAACATCAAAAACTAGTGTTTTTGATTTCAAGAAAACGATTGTAAATGAAACGGATTATAAAATCTTACTTTTAAGTCCGAATCAAAAATCGGTAGATAGTTTATTTTTTAAAATTAATTTAGTTTCTGATGCCTATCCTTCTATTTCAGTTAAATTATTTAAAGATTCGAGCAATCGATTAGACTATTATGTTGGAGACATTTCAGATGATTATGGATTTTCATCTTTGTTTTTAGTTATTGAACAGGAATTGTCACAAGGAAAAAAAGAAATTAAAAAGTTTGCGCTACCTCTTGAAAAATCAAAAAATCAAACGTTTCAAGTTTTAATTCAAAAATATTTGAATACATACCCAAGCGGTAGCAAATTGCAATTTTATTTTGAAGTAGCTGATAATGATTTTGCCCAAGGACCTAAAAAAACGAAGTCAAATATTTATAGTTTAAATAAACCAACCATAACCCAACAAGAAAAACAAGTGGATGCGCAATCGGATGCCTTAAAAAGTGAATTGGCTAATGCGGCCAAAGAGGCTAAAGAACTTCAAAGAAAAGCAGATGCATTGCGTAAAAAAATGATTGAGAAAAAACAAATGGATTGGAATGACAAACAAAATATAGATCAGTTAATTAATAAACAAAAAGAGCTAGAAGCGAAAGTAGAAAAAGCGCAAAAAGAGCTCAAAGATGTTTTTGAACAAAAGAATAAGTTAAATCCTCAAGATCAAGAAATCATTGAAAAACAAAAGCAATTGGCGGAATTGATGGAGCAAATTAAAAATCCAAAGTTGGATGAAATGCTTCAAGAAATGCAGAAATTGATGGAGCAAATGGATAAGAAGAATATGATGGAGCAGCTTGAAAATATGGATCAAAAAAGTGATCAGCTAAAAAAGGAACTTGACCGTATGTTGAATTTATATAAAAATTTAGATTATGAGCAAAAAACGAATGAAGCTATTGATAAATTAGAAAAATTAAGTAAAGATCAAGAACGACTATCAAAAGAAACCGAGCAGGCTTTGCCAAATCTTGATAAACAAAATGAACTTATTAAACAATCCGAGTCGCTTAAAGAAAAAATCAATGCGCTTAAAGAAATGAATAAAGAGTTGAATGGAAGCCAAGAAAAAATGTTTCAAGAAATTCAAAAAGATATCAATGACGCTCAAGAAGATCAAGAAGAAGCTTCAAAAGAATTGGAAGATAAAAATCAAAAAGAAGGCGCAAAAAAACAAAAAGATGCGGCGGAAAAATTAAAAGATGCGGCAAATAAACTTAAAGATACTAAAAAGAAACAGAAAAAACAACAACAAAAAGAAGATGCCGCAACGATGCGAAGATTGCTTCAAAACTTAATTTACTTGTCTTTTGATCAAGAAAAAGTAGTTCAAAATATAAAATCAACTTCGGTTCAATCGCCTAGTTATGTTAAAATAGCACAGTTGCAACGAAAAATTAAAGATGATTTTAAATTGGTTGAAGATTCATTATATAAATTGGCTTCAAGACAAACAAAAGTGAAGAAAATGGTTTTTGAAGAAATTGAAAAAATTAATGAACAAACACGAAAATCGATTTATTTCTTGGCAGAGCGGAAATCAAATGAAGCGCTAACAAAGGCGCAATTTGCAATGACCAGCTATAATAATTTATCTTTAATGATCAGTGAATCATTAAGAAAAATGCAAGAAGATGATGACGATGATAGCCCAGATTCGGATAATTCTTGTGACAATCCTAAAAAGAGTAAGAAGAAAAAACCAGCAAGCGCCAAAACATTAAGTGAACTACAAAAACAACTTAATGAACAATTGGAGCAGTTGAAAAAACAAATGGAAGAAAAGAATAAAAAACAAGATGGACCTCCTCAAAAACCAGGAGAAGGAAAACCTGGAAGCCAAGGTGAAAAAGGAAAAGACGGTGCAAATGGAATGCAAATAGGTGAAAAAGGAGGCATGTCGAGTGAACAAATTGCTAAAATTGTCGCGCAACAAGCGGCCATTAGAAATGCACTGAAAGAATTAGAAAAAAAATCAAATCAGCCTGATAAAAGCGGTAAAAAGCCTTTAGGAAATGATTTGGGTGATTTGATTAAAAAAATGGAACAAACCGAAAAAGATCTTGTAAATAAAAGATTTTATAATGAAATGCTCCAAAGACAAAAAGAAATAGAAGTCAAGCTCCTTGAAGCTGCAAAAGCAGAGCGGGAACAAGATGAAGAGAAAAAAAGAGAAAGTGAATCTTCAAAAGATATTCCGAAACCAATACCACCGGCACTTAAAAAGTATTTGGAAGAAAAAAAGGAAAATGAAAATGCGCCTAAAAAAAATCCAGTTGGATTAACGCCTTTTTATAAATCTCTTGTAGAAAAGTACTACCAATTGATTAAATAAAAAAATGTAATTTTGCGTAAACTTTAAACTAATAATAAATTTTGAATAAGAGGATTAAAAACGGTTTTTTACTGACTTTATTTTTTTTGAATATGCATTCAATTTTTTCTCAAAATCTTACAAGAGAAGAATATGTTGTCCGCTATTATCAGTTAGCAATCAAAGAAATGAATTTATATAAAATCCCAGCCTCAATAACCCTTGCACAAGGGATTTTAGAAACCGCAGGAGGTCAAAGCCGATTAGCCAAAGAAGCCAATAATCATTTTGGAATCAAGTGCCAAAAAACATGGACGGGCCCAACCATTTCGCATGACGATGATGCGAAAGGAGAGTGTTTTAGAGTTTACAATTCGGTAGAAGAATCTTACAGAGATCATTCTCTATTTATAGCCACCCGTGATCGTTATAAAAAATTATTTTCATTTGATATCCGCGACTACAAGTCTTGGGCTTATGGTCTAAAAGAATTTGGATATGCTACAAATCCAAAATATCCTCAAATGCTAATAAAGCATATTGAAGAATTGCGTTTGTATGAATATGATAATTATGGTTCAGGAAGTTTTGAAATTGATGATGCTACAGCGAGAAGTTTGAGTTCAAAAGATAGCTTAGGCGCTATAATAAAAATCGTGAATTCAAGAAAATTGCTTGCTAAAGATTCCGTTAAAAAGGACACTTCAAAATTAGTAATTGAAAAAATTCAAGAAAGAAAAGCTCCGACTTCAGATGATATCTCTAATAATCTCAAAAAAGTGATCTTGTCAGATTCTATATCTTTATATGATATTGCTAAAAAGAATAATTTAACGATTCGTGAGTTACTTATTTTTAATGAATGTGAGGGAGAGCAAGAACTAAAATCGGCACAAAATATATTTCTTCAAAGAAAGTTGAACCGCTCATTTATTGCGCTTCATGAGGCTAAACCCGGAGAAACTATTTATGATATTTCTCAAACATATGGAGTCCGAATGGAAGCCATAAGGAAGTTTAATAAACTAGAGATATGGGAACAACCTCAGGTTGGAGAAGCGGTTTTTCTTAATAATATAAGAAATTCTTATATGAAAACAAGAACGTTTTATGATGTTCAAAAAGAACGTATTCAAATTTCAAAAGATGAAAATTCAAAGAACCAAAAAGCTTTTGTAAGACCGATTCAAAATCTAAATCAAAAAGCTAATATAGACAGTGTCATAGATAATCAGGTGGTTTACCATATAGTAAAATCTAAAGAAACCGTTTTTTCTATATCAAAAAAGTATGGAGTAAGTCCTTCTCAGCTTGACAAATGGAATCAACTCGAAGATAAACCAATTCAAATTGGTCAAAAGTTAGTCATTTATATCGAATAAAAACCATAGTCTAGTAATGGTATATTTTATAATTATATTTTCATTTCTTTTTTTGTATAGTTATATTCTATATCCATTAACATTAGCATTTTTATTAAAAAATAAAAAGCTTCATAAAGTCCCAAAGAATATAGATTTTCAAAAGAAAATAGCTGTAGTAATACCCGCTTACAATGAATCTCAATATATTGATGAAACCATATTTAACTTAAAAATGGCTTTGTCTGGGTTTACTAATGCTCAAATTTATGTTGGGGATGATGGAAGCGAAGATAGCACTTTTGATATTTTGAGTCAAATTCCACAAATAAATATTTCAAAGTTTAATCGAATTGGAAAAGGTAATGTACTAAACCAAATTATTGAACAACATCAATTGAAGCAAAATTCAGATATTCTAATTTTTTTAGATGCCAATATAAAAGTAGATCAAGAAGCAATAAAAGAATTAGTTTCCTATTTTACTTCGGATGAAGTTGGAATTGTAGGTACGTATGTGATGCCAAGCCAACAAAAAAATAATATTGAATCGGAATATGTACTCAGAGAAAATCGATGGAAATGGATAGAATCGGTAGTTTTTGGAAATGCTATTGGAGTTTTCGGGGCTTGTTATGGGATGCGATCTAAGTTCTATAATACGATTCCTTCTGATTTTATTACCGACGATTTATATTTATCCATGCATGCTATTCAGAATAAAAAACATATTCTAATCAATCCAGAAGCTCAAGTTTTTGAGAATATGGAAAGTTCAATTATTAATGAATTTAATAGAAAAAAACGTTATGCAGCTGGGAATTTTCAAGTTTTCTTTAAGTTTCTTGAACTTTTAAATCCATTTGAATATAGCTTTGGATTTGTTTATTCTTATTTTTTTCATAAAGTAGTTCGTTGGTTTTTACCCGTTTTTGCATTTTTAATTTTTGTTTTTTCTATAGCTTTATTGCCATTTGGTGCTATTTATAAAGTTTTAAGTCTTTTGAGTATTCTAATCTTGTTATATTTGTGGCTTATATTCAAAAATAAGATTAATATTGATTTTCAGAAAAGCAAAATTTCTTATTTTTTATTTATGAATTTAGCCATTTTAATTGGTTTTTTTAGTTTTTTAAAAGGAATTAAAAAAAATACTTGGCAAAGAAGCGATAGATAATTAAATACGACTTAATAATAAAATAAAAATGAATTTACATCGAATAGAAGACGCATTAGAAGATTTAAAAAAAGGAAAATTAATTATCGTAGTTGATGATGAAGATCGAGAAAATGAAGGAGATTTTATAGCTGCTGCCGAACTCATTACACCTGAAACGGTTAATTTTATGGCACGTTATGGACGAGGGCTTATTTGTACGCCTTTAACTCAAAAGCGTTGTGATGACTTAGGTTTAGAGTTAATGGTAGGAAATAATACGGTTTTACATCAAACTGCATTTACCGTTTCGATAGACTTAATTGGAGATGGTTGTTCTACCGGAATTTCGGCGAGCGATCGAGCTAAAACAATTAAAGCTTTAGTTGACCCAAAAACCAAGCCTGCTGATCTTGGAAGACCAGGACATATTTTTCCTCTTATTGCAAGAGAAGGTGGTGTTTTGCGCAGAGCAGGACATACAGAAGCTGCTGTAGATTTAGCTCGACTTGCTGGACTATCACCAGCTGGAGTATTAGTAGAAATACTTAATGAAGATGGCTCCATGGCGAGGCTTCCACAATTGCTTGAAATTGCTAAAACCCATGATCTAAAAATTATTTCTATTGCGGATTTAATTGAATATCGAATGAAACACGATAGTTTGGTTAAACTCGAAGAAGTGGTGGACATGCCGACAAAATATGGTCATTTTAGATTAGCGGCTTTTTCACAAAGTAATAGTAAAGATATTCATTTGGCATTAATTAAAGGAACTTGGACTTCAGAAGAGCCTGTAATGGTTCGAGTGCATAGCAGTTGTGCTACTGGCGACATTTTGCATTCATTGCGTTGCGATTGTGGCGAACAATTAGATTTAGCGATGCAAGAAATCGAAAAAGAAGGAAAAGGAATACTTTTGTATATGCAACAAGAAGGAAGAGGAATTGGTTTACTTAATAAACTTAAAACGTACAAACTTCAAGAGCAAGGATTGGATACGGTAGAAGCTAATATTAAATTAGGCTTTAAAATGGACGAACGAGATTATGGAATTGGCGCTCAAATTTTAAGAAAATTAGAGATTCAAAAAATTAAATTATTGAGTAACAATCCAAAAAAACGTATTGGTTTAATTGGTTATGGACTTGAAATTGTCGAAAATGTTTCCATTAAAAGTGTTTCTAATCCGCATAATCAAAAATATCTAGATACAAAAAAAGAAAAAATGGGGCATGAGATATGATTCAATTTTTCTTTCATTTTAAATAATCAACACTTCTTTTGCCACAGTTAAACAATAGGTCTAAAATAGATAAATTTGAAATAAAATCATATTTGTTTCGAAAAACTTGTGGGTATATTTCAAAGTTTTTTTCTTCTTTATCAAGAAAATAATTTTTAGTAATTTCTTGATGGTTTTCAAAATGTAATTCAAAGGAAATGTTTAATTGCATTTTTTTTAAAATCCATTCTACTAAATTTAGATTGAATTCATATAAGAATAGATAATCTTTAGCATAAATGACTTCTAATTCATCAATATAATATTCAAAAAAAGGACCTTTGGCATAAGCACATTTCAACGCGTTTAAATGTTTTGTTTTCCAATTTTCAATTTGATTCCATTCGATTTGATGATAGGCTATTTTAGAATCTCTACCACCAGAAAGCGGAATGCTTAAATTTAAAAACCCATTAGCTGTAGCAATGTGCATTCGATTTTGAAATGATTTTTTTGGAATTGATTTTGAAACATCAAAAACAACGTCTTGATGCTTTACCAAATCTATCCAAAATGAGACAGAGCCGCTGTAGGGTAATTCAAATATATTTTCTTGAAAATGAGTCATATTGCAAAAGTACATTATTTGTATAAATATGGTTTGAAAAATACAGATAAATCAACCAAAATTTAGTTATATTCGCCAATTGAATTAAAAAAAATGAATCGTCAAGATACAAATGCTTCTATCGTTATTGAGGGTGCTCGAGAAAACAATTTGAAAAATATTGATCTCGAAATACCTAAAAACAAATTAGTTGTAATAACCGGTTTGAGTGGAAGTGGTAAAAGTTCTTTGGCTTTTCAAACGATTTATGCCGAAGGTCAGCGCCGATACATGGAAAGTTTTGGTACATACGCTAGGCAATTTATTGGCGGCATCGAAAGGCCTGATGTAGATCGAATTACTGGATTAAGTCCTGTAATTTCTATTGAACAAAAATCCACAAATAAAAATCCAAGAAGTACAGTTGGTACCATTACGGAGATTTACGATTTTTTGAGATTACTTTATGCTAAAGCGGCTTCGGCATATTCCTATATCAGTGGAAAACCAATGCAAAAATATACGGAAGATGAAATTATTCAATCTATTTTTAAGCAACATATTGATAAAAAAATAGCAGTATTAGCACCTTTAATTAAAGGGAGAAAAGGCCATTATCGTGAGTTGTTCGAAAGTTATACTAAAAAAGGTTTTGCTGAAATGCTCATTGATGGTGCTTTTGAAAAACTAGTACCTAAAATGCAACTCGATCGATACAAAATTCATAATATCGATTTGGTGATTGATAAGTTGAGTATTAAAGAAGATAATCGAGAACGTATTGTTGATAGTATTCGAAAGGCGATGAAAGAATCGGATGGTATTTTAGCGATTTATGATTTGGATCAAAAAGACACCTTTTATTTTTCAAAACATTTGTTAGATATCGAAAATGGGTTGAGTTATCAAGAACCTTCATCCAATACGTTTTCCTTTAATTCACCTTTTGGAGCTTGTCAAAAATGTAGAGGACTTGGGGAGGAATACGAAATTTCCGAAAAATTAATGATACCTGATGATTCAATTAGTTTATCAAATGGTGCAATTAAACCTTTAGGAGAGTTAAGAGCAAATCAATGGTGGGATTATGTAAAAAAAATAAGTATTAAAAAAAGTATTTCAATTGCAGACCCAATTTCAAAAATTGATAAGAAATTTATTAATTTAATTTTGTATGGCAATGAAGAAGGGAAATTTGAACCAACGGAAAACTCAAATTATTCCGATGTAGAAGAGGGAATAGCTGGTTTGGTGTATCGAAGTTTTTTTAATTCGGAGAGCGAAGGCGTAAAAAAATGGGCAGAATCATTTATGATGCCAACGCACTGCAGTTCTTGTCATGGAACACGCTTAAAAATGGAAAGTTTGTTTTATAAAATTTTAGATAAAAATATTGCCGAACTTTCAATGATGAGTATAAACGAATTGATTGAATGGTTTAAAGATATCGAAAAAGAATTGACAGAAAATCAGAATATTATTGCTAAAGATATATTGAAAGAAATTAAAGATCGCCTTTCTTTTATGGATAATGTTGGCTTGGGATATTTGATGCTTCATCGCCAGACGCGCTCTCTTTCAGGAGGTGAAGCGCAACGCATTCGACTGGCTACTCAAATTGGAACCGAACTTTCTGGAGTTACCTATATTCTCGATGAACCTTCTATTGGGCTGCATCCAAGAGATAATACCCGTTTGATTCAATCGCTTAAAAAATTAAGAGACTTAAATAATAGCATTCTTGTTGTGGAACACGACAAAGAAATTATGCTCGAAAGTGACTATATTATTGATGTAGGACCAAAAGCAGGAAGATTTGGTGGTGAAATCATCGGAAAAGCTACACCTCAAGAGTTCTTAAAATTAAATACAACGACAGCGGCGTATCTTAATGGGGAGTTAGATTTTGAAATACCTAAAAAAAGAAGAAAATCCACTCAATGGATAAAGTTGATTGGCGCTACGGGTAATAATCTTCAGGATGTAACTGTCGAAATTCCATTGGGTGTTTTGTGCTGTGTTACGGGCGTTTCGGGAAGTGGGAAAAGTAGTTTGATAAATGATACCTTGTATCCAATTTTGAGTCAGTATTTTTATAAGTCGCATCAATTTCCTTTGCCGTATAAAAAAATTGAAGGTATTGATTTGATTGATAAAGTTATTGATATCGATCAAAGTCCTATTGGAAGAACACCGCGAAGTAATCCGGCTACATATATGAAGGTTTTTGATTTGATTCGTAATCTGTATGCTGATACTATGGAGTCCAAAATTAGAGGTTACAAGCCGGGGCGATTTAGCTTTAATGTAAAAGGTGGACGATGTGAAGCATGCGAAGGAGCGGGATTAAAAACGATTGAAATGAATTTTTTGCCAGATATTCAAGTGCATTGCGAAACATGTCAAGGAAAAAGATATAATAAAGAAACACTAGATATTCGTTTTAAACATTTATCGATTTATGATGTGTTGGAATTGAGTATCTCTGAGGCGTTGCCAATTTTTGAGAATATTCCAAACATTCATATCAAATTAAAAACGTTGGAAGATGTGGGACTTGGGTACCTAAAGTTGGGACAACCAAGTACGACGATTTCGGGCGGCGAAGCGCAGCGAGTAAAATTAGCCAGCGAATTATGCAAACGCGATACAGGTAAAACCTTGTATATCTTAGATGAACCTACGACAGGATTGCATTTTCAAGATATCGTTTTACTTTATAATGTCTTAAATAAACTCATTGAAAAAGGAAATAGTGTTGTGATTATCGAGCATAATTTGGATGTAATCAAAATGGCGGATTACATCATTGACATCGGACCCGATGGAGGTAAAAAAGGTGGAAAAATTGTCGCAGCAGGAACACCTGAAGAAATTATTAAATCTAAAGATAGCCTAACTGCAAAATATTTGGCTCAAGAGTTGAAATAGGAAAAAGTTGATTTAAATTATTCCACATTCTTCAACGACATCAGCAAAGCATAAGCTCCCGAAATCACCCATTGATTGTTTGTATCTTCTTTTGAGTTGATAAATTCGATTTCTACTTGATTGTCTTTTGTGCTTCCTACGATAACTTCAACCATTTCAAAGGATTGATTTTGCAGTTTTTTGAAAATATAATTCTTTCCTTCAAACTGCACGATGGCTTCTTTTGGCAAGGCTTTTCCCTCAGTTTTTCGGCTCGTGAGTTCCCCATAAATCACTGCATTTCCAATAATTGAAAAAGAGGGGTTTACAAGGTCGCAGAAAACATCCAAGCTATTATCTTCCTTCATCACAGGGCTTATAGATTTGACCATACATTTTGATTTAAATGGATTATTCAGTGTATAGACTTCTATTGACTGACCAACCGCAACATACGGAATATCCTTTTCATATACCGAAAATACTGCCGTAGCGCCGCTCGTACTCGCTATTTCCATAAGTGCTTCGCCTTCTTGCAAAAATTGTCCTTTGTGGACGTTCATTTTTGAAATTACGCCATTATTTTGGCTCGTAGCAGGAATGGATTCTTTTATGTTTTTTGAATGCAAGTTGTTTGGATTGATGTTTAAGTTGATCAATTTTTGTTTCAGGGCTTGCAGATTGATTTGATTGATTTGAAAATCTCTATCCGACTGATGAAAAGCCTTATCCGAAACCGCTTTACTTTCATTCAATTCTTTTTGTCGTTGAAAATCTTTGCTTAAATAAGTGTTGTTCGATTTGGCCGTAAGATAATCTTGCTGAATTTCTACCATTTCACGATTGAAGAGCGTAGCCAAAACTTGCCCTGAACGAACTCTATCGCCTATTTTCACATAAATATTTTTAACAATTCCCGAAGTAGGCAATGCTACTGAAACGGTACTGTTCGGATTTAAAGCGATTTTCCCTTTGAGCGCTATTTCTTTCTCAAAAGTCAATGTTTCAATCGTTCCCAATTGAATTTTGGAAGCTTTTTGTTGTGCTTCATTTAAGGAAATAATATTTTGTGGAGCCGTGATTTTCTCTTTTTTATTTTCCTTATTTTTACAAGAAAAAATAGTGAGGATAAGGATTATAGCGATACTAGAATTACTATATGTCATAATTTTTTGATTTTATTTGTTGAATAAATAGGTTTTTAACAATGTCGCTTCATAATTTCGTTTGGCGTCCAAAAGATTTTTTTTAGCATCCATAATTTGATTTTGAAATAGGATAAATTCCATATAACTGATTTCACCAAGAAAAAAACGCTTGTGAACCAGAGTTTCAATTTCACGAGTTTCGGAGACATAATTTTTTTCTAAATCGTGCCAATAGCTTTTGTATTGCGCTAATTGATGATATAAGTTTTTTCGCACAACTTCACGCTCTTGAACGGTCCAATCGCTTTCATATTTAGTGATTTGGCTTTTCCATTTGCTTTCTTTTATTGCCCGATGCGTATTAAAATCCAAGAAATTAAAATTCAATCCCAATTGAAACGAATGAAAACGGTCTTTGAGTTGAAAATAATTTTCGGCACCTTCAATATTCATAAAACCTCTAAAACTGGTATTCGAATAACCAGCGTAAAAGTTGGGCATCCATTGCGATTTGGCTAATTTTTGCTCCAATTTCGCTAAATTTTCTTGATTTTTTGCTGACGAAATATACGGGTCGTTTTGTGGCGCATATTCATTTTTAAATGTTGCATATTCAATGTTTTCATTTGGATTGGGTTCTAGAAAATCATTGCATTTAATCCATTGATTGAAAAGCAATAGGGATTCAAAAAGTTTAAGTTCGTTTTCTTGAATCATTTGCGAAAATTTCATCTTTTGCATACGAGCCATACCTAGCTCTACTTTGCTATTTTCCCCTTTTTTAAATTTTAAATTTTCTTTTTCTATCCACTGATTCAAAAGACTATCCTGTGTCAAAAGGTTTTGCTGCCATTGATTCAAAAAGCGAATTTCGGTGTATAAACGAGCAACTTCCTGTTGAATTTCATTTTTACTTTTCAAACTCTGATTTTTTACCAATTCTGCCGCTTTGCTTTGAATTTTCATTTTGATAACGGATTGCAATGGATTGGTGAAATTTTGTTTAAGATTGATTTTCAAATCTTTGTAATCCGTGTTGAACTGTCCGAATTCACCTTCAAGAGCGGTATTTTCTATAAAGGGAAAACGCTTTTTTACCGATTCAAAATACGATTCGGTTTCGTGCGCAATTTTCATTTTAGCATTATTTTTTGCCGCGCTATCCAAGGCTTCTTTCAGCGAAATATAATGCTGTGCCTGCAATGAAAATGAAAAAAGTATACAAAATATATTTATGATTTTTTTCATATTATTTTATTTAGAAGATGAAGATTTTACATTGGTTTTCCATAATAATAAAATAGGGAGAATTACCAATGTAGCAAGGGTAGAGGAGAGCAATCCTCCTATTACGACAGTGGCTAACGGTCGCTGAATTTCTGCACCTAAGCTGGTATTGACCGCCATTGGCAAAAATCCTAATGAAGCTACGGTAGCTGTCATTAAAATAGGGCGCAAACGGGTTTTGCAAATATCCAGAATATCTACAATTTGGAGTTGATTCACATCCAATTTTCGATTAATAACTTCATTAATAAGCACAATACCATTGAGCACCGAAATCCCAAAAAGTGCAATAAATCCTACGCCCGCACTAATGCTGAAAGGAAGTCCGCGCATAGCCAAAAATAGAATACCGCCAATAGTAGAAAGTGGAACAATTGAAAATAATATCCAAACCAATCGCCAGTTTTTGAGGGTATATTGTAGCAACAATATGATGGCAATTAATGCTAACGGAACCACCAACATCAAACGATTTTTTGCATCTTTCAAATTTTGATAGCTGCCACCATAATTCATATAATAATTGGTTGGAAATTGAATTTTTTTATTCACTTTGGCTTGTAATTCTTGTACAATACTTTCTACATCGCGCCCACGAGCATTAAACCCAATAATCATTCTTCTTTTTCCCAAATCGCGCTGAATTTGATTTGCCCCATTGATTAATTTCACTTCGGCTATTTCATTCAAAGGCACAATTTGTCCGTTATTGGTAGATAATTTGATTTGCTTAATCGATTCAATATCTTCTACTTGCGTTTTATTGAGTTTTAGCGTAATGTCAATTTTTCGTTCGCCTTCATATAAATTTCCTACTACAGCACCTGCATTGGAAGCTTGAATTACTTTATTGACATCATCGATGGATAAATCATAATTTTGAAGTCGATTTCGGTCATACGAAATGATGATTTGTGGCACACCTGTAATCGTCTCCAAAAATATATCTTCGGCACCTTCACAGCTTTTTACTTCTTTAAATATTTTTTCGCCATAATGCGCCAATGTATCCAAATTTTCGCCATACAGTTTGCACACGACATCTTGTTTGGCACCTGAAAGCAACTCGTTGAAACGCATTTGAACAGGATATTGAAATGAAAATAAAACACCAGAAGCTAATTCAATTTTTTGACTCATTTTTTCAGCCAATTCATCAAAAGTATTCGCATTTTTCCATTCGCTTTTATCTTTCAAAATAACCATCATATCGGCTGCTTCAAGAGGCATCGGGTCCGTAGGAATTTCGCCACTTCCTATTTTGGTTACTACTTGTTCTACTTCTTCAAAACTATCTTTGAGAATTTTTGCCGCAATATTGCTATGTTCTATAGTAGCGCTCAAGCTAGAACCTGTCAATAATCGAGTCTCTATCGCAAAATCGCCTTCCGCAATTATCGGGACAAATTCGCCCCCCATATTCATAAATAAGGCTACGCTACCTATAAAAAGTCCAATAAATGAATAAAGTAGTCCTTTTTTATATTCTAAAACTTTGTAAAAAAGCTTTTTGTAATTTTCTTCCAATCTTGAAATCATACGTTCGCTCCACGCTATTGATGTATCGCCGCCTTTTTTTAGAAATAAGGCACTCATAGCAGGAATATAGGTCAAACTCAATACCAACGCACCCAAAAGCGCAAAAATAATGGTTTGAACCATTGGCATAAACATTTTTCCTTCAATTCCTTTGAGCGTAAATAATGGAAAATATACGATGATAATGATTAATTGACCAAAAAGCGCACTGCTCATCAATTTATTCGTGTTATTTACAACCAATTGGTCAATATTGTTCTTTTCGTGCAATTTATCCTTGCTAATATGGTGCAAATAGAGTAGGATAGACTCAATAATAATAACCGCTCCATCCACTATGATTCCAAAATCGATAGCGCCTAAACTCATCAAATTGCCACTCACGCCAAAAAAGTTCATCAACATAATGGCAATAAGCATAGACAATGGAATGATAGAAGCCACAATAAATGCCGCTCTAAAATTTCCTAAAAAGAAAATTAAAACTAAAATAACGATAATGGCACCTTCTGTAAGGTTTTTCGCAACCGTTTTTATAGAATTATTCACCAATTTGGTTCTATCCAAAAAAGGTTTTAAAACCACACCTTTAGGCAACAATTTATTGACTTCAGTAAGTTTGTCTTTGATATTTGAAATTACGACATTGCTGTTTTCGCCTTTTAACATCATTACAATACCGCCTGCCGCTTCATTTCTGCCATTCATTATCAATGCTCCATATCTTGTAGCGGCGCCTTCTTTTACTTCCGCCAAATTTTTTAATAATATTTTGGCACCTGTTTTTTTGGAAACGACTAAGGTATTTTCAATATCCGCAGGTGATTTTAGAAGTCCCTCGGTTCGAATAAAATACGTGCTACTATTTTTTTCTAAATAGGCACTTCCCGTATTGGAATTATTCATTTCTACCGCATCAAATATATCAAAAACCGAAAATCCAGAAGCCTGCACATACTCGGGATTCACTTCTATTTGATATTGTTTGAGTTTGCCTCCAAAACTACTGACGTCCGCTACACCTTTTACGCCAAGCAATTGTTTGCGCACAAGCCAATCTTGTATACTTCGCAATTCGCTGAGGCTGAATTTAGATTCATACCCTTTTTGTGCAGTGAGGGTATATTGAAAAATTTCTCCTAATCCTGTAGTAATTGGAGCTAATTCTGGCGAACCAAAAGACGGTGGAATATTGCGCTGCACCATAGCCAATCGCTCCGAAACTTGCTGACGCGCCCAATAAATATCAACATTATCTTCAAAAACAATGGTAATCAATGAAAGCCCAAAACGAGAAAAGCTTCGGTAATTTTTGAGTCCTTTGATGCTCGCAATCGAATTTTCGATGGGAATCGTAACCATTCGTTCGAGGTCTTCGGCGCTCAACGACGGCGAAACGGTAATCACCTGCACTTGATTGTCCGTAATGTCTGGCACGGCATCAATCGGCAGTTTGGTGACATTATAAATCCCAACGACGAGCAAAAGCGCGATAGCTATTAGGACTACTTTTTTGTTGTGTACACTGTACGATATAATTTTACTTATCAAAATAATACATTTAAAAAATGAATATATAATCTAATTCATAGAGCCAAAATGGACTCATACATTCTCAAAAAGAGAAAAAGAAAATTATATTATTTTTTGGGAGGTTGCCAAATCAAATTGGCTTTGTATTGGGGAATTAATCTGTTGTTTCGTTTGATTAATATAGGAAGTAAAACCAATGAAATCAAGGATAAAAGAAGAATTTGGATAGGAGACACAAAATGAAAAAGTGCTATACCAATGCTATTCAAGTCGGATTTGAAGGGCAAATTTTCGTGATGCTCCAAACTAGAATGCTTGGCATCAGAATAGTGCATTTTTAAAAATTCTATAAAATTTAGATATTTAAATTCACTTTTATGCTCATGAAAATGAGCAATTAAAGAAGGAATTTTTGCCAATTCAACTAAAGGAGTTTGCGTTACCATAAACACACTCAACAGAAACCACAAAAATAACTTTCTTAAAATCACGCTACAAAGGTAAAACTATTTTTGAATAAAATGAAAAAATGTGTAATAGTAATAAAGATTTTCTGATTTTTAATCCGTGTTTGTTTACATCTGCGTTTATCCGTGTGCAAAAAATTGGAACGCTGATTTTCGCAGATACTTCGTAGACGCTGATTTTCGCTGACTTTTTCTTTACTAAATTGTTTTTAATCCGTGTTTGTTTACATCCGTGTTTATCCGTGTGCTAAAAAAAAGGAACACAGATTTTCACGGTTACTTTGTAGACGCAGATTTTTTGTTAATCTGTATTCAAAATTATATCTCTAGTTTATTTCCTGTCATTGCTAAATATCTTTCTAATGTATTCAGGCTTTTTACCAAAGTTAAATAAAAGTCCAAGTTCGATTTCAGTTCCTCTCAAATAATTTAATAACTGAGCTTCAAACTCTTTTACAACATACTCTGCGGCTTTTAATTCAATAATAATTTTTTCATTTACTACTAAATCTGCATAATATTCACCAACTTCAAACTCCTTATATTTTACTTTAATTTGCTTTTGGGCCTCTACAAAAAAACCTCTTTGTTTAAGTTCTATATACATTGCATTTTGATATACTTTTTCTAGAAAACCATATCCTAATTCGTTATATACATCGTAATAGACTTTAATGATTTGTTCAGTTAGTTCTTTTTCTATTATCATAACTTGTAAAATTGGGTTTTTGATGTTTTGAAATAATTCAAACACAAATTTAATAAGAATTTAGAAAATGTTTTTATTTATAAATAATGGAAATCAGATTTCCTTAATCCGTGTTTGTTTACATCCGTGTTTATCCGTGTGCTAAAAAAAGGAACACAGATTTTCACGGATACTTCGTAGACGCTGATTTTTGCGGATTTTTCTTTACTAAATTGTTTTTAATCCGTGTTTGTTTACATCTGCATTTATCCGTGTGCAAAAAAAAAGTTAATGGAACGCTGATTTTCACGGATACTTTGTAAACGCTGATTTTTTCTAATAATCGAATTAATAAATTCTTAAATAATAGTTGTCTATTAGCTTGTTTTTCATATCATTAATACGATTAAACTTTAGTAATTGTATAAACTATTTTTAAATTATATGAAAAATATCTTTTCCTTTTGATTGGTGAGGATACAAACCGAGGCGGAATTTATGAAAGTATTTATAAAATAGAAAAAATATCAAAATTAAAATTTTTAATACCTATTTTTGTTAAATTAAATATAAAACATGAAAAAACTACATTACATTTTTATGATTCTAATGAGTATTGTGTCTTTCTTTACACTACAAAGTGTTAACAATAATGAAAGTGGCAATAAAGCATGGAATACATGCGCAGGAGCTGGATGTCACAATTCCAGTTCTGCTACAACAGTTGCTTCTATAAGCTTATTAGATAGCATTACAAATCTTCCTGTAACAGAATATGAAGGCGGAAAAACATATAAAATTCTTATGACCGGAAATAATACATCATTAAGTCAGTTTGGATTTCAATTAAGAGAAACGAATAATAAAGGTACATTTGGTAATTTTCCAACGAATGTAGGGAGACAAGCGAGCGGTTTTATTACCCACTCCTCTAGATTAAATAAAACGAATCTTATTTTTTCAGTACAAATGACTTGGAAAGCACCTGCTGCTGGAAGTGGAACAGTATCATTTGATGGTTTAATTAATGCCGTTAATGGAAATGGAAATAATAGTGGAGATGCGGTTAGTGCGGTTAAAACCGTTTCTTACAATGAAAAAGTAGTAACAACATTTGCGCTAACATGTGCTGATGCTTCATCAATAGGGACATTAACCAAAAATGTTGCAGCATCAGGAGCCTCATTTACGTTGCCCTATACTGGTGCTACTACAAATAGTTCGTATAGTGCGGTTAATGTATCATCAACGGGTGTTTTAGGATTAACGGCAAGATTGACTGCAGGCACTTTTCCTTCCGCTTCAGGAAACCTAACACTTTCTATTACGGGAACACCTACATCAAATGGAACCGCTAGCTTTTTGGTAAATATTGCTGGAAAAACATGTACGCTTACCAAAACCGTTTCCGCAGGTTCTTCAATAATATCCAATGAATCCAATCCTTTTCAGATTCATTTTCAAAACAATATTTTAAGTATTGAAGGCGATCAAGCAAATCAAATTCAATCTATTTCCGCATTTGATTTAAATGGTCGAATCGTTTATAACAAAGAAATCCATTCACAATCGAATAAATTATTGATAAACAATATAAATTTAAATAAAGGCATGTATGTCTTTAAAATTCAAAAAGCAAACGGAGAATCTTTCTCTAAAAAACTGATGATTCAATAAAAATTAGATATTTAGTATACCAGCCAAAAGATTTTTCTTTTGGCTTTTTTATAAATTTAAAATATGAATTGGCAAATAAAAGCATTTGAAGAACTAACGAACATAGAACTCTATGAAATACTAAAAATTCGAAATGAAGTATTTATTATAGAACAAAATTGTCATTATTTGGATATTGATGATAAAGATTATTCGTCTTTTCATATTTTTTGTACCGACGATTCTCATAAAGAAATTCTTGCCTATGCGAGACTCATTCCAGCAGGCATTTCCTATCCGCAAGCGAGTATTGGACGCGTAGTCACTGTATTTTCTCAAAGAAGACAACATTTAGGTATTGAGCTCATGGAGCGTTCTATTGAATTCATCTTTAATGAATTTCAAACGGATAGTATCAAAATTAGTGCTCAAACATACCTCTTAGATTTTTATAAAAAATTTGGATTCCATCCTATTGGAGAGGAATACCTTGAAGATCAAATCCCTCATATTGCTATGAAATTAAACAAAATGTAGTTTTTCTTTTTTTTACCAATATGCTTTTTTATTATTTTCGCCTTGTTTCGTTTTTTCACAAACCGAAGTTCCCTAGTTTTAATAAAACGCTTTCGTTTAGCATTTAAATATACTTTTCTTAATTTTAGTATATTATTCTATTCATTTGTTGATTCAAATAATTTGATATGATTTTTGGAAAAGCCATTTTTTCAATATCAGATATTTTATGAAAAGAATTCATTTTTTTAGGCTTTTGGTTTAGTTCAACCAGTGCAAATTTAAAATGTGCTTTAATGTGGCTCAATTTTTGAATTTGCCAATCATTTTCAAAGGTTATCGAATCAAAATTAAATTCATTAAATTGGCGTTTAAATTCGTTTAAGTCAAATTGCTCATTTTCGATAACGGCGCCTTGATACATACCTTCCCATATATCCTTTTGCGTTCTTTTGTATAATGCTATTTTGTTTTGATAAATAAAAAAAACACAAAAGAAAAAACGAGGTTTTAATGGATTTCGCTTTTTAGGAACAGGAAAATTTTCAATACTTTCTGTTTGAAATGCTTTACAGTCATTATTAAAAGGACAGTTTAAACAATCTGGATTTTTTGGTTTGCAAATATTAGAACCAATATGCATAAAGGCTTGATTGATTAAAGCACCTTGATGAGGAAGCATAAACTGCTGTGCCAAATTTTCATAATATTTTTTTCCTGCATTCGAAAACATATCTATTGAAGAAGCGGTTAATCGCGATAACAATCGATATACGTTTCCATCTAATACTGCAATATCTTTTTGAAATGCAAAGCTAGAGATAGCGGCCGCAGAATAACTTCCAATTCCTTTAAGTTTTATGATTTCATCATACGTGTCTGGGAAAATGCCATTATGGTTATTTAAAACTATTTTTGCTGTTTCATGAATATTTCTTGCTCTACTGTAATATCCAAGTCCTTTCCAAACTTCATAAACTGAATCAATGTCACTTTTAGCCAAAGTTTCAATATCTTTAAATCGCTCGAGAAATCGTTTGTAATAAGGAAATCCTTGTTCGAGCCTCGTTTGCTGCATTATAATTTCGAAAATCCATATTTCATAGGCGTTCGCTCCCAATTGCCAAGGCATCTTTTGCGTTACATTTTCTATGAAAAATACAGCTTTTTGACTAATTTGATGATACATGTTTGTTTCTAATGAAAATGAAATCTTACGCCTAAATAAAATGTTCTAAATTGCATTGGTGCGTAATTATATGATGGGTCAAAAGTAAAATTATTAGGATTATTGATAGGGTCATCAACATTTTTATCAAACGGATCGAATGGACGCATTATGATATCTTCTTTTGGAGTAAAATCCAATAGATTTTTGATTCCAACATAACTTTCTATTTTTTCGGAAAACCATTTTTTAGAAAATTGCAAATTAATGATTTGATACCAAGGGCTGAATTCATTTCGATAATCATTCTCAAAAACAGGCAATCGCATAGGCCCTACGATATTTGAAGTGATGTCTATTTTAATATCAATTTTTGGGATTTCGTATCCTATACTATAATTAAAAGTCCAATTGGGCGTATAAGCTAATTGATTTTTAACGCCATCTTCCAACCAATAAGATTGCAAGTAGGTGCCTCCAATTTGTGCGGTCATTCGATTTTTAAAGTTAAAATCAAGAGAAGAGGAAATACCATAGTTTACTGCGAAATCTTTTAAATTTCTAAAGATAATTTGCTCGCTATTACTAAAATAATCAGGAAATATTCGGTTTGAAAAATAATTGTAAAATACAGAATGGTCGGCTTTTATAAATCCAAAAAATGTATTAAAATGTTGATTGTAATTTCCATATAAATTGATGGATTGCTCAGGTTTTAATGCCTCTTCTAAAATAACGGTCCGCCCTCCCGAAAACGCGCCATGTTCCTCACTGAAAACATTGACAACTCTAAAACCTTGACCTGCATTAAATCGAATGGCGTGATTTGGATGAAATTCGTGTTTTATTCCTAATCGTGGGGAGTAAATAATTCCATGCGATGCATTATAATCAAGACGACCTCCAAGAAGCAGACTTGTTTTGGTGCTTAAAGACCATGCATCTTGTGCAAAAATGCCTGGTAAATACGATTTAAAAACTTGTAACGTAGCGTCTGAATTGTCATCATAAATTGTATATCGATGGCTTGTTCCAAAAAGGAACTGATGTTGTTTTATTTTTTTATTGTAAATCAATTGCAAAAATCCAATAGCTTGAGTAGCAAGATATTCATTATTGCCATAAAAACTATTTTGATGATGTAAATTGGCTGAATATTGGAGTTTGAAATCTTCTTTTTTGAAAGGTAAATCATAATTGCCAATAATTTCAGCTCTTTTTGTATGAATACTTTCGCCATATATCGAATCGGAGCCTCTTAAATCATCATCAAAATTCATTGCGCCTCCACTTCGTTTTTCATAAAGCACTCGATAAGCAAATTGAGTGGACTTTTCATCGTTTCTTTGAAAATTAAACTTATTAAATAATGAAAAACGATCCGTTAAAGCGCGATCCATAAATCCATCGTTATTAACATCATGTTTTGAATTAAACAAAAATCCGTTGATTCCTATAAGGGCATTGATTTTTTTATTAATCATAAAACTCGAGGCGGCATCAATATTCATTTCTCCATAACTATTTCCAGAAATATCACCCACCCATTCCGTTTGATTTTTAGGCATTTTAGTGATAATATTTATCGTTCCGGCCATCGCCTCCGAAGCATATAAAGCCGGCGCCGGTCCTTTTGAAATTTCCATTTTTTGAATAATTCCCATAGGAATACCATAAAGACCATATACCGTTCCAAGCCCACTTACAATTGGCATACCATCAATCAAAATAGTCGTGTAGGGGCCATCCATACCATTTATTCGTATATCGCCGGTATTACAAATATTACATTGAATTTGAGGCCGAATGCCATTTATATTTTGTAAAGATTCAAATAGGCTCGGTGATGGATTTTTGGAAAAAAAATCATTGGTATAGATTTCTAAAGATTCTATTTTGTCACTTTTAATCATTTGATTTTTTTGCTGTCTAATTTCTATTGTACCTATTGTTTTTCGAGATTCATTTTTTAATGTATCTTGAGCATAGTTTTTTGAAATTAGCAGAAGGCAAAAACAAAATATATAAAATTTTACCATCTATTTTTAAATATTATACGGCAAAAATACCATAAATAAGATGGAAAGGTTATTAAAAAAAATAAATGTAGGGTTAAATCAAATTGATAATACGTTGAATTAAATCATTGTGATTACATGGTTTTATTAAATAGTCATTCATCCCTGTTGAGAAAATTTCATTTTGTAAATTTTCGGCGATATTCGCTGTAAAAGCGATAATTGGAATGTTAAGGTTTAGTTCTTCTCGAATCTTTTTAGAGGCCTCAAATCCATTCATTATTGGCATGGATAAATCCATGATAATGCAATCTATGTTATTAAATTTTTTAATAACATAGATTGCTTCTTTTCCGTGAGTTGCTTCATAAATATTACATTTGTAATCTTCTAAAATTGCTCGACAAAGAAGTCGATTCGACATACTATCATCAACAACTAAGATATTTTTATTTTTTAGTTTATTCTGATTGTCAAGAGGTATATTCGTATTATCTTTTTTAATTTCTTTATTCTCTTCAGAAATTTCAAATAGTAATGAAAAATAAAAAGTGCTACCTTTATTTATTTTGCTTTCAAATTGTAATTGTCCACCCATTAGCTGAACCAATTTATGACAAATACTCAAACCTAATCCGGTTCCATTTTTATTGAGATCTAGTCTATTCTCTTGCGAAAATTCATCAAATACAATTTTTTGGAACGCTTCACTCATTCCTATTCCAGTATCTTTTATTGTAAATTTTATCTCTTGAAAATTTCTTTCTTTTTTTAGTAGCTCTACAATAAGCAAAATTTCACCTTTTAATGTAAACTGAATAGCATTGTACAAAAGGTTATTCAGGATCTGATTTAATCGAATTTTATCACCAATAATTTCTATTTCTATATTTGAATCAAATATAAATTCTAAATGTAGTTTTTTTTCTAAAGCATGATTTTCAACCATTGAAATCATTTGTTTTAAATCTTCTTTTAAGTTAAAATGATTTTTAGAGAATACGGAGTTTCCTTCATGAATTTTGGAGATAATCAAAATATCATTTAAGAGTTGCATTAAATTATTTGAAGCGGCATGAATAGTTTCTGCATATTTATTATTGGGCTCTGAAAGGTTATTATTTTCTAATATTTTAGACAAGCCAATGATAGAGTTTAAAGGAGTTCTAATTTCATGACTAAGTTGAGCGTAAAATGTTTCTTTAAAGCTTTGAAGCTTTAATAATGACTCATTTTCATATCGGACGATTTCTACATAATGGAAGAAAGTCATCACTATAAGAAAAAAAGGTATAGATACGATGACCATATAAACCCAATATTGATAAGGATAAAAATAAGAATGAATATTAAAATTATTGCAAAGAAATGCATTAAACAACGGAGTTAATAGAAGAGCGACAAACATTATTATACTAAGAATAATGGATTTTTTAAGCTCAAAAAAAAATGTTGAAAGAGAAATGACAACTAAATACCATAATGTATATAATGGATACATATGATAAATAGAAGATGCTTGTAGAACAAGAGTAATAATTGATAAAACGTAGTATAAAGTGATAACGCTTTTCTTAAATTCGGTATTATAATTTACTTGATATATATTAATAATAAATGTAAAAAATGAAAAAATTAAACATGAAATGCCAATTAAATAAGAAACATAAAAGTAGTGAAAAAAACTAAAAATAAAGGATATAATCAAAAGAATTAGATTATATTTTGTCAAATTAGTTTGTTTTGTATTCGTATTACTAACTAAAAAAGTGTAATTTTGAATTAAGAATAATTTTAGTTTTTCAAACATTTAATATTTTCATAATTATTAATTAAAAACCAAATTTATATAATAAATATTGTTTGTAGTATATAAAAAATAGAATTCGGTAAGTTTGAATTAGAAAACGATTGTTTTCCTCTAACAAGAAGCTATCAATTTAGAAAAAAGATAAAAATATAGAATTACTATTGTATATTTTCAAAAAGAATTGTGTAAAAAATGGATAAAAAAACAAAAAAAATAATTTTTTTTCTTATTGATTTATAGGGATTTGTGCAATAAAATAGTAAAAAGTATAAAAAAAGTTTGACAGATTAAAAATACAAGTTCTATATTTGCACTCCGTTTCGG
>JAFEIJ010000041.1 GCA_017495115.1 Chitinophagaceae bacterium | reverse complement strand
GTAACATTATATTCTACAATTTTATTTTTACTCAAAAAAATAAATATTAAATAGGTTATTGAAATAAAATAAAATATATGAAATGCTAGTATTTTTAAAAACTCAAAATCTTCAAGTATTTTATTTTTAAGTGAAAAGAAATTTTTGTATTGTAATGAGAAATTATTAACAAAAGAAAAACGAACTAAAGATGATAATATCAAGGTTAGAAGTAATAAAGAAAAAATAATATAATTACCTGAATTTTTCTTTTTCTGAATTAAATGATTGAAATAATTACTTTCATATGTTTGATTAAAAAATTGAATGGGTAATATTATTTTTGCAGAATCTATGTTTTTTGGACTTACCGCATCCATTTGTATATTATTATACTTTAAAATACGAGCTTTTAATATATCTTTTGCATTAGAATCTACAAAAGTTGAAATAAGAAAAACTAAAGTGAGTAAATATTTAAAATAACGAAACATATCCAAAGTGTACTTTAGTGTTTTGAAATGAAAAAGGAATTGTGCTAGACCTTCCTGTGGCAATATTAAAGTTAATAAAGCTATTTTTATTGAGAATATTTAAACCTGTTCCTAGTCCAATAGGCTGTTCTATTTCTCTTCTATTTAAACTATTTAATTTATCGGTAATCGTATGGTCATAAAAAAACTTTACGCATAAATCTTTTGAAATAAAAAATTGAATTTCATTTGAAAACGTGGAAAAAAATGAAGAAGCAAAAAAATGATCGTCAAATCCTCTTGGCAAAGAATTGCCTCCAAAAGTAAACAACTCATTTTTCGTAATATTTTTGGAAAAAAGAACCTTTGTATTCATGGAAGATTTAAATATGATATTTATCGATAACGGTTGATATATTTCAATTTTACTTTGCAAATATACAATGTTATTTGAAAGTCCGATAGAATCATACAATTTTTTATATTTCTCGCCATTCGACATCAATGATTCCGATATGTTTGGATTTACTATAATATTTTTAGTTCCAAAATCTCCTTGAAAATCAAATAAAAATCCTTTTTTGGGCATTAAAAAAGCATCTAATTTCCTGTAATTAAACACAATTCCTACTTTATTATAACTGTAATCGATTATTTCGGGAAGTTTATCTTTGTTTAAATATGTTTTATTTAGTTGAATCGTATTACTAATCTGATACTGATAATAGATTCCGTAAGAAAGATAGATGTTTTTTCTATAATTTAGTCCCAAACTGTAATTTAACCTAAAAAAAGAGGTATCAAATTTTTCAATATTTAAATCGGCTTTAAGACCAAATGGCGTTTTTAATAGAAATGGAATTTGAGTAGAAAGATTAAAAAACTGATTACCCTCTTGTGGTTTTTGCCAATTTAGATCTAGAGAAATTCCTTTATTTAATAGATTTTGAACAGATAATAATACATCTGCTGTAATTTGCAAATCACCTTGATTATACGCATTGGGTAAAACGCCTATAAAGGCATTAAATTTATTAATTTTTCTTGATTTTATTTCAGCAATGATATCAATTAAAGAATCTTGAATTTCAAATTGAAAAGGTGCAGCTAATTCTATAAATGGGATATTGCGAAATTGAGTTTCTAACGCATCCATATTTTTGGTATTAAAGTAGGATTTTGATACGTCATATATCAATTTATTTATAAAGTTTGGAGTCACTTTATTGTCAGATCGTTTTATTTTTAAAGAGTTAATATATTTTTTTTGTCCCGAATCAATATTAATCTTACATAAAATTTGATTTTCAGAAAAAACAAATTCATGAAATTTAAACTTTGCTTGCATAAACCCCAATTCTTTTAATTTTTCAATTTCATTTTGAGCGAAATTTTCCATACTTGAAAAATCTTTAAATCGAATTGAATCTTTTTTAGAAAATTCAAGTAATATAAACTCTTTACAAATTCTACCTAAGTATAAAGTTTTTTGATTTTGAATAGTATCTAATGACGCTTCTAAAAATCCTTTTTCCTTTAAAAAAAAAATTAAATTAAAATTAGTATCTAAAGATTCTATTTTTTGAATTTGACTCAGATTGATTTTATTTTTCTCCAATAATAAGGAATCTGAAGGAGTAATAATCCAATTTAATTGAGCAACTAACTGAAGCGAAGCGAATAAAAATAAAAAAGATATAAAAAATTTCACAAATACTTTAGTGTTAATGGATAGATAGTTCTTTATTTACTAAACCATCTATAGGTTGTTTATATACAACGCTCAATTCTAAATCATATTTTTTCAATGCTATTTTAAATGCATCTTGAAATACAAATCCTATTGAACCCACCGACCCGATAGGATAATTCTTATAATGCTCATAAGGCAATATATGGAATTTTATAAAATCTTCAAAACCTTCAACTAAAGTTTCATGAGCATACGCAGTATATTTAAATTTATCAAATATAGGCGCAAAAGAAGCTAAATATCTATTTGGCCTATTGTTGGAATAAATATTTTTATAAATATCCTCTTCATTTAATTTTAAATCCTTTTTTAAAAAATCCATCATTTCATTTGGCAGTCTATTATATAAAAAATCTCTCAATAATCTTTTACCTAAAAAAGTACCTGCACCTTCATCGCCAAGAATATAACCTGGAGCAGGGAGATTTTCAACTATAGTATTTGTATCAAAAATACAAGAATTGGATCCTGTTCCTAATATACATGCTATCCCTTTTTGACCACTAAATAATGAAATAGATGCGCCCATTACATCATTTTCTACATTGACGAACTTGGCATTTACAAATGCTTTTTGTAAAAATGAAACTATTTTATTTGAAAAAAAATCTTGACCACATCCAGCGCCATAAAATTCTATATTTGAAATTAAATTTAAATCAAATTTCGATTTTAAAATTTCAATTTGTGAATCAAAAAAACGCTCTTCGATAAAATGAGGATTTAAACCATCCGTTTCAAAAATTTCAAATTGTTTATTGTTTATCAAAGCCCATGATGCTTTGGAACTTCCACTATCTACAATTAATTTCATAACTTTATATCCTTTGTAATAAATTTGACGTTCAAATTTAAAAACAAAATTATAAAATAAATATAAATGTCCTTAAAATGAATTTAAAAGAATTGCAAAATGAAGTTGATCAATGGATTAAAAATACTGATATCGGGTACTTTGATATATTAACCAATACAATAATCTTATCCGAAGAGGTTGGCGAATTTTCTAGTGTTATTGCAAGGAAATATGGAATGCAAAAAGCAAAAAAAGGCGATTCGGAAAACATCGAAGAAGAAATTGGTGATATACTATGGGTTTTAACATGTCTTTCAAATCAACTAGACATAAATTTGGAAGAATGTATCAAAAAAAATATCGTTAAAAAAAGTAAAAGAGACATAAATAGATTTTAATAATAAAACAAAAGATTAAAAAAAAAAAGGAATTAAAAAAAAGAGTATATCTTTGCACCGAAAATTCAAAAATTTAAATTTATTTTTTATGAAAAAAACACTATTAATTCTTACAATGACGGCATTGACTGTTGCAGGTTTTGCACAGAATGCTAGTAATCGTTGGAATGTATCTGCTGGTGTAGGTTTTACAGACTTCATTAATCCAATCCATGGACAATACTTGATGTTTGAACGATACAAAGGTACATTCAACGCAAACATCCAAAGATACTTAGGTAAATCTTTTGATGGTCGTTTTAACTTCTCTCAAGGTTCTGTATTTTACCCTACTTATAGTGGTGCAGAGGCAAATGGAGGTACAAAAGTTCCAAACAACATGTTCTTAGTAGAACAAAATGGAATTTATGACTTGGCTGAAATGTGGGGTGGTAGCTTAAATTTAGTTTACAAATTAGCTAATGGCTACATTTTAAATGAAAATGCTAAAGTTGCTCCTTATTTATTTTCAGGTTTAGGTGCTACTTTATTTAATTCTATTGGACGTCAACAATCTGCTGGTTTAGATAATGTTAATCCATATATTCCTGCAGGTTTAGGATTTATGTTTAATATCACAGATCGTTGGAATTTAGGTTTAGAGACTTCATATAACTTTGCTTTAGGAGAGTCTTATGACTATACATTAACTAACGTTCGTTTAGGTCACAATTTTGGAAGTGGTGTTCCAGCTGCAACTGCTGCTACAAGTACAGCTACAGCTTACGAAATGCCAAATCAAAACTGGTGTTCAAGAGATTGGAGCGTTGGTGCAGGTGCTTCTTTCGTAAGTTTTGAAGGTCCAATGACTGGTCAAAACTTTTTATTAGATCAATTTACAACTTTAGCTAGTATCAATCTTCAAAAAAGATTAAACAGTGCTTTTGATGCAAGAATTAACGGAGCTTTCGGTAATGTTTGGTATCCTAAACAAGTAGGTGGAGATAACTATCCTAATGTAAATGATAATGTACACGCGGTTTCTTATAACGCTGCTCAAATGTTTGATTTAACATTAGAAGGAGTATTAAAAGGTGCAGGTACAATTTTACCTGAAAATGCAATTTTCTCTCCATACATTTATGCAGGTCCTGGTATCAACTGGATTACTTCAATCGGAAACTGGAATGCAGGTAACAATGGTGTTAATTATTATGGTACTGATGATGTTAATATGAATATTTCTTCAGGTCTAGGTTTTAACTTCAGAACTTCTGATCGTTTTTCAATTCAATTGGAAGGTGGTAGAAAATGGAATTTAGATAACAGTTTCTCATACAATCAAGCAAATTTAAGAGGTGTATATGCTTTAGGAAATTGCAACACAGATGCGCCTAAAAAAGCATCTAAAACAGAAGCTGCTAAAGTACAAGATTCTGACGGAGACGGTGTTCCTGACAACGTAGATGAGTGTCCTTATGTTGCTGGTCGTCCAGAATTCTTCGGTTGTCCTGATTCTGATGGTGATGGTATTGGAGATAGCAAAGATAAGTGTCCATTTGACAAAGGTCCTGCTTCAAATCAAGGTTGCCCTGAAGCTGCTAAACCAGCTGAAACAACTCCAACGACTCCAACAACACCTACAACTCCAAGTTCTTCTTCTAATGGTCAAAAACAAGGAAGATTAATTGGTACTTATGAAGTATTCTTTACAAATTGTAATACTTATTCAGCTGGACAAGTTGAAACTTTACAACAAGTAGCTACATTATTGAAAAATAATCCAAACTACAAAGCAACTGTAAACGGTCATGCTGCAAAAGGTGGAAGCAAAGCTTGTAGCCAACAAAGAGCAGACAAAGTTGCAGGTACTTTAAAAATGAAAGGTGTAAACGTTTCAGGTGTTAAAACAGCTGCATTCGGAGACGCTCGTTCTAAATACAATAGTACTCAAGACAATAGAGCAGAAATCGAAATTTATTCTTTCGACTAATCTCACATTGATCTTTAAAATTATTAAGCCTGTCTTCGGACAGGCTTTTTTTTTGATAAAAATTTAAAAGAAAAACATTTTATAGAATTGCTTAAATATTTTTTTAGAGTTTAATTAACTTTAATTTATATTTGCCTCAAATTAAAACAGTAAAAATGTCAAATATATTAATTACAGGTGGAGCTGGTTTTATAGGTTCGCATGTAGTACGAAGAATGGTTAAAAACTATCCAAATTACAATATCTACAATTTAGATAAATTAACTTATGCAGGAAATCTAGAGAATTTAAAAGATATTGAAAATGAGCAAAACTATCATTTTTTGAAAGCTGATATTCAAAATGCGGAAGAAATAGATCAAATTTTTAAAAAATATCATATCACGCATGTTATTCACTTAGCTGCTGAAAGCCATGTGGACCGAAGTATTTCGAATCCTATTGAATTTGTAATGACGAATGTAGTTGGGACGGTAAACTTATTAAATGTTGCCAAAAATAACTGGTCTGGAGATTTAAATAATCACAAATTTTACCATGTCTCTACAGATGAAGTATATGGAGCATTGGGTTCCGAAGGTTTTTTCACTGAAGAAACGAGTTATGATCCTCATAGTCCATATTCTGCTTCAAAAGCAAGTAGCGATCATTTTGTTAGAGCATATTACGATACCTTTGGACTACAAGTATTAATATCAAATTGTTCCAATAATTATGGTTCACACCATTTTCCCGAAAAATTAATCCCTCTTTGTATCCATAATATAAAAAATAATCTACCACTTCCAATTTATGGTGATGGAAAATATACGAGAGACTGGCTTTTTGTTGAAGATCATGCTCGAGCAATTGATGTAATTTTCCATAAAGGAAATATTGGAGAAACCTATAATATTGGTGGATTTAATGAATGGCAAAATATAGATCTCGTTAAATTATTATGTGAAATAATGGATGACAAACTAGGTCGACCAGAAGGAAATTCGGAAAAACTCATTACTTTTGTAAAAGATCGTCCAGGTCATGATTTAAGATATGCAATTGATGCCTCAAAAATTGAAAAAGAATTGGGATGGCGTCCTTCTGTAACTTTTGAAGAAGGTTTAGAAAAAACCGTAGATTGGTTTTTATCTAATGAAGATTGGCTTAATAATGTAACTAGTGGTTCTTACAAAGATTATTATCAAAAACAATACAATTAATTTATATGCCTCATTATTTTAAACTAGGAGATATTCCACAAAAAAGACATACCCAATTTCGTAAACCTGATGGTGGTTTATATCAAGAAGAATTGGTAAGTACCGAGGGGTTTTCAAATGTTTATTCAACCGTCTATCATTGTCATCCTCCAACGGTTGTTAGAGAATACAAAGAAGGGTTTTCTGTAAAACCTCCAGTGGTAGAAGAGGAGCATTGTAAGCCAAGATGTTTTATGGGTAATAAAATTAGTGCCGAAGGCGACTATCTTAAAAGTAGAAAGCCAATGATGGTAAATAATGATTGTGAAATAACGGTGTCCGCTCCTAAAGAGTCGATGACTAGTTATTTTTACAAAAACTCAAGTGCTGATGAATTGATCTTTATTCATGAGGGAACGGGGAAAATGAAGAGCGTATTTGGCGAATTGAATTTTAAATATGGCGATTATATTATGATTCCAAGAGGCACTATTTACCAATTGGAATTTGATACTGCAGATAATCGATTATTGATTGTTGAATCTTTTGGTCCATATACCTATCCAAAAAGATATTTAAATCATTATGGTCAACTTTTAGAGCATGCTCCATTTTGCGAGCGAGATATCATAACTCCGAGCAATCTTCAAACGCATGACGAACATGGCGATTTCTTAGTTTACATCAAGAAAAACCAAATCATGTATCCTACGATATATGCGACTCACCCTTTTGATGCAATAGGTTGGGATGGTTATCATTACCCTTACATTTTTTCTATACACAATTTTGAACCAATAACTGGTCGCGTTCATATGCCACCTCCAATTCATCAAACATTTGATGGAAAAGATTTTGTGATATGCAGCTTCGTTCCAAGAATGTATGATTATCATCCAAAGTCAATTCCTGCTCCTTATAATCACAGCAATGTAGATAGCGACGAGGTACTTTACTATGTAGATGGCGATTTTATGAGTCGGAATCATGTTGAAAAAGGCATGTTTACATTGCATCCAATTGGAATTCCGCATGGGCCACATCCTGGAGCAATTGAGCGAAGTATTGGTCAAACTGAAACGAAAGAATTAGCAGTAATGATTGATACATTTAGACCTTTAAAACTCACAAAATATGCAATTGATGTGGAGTTTACAGATTATCCATATAGCTGGTTACATTAAAAAAAGTTTACTTTAAGCGATTGGCAACTTCTATCGATAAAACATTATTTGCAATTGTAGATGTGGAAACCACTGGAGGCAAACCCAGTCAATCCAAAATCACAGATATAGGTATCATCATAACCGATGGTTCTAATATTATTGTAGAGTTTTCTTGTTTATTAAATCCCGAAAAACCAATAGATCCATTTGTTATAAAGTTGACGAATATCACCAATGAAATGGTTTATAATCAACCTGTTTTTAAAGATTGTGCAGATAAAATATATAATCTTCTGAAAGATTGTATTTTTGTAGCCCACAATGCAGATTTTGATTTTCAGATGGTTCGTAAGGAATTTCTTGAAATCGGTATTCCATTTCAAGTTTCTAAAATTTGTACGGTAAAATTAACAAAATCTATTTTTCCTAACTTAAGTTCTTATAGCCTAAAAAACGTATGTGAATACTTTGGTATTACCTTAGAAAATGCACATAGAGCTTATCAAGATGCATTGGCAACGGCACATTTGTTTCACCATTTATGTGCTCAAACGCAGCCTAATTTTTTAATGGATGAAGTTAAAAAACAAAATTATGATATAAGTATCCCAGAGCATTGGGAATACAAAAATGAAGATATTTTAAACACAAAAAGTGGTGTTCTAATATTTAAAGACCATTTAGATACCGTTTTGATGATAGAATATGCTTCAAATATCAAAAAAATATTATATAAATTACTTGACCAAAATCTAATTTATCCTCATATAATTGAAGAAATTAAAAAAATGGAGATTTTGAGTTTTGATCATGAAATAAAAGCCGAACTCTTTGCACTTGATTTAATTCAAAAAGCATCCCCTAAATATACTAAAAGATTTAAAGATATTAACTATCAAGCCGTTTTAACTATAGAGCCTACAGAAAAGGCATTTTATCATTTTAAAATAATATCTAAAACGGAAATAGAATCATTTCATTTCCCTTATGTTTTTTGTACGTCTAAAAAAATGGCAGATAAACTTAAAAAAAGGCTCATACAAAGTGCCGATTTGCATTTTGTTTACCACTACAAAACGAATCTAAACGAAAGTGAAGTTGATTTTGAACAAAAAAAGAATCACTATAATCTTCAAATGCAAAAAGTATTTAATTTATTTTGTTGTCCAATAAATGATGGTTATTATATATTTTCGAACCATAATGGACTTGTAGAAGGTGTAAAAATTAAAAATTTTTATATCCATAGCTGGGTAAAAGGTCAGTTAAAAGGTAAGACCATCCAAAACGAAGAGGAAATACTTACTTTTGACATCAATCCAAAGTTTACCAAGAAGTTTTTGAATATTATTAATAAAGTGAGCTATAAAATTATTACAAATCAAAATAAACCTAATGAAACCCATTAATCCAATATTAAAAAAGTCATTGTTCGCTTTTTTTATATTCCTCATAGGATGGTTGTTCAGTTTTTTATTTCATACCAAAGAAATAAAAATTGAAGATAAATATAAGCAACCAGCAAATCTTAAACACAGCGAAGAACAAAATAATAATTCTTTAATTTCTGAAAATCAATCTACGTATACAAACGATGAGAAAGCAATTCCTTCATACGTAATTGAGGTTTTGGATTATATCGAACTCAACCAAAAAGCTCCCGAAGGATTTGTGGGTGGCAGAACATTTAAAAATCGTGAAGGGTTATTACCCAAAAAAGACGAAAACGGAAAATTATTTTTTTATCAAGAATGGGATGTGCATCTAAAAGAAAGAGGCAAAAATCGAGGTGCCGAACGTCTTGTAACTTCAAATTTGGGCAATGCATATTATACTAAAGATCATTATCAATCATTTATAAAAATTAAATAACCAATTTTTTAAATATTCAATTTTATGACAACTTCATATTTTTGTGTTTTTCATCCAAGTGATATTCATGCAATTTCTGAATCCGGTTCACAAAACATTTATTTAAATGGAAAAGAAATTCTTTCGTTGAATGATTTTTACAAAATACTTTCAACGAAACTCCAATTTGATTCAAATTTTGGAAACAACTTAGATGCACTTTACGATAGTCTATCCGACTTATCTTGGATCGATATGCTTCAAGTGAATATTATTATCGAAAACACGAATTATTTTTTAAAAAACGAATCGGTTGATACGAAGTCCAACGTTATTTTAACCTTGTATGATGCGGCCGAATCCATTTCAAGTGATCCCATTTTTGAAGATGAACCTTCTAGAAGTTTAATCTTTTATTTTGAGCATACGCAGTGGCTTGAAGATATCATGGAAGAGAATGCCCTTATTTGGCAATATATATAAAAAAAGGAAGCAATAATTGCTTCCTTTTAAGTTAAATTTATATTTAAACCAGGTTTAAATTAATTTCTTTTATTTAAAATACTTATGTAGTACAATAAGTTAATTAAAGAAGCTACCGCATTTAAAACATATGTCATAGCGGCCCATTTTAATCCATCTTTTGACATCGCATACGATTCGCCACTTAATCCTTTAGCTTCTAACCAATTTAATGCTCTTCTGGATGCATCAAATTCAACCGGAAGTGTAACAAAAGCAAAAAAAGTAGTTGCTCCATAAAGAATAATTCCTATAAATAGAGGTAAAGGTGACATTTTCAACAAAAAGAATCCTGCTAAAATTAAAATTGGCATGACTTTACTTGATAAATTTACAATAGGAACCAAACGACTTCTTAATCCTAACATGGAATACGATGTAGCATGCTGAACAGCGTGTCCACACTCATGAGCAGAAACCGCTGCGGCCGTTATGGAATTACTATCATAAACCATTTCTGATAAATTAACCGTTTTGTCTAAAGGATTATAGTGATCCGTTAATTGACCAGGCGTACTGATTACTTTTACATCATAAATACCATTCTCGCGTAACATTGCTTCCGCAATTTCTTTACCCGTTAATCCAAGAGGGTTAACTACATTTGAATATTTTTCCATTCGACGTTTGAGGAGCATTTGGATCAAAAAAGATGCCCCCATGACAATAAAGAATAAAATTTGAAAACTCATAATACAATAATTTTAAATACAAAAATAATACTATTTAGATTAACACTTAATTTAATAATTGTTAAACCTGAATTATTCAATAAAAATGATCGCTTAAAAATAAAATCAAAATCAAAAAAAAAACATTAATTTTGCGCTAGTGTTTCATTTTTAATACGTAATAATGAATTTTAGAAGCAAAAGTATTCTTTTTAGTATCATTCTTTTTTTCTGGTGTATTGGTAGCTGCAATTGGTACACTTGTCGTATTAAAGGATACTGCATCAATGACTTTTTTGGAATTTTTGGACAGCCAACTATTGAATTACCGGCAAAACCAGTTACGCCTTTAATTTATTTCAAATTTAATGATTCAAACGTATATTCTGAAAACATCGACTCATTTAAAAAATTAGTATGTGATTCTTTTTCTAAGGATTCTTTTGTGCTTATTGAAGGTTTTTATTATCAAAATGAATTGGATTCCGATTCTAATGCAAATCTCTTAGGTCTTGCTAGAGCGAATCAATTAAAAGAAATGCTAAAAAGTTGTATTGACTCAAATAAAATTCAGACAATAAGTAGCTTGTTTAATGGGAAATCGGATACTTTTTTAATTGCTTATGATATTCAAGCAAAAAAACTAGTAGATTATTCTCAGATTAAGGAAACATCTTTAGTATCTAATGGTGACATTTTAGAGATTCGTTTTCCTTCTGGAAATTCACAAGTAAATGAAAAAACTGATTTAAGTATCTTAAATACTATTATTGAAAAAGTAGCTTTATCCAAAACTGCAAAAATACTTGTTGAAGGTCATACGGATAATTCAGGTGATGAAAATAAAAATAACGCACTTTCTACTTCTCGTTGCCTTGCAATTAAAAAAATATTAATTCAAAAAGGAATTCAAGAACAACAAATTGAAGTAAAAAGCTATGGTTCAAAAAAGCCTAAGGTTTCTAATGACAGCGAAATTAATAAAGCGATTAATCGAAGGGTCGAATTAAAAGTTATTCAATAAACTAAAATATAAAATTATGTTTTTATTTAATATTCAAATTTTTCAAGGTGATATTACCAAAGATTTTAAAGGCGTAGATGCTACGATTGAAATCTTAATTATGCTATTTGTTGCGGCACTTCTTGGTTTTGCTATTGGTTATTTTATTAGACGACCAAAAAAAGAATATATTTTTGATAACAATGAAACTGAAATTTCGTTTGCAAAAAGTATACAAGAAACAGAAACTACAAATGCGAATAATAAAAAAGAAAAATTAGTTATTCAAAATGAGGTTTCTGAAACATTAGCAATTTCTAATGACAATAAAAAAGCAACTGCAAAGAAAACAAAGAGTAATATTCAATCTGAAAAAGAAGTTAAAGTAACTACAAAAGCTGAAGTTTCTTCTAAAGAAGTTAAACCTAAAACTTCAAAAAGAACAACTAAAGCAATAAAAACCGAAGATTTAACTTTAATAGAAGGAATTGGCCCTGCGATTTCAAAATGGTTAAATGAAAACGGTATCAATTCGATGGAGCAATTAGCGGAAACAAAAGTAGATACGCTTCAAGAAATTTTGGATAAAGCCGGTTCACGATTTGTTATTCATACGCCTGCTACCTGGCCAATGCAAGCTGGAGTATATCTTTCGGGCGACAAAGAAGCTTTTGAAGCATTAAAGAAAGAATTAAAGGGCGGTAGAATCGTTAAATAAATTAATTATTTTTTAGATGGTAATAGGAATAGCCGGAGGTACTGGTTCAGGAAAAACGACTGTAGTAAAAAAAGTCATGCAACTTTTTGCTAAGAAAGACGTCGTTTTACTTTCTCAAGATAATTATTACAAAGACAATTCACATTTGTCTGTTGAAGAGAAAAAAAACACCAATTTTGATCATCCAGATGCTATTGAATTTTCGCTTCTAACCGAACATGTAACGGCATTAATCAACGGTCAATCGATTGAGCAGCCAACGTATTCTTATTTAACTTGTTCGAGAAATCAAGAAACGATTCATACCGAACCAAAAAAAGTAATTCTTATTGAGGGTATCTTAATTTTGACCGATAAGAAATTACGCGAAAAAATGGATATGTGTATCTTTGTAGATGCGCCTGCCGACGAACGTTTGATTCGTGTGATTCACCGCGATATGATCGAAAGAGGACGGGATGTAGTAGAAGTATTAAAAAGATATGAAAACACGGTAAAACCGATGCATGAACAATTTATAGAACCTTCTAAAAAGTTTGCAGATCTTATTATTCCGCTTGGTGGTCACAACCATGTAGCGATTAAATTTCTAGCCGAATTAATAAAAACAAAAATACAATCAACACATACATCAAATTAATATAAACAATTTACTTAAAATGAAAAAATTTACTGAAATTCAATATCAAAGACCGAATCTAGAAGATTTCGCTAACCAATTGAAAACCAACATCGTAGCATTTAAAAATGCTCAAACTGCTGAAGAACAAAGAACTTTGTTTTTAAAAATCAGCAATGAAGGGAAAAAAATTTATAGTAGTCATGCATTTGTCGAAGTAAAATTTAGTCAAAACACTAAAGATGAATTCTTTGCAAAAGAAAAAGACTATTTTGATGCAGAAAGTCCAAGATTGGCTCCTGTTTATAAAGAATTTGGCATTGCTTGTTTAGATGCTAAATTTCGCTCCGAGTTAGAAAAAGAATTTGGAAAACAATTTTTTGATTTAACCACCCTTCAAAATAAAATTGTTTCTGAAGAAATTGTTCCTCTTTTACAAAAAGAAAATGAATTAAGCGCAAACTATCAAAAAATCAAATCTGAAATTAAGGTTGATTTTGATGGGAAAACGTATAATTTAAGTGGAATGAGTCCGCTTATGGAACATACAGACCGTGAATATCGCAAAGCGGCAAGCAAAGCCTATTACTCCGCTTTAATTAAAGCACAACCTGATTTTGACCGAATTTATGACGAGTTGGTTAAAGTTCGAGTGGAAATGGCGACAAAATTAGGTTACAACGATTTTGTTGAAATGGGATATGACCGAATGGGAAGAACATGTTATAATGCATCCAACATTTCAACATATAGAGGTTTTATCGAAAAATATGTAACTCCAAAAGTCGCTATTTTAAAAGAGCGAATTCGAGAAAAACAAGGAATTGATGTGATGTATCATTATGATACACTTTTATTTTCGGATGGAAATGCAACACCAAAAACATCACCAGAACAAATGATTTCGGATGCTCAGGTAATGTATAATGAGCTTTCACCAGAAACGGGTAAATTCTTCAAACAAATGATTGATTTGGAAGTGATGGATCTTTTAAATCGTGAAAATAAAAGTCCGGGTGGATATTGCACCTATATTGATGAGATTAAATCGCCATTTATATTTTCTAATTTTAATGGAACTTCTCATGATGTGGATGTTTTAACACACGAAGCTGGTCATGCGTTCCAATGTTATTGCAGTACACACTTTGAAGTTGCGGATTATTTCTTCCCAACCTCTGAAAGTGCTGAAATCCATTCGATGAGTATGGAGTTTTTTGCATGGAATTGGGTTGATAAATTCTTTAAAGAAGATACGGATAAATACAAATTAGGTCATTTATTGAAATCATTATTCTTTTTGCCTTATGGAGTAACTGTAGATGAATTCCAACAAAATGTATATGAAAATCCAAGTTTGAGCCCAGAAGGCCGAAGAAATATGTGGAATGAAGTGAGTAAAAAATATTCGCCATGGGTAAAAGTGGACAATGAACCATTTTTAGAAAATGGTGGTCGTTGGCAGCCGCAAGCGCATATTTATCAATCTCCATTTTATTATATAGATTATACGTTAGCGCAGTTGTGTGCTTTTCAGTTTTATAAAAAAATGAATGAAAACTTTGATCAAGCATGGCAAGATTACCATAGACTTTGTCAAAAAGGTGGTAGTTTGAACTTCTTAGAATTATTAGACGTAGCTAATTTAAGTTCTCCATTTGATGAAAAAGGATTTGCAGAAACTATTGACTTTATCTTTGCAGAAATTGAACGTTTGTTCAATTTGTATTTTGAGCAGCAACAAGCTCAAGCATAAGAAAATAACCTTTATGACTTTTTTAAAAACACGAACGTATGTTCGTGTTTTTTTATTTTATAGAAAACCCCATTTCGTTAAGTAAAAGCTTAACTTTAGCTACATAATCACCTTGTAGAATGATTTCTTGTTCTTTTACCGCACCACCAACACCAAGCTTTGTTTTAATTTTTTTTGATAAGGCTTCCAAGTCGTCTTTAGTACCAATAAAATTTTGAATTAAGGTCACTTTTTTTCCGGCACGCTGTTTGGTATCCAAAATCACTTTAAGTTTTTGTTGTGCCGATGGTAACGTTTCCTCTTCAAGGTTTTCATACTCAAATTTAAAATTAGGATCTGTAGAATAAACTACATTACGAATATCTTTCTTTTTCATATTTATCTTACTTTACTTCTTAAAATTATAAAATCTAAAATATTTGGGAAAAAACGCTTAACGTAAACGGCCAAAACTTCCTTTTTCCCGATATATACTTCTTTCTTTTTTTGAGAAATGGCTTTAATCATTTTTTTAGAAAACATGTCAACATCCATTCCATTAGCTGTCGCTTCATCTTGGGCCTTTTGCGCCTCACCATTTTCATTTAATGCATTAAATGCCACTTGTGTTTTTACAAAACCTGGGCAAATTATGGTTACCTCAATACCATCTTTTTGATGTTCTTGCCTTAAAACATCAAAAAAACCATGCAACGCATGTTTGGCACCGGCATAACCTGATCGAAAAGGCGTTCCAAATTTACCTAAAAGACTAGTAACTACAACGATGTGTCCTCCACCCTTTTTTATAAAATATGGCAATATAGCTTTAGCTAAAGCCACGTTAGCCAAATAATCGATTTGAATTAAACGTTCATCTACTTCTATTTTTGTATCAATAATTAAAGAACGCTGACTAACACCTCCATTTAAGACTAAAATATCAATTTCATTGAATTGTTTAATGGCATTTTCTACCCACTGTTCGGCTTGATGATAATCAGCTAAATCAAAAGGTAAAACGTCTATTTGATTTGGGTTGGATTGCTTTACTTGGTTAAGCATTTCCACCTTACGAGACGAAATCAAAACGCGATTATTTTGAGCCAAATCCAAAGCTAATTGCTTACCAATTCCACTTGAAGCACCCGTAATCCAAATATTTTTATTTTTCATAATAGATTATTTAAAACTTATATTCAATTTTACTCAAAAAAAAAGTCCTCAAAATTGAGGACTTTTTTATGTTTAATCAATAAAAAATTATTGAGCGGCGTCGAACTTTAAGGTTTTAACCACTGAACCATTTAATAAAATGTTAGCAAAATATATTCCATGAGAAGGCGCTTTAAAATCAATATTTTGATTATTTATAGTTTGATTAAAAACAACCTTTCCAGATAAATCTGTAATTTGTAATTGATGATTTCTAAATTTAGCATCTAATTGAAATTGGTTTTTTGAAAATGACAAAGTAAAATCATTCATTAATTTATCTTCTAATGAAGACTGAGCGCATTTTGCTTGTTTAAATTCAAAAGTAACCGTTTGATCAGGTTCTCCGCTAGTAGAAAACTTTACAGAAGTTTTACCATCTCCATTTAAATTAACTAATTTATTGTTTACAAAACCAGAAATATTAAATTGAGTATAAATTTTATATTTTTCTCCAGCATTTAATGTGATTGTACCTGTTTTTGGTAAAGCTTCACAACCATTTTTATCACAAAAGCCAGGGCTTGCTGCAGTCCAATTCGTTGAAACAGAAATCACTTTGCCATCCCAATTATATGTTTTAGCTTGGTTAGAAGTATTCGTCATTTCTACTTCTACTTTATAATCAGATTCCGTACAATTCGTTGCCTCTCCTTTAGCCGTTAAAGTGCTAAAGGTTGTTTGAGAATACAAAGACGTTGCTAACAAAGAAAGAGAAAATATTGATAATTTAATTTTGAACATTTTGATAATTATTTAATTGTAAACTTAACTTTTTGATTTTCGATGTTTAAGATATATACTCCTGATGATAAATTAGAAACATCGATACTTAATTTATTAGCACCTTCATTAATTTTAGCATCTTTAGAATATACATTCTTACCCACTAAATCATAAATTTTTACAGAAGAAACTTGATTTTTAACTGAAGTAAAATCAAGAGTAAATTGACCATTAGATGGATTTGGATAAATATTTATAGCCTCATTAATTGTAACATTAGAAATACTACTTCCAGCTTCTAAGTCAATTACTTTAGATTTTATCTCTTCATTTAATCCAATTTTTAAAGCATTATGAACTAAATATTCATTGGTACCCATTGCTCCACTATCACTTACAAAAACAACAAGATGTGCTTTATCCGCGTTTGCAATTTCATTTACTATATCGTCAAATTTAAAAGTAAATTTCTCAAAATCGTTAGATGTAATTGCACCCGTTTTGATTCTCCATTTTTCACCCCAAGTACCTGCAAGTAGTCTTCTTTCTACTTTATCATGAACATATCCAATAATTGGATTACCTCTTCCAGCCATTGGATGACCAGTAACAGTATTATATGCATTGGTTTGATTCCATCCAGTACCCGTGCCTGTCATTCCATCTTGAACCACATAAGCGTTTGCTCTAAGAGATTTAGAATTTAAATATGTAAATACTTTTACTTCTACATCTAATGTTAATTTTTTGGATGTTGTATTATAAACAGATTTTGCATCTATACTTACAGGTGTAGTTATTCCTGCTCTTGTTTCTGCTCTTGATTCCCAAGAACCTCTTCCAACAGCATATCCTTCTCCAGAATAAAAATTTCTATCTAACATTGCTGTTGGAGCACCTTGAGCAAATCGACCTGCTAAAACGGTTGCTTGAGGAGTTGTCATTTGATCCGTACCAAAACCAGCGTGAATATTAACCGCAATAACATTAGGATTGTTTGCTAACATTCTATCTGCCACAACGTGACCATCTGGACAATGAACACAAGCTGCCGTTGTAAATTCCTCAAATAAAACCTTTTTAGTAGGTATTTTTGAAAGGAAAGTAACATTTGTTTCAAATGTTAAACTATTATTTGTACTAATTCCATCACTTGAAGTATTATTTATTTTAGTTAACTTGAACTCAGATACTTTAAATTTTTTTGCTGTATTGCTAGTAATTTTTTGATCAAAAGTTAATATAGTTGTTCCAAAAGCTTCTAAATTTAAATTCTCAAATAACTGAGTACGAGGCGTTGTTTCACCTTCTAATTTGTATGAAGCTTCTATACTATTAATTTTTGTTGAACCATCATTTCGAACTAATGCAATAACATCTACATTTTGTTTGATTCTTTGATACTCTAAAGTAGGTGTAGCTGCCAATAAATTTGCATCAAATTGATTTAATAACTCTACCCATCTAATATAATCAATATAAATAAAATTACTGTTTGCTGGAGTTGGTGCATTAAGCGTAAACTTAAAATAGACTTTAGTTTTACCAATTACATCTTTTAAATCCACAACTACTTGACTTACACTTGTTTTATATTCTTTTAAAAGTGTCCAACTGGTTTGATTTTCGCTATATTCAATTTTGAAGCTAAAATTAGCACCATCAGGATAACCCATCCCAATAGGAAATCTTAAAAAAGCATTATCAAATCCACTGTAATTTCTTGCTACCTTAGTTTCAAAAGAGGCATTGATACCTGCAGTTCTACCATCAGCTAAAAGATACATGTTTGTACCATTCGTTCCAGTAATAACACTTTGATTTTCAATGTCCCAATTTGCAGTTCCACTTATAGCAGTTCTAGTTAGTCCAGGGTCACTTGTAATAATAGGCATTGAATCTAAAAGACTGTAAGCCTGAGAAAAGGTAACTCCAATATTTAGAATTACAAAAAATAACATGTAAAATTTTTTCATAAGATTATTTTTAATTTTTTATGATTTTTGAATTGCAAATATAATAAGAAATTTGATGGTGGATAAATTATTTTTAATTTTTAATGCCCATTAATATTAAAGTAAATCCAATTTTATTTCAAAAACACAACATTATTTTTACATAAATATTTATATATCAATAAATTATGACACAATTTTAGAAATTTAAAACTTTCTTAACCTTACTTAACATTTTTTTCAACTCGGATTATTATTACTTTATAACTATTTAAAATACAAAGGTAAAACATAGAAATAAATAGGGCTAAGCAATGCGTTTATAAAATCACTAAAGCGGATTCATAAATTAACTTTCATTTTGTTGCATTTTAATACAAATATGTGCATTTTACGCTTTGGTTATTTTACAAGTGATGGAAAATCCATTTTTAGTCCTTGTAAAGTTTCTAATAATAATTTAGCCACTAAATAACTTTTATACCATCCTTTATCCGCAGGAATGATATGCCAAGGTGTTTGATTACAATTTGTAAACGCTTGATGATACGCATCTTGATAGGCGTCCCAGTGATCTCGTTCTTTCCAGTCGTTTTCATTATGTTTATAATGCTCTTCTATTAAATCCCTTCGTTCGGTTAAGCGTTCCAATTGTTTTTCGGGACTGACATGGAGGTAGCATTTAATGATATGCGTATGATTATTTTTTAATAACGCCTCAAAATGATTAATATCTTCATAACGCTTTTTGCAAACTTCTGGCGTAATCCATTGGTGCACTTTTTGTATCAAAACATCTTCATAATGCGAACGATTAAACACTTTAATTTCACCTTTTTGTGGTACTTGCTGATGAATTCGCCATAAAAAATCGTGTTTAAATTCAAGGTCCGTTGGTTTCTTAAAACTATAAATACTGCAATTGGTCGGATTTAAACCCGTAAATACATCTCGGATAATGCCATCTTTTCCGCTGGCATCCATACCTTGAAGAATTACCAAAACGGAATCTTTACTATTAGCTAAAAGTAAGGTTTGTAATTGCAAAATTTCTTGTTGCATTTCAACCGTTAATTTCTTTATCGCTACTTTATCCAAATCTTCTGGAGGCAAAGTGCTGATTGTTTTTAAATCTATCATAATATTTTATTTAGTGCATTCGATCGCCTCGCAGTTCCAGTTCATTTATGATTTCAGCTTCTATTTTTAATATTTCATCCCATCGCTTTTCTACAATGCTTGGATCTATATATTTTTTGGCTAAAGTTAAAAATAAGGTATAATGGCCTGCTTCGGAAACCATTAATTTTTTATAAAAGCTCCTTAGTGAAATATCACTACAATGAACCGACAATAATTTAAATCGTTCACAACTTCGGGCTTCAATTAAAGCGCAAATTAAAAGTTTGTTGAGTAACATACTATCTCGCCCGCCATCTCCTTTAATCCGTTGATTGATTTTAGCCACGTATTCGTCTTTACGCTGTCGCCCTAATTTTAAATTACGTTTTTTCAACTCATCTAGAACCATTCTAAAATGCCCCCATTCTTCATCAACCACAGGAGCCACTTCTTGTACCAATTCTTCTAATTCGGGAAATAATACAATAAGCGAAATGCCACTACTGGCTGCTTTCTGCTCGCAATACGCATGGTCGGTTAATATTTCTTGAATGGATTTTTCTGCTAAATTAACCCATCTAGGATCGGTTGGAAGTTTTAATCCTAACATAATTAACGTTTAAAACAAGCCTCTTTTTTTAGTGGTTCTGCGGGAAGTGCCTCCAAATCCGAGTACACCTAAAAGCCCGCGCGTTACTTCTCTTGTAATCATTTTACCCACAGGGCTATTGATCGCATCCGAAACGGTATCTAAAAATCCGCCTTCCGAAGATTCTTGTTTTTTAGCTTCGGCTACTTCCTCTGTATTTTCTATATCCTTTGACGCTTCTATTTTTTCATTTAAAATTTCATAGGCACTATCGCGATCAATAAGCTCTTCGTATTTTGATTTAATCTCGGATTGCGCGACTAGATTCGACAATTCTTGAGGCGCTAAGATTCCAATACGGCTCAAAGGTGGCTTCATATAAGAAACCACTAACGGTGTAGGAATTCCTTTTTCGTTGAGCACCGTTACTAACGCTTCTCCAATTCCCATTGAAATTAATGTTTGATCCACTTTGTAATATGAAGAAATTGGGAAATTTTGGGCAGCGAGCTTGATAGATGCTTGATCTTTTGCGGTAAATGCTCTTAGAGCATGTTGCACTTTCATTCCTAATTGCCCTAAAATAGCTTCAGGAATATCGGCTGGATTTTGAGTAATAAAGAAAATCCCAACGCCTTTAGATCGAATTAACTTAATAGTTGCTTCCAATTGTTTTTTTAATGCCGTAGAGGCTTCTTCAAAAATCAAATGGGCTTCATCGATAAAAATAACCAACTTTGGTTTATCAGGATCGCCAATTTCGGGAAATGTACTATAAATTTCCGCTAAAAGACACAACATAAATGTAGAGAATAATTTTGGTTTATCTTGAATATCCGTGAGTCTAAAACAAGAAACAACGCCTTTTCCGTCTATTCTTCGAGTTAGATCTTCCACTTCAAACGAACGTTCGCCAAAAAACTTTTCAGCACCTTGTTGCTCCAATTCAATGACTTTTCTTTGAATGGTTCCCAATGTAGCCGGTGAAAAACTACCGTATAATTTCGTTAAATCCGCTTTGAGCGAATCGTTGGCCTCGATAAGGATTTGTTTCATATCTTTCAAATCCAATAAAGGTAAATTATTGTCATCGCAGTATTTAAAAAGCATCGACAAAACACCTTCTTGAGTGTCATTTAAACCTAAAACTTTTGCAAATAAAATAGGGCCAAATTCGCTCACCGTAGCGCGCATCGGAACGCCCATTTCTTTGCTAATTGTAAGCATTTCAAGCGGATTGGCTTCGTAATTATTTTCAATACCCATTAATTGATTTCGTTCCTCTACCCTACTGTTTGTCGTTCCTGCCATGGCTAATCCACTTAAATCGCCTTTAATATCCATAATCAAACTTGGAACACCTGCTTTAGATAAACTCTCTGTTATGGATTGAAGTGAAATGGTTTTTCCCGTTCCTGTAGCTCCTGCAATCAAACCGTGTCGGTTAAACATTTTTAGAGGTGCATATATTTTTGCATCTGGAAGCAACTCATCATTATATTTAGCAATTCCCATTAATATCGAATCCCCTTTGTGTGTATATCCCGCTTGAATATCTTCTATAAATTTTTGTTTTGACATTTTTTTAGTTTTAAAAAGAACGACAAATTTATATAAAAAATGAAATACTTCTTAAAAAATCCGTGTTTTTTAGAATTATTAGTAAAAAAGCAATTGAAACACTATCTAACGATAAAATTGAAAACCAATGTCCCTCGATCGACATCTAAGTTTTCTGAAGGCGTAAATTTGGCTCTCAAAGCTGCTTTTTCGCATTTATCGATTAAATCTAAATCTGTAATCGTAGAACCTTGAGCTTTATATTCGGCGTTTAAAACTTTACCTAAATTATCTACTTTAACTGTAATTATTATAACGCCTTCTTTGTTTGAATTATCTGAAATTTTGGGAATATTATCCAATTTGCGACCTTTAAGTCCCGAACCAATTAATCCACGACCAGTGCCCGAATTTCCTAATCCCGTGGATTGTCCTGAATTATTATTGGATTTAGAACCACTTGGATCGCCCATATTGCCTTCTCCTTCTTTTACGCCTTGGCTACCCGACCCCGTTCCTTTACCCGAAAAACCAGTAAATAAGGCATTTTGATTTGCTTTTGGTTTAGATTCGCTTGGATTCGTAGATGGATTTTTAGAAATTTCTTTCGCCTTTTTGTCCGTTTTTAAAATATTTTCAACCACTACTTTTTTAATTTCTTTGACTTTAGTTTCTTTGGGAGATTCAATAGCAATTGTTTCTTCCGTTTCTTGAACCAAAACGGCTTCTTTAACTTCTTGAGTTAATGGTGGATTACCCGGCGAAGGCACATTAATATCGACCATTTTATCTTGGGGCGCGGGTTCATCATCGCCTAAACCCACTTCGGTATATCCAAAATCAACCATTAATCCTTCCCCTTCATTCATATCTTCTTTTGGAGGACTTGAAAACTTGACAAACCACAACAAAAAACAAATTAATATCATGTAGAAAAATGCAAAAAGCATTGCTACTTTTCGATGGTTTTCATTTTCTTTTGAAGGATTTGAAAGATGCGATAATGAATTCATAATTAATTATTTAGCCTCTTTGGTTGCCATAACCATTTTGATCTTTAATTTATTTCCTATTTGTAGCACATTAACTAAATCTTGAACCGTTAGCGATTGATCCAAACGAAGCACTATCGTAGGATTGTCTTTTAACTCGGCCAATTGAAGTAGTCGATTTTCAAGATTTTCAACTGCAATACTTTGCTTTTCGCTATTCAAGAAAATCAACTTATCTTGAGTAATGGTAAGTGTAATGGGTTGTTTTGCCATACTCGATGATGATTTCGAGTTGGGTAGCGACAATTTTATTACATTGGGATTTACTAATGTAGAAACAATCAAAAAGAACAACATTAAAAAAAACATAATGTCATTTAACGATTCGGTAGCCACTTCGGCTTCTTCTTTTTTTCTTAAACGATATCGACTCATGGTTAAAACTTTAAAAATTAAAAATTATCGAGTAGGCATCGAGAGAATATCCATAAATTGACTAGACGCTTGATCGAGTTTAAAAATGGAATTTTTAATTTTAGTTGATACTATAAAATAAAAAAAGAAACTTAAAACTCCTAAAAATAAGCCTAAAGCAGATGTAATCATCTTTACATAAAGTCCTCCGGAAATACTTTCGATATTATAATCGCCTGTAGCGTTTATGGTATAAAAAATTTGAATTACCCCAGCTATCGTTCCAATAAAACCAAGCATCGGAGCCATTTTGGATATTAAGCTTAACAAGCCTTCTCCTTTTTCAAATCGATAAATTTCAATACCAATTTGTTTTTCCATTGCCATCTCAACATCCCTTTGAGGCGCTCCAATTCGTTGGATACCTTTCAAAACAACTCTTGAAACGGGACTATTATAGCGCGAACAATATTCTTTAGCACCTTGAAGATTACCTTCAGCAAGCATTTCTTTTATTTTATCCATAAAATCAGACTTTGCTTTATTAATCATTTTAAAGAAAAGTAACCTTTCGATAAAAACATAAACAGCTATAACAGAAAGTATAAAAATTAAAAAGGCTATAAACTGCCCCATAACTCCCATTTTATCGATAATTCCAAATAAACTTTGATCCATGTTCATAAATATTAAATTTAAAAATAATTACAAATTTAGGACTACGCTTTTACAAAAAGCATTTTTAGTTTAAACGATAAAATAAAATTGTATTAAAAAATAGTCAGTAGAATAAGCTTGAATTCTATTGAATGTATAAATTTAGGCATTTAAAATCATGAAAACAATTCTAAATTCGCTTTATTTTTACTATGTTTAAGAATTTCAGATAAGACGTAAGGATTCGGTTTTGGAGCAAGGTCGTCCAACATAGCTAGGGTTTCTTTATAAATATTTATAATTTTATAATCCAGCTGTTTTTCATAGGACATTTCAGGGAATTCATCCTTATATAAACATTTAATTTCGTTATTATTTGTAACTTTTGAATGCATACCTTGTATTTAAATATGAATAAATGAAATCTACAAGCAAATAACGTAAATCTTTTAAAAATATTTTAAAGATTTTCTATTTTTTGAAAATTATATGGTATAGTGGATAGTAAATGTTTTATTGCTTTGATTCGGGCTTCTGTTTTTCTATTGCCCTCGATGATATTCCATGGGCATATTTCGGTATTTGTTTTTTCAAACATTTTAAGTTTATACTCGGTATAAACATCCCAAAGTTCTATCGCACGACGATCTACTTCGCTATACTTCCATTTCTTTTCAGGAGACAATATAATATCTTTAAACCGCGCTTGTTGTTCTTCTTTTGAAATTGAAAAATAAAATTTAATAATTCGAAAACCCGACTCGACTAACATTTTTTCAAAATCATTGACATGATTCATAAATGTTTGATATTCTTCTTGAGAACAAAATCCGTTTACGGGTTCTACAATTGCTCTATTATACCAGCTTCGATCATAAAACACAATTTCACCTGATTTAGGTAATGTATTGACATATCTTTGAAAATACCATTGCTGCGCTTCGTTTTCATCGGGCTTAGGCAAAGCGACAATACGATATTTACGAGGGTTTAAAAACTCGGTAATTCTTCGAATCGCACCACCTTTTCCAGCGCTATCGCGTCCTTCAAAAATAACAATCACTTTTTCGTTATGTTCATTAACCCAATTTTGGAGTTTAATCAATTCGGCTTGGTAACGCTCTAATTGTTTTTCATAACGAACATATCTTAAACTTCTTCTTAAGTTAACTTCTTTATTAAAAAGTAAACTTAATAAACCTTTTGGTTGATTTAATAACATGACTTCAATGTCCGAAAAATTTGGCTCAATCATAACTTTAATATTAAAAATCAATTTGCATCGTTTGGCGGTGGTATCGCGAAACGATATTAGGATCTGGCAAAATATTCGTATTTTGAGTATCTGGATGTGGATAATCGAATTGAGAAAGCACGTAACGAATACTTTCAAGTCGCGCTAATTTTTTATTATCCGATTTTACAATAACCCAAGGAGAAAAAGACGTATGTGTTTTTGAAAACATTTGTTCCTTGTAGTAGGTATACTGATCCCACATTTCTTGTCCTTTAGCATCTACTTCGCTAAATTTCCAGTTTTTTAATGGATTTTTTTGACGACGCTCAAATCTTCGGAGTTGTTCTTCTTTCGATACCGAAAACCAAAATTTAATAATTTTAACACCGTCTTCATAAAGCATGTGCTCAAATTCGGGAACTTGAAGCAAGAATCGTTCATACTGTTCTTGAGAACAAAAACCCATAATAGGTTCCACCACTGCGCGATTATACCAGCTTCGATCAAAGAAACAGATTTCACCAATATTAGGCAATTCTTTAATATATCTTCTGAAATACCATTGGCCGCGCTCAATATCCGTTGGTTTATTGAGTGCTACCGTTCGCATACTTCTTGGATTAAGATGTTCTTTAAAACGTTTTATGGTGCCTCCTTTACCTGCAGCGTCTCTTCCTTCAAAAATTATGGCTACTTTCTTTTTATTATCTGCAATATATTGCTGTAGATTAACCAACTCCGCTTGTAGTTTTATTAATTCTTTTTCGTAATAATATTTATCTAAAATACTTTTGACCTGAGGATCTTGCGTATTCAAAAATCGATCTTCTAAAGCATTTAAAACATCTTCATTGGTTTTAAACGTATTTAAATCATCCAAATTAAATATTACTTTTCGCGCCATAAATTATCGATCATTGCTTTTATTTGTGCCACAAAACTAAATGAAAAATAATAATTTCGATAAAAAAAACAAAATTTTACAAAATCTTAATAGCAAGATTATAAAATGTAAAATATTGCAACATTTTTTAAACATTTGTTGCAAATTTAAAAAATGTGCGAATGAAATTTTAAAAATTATTAAATTTGTGTCAAATTCATTTTTTGAAACCTAAATTTGTTTATATGGCACCTGAGAAAAACAACAATCAACTTCAAAAAATAATTAATAGGAGCGATGTTAGTATTTTATCTACTTCCGAAATTCAATTATTGGAAGGAGCGGTTAAACATATTTTAGCAAAAAAAGACTATGAACTTTTAATTAAAATTTTTAGTAACCTCCATAATCATTTTAACCGTAAAAATGATATTGAAGCATTATTAAAGTTATGTTATCAGTTTTTACCCATCATTTTAGAATCTGAAAAACTAGAAGAATTGGGCCAATTATATAAAAAATTGAGTATTCTCCATCGTATTAAAGGTGAGTATGAAATGGCTTTGGATTTTATAAATAAATCCTATGAAACATTTGAATTTACCGGCAACTCTTATAATTTATCGGCGGCATTAAACTCTAAAGCAAATATTCATTTAGAACAAGGTGAATATAGCTTGGCTTTAAAAAACTATCATAAATCATATGAACTGGTAAAACATTTGGGTAAAACCGACATGTATTATTTATCTAAACATAATTTAGCGGGAATTTATTTTACTTTAAACTTTTTTGATAAAGCGCTTGAGTTATATAAACAAGACTTTGAAATTGTAAAGGCTGAAAAAAATTACGATCGATGCGCGGCTATTCTTCAAGGAATTGCTGAAATTTACTCGGAAGAAGATCGTTTGATTTTAGCTTTAAAATATGCAAAAAGAGCGATTGAATATTGGTCGATGACCAACAATATTAGAGGAAAAGCAAATGCATACACGGCCTATGGAAGCATTTTAACAAAAATAGAAAAGTACGATGAGGCGATTGCGCATATCGAGCAATCCATCGAGATTTGTGAATCTTATCAACACAAACGGGGATTGTTACAAGCCTATTATCAACTCGGTAACACGTATTTTTTAATAAAAAAATATGAAAAAGCCATTAAATATCTTGAAGATGCTCGTTTTTTGGCACAACAAATCAACTTAAATATTGAGCTCAAAAAAATCTATAGCATTCTGTATAAAGCCTATGAATTTGTAAATCGAAATGAAGATGCTTATATTACCATGCGCGAGCTCGTTGCGTTAAATGAAAACTATTTCAATCTTAATCTTCAGGCAAAAGTAAATGAAGTTCAAACCAATTTTGAATTGGATAAAAAAGAATTGGAATATCATAAAGAACGAGAACTTTCTGAATATAAAAATAATTTATTTTCATACATTACCCATGAGTTTAGAACGCCATTAACCTTAATAAAAACGCCTATTGAGCTCATTAAATCCAATCCAAGCGAAGGAAAAAATATTCATGAACACACCCAGATGATCGAAAATCAGATGGACAAAATGGAGAAATTGCTTATCCAAATGTTGGAAATTAATAAATTACAAGAAGGCAAAATGCCAATAAATAAAAAGATTGGCGGTATATTAAGTATGCTTAAAAATACGGTGAATTCTTTTGAAAACGAAATTCAAACAAAAAAAATCCATTTTATTCACAAGCTTCCAAAAAAAGAAATTCATCTCTTGTATGATGAGGATAAGGTAGAGAAAATAATTATAAATTTACTTTCAAATGCCCTGAAATATACCCCAAATTTGGGCAGAATTTATATGGAAGTAAGTTATTCTGAACAAATTCTTCAAATAAAAATTGCGGATAATGGCATCGGAATACCCGAAATGTATCAAGAAGATATATTTAATAAATTTTACCGAATTCCTTCTGAAAAAAACATTACAGGCACTGGGCTTGGTTTAAGTTTTGTAAAAGAATTGGTAGAATTGATGCATGGCACGATTGAGGTGGAAAGTGAAATTGAACAAGGAGCCACATTTACCGTTCGATTACCGTTAGAACGCATTCAAAAGCTAAAAGCGAATGAAGAAGATACCAAATCAACTATAGAGACGGAAACTAAAAAATCAAATGTATTACTTGTAGAAGACAACTATGAAGTATTAAAGCTACTTCAAAGCATTTTCAAAGAAGATTATAAAGTTTCTACTGCAATGAATGGTAAAGATGCTTTAAAATCTATCAACAAATCCATGCCTGATTTAATCATTTCAGACGTCATGATGCCTTTAATGAGTGGAATAGAACTTTGCAATACACTTAAGAAAGATTCTAAATTTAGTCATATTCCAATTATTTTACTTTCTGCAAAATCGCAACTTTACGACAAATTAGAAGGACTGGAAAGTGGCGCGGATGCTTATTTAACTAAACCATTTAGCTTAGAAGAAATTAAAAAAACCGTTTCAAATCTCATTCTACAAAGAAAGACTATAATTGACAAGTTTAGTAAAACAATAGCAGCCTTTTCAGATGAAAATATGGTTTCTCATGAAATTTTAATCCTTCAAAAAGCCAGTGAATTTATTTTAGAAAATATTGAGAATGAAGACCTTTCGGTAAATGATTTGGCAAATCATTTAAATATGAGTCGTTTTACTTTAATACGACGATTTAAAAGTATTAATAATATGACTCCGAATGTTTATATCCAAAAAATTAGATTGGAAAAAGCAAAAGAAATGATTAAAAATAAAGTCGCTTCAATGTCGGAAATTGCATTCAAGGTAGGATTTGCAAGCAGTACGTATTTTACTTCGAGTTTCAAAAAAGAATTTGGAATCACCCCAAAAGACTTTTTACATCTTTCTGATTCAGAACAAGGGGGCACTTTATAGCACGTTACCCATCTGTTCTTTTATCTTTTCTAGATAATCTTTCATGTCTACAACCAAATGTTGCATGACATGGTCGTTGGATTTGGAACCAATTGTATTTATTTCTCTTCCGATTTCTTGGGTTAAAAAAGTTATTTTTTTACCGCTTGGTTCTTCGATTTTTATTAATTGATAAAATAAAGCAATGTGATGCTCTAAACGACTTAACTCTTCGCTGATATCCAGTTTTTCGATATAAAAAATCATTTCTTGTTCAAAACGCCCCGAATCTAAAGTGATTTTATCAGACAATTCATCAAAATAATGTTTAATTTTTTCTCGTTTTTCTTGAAGTCGTTGCGGCTCGATGGCTGCAATTTTATTTTTAGAAGCTTCAATTTCTGAAATCCATTTTACAATATCATTTTGAATGGTTTTCCCTTCTTCGATTCGATATGCAATTAAAGCATCACAAACTTTTGAAACTTCTTGCAAAACCGCTTCAATTTCGGACGTTGTCAATTCTTCTACCGAAATAAAATCTTTTGAATGATCAATTAAATATGTAAATAAGTTTGTCTTTGGAGCATCTAACTGCGTAGCCAACGCATCAAAATATTTATATTTTTCTATAAATATCGATTCATTAACAATCAAAGATTCGTCTTTAGATTTATTCGGATAAATGACTAAATCAATTTTACCACGTTGAAGTTTTTGAGTTAAAATGGTTTTTACTTGGATTTCAAGCCCTCTAAACAATGAGCATGAACGGTAATTTATATCATTCGTTTTACTGTTTAAAGATTTTAACTCAATTTGATACGTGATATCTCTAAAATTAAAAACGGCATTGGCAAAGCCCGTCATGGATTGAATCATTGTTTCTGCTTTTGTGCTTTTGAATAAACGACAAAGTTATGTTTTTTTTTTGAAATCAATTAACTATTGAGCTAAAATCGCTTCAAACCATTCTGAAATTTGATCTTCGTCGCAATATCCTTTGATAATATTTCGATGTGATAAATATTCAGCAAGATACTCTTGTTCGATTTGCCCTTTGGTTGGAATACAATAAATATTCTGAAAACCATTACAAAATAAATCAATTAATGAGGTATATCCACTTCTACAAAAAACCGTATGCGCCATACTTAACGCTTCGGCAATTTGATTACGATCCATAAAACTATGATATTCTAGATTTGCTTTTTGATAGGTGTGATATGGATTTCTAAAATTTCCTGCAACCAAAACAAATTGTATATTTGAAACTTTAGGTATCAATTCTAAAAATGTATTTTCAAGTTGTGAGCGTCTTGGTTCAGGACCCGAGAGCATAATCATTACTTTTTGCTTTAATTCAATATCTTCAATTTTTAAAGTGGTATGAAGTCCAATAAAATATTTAGGAATCACCATTTTTGGATGTGTCATCGCACCACTCAAATTTATGGAAGCATGATCGGGAATCCAAATCGCATCAAATGGCCTAACTAGATAATTAATAATCCATCGACTTAGCCATTTTTTCAATGGATTTTTATACATCAATTGCAACTGATGGGTAATTATATAACTTGGAACATCTTCTAGATAACAACCATAACGATTATCCGAAATTAAAATATCTGGGCGAAATGATTTTGCAATTGAAGCAATTTCCTCTTTCTCTGATTTAATTGCTTTAATAATTTGAAAGCTTTGACGAAGCATTCCAATGGTAAACGACCCTTTTTGGGGATACGAAATATTATAAGAAGGAATGGCTTTAATTTCTTGATCAGGAAAAGCAATTTTTAAAACATTTAGAGCTTCACCATCTGAAATAATTAAAACTTCATTACCATTTTTTTGCAATTGGCGAATCAATGGAATCGATCGCGTGGCATGACCTATCCCCCAATTTAAAACCGTAAATATTATTTTTTTATTTTTAAATAAACCGATGTCAAATGATTTTCCAACCATATTTTTTTTAAACAATTTAAAGTTATAACAAATATAGCCAACTATTTAATAGCCGAACGAAAAAAAGCCATTTTTCAAAACTTATAACATTTCTGTAATTTTATTTACATAAAGTTTACGTTTGAGAGATTAAAAAGGTTAATATTTTTAAATTAATAATTTAGTTTTAATAAAGTCTTTAAAAACTCAATTTCAATTATATTGAGTAACCTCTAAAGATATATTTCATATGTATTTTGAAGATATTTCATCTTTTTTTTATCATTTTCTACTTTCTAGATGACATTAATCTTTTAGCACCGTTGGTGTTTTTTCATCGCTCTCCTTTCTCATCGCCCTTTGGACGCTGTTAGTGATTAGCGCACCTTTTTTTCATCGCCTTTCAGACGATGTTAATGAGTTTGCACCTTTGGTGCTTGATTTATTTTACTTTAAAAATCATTAAACACTATAAAATTAAAGGAATGATTAGGGTACATAAAAGCGCTAAAAGCGCATAATCAAAAGCTTTGGGCAACGTCCGAGGTAATAATAAAAAGAGTGTTCTAAAAAAAATAAATAAAAACACAATAGATTTTTGTTTAAATTTGTAGTTGAAAAGTTAACTAAATCAAGATTATGCCGCAATCCATAGCCTACAACTACTTGCATATTACGTTTAGCACAAAATATCGAGAACCTCTAATCGATGAAGCTATAGAAGAAGAATTATTTAAATACATTGGTGGAATATGTAAAAACTTGGAATGCAATCCTATAAAAGTGGGTGGTTATAGAGACCACATTCATATTCTTTGCATATTATCTCGTAAAATTGCTTTGATGAAACTTTTAGAAGAAGTAAAATCGCATTCTTCTAAATGGATTAAAACAAAAGGTGATCAATATAAAAACTTTTATTGGCAAAGAGGTTATGGAAGTTTTTCAGTAAATCCAGCTGAAATAGATGTAGTGATTAGATATATAGAAAATCAAGCCGAACATCATAAAAAAAAGTCTTTTCAAGAAGAGTATATAGCTTTTCTGAAAAAGTATAACGCAGAATATGATGAAAGATACCTTTGGGATTGATTTTGCATTTTTTTTCATCGCCTTTTGGAAGAGGTTAAATAATAATCGCTCCTTTAGTGCTTCTTTCTCACTCTCGATTTTTTCATCGCTCTTTTTTCATCGCCCTCTAGACGATGTTAATGAGTTTGTACCTTTGGTGCTTGATTTTTTAAATTAAAAAAATCTTTAAACACTAAAGAATTACTTATTAAACGATTTAGTAAAATAAAGCGCTAAAAGCGCATAAACAAAATCCTTGAGTAAATGTTTATGGAAAACTTGCCCCTAATATTTTTGGCGTGAACAATGATGAATTTTCATTATATTTGTAGCTTGCAAAAAAATAGAGCAACAAAAATGGATAAGAATTTTAACGCGAAAGAAGCGGAAGCAAAATGGTTGACGTATTGGGAAGAAAATAAAACGTTTCACTCGGAGGTGAACGAAAAACCTTCGTATACGATAGTCATTCCGCCTCCCAATGTTACGGGCGTACTTCACATGGGGCACGTACTGAACAATTCGTTGCAAGATTTTTTTATCCGAAAAGCCCGCAAAGAGGGATTTAATGCGCTATGGGTTCCCGGCACAGACCACGCTTCTATAGCCACTGAAGCTAAGGTTGTACAGATGCTTCGTGAAAAAGGAATTAAGAAAAGTGAGCTTTCTCGAGAAGATTTTCTCAAACATGCATTTGAATGGAAAAATAAGTATGGTGGTATCATTATCAATCAGCTAAAAGCGATAGGATGCAGCTGCGACTGGAGTCGTGAGGAGTTTACTATGAACGATGACTACTACAAAGCGGTGATTCGTGTTTTTGTAGATTTGTATAAAAAAGGCTATATTTATAAAGGAAAACGCATTATCAACTGGGATTGCGAAGCCAAAACGGCACTATCCAATGAAGAGGTAATCTACAAAGATACGCCCGAAAAATCGAAGCTTTTTCATATAAAATATGCGATTGAAGGCAGTTCAGCGTTTTTGACTATAGCTACTACGCGCCCCGAAACCATTTTTGGCGATGTGGCAATAGCGATTAATCCAAAAGATGAAAGATACACGCATTTGAAAGGTCAAAAAGCAATAGTACCGCTTATAAATAAAGCCATTCCTATCATATTTGACGATTATGTAGATAAAGATTTTGGTACAGGATGCTTGAAAGTAACGCCTGCGCATGATATCAATGACTACGAAATTGGAGTAAGGCACGAATTGCCGTTTTTGGATATTCTTAACGATGATGGTACGTTGAACGCAGATTGTTCTTACCCTGATTTTGTAGGTTTAGACCGTTTCAAGGTACGAAAAATAATAGAACCTTTATTAGAAGAAAAAGGACATTTGGCCAAAGTAGAAGAAATAGAAAATAAAATAGGACGTAGTGAGCGAACAAATACGGTGGTAGAGCCTAAATTGTCGCTCCAATGGTTTATAGACATGAAGCGTTTGTCCAAAAAAGCGCATGAAGTGGTAATGGATGATGAAGTCATTCTATTTCCAGCATTTCACAAAAACACCTACAATCATTGGATGAGCAATGTGAGAGACTGGTGTATTAGCCGTCAATTGTGGTGGGGACATCGAATTCCGGCGTATTATTTACCTAACGATGAATATGTAGTAGCTGAAAATTTTGAAGAAGCTTTTGAATTAGCAAAAAAAATAGATCCGCAAATCAAAAAAGAGGATTTGCGTCAAGATGAAGATGTACTAGATACATGGGCAAGTAGCTGGTTGTGGCCCATGGAAGTTTTCAAAGGCTATGCAGACGACTGTTTTGACAAAGTAACGGGAAAAATAGATTTGAGTAAAAACAAAGAGCTGAATTATTATTATCCTACAAAGATGATCGTAACAGGTTCGGATATCTTATTTTTCTGGATAGCGCGTATGATCATAGCAGGCTATGAATATACCGATACCAAACCATTTGAAAAAGTATATTTGACGGGAATGGTGCGTGACAAACTCGGCCGAAAAATGAGCAAACAGCTTGGAAATAGTCCTGATTTGTTTGAATTGATAGATCGTTTTGGTCTAGATAGCGTGCGATATGGTATGATGAGTATTGCGCCTGCAGGTAATGATATTCTATTTGACGAAAAAAGTTTGGAAATTGGTAGAAATTTCGGGAATAAACTATGGAATGCTTTCAGATTGGTAAAAGGCTGGGAAATATACGAAGGTAAAAATGACGAAAATCAAGCCGTTATGGGTTGGTTTGCGGCAAAACTTCAATTGCAAGTAAATTCTTATCTTCAAAATATTGAGAATTTGAGAATTTCGGAAGCGTTTAAAGACTTATACACGTTTATCTGGGATGATTTTTGTAGTTGGTATTTGGAGCTAATAAAACCCGACTATGAAAAACCAATAGACCGCTATACGTATGAACAAACCATTGTGTTTTTTGAAACGATTTTATCGATTTTGAACCCAATTATGCCTATCATTACCGAAGAATTGTGGGAAAATGCTCGTGAGCGTAAAGCTGGTGACATTTGTGCTTTGGCGCCACATCCTACTAAAAAAGAAGATGTAAAAACCGAATTGGAATTGATAAAAAATAGTGAGGCATTTTTTGAATTAATCATAAAATCAAGAGAAGTACGTGCTAATCTAAAAATGAAGAACAGAGAGCCAATAGGTTTGAGTGTAGAAGCTTCTTTATTGGAAAAATTGAATAGATTTGTTCCAAAAATCAAGAAATTAATTTGGGCTGAAACGATAGATACCGATATTGATTCAAAAACACAAAATGCGCTTTTGATAGAGAACAAAAAGGTATTTGTAAATAGCGAAAAAGCAATAGACAGCACAGAATCGAAACAAAAAATAGCAGAGGAAATCAAATACATGCAAGGTTTTGTAGCCAGTGTAGAGGCAAAACTGAAGAATGAAAAGTTCGTAAACAATGCGCCCGAAAAAGTATTGGAAATGGAGCGAAAGAAATTGGAAGATGGCTTGCAAAAAATAGCTTCACTTAAAGCACAACTTGAATCATAAAATACGATAAAAACCATGTGTCAAAATCATTTTAGAAAAAACGCACAATGTATTGATATTCATACGCATATTTTACCCGAAAAAATGCCCGATTGGAGTAAAAAATTCGGATATGGTGGTTTTGTATCTTTAGAACATCATAAAATAGGATGCGCAAGAATGATGATTGATGATGTTTTTTTTAGAGAAATTATGAGCAATTGCTGGGAACCCAAAGATCGGATTGAAGAAATGAAATCATTTTTATCTGACGTTCAAGTATTGAGTACCATTCCAGTTATGTTTAACTATCATATAAATGCTATGGATAGTTTGATGATTCAGCAATTTTTAAATGACCATATTGCTTCGGTATGTAAAGCATATCCAAATCATTTTATTGGATTAGGTTCTATTCCGATGCAAGATCCTGATTTGGCTGTAAAAGAGTTAGAGCGATGTGTTTTAGAATTAGGCTTAGCCGGAATTCAAATTGGCACGAATATCAATAACTTAAATTTAAGTGAAAAAATGTTTTGGCCTATTTGGCAGCGCGCCGAAGAACTTAATGCTTGTATTTTTGTTCACCCTTGGAACATGATGGGGCAAAAAGATATGAACAAATATTGGCTCCCATGGCTCGTTGGAATGCCTGCAGAGAGTAGTCGTGCCATTTGTAGCCTTATTTTTGGTGGTATTTTCCAACAATTTCCAAAATTGCGATTTGCATTTGCGCATGGCGGCGGTTCGTTTCCATTTACTTTAGGACGAATCGAACATGGATTTGAAATGCGTCCTGATTTATGTGCGATTGACAATGCCATAAGCCCTGAATCGTATTGTGGTCATTTTTGGGTTGATAGTTTAGTACATCATCCGAAAGCATTTGCATACAATCTTGAATTGTTTGGAAATGAAAAAATTGTCGTAGGTTCGGATTATCCATTTCCTCTTGGCGAGTTATCACCTGGCGAATTGGTTCGATCGATGAACTATGAATCATCTATTGAGAAAAAAATCTTAGTGGATAATGCCTTAGATTGGGTTTATGGACATGCTTAGAAATATCAGTTAATTAAATATTATGCCAAAATTTGAAACCCCTTTTGAACAGTTAGCCGACGAAGGGACCGTTTTTTTATTAAATAAACCATTAGAATGGACCTCTTTTGATGTTGTAAATAAATTGAAATGGAATCTAAAAAAAACATTTTCGAAAATTAAAATTGGTCATGCGGGCACATTAGATCCATTGGCAGATGGCTTGTTGATAGTTTGTTGTGGCAAAAAAACAAAAACAATAGAATCCATTCAGAATCAACAAAAAACCTATATAGCCGAAATTTTTATTGGAGCAACACGTCCCTCTTTTGACCGCGAAACTGAAATCGATGCTCATTATGAAACACCCGACTCTTCTATTGAAAAAATAAAATCAGTAGTCCATTCTTTTGTTGGAAAACAAATGCAATTCCCTCCGATTTTTTCAGCAATAAAACAAGAAGGAAAACCGGTATATCTAAAAGCAAGAGCCGGCAAAGAAGTGGTGATGACCGCAAAAGAAATTGAAATTTATAAACTTGAGATGTTAGATTACCAGTTTCCATTTTTAAAGCTACATATAGAATGTAGTAAAGGTACTTATATTCGATCTTTAGCTCACGACATAGGAAAAGCTTTGAATTCAGGGGCCTATTTACAAGCATTAAAACGAACAGCTATTGGTAATTATAAAATTGACAATGCTTGGGAAATTGAAGATTTGATCGAAGAACTTAAAAGTCAAAAAGAATTACAACAAATTAAAAATTAGAATTTTGGAATTAAAGAAATCATTAGGACAGCATTTTTTAATTCGTCCCGAAATATTAGAATCTATTTTCGACACGATTCATCAATTTCCAAAAACGGATACGATGGTTGAAATTGGACCGGGAATGGGTGCCTTAACGGAATATATTGAAAAATTGGAACCTAATAATTTCTTCATTATTGAAATGGATGATCGTTTTGTAGTAGAACTTCCTAAAAAGTTTAACTTTATTTCTAAAAATAATATTTTCCATACCGATGTTTTAAAATTTAACTGGAACCAAATTGATTCCAAGAATATTCATATCGTTGGGAATTTCCCATATAATATTTCTACACAGATTGTATTTATGATCTTAGAGAACTATGAAAAAATAGAATTCATGACGGGGATGTTTCAAAAAGAAGTTGCCAAACGTATTGCTTCAAGTCATAAAACCAAAGATTATGGCATTTTGAGTGTATTGACACAAAGTATTTACAAGGTAAAGTATCATTTTGACATTCCTGCTGATGCATTTGATCCACCACCAAAAGTAGTTTCTGGAATCATTACAATGGAACGTCTGGAAAAACCATTAGCCAATTATAATTTATTAAAAAGATTGGTAAAAACAGCGTTTAACCAACGAAGAAAAACATTAAACAATTCTTTAAAATCATTACAATTTAATGATCTAACTTTTTTCGAGCAAATCAAAGGTTTGCGTCCCGAACAATTATCTGTTGAAGATTTTTTTAGATTAAGTCAAGATTTAATTTAAATTTGTATCGAAATAATTGAATATGTCTCAAGAAGTACCTAAAACCAATTTAGAACAACATGCTATAGAGACCTTAAAAAAATATTGGGGATATGAACAATTCAGACCTAATCAACTCGAAATCGTTTGCAGTGTATTAAAAGGCAAAGATACTTTTGCGCTACTTACAACAGGCGGAGGTAAGTCAATTTGTTATCAAGTTCCTGGGCTAATTTTTCCAGGCATTTGTTTGGTAATTTCACCTTTGATTGCATTGATGAAAGATCAAGTTTTGCAGCTTCGAAAACGAAAAATATCTGCAAGTGCCTTGTTTGCATCGCAAAGTAAGATAGATAGCGAAACTATTTTTGATTCGGCCGTTGATGGGCGTTTGAAATTTTTATATGTTTCGCCTGAAAGACTCCAATCAAAATCTTTTCAATATCGATTATCACAGATGAAAATTGGAATGGTTGCAATTGATGAAGCGCATTGTATTAGTCAATGGGGTTATGATTTTAGACCTCCATATCTTGAAATTGCAGCATTACGATCGATTTTAGCCCCAAAAACACCATTTATAGCGCTTACGGCAACTGCTACGGCAAAAGTTCAAGAAGATATTGTTGAAAAATTGGAATTAACAAATCCAAATATTTTCAAATCGACTTTTGAAAAACCAAATTTAGCGTATCAAATCAAACAAACCCAAAACAAACAAAATGATTTAATTGCTATTCTTGAAAAAAATAAAGGCAGTCATTTAATATACGTAAATAGACGAAAATCTGCCGAAGAATTAGCAACTATAATCAAAGCTAAAGGGATTTCGTGTGACTTTTATCATGCTGGATTAAGTTTTGAAAAACGAAATGAAATTCAAGAAAAATGGCTTGAGGCCGAACAATCCGTGATGATTTGTACCAATGCATTTGGAATGGGGATTGATAATCCAAAAGTAAAACTGGTTCTTCATTACCATTTTCCCGAATCTTTGGAAGCTTATTTTCAAGAAGCAGGTCGAGCGGGTCGAGATGGCTCATCAAGTGTGGCTCTTGCATTTATTTCTAATAATGATATAGAAAATTTAAATGTAAAATTAAATTTATTTCCAAGTATACAAGAAATACAGGCTGTCGCTTTAATGCTTTTTAATTATAATGATATTGCATACGAACAAGGCGAAGGTATGGTTTTTCCTTTTAACTTTAACTTGTTTTGTGAAAAATATAATCTCAATCCAATAAAAACTCAAAAAGCAATTCATATTCTTGAACGCAATCAAATTTTATTTATTGAGGATGCCTATCTTCGTCCGGCTAAAATTGGGTTTAAGATACCTCAAGAACAACTCTTTGAATTTTATAGAAACAAACCGGATTTAGAACAATTTACAAAACAAATTATCCGAACGTTTGAAGGTGTTTTATCAATGTCACGAAATGTGGATTTAGAATATTTTGCTAGAAAAAATCATTATAGTTTGAGCGATGTCAAAGCAATGCTTAGTCGACTAGAAGAACTTGAAATCATAACATATGAAAAAGCCAATTCGGATGCAAAAATTGCATTTTTAGTTGCGAAAACACAAAAAGAAAAGTTTGACATCAATACCGAATTTTATTTTAATACAAAAAAACAATATGAAGATAAAATCAAAGCGGTTATCGAATTTATAGAACTTAAAAAAGGCTGTAGAAGTATTTTTTTTTTAAATTATTTTGATGAAAAAACAGATAAAACTTGCGGAATATGTGATTTATGTCAAGATAAAAAGGAAGATAAAATTTCAACTGAAATCGCTTTAAAAGTTCGTTCGAATATTTTAGCGAATTTACAAAAAAATGTATTTGTGCCTTTAGAATATATTTTAAAATGCAATCCTAAAATTCCTGAAGTTTTTATTCGTAAAATTATCGATCGAATGATTGAAATCGAAGAAATAGAAAAGGGAATTGGAGAAATGTTTAAGAAAAAATAAAAAAAACTGAGATTAATCAAGTTTTTATATATTTGTTTTTTGATTAAGAAATATATATGTATCAAAACAAAAAAGTAATAATTGTAATGCCAGCATATAATGCTGAAAAAACTCTAGAGCAAACGTATAAAGAAATACCATTTGACCTTGTCGATGAAGTTATTTTAGTAGATGATCATAGTAAAGATAATACTTCAGAAAAAGCTAAAGCATTAGGAATCAATCATGTTATTAGACATGAGCAAAACAAAGGCTATGGCGGAAACCAGAAGACGTGCTACAATAAAGCCTTAGAACTCAATGCAGATATTGTTGTTATGTTACATCCTGACTATCAGTATACACCTTTGTTGCTAACAGCTATGATTTCAATCATTGGAAATGGCCTATACGATGTTGTATTTGCTTCTAGAATACTAGGCAAAGGTGCATTAAAAGGCGGTATGCCCATGTATAAGTACATAGCGAATCGTTTTTTGACATTATTTCAAAACATAATGATGAATCAAAAATTATCAGAATATCACACAGGATATCGAGCATTTAGTCGTAAAGCGCTTGAAAGTATAAATTACAATCTCAATTCGGATGATTTTGTTTTTGATAATCAAATGATTGCGCAGCTATTATACAAAGGCTTTGAATGCGGCGAGGTAACCTGCCCTACTAAATATTTTGAAGAAGCGAGCTCTATTAATTTTAGGCGCAGTATGATTTATGGATTGGGATGTTTGAAGACTTCGGTTGAGTATAGACTAAGGAGATGGAAAATTTGGGAAAGTGCTTATTTAAAATAAATTTTTATTAAAAAATAATTAATGACAAATATAAAGGAAAAGCTACTAATTTTTATAGTGGCTTATAATGCAGAAAAAAAAATAGAGCAAGTAATTCAAAGAATTCCAACCGAAATATATGATAAATATGAATATGAGATTTTAATCATTGATGATAGTTCTACAGACAATACTTTTGAGATTGCACATGCATTTTCGAAACAAAATCCTGAGTTAAAACTTAAAGTTTTATTTAACCCTGAAAATCAAAAATATGGAGGGAATCAAAAATTAGGTTATAGATATGCTATTGATAATGAATTTGATTATGTTGTTTTGTTACATGGCGATGGTCAATATGCACCAGAATGTATGGAAGAACTAATCAAACCTCTAAAATCTAAAAAATATCATTTTGTAATGGGGAGCCGTATGTTGAATAAAAAAGATGCTCTAAAAGGCGGAATGCCATATTATAAATTTTTAGGAAATATAATTCTTACTAGAATTCAAAATATAATTCTTAACTCAAATCTAAATGAGTTTCATTCTGGATATAGAGCATATTCTATAGAAGCACTTTCAAAAATACCATTTGAAAAAAATTCAAATGATTATAATTTTGATACTCAAATAATAATACAGTTTTTGTTATCTGAATTTTATATATACGAAACCCCTATACCCACCTATTATGGGGATGAAATATGTTATGTAAATGGAATTAAATATGGGAAAGATATAATTAAAGATTGTATATCAAGTAGATTACATTTACTAAATTTATTCTATAAGCCTGAATATGACATTACTTCTAGCCACCCCTTGTATGATATTAAATTAGGATTCAAATCTTCACATACGATGGCAATAGATTCCGTTTCTCCTAATTCCAAAATTTTAGATATTGGAGGTGGTAGTGGATTAGTTGCTTTAGAGTTAAAGAAAAAAGGCTGTAACGTAATTGGAGTTGACTTATCAGAAAATCAAGAAAACGAAGCATATGTTAATTTTTATAAAAGGGATCTAGACAATATTAACTTTTATGACATAAAAGAAGATTATGAGGAGATAATTATGCTTGATATAATAGAACATCTAAAATCTCCAGAAGACTTTCTGAATAAATTACGTGAAAAAACAGGTTTAAATAAAATACGGGTAATTCTGACTACCCCCAAATATTGCTTTTATTATAATAAGAATTCAACTATTATTAGGTCAATTCAACTATGGTAAAATTGGCATTTTAGATTTAACCCATACACGTTTATTTACGTTTTCTTCCTTTAAAAAAATGTTTGAACAAAACGGATATAGAATTTACAAGGTAGATGGAGTGCCCGCTCCATTTCCTAAAGCAATAGGAATGAATATTTTTTCACGACTATTGCTAAAAATCAATATCCTTTTAATTAAACTAAGCAAAAGCCTGTTCTCTTACCAAATTTACATGGAAGTTGCACCTACCCCTATAGTTTCTAGCTTACTAGAACACACTACCAATACGTCACGTATTAAGTTATCAGAATTGTAATATCTATTATGCGAGTTGAAAAGTTTTCATTTTATATAAAAGAAAATCTTTTATTGATTTTAGGGTTTCTTGTTTTTTGTTGTCTCACATTTATTATTGTTGGAAAACATGAGCTTTGGAGAGATGAAACCCATACTTTAATAGTGGTAAAAGAATGTAAGTCGATTTTTGATATTTATTATAAAACAAGATATGACGGTCATCCATTGCTTTGGTATTATATAGTTTATGCGCTAGACCAATTAAATTTTTCTGACTATCAAATGCAACTTTTTCACTGGTCGATAGGGTGCTCCGTTGTTTTTTTATTTTTATTTTATGCAAAAGTTGAAAAGTTTTGGAAATTGCTAATCATTTTTGGATATTTTTTTACTTATGAATATACTATTTTATTTAGAAACTATTCTTTAGGTATCTTATTTTTGTTTTTGTCATTGATTTTTCTTGAAAAGAAAAAATTTGTTTTTTTTGTTTTAGCGTTGATTCTTGCGATGCAAGCTAATTTTTTTTCGATGTTGATTGCATGTTTTTTATGGTTATTTGCATTTAAGGAACATGTAGTAGAACATAAAAAGTTATTTATAGGCTCTTCTTTTTTTATAGTATTTGGTATTTATTTATATTACTTATCCGCTTTAACTTTTGCTAAAGATTATGATTTTCAGAATGGGGTTATAATTGATATAACTTCAATTGGCAATTTTTTTTATGCTTTTGGAAATTCAATTTTAAATATTCCTTTATGGAATAAAAACTTTTGGAATTCAAATATTTTTAATCCTGAAATTAAATTAGTCATATCAATTACACTATATTTTTTAACTCTGAAAATGTTTATAAACGAAAAGAAAATTTTTTATTTTTTTTTAATAACCAGTTTTTTTACACAGATATTTTTTGGAGTTAAATATTTTGGAAGTATAAGGCACCATGGGCATATATATATAATTTTAATCATATCATTATGGCTGCATGGAATTTTTTATAAATATCAACCGATTTTTACTGGGTTTAAAAAGTATTTTTTTACAACAATTTTTTTAACTCAAATCTATGCTACTTTGAATGCTTATTTCCATGAGTTTAACTATTCATTTTCAGACGCAAAAAAAGCTGCTGATTTTATTAACAAAAATTATATAAACTATAATCTTTTAGCGTATCCTGATTATACGGGCGCTATTGTTTCCTACTATACAAATAAATCAATTTTTTTTTTAGACGAAGGTAAATTAGGTACTTTTATGAAGTTTTGTAAAAGTAGAAACAAAAATTATTCAGATATGGATTTTTTTAACTATGTGAGATCTAATAATGTTGACCTTGAAAATACCTTAATAATTAAAAACGAAAAAATGAATATAGATATTCAAAGAAAAGCACAGTTAAAACTAGTTGCGTTTTTTAATACTTCAATAGTTTCAGAAGAGATTTTCTATTTATATGTAAAAAATAGATAGCTTATATTTATGTATTTTTTTTAAATATAACTATAAATACTAGCTGTTTATTCATACTTTCTTTTCAACGTTTTGAATAATCTATAAGTAAATAAAATTGAAACTAACGAAAATACTGATGATACTATTGTAATTAATACTTCTAAAATAAAATTGTCAATTTTAGCAAAACCAAAAATTTCGAAGATTGATAAAAGTAAAACTAAAAAAAGAAAAATTTTTACATTTTCAAGGTTTCCTTTTATAAATAATGGCAAAATCATTAAATACCAAATCCAGATTTGAGTAGAGTATATATAAATTATTCCATAATACAAAATAGAGA
>JAFEIJ010000004.1 GCA_017495115.1 Chitinophagaceae bacterium | reverse complement strand
ATTCTTGCTAATTTTATTTATTTAGTCATTAGTATCATAAAAATATCAGTTGGATATTTTATTGTTTTAAAAACAACTTCTATTTGGGGTTTTATTGTTTTTCAGATTGTTATGGTCGTTTTTCATCTTTTTATTTTGAACTTGATTTTTAATATAAAAATGATTAAGTTTAAAATACGATGGAACATTTTTTATCAAAATACTAAAAATTTAAAATCGTGGATTTTACCTTTTTTAGTAATTGGTATTTGTGTTTTAATAGCAACAGATTTGGATAAATTATTGATAAGCAAATTATTAACTACAAAAGAATTCGCATTATTTTCATTAATTATGCCAATTGTATCTGGAATTTTTCTTTTAAATACAAATATCAAAACAGCTACATTTCCTCAAATATCGAAAGATGTTATTTCTAATTCATTTCAAAATTTCAATACGTTTCAAAACTATTATTTTTTAATATCAATTCCAATTTTAGTTTTTTCATTAATTGCATCTAAATCATTTATTTGGGTTTGGACTCGAAATATAGATTTTGTCACTTTTCTTAATTTACCATTTAAATTATTAATTTCAGGTGCAATTCTATTTTCGCTAACAATAAATGTTCAAAATTATTTAACCGCAACAAACCACTTAAAACCAATAAAAAACTTTTTTTTATTTTCTGCTTTTATTTTCTTGTTTCTTGTTTATATTTTAACCTCAAAACTTGGGCTTTTAGGCGCATCACTTTCTCAGTTTTTATTTGGTTTCTTTGGCTTTTTTTACTTTATGGTAATAGCTCGAAAGGAATTAAAACAAGTAATTATAAAATCCGAAAATTATTTACAATTTATTTTATTCTTATTGGCAATAATTGGATTTTCTTTTCTTTTTGATTTTTTGGTTTTCTATCTATTCCCAATTCAATAATGAAATTTCTTGTATAATTTTCGGCTCATAAAACATTTTTCCAATAAATAAATTAGAGTCCATGTTTTCATACCCTAAATGCGTAATGATTCCATTTTCAATTTGAATTTTACCGAATTTTCCTTCAAACTTACACGTACCTGCTTTTTCATAAATCCATGAATTTGAAGCATATATTTTGGATAATTCTTTAGTTTTAATAATATCTTCTTCATTTATTATAAACTCGTTCTTAAAATCTAGAAAATTTGAACAGTATATTTTAAAATCTTGAATGTTAAAATTGGTGTATGGTTTCAAATTTCCAATTTTGGATCGAACACTAGGACTGGCTTTAGTTTCAATTTTAAAAGCATTGGGTTCCAAAATTTCAGAAATTACTTTCGTATTAGAATCAAACAAAAGCGTTAAGTGACTTAGAATAGAGTTAATACTTGTAAACTGAGCACTTCCGCTTATTTTAAGTTGCGCATCTTTCAGAAAAATGGCATTTCGTGAGTTGACCTCACAAGCAATTGATAAATTATCAATACAACGTAAAATTTCTAAAACACTAGATTGGTACGAATTTACTTTTTCAAATGTTTTTGATTCAAAAAATGAAAAATTTAGATTTCCTAAATCATGAACGACCGTTCCACCTCCACTAATTCTTCGGCAAACTTTATATTCATTTTGATACCAAAATTGTTGATTAATTTCGGTTAGATAATTTTGATTTTTACCTAAAATGATACTTGGCTCATTTTGATATATCAATAAAAGCTGATTCTTGCTCCAATCTTTGTTTCTTATTAAATATTCCTCTAGAGCGAGATTAAAATAGGGATCTGTTGAAGGCGAAAAGTATACGAATTTCAAATTTCTGAAATTAAACTAAGATTAAATTAGTTAGAAAAAATCATTTTATATCTTGATTTAACAAATCCTTTTTTGATATCTTCTAATTTTTTGCGAATCAATTGCTTTTTTAAAGGTTTTAGTTTTTCTATAAATAATTGACCCATTATATGGTCATATTCATGTTGGATGACACGAGCCGTAAACCCCGAAAAAGTTTCCGTCTTTTCAGTTCCATCCAAATCCGTGTAGGTCATTTTAAGTTGACTATGTCGAGATACGTTGCCATAAACGCCTGGAATACTCAAACAGCCTTCTTCATAATCTGTCATATTTCCAAATTCTTCAATAATTTCAGGATTTATAAATGCTTTTCGCATGCCTATTTCATCCTTTGATTTTCTCGAATCTTCATCACTATCTATTTTGTTGGAATCAATAACAAAAAGCTTATAGCTTTTATTCACTTGAGGTGCCGCCAAGCCAACGCCATTGCAATGATCCATTGTTTCAAACATATCTTCAATTAATTTTTGAATTTCAGACTGCTTTAGATCAATATTGATACCTTCTTTTTTTAAAATTGAATTTCCGTAAGCTACTATCGGTAAAATCATATATTATAATATATTTTGTTTGTAAGATAAATAGTCTTGAAGTAATATACTCGCACTCACCTTATCAATAAGGCTTTTATCACTTCGTGTTTTTTTGTTAACTCCACTTGCCAAAATACTCGCTTGAGCTATTTTAGAAGTGAATCGTTCGTCGTAGGTGTCGATATATCGAGGTTTTAATTCTTCTTTTATTTTGGAAATAAAAGACTCAATATCCTTACAAATTGAATTGGGCTGATTATTTAATCTTTTAGGCATTCCAAATACCAGACCTTCCACTTCATTGTTTTTACAATATGTAATCAAAAATGATTTTAACTCATTTTGTGGAACGGTGTCTAGTGGCGTTGCAATAATTTTTAAAGGATCCGAAACGGCAATTCCGCAACGTTTTGACCCGTAATCTACAGCAATTACTCTCACTTTTTAGGTTTTACAAATACTTTAAAATAGATGCTACTTTCACCACCTTCTACATTACCGTATAAAGTCAACTTATTCATCGAAAATCCTGATTTTCCTTTTGAATCAAAACCAACCGAAATTTTTCCTTTAGATTTTGGAGCAATGGGTTCCGTTTCATATTTAGGGACAGTACATCCACAACTTACTTTTACATCTAATAAAAAGTAAGGATTTGTGCCTAAATTATTGTAAACTAAGTCTTTTTGAATAACCGTTCCTTCTTCTATCGTATCAAAATCATACAAATCTTTTTCAAAGACGATTTGAGTTGGAATGGAATAAAAATAATCATTATTATCTTTTGATAATGTCGGATTTCGATCTCTGTAATCGATCTTTTTTTGAACAATTTGTTTAATTTCTTCAAATTCAGAAGATCCATTTTTTTCAAAATAAAACCACCCCGTTAATATAATCACAATTAAAATTAATATTGCAGTGCTGAGTTTCCAAAAATTGATTTGATGCATTTTACCTTATTACTTTAATGCAAATATACTAAATTTGTATAAATTTAATGAAAAATGACTGTTTTGTACTTTAAAAAGTGGTTTCAATACGATCATCAAGTCAATATTAAAATTCTGGATATATTAAAAAATAATCATAATTTTGAAGCTATTCAAGCTATGGCTCATATAATTGTGGCTCAAAAACTCTGGATGTGTCGAATTCAAGAAACCTCATTTGATTTTTCATTATTTGATAAAAAATTTGATTTTAAAGAAATAGAAAGTTTATTTTTAGATCAATATCAAAAAATAAAAGAATATTTAGATTCAATCCAAGACCAAGATTTAAGTTTTAAAATAAACTTTAAAAATAAAAATGGAGATTTATGTCATTTTGAAGTTCAAGATATTATAACTCATATTTTTAATCATGGAACACACCATAGAGCTCAAATTCTTTGGCTTTTAAAACCTCAAGTTTCAAATTTGCCTATTTTAGACTATATTCATAACCTTAATTAAAAACATGCGCAAAGAGCAAAAACTTTTTGTAATTCTATCTGGAATTTTTATTGCAAATACATTAATCGCCGAGTTTATTGGTGTTAAAATATTTTCACTCCAAGAATGGTTATCTATTTCCAATTTTAATTTCCATTTATTTGGAATGAAAATGGGATTAGATTTTACCGCTGGAGTATTGATTTGGCCTGTAGTATTTATTCTTACGGATATTATAAATGACTATTTTGGTGTAAAAGGAGTTCGATTTATTACATTTTTGAGTGTTGGTATAATTATTTATGCGTTTTTAGCAGTTAATTTTGCCATAAATGCTCCCGCTGCAGGTTGGTGGCTGGATATCAATAAACAAAATTATCAAATTGATGCGCAACAGTCTTTTGCGTTTATTTTTGGACAAGGACAAAATATTATTATTGGATCTTTAGTAGCTTTTGCTTTAGGTCAAATTTTAGATGCCTATATTTTCAAGTCAATAAAAAAAACAAATAGAGGAGGGCAGTTGTGGTTTAGAGCTACTGTAAGTACTTTGATTAGTCAGTTTTTTGATAGCTTTGTTGTCATTTTTATAGCATTTAAAATTGGCCAGAATTGGACTTGGGAGCAAACTATTTCAGTTTCAATAAATAATTATTTATACAAAGGCATTTTAGCAATAATTTCTATTCCTATACTAATTTTAATTCACAAATTGATTCAAAGTTATTTAGGAAATGAAGTGTCTAATAAATTAAGAAAAAATAATTTATAAATAAGAATCATATGAAATATAGCAATTTCGAAGCATTTTATCAAGATTACTTAAAAGAACATGCGCATCCTTTAAATCGAAAAATGCATTATATTGGAACTTCAGGAGCTTTAATTTTTATTTTATTAGGATTATTAACTTCACATTCTAAATTCTTTATTTTAGCTTTAATATTTGGTTATGGATTTGCATGGTTGGGGCATTTTTTTGTAGAAAAAAACAAACCGATGACCTTTAAATATCCTTTATATAGTTTAAGAGCTGATTTTCAAATGCTTTTTGATTTTTTAGCACAAAAGTTAAGTTAAGAAAATTTGTCTATCCACGTATTTTCCACAATATCTATTTTAGAATTTTTATTTGCCATATTTGTTTTATCTTTATACCAATTTTAGGTAATTAAAATATGCAGCATTTTTCGCACGAGCAAGATGAATTTAAAGAGTTGGTTGATTTGGTTTTAAAGTATGAAAATGCTTTAACAGATGGTAATTTACCCAATTTGTCTGAAGAGGAATATGAGAAAATTATTGAATACTACTTAAATGATAATAGCCACGAAAAGGCCTTAGAAGCTAGTGAAATTGCGTTACAGAAATTCCCTTATAGCTCCGATTTTAGTATATCAAAAGCGGATGCTTTTCTCAATCTTGGGCAATTAAAAAATGCTAAGGAAACTTTATCTAATATAATTGATTTTAATAATGTTAATTATCATTTGATATTATCTGAAATTTATTTTTTAAAAGGAAAAAGAAAAAAAGCATTTAAAACGCTCAAAAACGCATTAATCGTTTTAGAAGATGAGCAAAAAGATGAGATTTATTTGCAAATGGCGGACTTTTTTGAAGAAGAGGGCGATTATGGAAAAATGTTAAAAGCCTTAAAAAAAGCGTTGAAATTTAATCCTAAAAATCCTGAAACGTTCCATCAGTTGGCGTATGTCTATGATTTGTTAGAACAGAAAGAAAAGTTTATCAAATTATTAAACAAAAATCTTGATGAAGATTGCTTTAATGTATTGGCTTGGCATATATTAGCATTACAATATAAAGAATTAGGTAAATTAACAGAGGCGATTGAAGCCATGGAATATTTGGTAGCTATCGAGCCCAATAATCAAAGTTATGTAGAAGATTTAGCACTGCTTTACTCCGAAACATTTGAGTATAAAAAAGCACTTGAAATTTTATTAGAAATCAAAAAGAAATCAGAATTATCCGTTTCTGGTTTATTAGTTCTGGGTGTTTGTTATATAGATTTAGAAAATTATAAAAAAGCACGATTATGTTTTAAAGAAGCTCTACAAATTGATGATTCCAATCCGGACATTTATTTTCATATGGCTAAATTGTATTACCTCGAAGATAAATATGCAGCCGCATTACCTTTAGTTCAAAAAGCACATCAAGGTTATCCTGAAAATATTGTTTTTTTAGATTTATTGGCGCATACGTATTTAGGACTAAATCAATTAGAATTGGCCATAGAATATTTTCATCAAATACTGCATCTTAAACCTGAAAAAAATGAAATGTATGCCAAATTGGCCATGACCTATTTTTTAAATAAAGACGCGGTGAATGCCATTGAAGTGCTTAATTTAGGAATAGAAAATTATTCTTTTTTTGAGTTGTATTATTATCAAACCGTTATACATTTTAGTGAAAATAAATACCTTCAAGCAATGGAATGTTTTAGTTTAGGACTTCAAAATTGCTTTGAACAACATCAAATCGTATTTGAATATTTGCCTAATTTAGTTGAATACAAACCTATTTTAAATAAAATTGAAGAATATAAACCTTAGTTTGTTTTCTAAAAAAAACATTATTTTGTCAAAATAATATATACATTTTAAGTTTCTAAATCAGCGTGTTATATTAAATTTGTTTTAAAACTTCATATTTCATTAGAAAATAAGAAAAAAAAGAACTTTTTTAGACCAAATGTAGTTATATTTGCAAACATCTCAAAGGATAATTTAAACTCAAAATTTTAAAACTTTATGTCTGAATCAGCTAAATTAATTTACAACAACCAAACTTTTGAATTACCTATAATTATTGGTACAGAAAATGAACCAGCTATTGATATTCGTAAGCTTAGAGATACAACAGGTTTAGTAACTTTTGATGATGGTTATAAAAATACTGGCGCTACTGAATCACAGATTACTTTTATTGATGGCGAAAAAGGTATTTTACATTATAGAGGTTATGCCATTGATGAGTTAGCTGAAAAAGCAGAGTTTCTTGAAGTAGCTTATTTATTAATATATGGACATCTTCCAAATCAAGCGGAGTATTCAGATTGGAAAAATAAGATGATTCGTCATAGCTTAGTTCATGAAGATGTAAAAAAAGTATTTGACGCATATCCTACTGGAGCGCATCCAATGGGACAATTAATGACGATGATGAGTATGATGAGTAGTTTTTATCCAAATAATCAAGATCCTCATAATACCGAAGAAGATAAAAACTTAACCATTGCTAGAATGATGGCAAAAATGCCAAATTTATGTGCAATGATGTATAAGAAACGAATTGGTCATCCGGTGATGTATCCAAATAACAACTTAGGATATATTGAGAATTATTTAAGAATGACCTTTGGTAATCCATGTGAAGATTTTCATGTGGATCCAGTTGTTGTTAGTGCGATGAATAAACTTTTGATTTTGCATGCGGATCATGAACAAAACTGTTCGACGAGCACAGTTCGTATGGTAGGTTCGGCACATACTAATTTATGGGCAACAATTGCAGCTGGTATTTCAGCGCTTTGGGGACCGCTTCATGGTGGCGCAAATCAAGAAGTTTTAGAAATGCTACAGGATATTAAAAATAGTGGAAATTCTCCTAAAGAATATGTAGAAAAGGTTAAGAATAAAGTTGCTGGTGTTCGTTTGATGGGATTTGGTCATCGTGTTTATAAAAACTTCGATCCAAGAGCTAAAATTATTAAAAAAGCTTGTGATGATATTTTAAATAAACTTGGAGTTAATGATCCATTATTAGAAATTGCAAAAGAGCTTGAGCAAATTGCGTTATCAGATAGTTATTTTGTTGAGCGTAAATTGTATCCAAATGTTGATTTCTATTCAGGAATCATTTATAGAGCATTAGGCTATCCTAATGAAATGTTTACGGTATTATTTGCCTTAGGTCGTTTACCAGGATGGATTGCTCAATGGAAAGAAATGATAGAAAGTAAAGCACCAATTAGCCGTCCAAGACAAATCTATACTGGAGCTACTCCAAGAGCTTATGTTGAAATTTCAAAACGCTAATTAGGTTTTTATGATGCCTAATGAGCTTTTGGTTCAAACAATTGTATTTTATAGCTTTTATTTTCTAGGAGGATTTATTTTATTGTTATTTCCTCCTAAAATAAATAAATGGTACGGTATGCGTACCAAAAAATCACTTAAAAATTCTGAGAATTGGAATATCGCTCAAGCAAATTCAGCTAAGTACATAATGTTTTTTAGTCTTGTTTTGTTTTTGATTTCATTATCAGTAAAATTTGCATCGGATGCTATCTTAAATGCGCTAGCCCTATATGTTCTAATCGATATTTTACTTATAATAATTGCTACTTTTGTTACCTATTTTTTGGTTGAACAAAAAATAATCTTTTTTTCTAGCAAAAATAAGGATATATTTTAATATTTACAATTCTTGTAAAATTGATAATTGTAAGCATCTAATTTTTCATTATCAACTTTATTTTCACCATCTAAACTAAATACTACGGGAAACATAACAGATTCTTTACATGATTTCTTTGCTAATATTATTTTATTATTTTTTATTTTATTGAATATTTTTTCAACTTCATTCATAAACAATGGTTCGCTTTCAGAAACTATTTTGAATTCAGATATAGAACCCTCTTCATTAAAAAAAAGAGTTAAATAAATGATTCCTTCAATTTCCTCTTCAATCGCTTTTTGAGGGTATTTTAAGTCCTTATTTAAAATCCTAATAACTTTATTGTCAAACTTGTTTTTAAAATAAGAAATGGAATCATTTTTATTTAATTTATCTTTTTTATTAGTTTGTCCATATGCAATCGAATATAGAAAAAGTAGTATTAAATATTTTCGCATGAATGTTTAATTTATGATAAAAAAAAAGACAGTTGATTTATCAACTGTCTTTTTTGTGAAAATTAAATTTAGATTAATATCTATAAAAATCTGCTTTGTATGGTCCTTGAACCGGAACTCCAATATAACTAGCTTGGTCTTGAGATAAAACTTCAAGTTCTACACCAATTTTTTCTAAATGTAAACGTGCCACTTTCTCATCTAAATGTTTAGGTAAAACATAAACTTTATTTGAATAAGCTGCTGAATTTGCCCAAAGTTCTAATTGCGCTATAGTTTGGTTTGTAAATGAATTTGACATTACAAATGATGGGTGACCCATTGCGCAACCAAGGTTAACCAAACGGCCTTCAGCTAAAACGATAACATCTTTTCCATCTACATTGTACATATCAACTTGTGGTTTGATTTCAATCTTTTTAGAGCCATGCGTTTTGTTTAACCATGCCATATCGATTTCATTATCAAAATGACCAATATTACAAACTACGGCTTTATCTTTCATTTTTTTGAAATGTTCTGCACGGATAATATCTTTATTTCCTGTAGCAGTTACAACGATATCTGCATCTGCGATACAGTTTTCTAATTTCTTAACAGCAAAACCTTCCATAGCTGCTTGTAAGGCACAAATTGGGTCAATTTCAGTAACCGTTACTCGAACACCAGCTGCTTTTAAACTTGCAGCAGAACCTTTACCAACATCTCCATATCCACAAACTACAGCAGTTTTACCCATCAACATTAGATCGGTAGCTCTACGAATTGAATCTACTAAAGACTCTGTACATCCATATTTGTTATCAAATTTAGATTTTGTAACACTATCATTGATATTAATAGCTGGAATAGGAAGGGTTCCTTTAGCTTCTCTTTCAGAAAGTCTTAAAACTCCTGTTGTTGTTTCTTCAGAAATTCCTTTAATTCCTTTTGCTAATTCAGGGAAACGATCTAATACCATATTTGTTAAATCACCACCGTCATCTAAGATCATGTTCAAAGGCTGACCATCTTTAAATGCGTGTAATGTTTGTTCAATACACCAATCAAATTCTTGTTCGTTCATACCTTTCCAAGCAAAAACGGGAATACCTACCGCAGCAATAGCAGCCGCAGCGTGATCTTGTGTAGAGAAAATGTTACAACTGCTCCAAGTAACATCTGCACCAAGCTCCACTAATGTTTCGATTAATACAGCAGTTTGAATTGTCATATGAAGACAACCTGCAATTCGAGCACCAGCCAAAGGCTTGCTTTGACCATATTCTTTTCTTAATGACATTAAACCTGGCATTTCTGCTTCTGCTAATGTAATTTCTTTACGACCCCAGTCCGCTAAAGAAATGTCTTTTACTTTGTAATTCATTTTTTGAGTTTGAGTAGACATATAAATATTTTATTAATTAAATGATAAATGTTTTACAAAAATATAAAATTTTTAGTAAACAAACGATACATAATTAGAATTTAAACTTTCAATTTATTATTAGACTAATTTCTTAATATAAATTAACATTAGGATCTTGAATTTGATTAAAAATATGATTTTCAAGTTCATAAATAGTTTGTTCTAATGAAAAAACACCAGCTTTTCGATACGTTTCTTTTCCATTTTCTAAAAACAGAATTGTAGGAGCACTAAAAACCATAAAGTGACCTTTAAGAAACGGAAATTCATTAATATTTATTTTTGTATAATCGCTATTATTTTCAATTACAAATCTAGTGTTTTTTATTTTTTTATCAATTTGTTCACAAATACTACACGTAGAAGTTCCTAGTAAAAGGAGCAGTTTTTTTTTGGAAATCAACGTTGAAATCAAATTAGACATATTTATCGAATTAAATAAATTTCACCTTTTAGTTGCTTTTTGATGCCATTTTTAAATTCAACTTCTCCCGTATAGATATACATGCCTACTTCTTGTGGAATACCTTTATATGTTCCATCCCAAGTCTGTGTTCTTGATTGCGCTTCATAAATTAGCTCTCCCCAACGGTTAAAGATATTCCATTTTATGGAATTCACATTTTTTGTTTGAGGTCCAAAAACATCGTTTCTTGTGTCATTATTTGGAGAAAACGCATTAGGGAAGTCCGCTATATATTCTGGTTCTGGAGCTACTTCAAAGAATATTGAATCCATAGAGCGACATTGGTATAAATTCGTATAAGTAACTTTTATCCAATTTTGATCTTCGAGTTTAAATGATGTTTTATTACATGTGTCACATGTCAATTTTGTATTTGAAGACCATTTATATCTACCGTTATCAAAAGAATCATTTATAATAACTTCAGCAATTACATGGAATAATTCTTCAGTTTCATAACTTTCGGATGCAATTGGAAGTATTTTTACTTCTGTTTTAGGTAAAACATTCACATTGATTGTATCAAAATCAACGCATCTAAATGAATCCATGATCACAAAATTATAAGTGCCTGGTTTATCTACTAATAAGTTCGTTTTTGTAGTACCATCATTCCAAGTATATAGATAAAATCCTTCTTCTGCTTGAAGTAGAACACTTTCTCCTTCACAGAAAAATGTATCATTGAGTGGAGTTAATGGTTTATTTTTAACTTTAACTTCTTTAGTGACAATACTGTCACAACCATTTGCATTCATCAATGTATCTACAAAAATACCAATTGGAATATTGCCATATATTCGATCGTGATAGCATATTTCTTGAGTAATAAATCCAAATGTTGTAGGATTAACTGTAAGCTGAATTTCTCTAACCCGTTCACATCCATTTTCAATAAATGTATCGTAATAAGTCCCAGTTTTATTATATCCTAAATAATTATCTTTTTCACAAATGGTAACTTTATCGATAAAAACTTTAGGAATTACAAATAGATTTAATGTTACAAAACTATCGCAATTTAAACGACTATTAAATGTGTCTCTATATGCTCCAGAAGTATTTATTCTTTGACCATTAAACAGAATGAAACTACTATGGCAAATAGTATCAAAAAGTTGTGTCGAAGGCGTATCATTTACTATCAAATTAAGATAAACAAAACTATCACAACCAACTGAATTTACAAATGTGTCTTTATATACTCCGGTAGTATTTATCAATAGTGAATTAAATAAAATCGGTTGATTTTTACAAATAGTATCAAAAATGATAAAACGACTGGTATCCTTTACAAATAAATTTAAAGTAATAAAATCAAAACAGCCATTAGGTGCAATAATTGTATCAAAATAAATTCCAATTTTATTTAAATTTTGATTTCCAAAGATTCGTATTTCATTAGCACAAATTGTATCCCAAAGTACGGTTCTAAAGGTGTCTAGGACGGTAAGGTGTAAATAAATAAAACTATCACATCCAAATTTATTAAAAATAGTGTCTTTATATATTCCAGAAACATTGATAACTTGATTATTAAATAAAATAGGATCATTAACACAAATGGTATCGAAAATATCCGTTGAGGAGGTGTCGTTAACTAATAAATGAAGCGTTACAAAACTATCACAGCCTTTATTACTAATAAATGTATCTCGATAAATACCAGATGTGTTTATATTTTTATTTTTGAAGAAAACGAAGCTGTTTTTACAAATCGTATCAAATAAATTTATCGAAGGCGTATCATTTACAATAAGATTGAAAAATACAAAACTATCACAACCATTTTTATTAGTTAATGTATCTAAATACAACCCAGATAAAGTTCTTAGCTGCCCTTTAAATAAAATAGGATGATTGATACAAATGGTATCAAAAATTATTGTAATTGAAGTATCTTTAACATGTAAATGAAGTGTTACAAAACTGTCACAACCTTTAAAATTAGTAAAAGTATCTCGATAAATTCCAGAATTGTTAATTTGAACATTATTAAAAGTAACAAATTGATTTTTACAAATGGTGTCATGAATTAATTTTGATGAAGTATCTGAAAAAGTCACAATTATTGAATCTCGAGGCCCTTCACATCCAAATTTAGTTTTTTGACTTACAAAAAATACTTGTTTTCCAAATGTTGTTAAGTTCGGAGTTGGTGCTATTCTTGAACCTACGCCACCTGTTCTGGTATTGTACCAAATTAAAGTGTCACCACTTGTTAATATGGAAGTTAAAGCTTTTGCGGTATCTCCATTACAATAAAAAATATCATTAACTATTGGTTTTAAAGGTGTAGGATTTACAATTACTTGTTGAAGTACTCTCGGACTTTCGCAGTTAAATGCATTCATTTGAACTACATAAAACTTAAATGTGTCGCTAATTAAGGTACTCTGTGTTGGAGCTGTAGTTGTTCCCGTTCCGCCTGTTGGAGTTGTATACCATTTAAGGATATTTCCTAAATTAGCCGATGCTGAAAGTGGAGTAGGAGTATCGCCTTGGCAATATACTTGATTTAAAACATTAAATGGAACTGGTGGGATAGGAATCATATTTACTCGAACTGTTGGAGGAGCAATAGTACAATATCCAAATGAAATGTTTACGGTGTAAAAACCAGAATCTGTGGCAGTAAATGAAGCGCTAGTAGCTCCAGTAATTGGAATTCCATTGACTTGCCATTGATACGTATATCCAGTTCCCGTTGATGCATTTAATGTTACCGTCGATCCCATACATACATTTTGAGTTGTATTTGGTGATATGTTAGCAGTAGGAGGGGTATCAACATTTACAACAATAGTATTTGAAACCACACAACATCCACCATTACAAACTCTTACTGAATAAGATCCAGAAGTTGTTGCTTCAAATGATTGTAAATTTTCTCCTGGAATATTGATGTTATTTTTTCTCCATTGATAGGTTGAACCTGGCGAATTATTAGCCATAAGAGTTGCACTGCCTCCAAAACAGAAATTAGTTGCACCCAGAGCACTTGCGGCTGCTGTCGGCACAGTATTAAAAAATACTTCAGTACCTGAAGAAATAGAACGACATCCATTCGAATCAATTACTCTATACGAATATGTTCCTGCACTCAGTGCACTAATAAATCGATTGGTATCCGCACTTAATGAAATGCCATTTCTAAACCATTGGAATCGCGCTTTGGCAAGAGTATCTGCTCTCAAAGCAATAGACCCTCCAATACATACCGAAACAGGCCCTAATGTATCAATTTTAGTTGATGGGTTTGGTTTTGAAGTTATATTGAAAACCGTAGACGTTCTTACACAACCATTAGAATCCGTAACAACTACATCGTAATTTCCAATAGCTTTTACTTGTAAAAATCTTGAAGTAGCTCCAGAAATCGCATTAGTGTTCAATCGCCATTGGTATGTATATTTTGGAAACGTATCAGCAGTTAACAATACCGAATCCCCAACACAAATATAATTTCTTGGCGCTGTGATATTGGAAGTTGGAAGTGGATTTATTCTCACTCGAACGGTATCTGTTTTACTACAAGTATTTGCCGTTAATGTATATATATAGGTAACTATAACTGGGGTTGAAGTATTGTTTAACAATATTTCTGAAATAGCTCCTGTTCCTATATTGGCAGGGTTACTTATACCTGAGACCAAAGCTCTAGACCAAGAAAATATAGTTGATGGGGTAGCACTTGTAGGTGTATATGAAAATAAAGACCCACTACAAACGGCATTTGGAGTTTTTGTTGAACTTAATATAGGACTCGGATTTACATTTACCATCAAGGTATCCAACTCCGAACAACCATTCGCTGTAATAGTGAAAAAATATCGAGTTACGATGGTGTTTGGCGTTGTGTCTGAAATGGTTTCGGAAATATTTCCAATTCCACTATTAGTAGCGGGTATTATTCCTGTTACAGCATTTCTATTCCAAGCAAAACTTGAACCCGTAGTTGCGGAAGTCGGCGTATAGTTTACTAATCCCGAACAAGCCGCAGTTATTGTCTTTGTAGAATTTAACTTCGGTCTAGGATTTACCGTTACAACTACGGTATCGGGTCTTGAACATCCATTGGCACTAAGGGTGAAAATGTATTGCACGACTATTGGTGCTGTAGTATTATTTCGCAAGGTATCTGTAATTGTGTTTCCACTTCCTGGGGTAGCCGTTGTGGTAATGCCTGTTACTGCTGGACGGGTCCAAGAGAACACCGTACCTGCTGTTGCACTTGTTGCGGTATAGTTAAATGCTGTTCCGCTACATATCGTTGCAGTCTTAGCGCTACTTAAGCTTGGGCTAGGAAAAATGGTATCTCGAATCGTATCATTTCCAGTGCACGTATTAATTGTAGTTGTATAAATATAACTTACTACAATTGGACTTGTCGTGCTGTTGTTCAATGTTTCACTAATTGTAGCCGAGCTTTGCGCATTAGTTGCAGGCGTAATTCCTGTAATCGCAGCTCTTGACCAAGCAAAGGTCGCTCCGGTTGTTGCACTTGTAGCAGTATAGGTAAACGCATTGCCACCACATCGTCCTGCTGTTGTTGGAATATTATTGAGTTTTGGTGTTGGATTGATTAAGGCTTTTATGGTATCTTTATTTTGACAGCCATTTGCCGTTAAAAGTATTGGGTAATTGATATTGATTGGATTCGTTGTCGCATTGGTCAAAGTATCATTGATGGTATTTGATGAACCTGAACTTGCACCGGTTCCTGTCACACCATTTAGGTTTCGATTCCAAGTGTAAGTAGTTCCTATTGTTAAACTGTTTAGCGTAATGTTAAGAACGCCTTTATTACAAATATTTTGTAAAGTAGGAACTGGTGTTAATCTTGGCGTTGGATTTACTGTTAGGCTTACCGTGTCTACTTTTGTACAACCATTTGCTGTTAGGTTGATGACGTATTTTACAATTGTTGGAGCAGAAGACGTATTGGTTAATTTTTCGCCAATCGTATCGATATTTGATAAGGCACTTGGCGCTGGGGTAATATTTACATTTGTCATTCGTATCCAAGAGAATGTCGCACCTGTCGTTGCCGTTGTAGCTTTGTATTTAAACGTGTCACTCGAACAAATTTGAGTAGGTGTTTTCGTGCTTGACAGACTTGGCGTAGGGATAATAGATGCTGTGACCGTGTCTAATTGACTACATCCATTTGCAGTTAAGGTAAAATAATAGGTTGTTGTAATTGGATTTGCCGTGCTATTTACCAAGTTTTCGTTGATAGAACCCGACGTTCCATTTGAGCTATCTGGAGTAATTCCGACTACCTTGCTACGTTTCCATATATATGTAGATGGTGAAACGGTACTCGATGCATTATAGGATACATTTCCAGAACAATTGGCCGTCACTGTTTTTATTCCTGATAATTTTGGTAATGGTTTTACTGTAACGGTCATCGAATCGGTACATATATGGCTTCCATTTGAAACTCTAACCCAATATTTTGTGGTGACAGTTGGCGTTACTGTTATTTTGGAGCCCATTTCACCTGTTGACCATAAAAAAGTGACATTTCCAATAGAATCTGCAGAAATTGAAACCGAATTTCCCAAACATATTGCGGTATCATTATTTATAATATTGGCTTTGACAATACTCACAAAAACAGAATCATTCCCTGTACATCCCGTTGCGTTGGTTGCAGTCAACTTATACCAGCCCGTTGATTTAACAAAAATATTTTGTGTCGTTTTTCCATTGGACCATAAATAGGTAGTCATTCCAGCCAAAGAAGTAATTTGCGTACTATCTCCGCAAGCTTTAATGGTATCTAAAGAAATCAAGTTGGAGCTCGGCGGTGGCACAACGGTTACCGAAACTGTATCATTACTAGAACAAGAATTTGCCGTTAATGTATAAATATAATTTACAATGATATTACTTATTGTGCTATTTCTTAAGGTATCCAAAATATTCCCTGAGCCAGGTGAAGAAGCCGTAGTTGTAATATTTAACACAGCTGGCCTAGACCAAGAAAAACCAACAGAGGATGTACCACTTAATGGCGTATAACTAAATGCAGTGCCACTACAAATGGGGCTTGGTGTTTTAGTTGAACTTAATTTTGGTTTTGGATTGATGGTGATTTTTACGGTATCCACATTGCTACAACTATTCAAAGACATCGTGATGATATAGTTTGCGGTTCTTGAATTTATGGAAGTATCTTGTAATACCTCACGTATATTTCGAGCCGTATCGGTCTTGGTAAGAGGTATAATTCCCGAAACGATAGGTCTTGTCCAACTAAACGTAACATTATTGGTACTGCTTGTTAGTGTCGTTTTTACTGTATCTCCACTACAAATTGGAGTTAATAATTTAGCTGAACTTAAAATCAACGTTGGATTCACTCGAATTCTAAATGTATCGTTATTGATACAACCATTTGCTGTCAAAACCGTAGGATAAATTACCGTTTGAGGCTCTGTATTAGCATTGTTCAATGTTTGAGAAATGATACGATTGGTATCTGAAGCATTTCCAGAACCTGTAACTCCCGAAGGCAGGATTCTAGTCCAACTGTATGAAGTGCCTACCGTAAGACTTTTCATCGTATCGACATAAACAGAATTGTTACAAATATTTTTTAATATAGGCGTTGGATTAAATTTTGGACGAGGATTTACATTTACAAAAACGGTGTCAAATCGTGTACATCCACCAAACGTTAATGAAATTACATATCTAGCTCGAGTAATAAACGTATTTGAATTTGTCAAAATTTCTGAAATCGTATCCGTAGGCGAAAAAGGAACAATAGCATTAGGCGCAATACCACTGGTGTCTATTCGTTTCCAACCAAAAACCACTCCCGAAGTGGCAGATGTAGCTTTATAATTAAAGGATTGCCCCGAACAAATTGCCATTGGAAATTTTGGACTATTTATTGAAGCAGTAGGATTAACCGTAGCAAAAATAGTGTCTATAAAGGAACATCCATTTGCAGTCAAGGTATAAAAAAACGGAACAATTATCGGGCTAGAAGTAGTATTAATTAATGATTCTGATATACTATTGGAACCTGCAGATGAACCATTTGAAATTCCAACTACCGAAGGTCTTGACCAACTAAACGCTGTCAAAATAGGACTAATTGTTGAGGTAGGCGTATAGGTTACCAATCCCGTACAACTTGCCGAAATATTTTTTGCTGAGGCTAATTTCGGTGTGGGATTTACAACTACTTTAACCGTATCCGTTTTGGAACATCCATTGGAAGCAACGGTATAAACATAAGATTGGGTTTGGAGAATATTTGTTAAATTTATCAAAGTATCATTAATGATATTGTTTGAACCCGAGTTAGGACCTTTTGAGGTAATATTAGCATTTGCGATTTTTGTCCAAATCAAAACACTATCTTTTGTAGAAGAAGTAGCAGCATAATTAAAGGGCTTACCACTGCATATTGCAGGTGGTGTTTTTGAAGAACTTAACGAGGGAATTGGGTTTACGGTTAAAAAAATGGTATCTACTTTTGTACAAGAATTAATTGTCATTGAAACCACATATTTAGCTACAATCTTAGCCGTTCCAGAATTTGTCAAAGTTTCGTTAATAAATGCAGATGCACTTGAACCCGAAACAGGAGTTAATCCTACGGTATTTCTAGACCAAGAAAACGTGGCTGCTGAAGTTGAACTTTTAATAGTATCTTTATAGTTTTGACCACTACAAATCTGAGTAGGATTTGGATTTGTAGTCATTATAGGTGTTGGATTTACCATTACACGCAGCGAATCATTACTTACACATCCTCTTGCTGATATTGTTACAGGATAGGAAACAATTATTGGATTTATAGTTGGATTGGTAAGATTATCTGCAATAAATGCTGAAATGCCTGAGGCAGGTCCAGTTCCCGAAGTTCCATTTAGATTTCGAGTCCAAGAAAAAGTAGTTCCAACGGTAGCACTTCTAAAAGTATCTCTATAAAGGTTTCCGTTGCAGATATTTTTTAGCTTTATCGTATTGCTTAAAATAGGACGAGGCAATACGGTGTCACGAATAGTTATGGTTGAAAAACAACCATTTACATTTGTTAGTGTTACATTATAGAACGCAACTACTGCTGCTGAAGAAGAGGATATGATTAGGTCCGAAATATTTCCCGTTCCACTTCTTGTTGCAGGACTTAACAATGCATTTATAGACCGCGTCCAAGAAAAAATGGTATTTGAAAGATTACTTGTAAACGAACTCGTAGCCGTTGTACCGCTACAAATTGAAGGTAAAATGGTATCGCTCGTCAATAAAGGGGTAGGTAAAACGGTAAAGGTAAAACGTTTTCGTTTCCCTTCACAACCAGTAGTATCATTCACCTGACTGGCAAAAAATGTAAAAACTCCAGAAATATTTGTAGATAAAATAGGTTTTGTTAAAGTATCGGTAATCGTTGAATCGCTATAATATCTCAAACGATATTTGGCTGTTAAAGGATTTTTCTTAATAAATGAATCTATCTGAGGAGTTGGTCTAAATTGACAAATTATAGTATCCTTAACGCTTGGAAGTGCGGGCAATCGATATTTTGTAATTAAAACTTTTTTGGAAATGGTATCACACCCTGTTTGATTGTATATGTTCCATTCTCTAATCCATAATGTATCAACACCAGGAACAGAGTCCGCAACATATAAAAAAGTCGAATTTCCATTTGGATTAAACACGGATGTTTTAGCTTGTTTTACAATTCCATTAACATAAACCTCTCTTGAAAGAAAGGGCTGTTGTAATAGATTGATTCCCCAGTTACTTTGAAAGGCAAATTTTGTTGGAACATTAATGGTATCTCTTAGTGTAAAAAGTATATTTGATTGAGAACATAAAAAAACAGGGTCGGGCGTAATAAAAGGCTGAGGCCTAATATTTCTAACAAAAACGGTGTCTGACAAAAAGGTTGTATTGGCTCCTTTGTATAATTGTATGGTATAAAATGATTGATTGTTTGGAAATGTTACATTGATCGAATTAGAACTATCGGCATTAACATTATTCCATTTCGTTCGATAACCTTTATACAAAATCGAAACTTCATAAGCATTAAGCGCTCTTTCATGAAAGTAAATATCATCAATGTTTCCAGTCATAGAACCTGTAGTTGTCCATCCCGAAGCACTTGTAATTCTTCCAAATTGATATTTTGTTCCAAATACATGAGTTGCAGTATTTATGGTTTCATCCTTTATAAACTGTCCATTTAAGTAAAAAGATGCTTTTTGAGTTCCAGCGCTGGCATCGATAACTATGGAAACAAAAACCCAAGGGGTATTGGTTTTGAAACTATTATAGGGTAAAATTACCGTATTATTAAATGTTTGATGGCGAATAAATAACGTATCCGAATGACATCCCGAACAGCTAGAGGTATCTTTAGAATTCCATATTTGCATAATGGGGTTGTTAGAAACATCTTGCATTTCAAAAAGTCCACGATTTTGATTAAAAGAAAACCCTTTGTCTATCAAATACCAAAAAGACAAGGTCATTTTATTTGAGTTTGGAGTAGGATTTATATTATTTTGAAGAATAAATTGAGTGCCTTGTCCTCCCGAGGTAGTTGGTGGAAAATAGGACAATCCATAAGAATTAGAATTTGGCAATCCAAATCTATCTGGAAAAAGCATATTGATGTCGTTTTTATTGTTTACACTATTTAAAAAAACATCAGAAGGAAGTGCGGTATTAAAATGATTGGCTTTTGTAGAGATATCATTCATTGGATTGGCTGTACAAAAAGGAAACCAACCTATAAGCCCAGTTGTTAGAAAAGGAGCCAATTCAGATGTAGAACAATGATTGCCAGCGCAAAATCCATTTTGAGGATAAAAATTAAGTGTTACAGAACCCGAAAATCCACAGGGAACCCATAGAGAATCTGGTCTTATTTGACCAGCAATACATGATTGACTTCTGAGTTGAAAGTGAGATAAAAAGAAAAGAATTATATATATTGCGGATAATTTTTTTTTATATTTATGCATAATTTATTGAAAATAATTACTATGCGCAAATATAATAATAATAATATGTTTTAATTTTAAAAAATTAGTTATCGGTACTTTCTAATAATTTTTTGTGATTTACTTTACCCATTCTTTCAGCTAAAATATAAGATATCGTTACATCTCCCGTTACATTTGTTGTGGTTCTTAACATATCTAATGGTCTATCTAAAGCAAAAATAAGCGCTAACCCTGCTTCTGGAATTCCTACTTGAGCTAAAACAATAATTAACATTAACAACCCAGCACTTGGAACAGCAGCAGCGCCAATGGAAGCTAAAGTTGCTGTAAATAGTATCATTAATTGAGCTTCAAAGTTCAAAGGTATGTTTAAAGCTTGTGCAATAAAAACAGCTGCAACACCTTGATATAAACTTGTGCCATCCATATTAACCGTTGCACCTAATGGTAAAACAAAACTTGCAATATCTTCATCTACTCCTATATGTTCAACCGTTCGTTCCATTGTAAGTGGAAGCGTTGCTGCACTTGAACTGGTGCTAAATGCAAGTAGTTGAAAAGGAATCATTTTTTTGAAAACAGGTAAAGGGTTTTTTTTTGTAAAAATATAAATACAAAGAGGGTAAAAAATAAATGTATGTATAAATAAGCCTAAAATTACAGTTAATCCATATACAAAAATCCCCTTTAAAACGCTAAAGTTTGGAATTTCAGTCATTAACGTAGTCATTAATGCAAAAATACCAAATGGCGCAAAAAGCATAATTAAATCGATAACTTTCATTAAAATAGGATATAATCCATTAAAAAATTCAACAACAGGTTTTGTTTCCGTACTCTTAATCTTCATAATACTAAACCCAATCAGTAAAGCAAAAAAAATGACTTGTAACATTTTACTATTATCACTTAATGCCAAAAAAATATTACTTGGAACCGCATCAATAATTGGACTTAGAATGCTTATGTCTTTTTGCTCTGACACACTATTTATCTTATCGGCAACCTCTTTGTTAAAAGTATTCATAAGCTCAACTTTTGAAGACGCATCAATAAAATTTCCAGGTTTTAATATGTTTACAATAACTAAACCTATACTGACCGCAAAAATAGTTGTAGAAATAAACGCAAATAGAGTTCGTTTACTTAATTGAGCAAAATTTTCAAAACTTTTAAAGTCGGTAATACTTTTAACTATAGAAACAAAAACAATCGGTACGGCAATCATTTTTAATAAATTAATAAAAATGATACCAAATGGAGTTATCCAATTTTTAACAAAATGTTGCAATCCAAAACAATTAAGTATATAACCAAACCCAACACCCATTATAATTCCTAATAATATCTTCCAATGTATTGCTAATTTACCAATCATATTTTTTTACTTTTTTACAAATGTATAATAATTTCAAATTTTAATTATTTTTTTTTCATTTTTTTAAAATAATTCATTTTAATTTGTATTAAAATAAACTTAAAATAATAGATATGCATTTCAATTTTGACTTTAATAAATCAACTTATCACTATTCAAAATGGATAAAAGATGAAAATAATTCTATTATTCTAATTATTCATGGGCTTGGAGAACACATAGGAAGGTATGAAAATTGGGCAACGCATTTTAATGAATTTAACTATGGTGTTTGTGGTGTTGATTTGTTTGGACATGGATTATCTAAAGGAAAAAGAGGGCATATGAATTCCATTGATGATTCGTTAGATATGTTAGTTTATTTTATTGAAATGATTCAAAATGAATATCCAAATCAGAAATTTATACTTTATGGACATAGTATGGGAGGAAATATATTGGCTCAGCTATTATTAAAAAGATATGTTAACGTTCAAGCTTCTATTTTTTCTTCTCCTTGGTTTGGTTTAATTGAAAAACCTTCTTTGTTTCAATTTAATTTAGCAAAATTAATGTATCAAATTTACCCTTCATATTCTGAAAAGGCTCCTTTAGATCCAAATAAAATTAGTACAGAGCCCGAAGAAGTTTCAAAATATGTCAATGATCCTTTAGTTCATAATTTTGTTACGCCAGGATTATTTATACCTTTATATAAAGCAACGGATTTTATAATCGAAAATTCAAATAAAATTAAATTACCTACTTTAGTTTTTCATAGCGTTGATGATCAAATTACGGATTATAAAGCTTCGGAACAATTTGCAAAAAATAATTCAAAAATACAATTAAAATTATACGAAAAAGTAAGACATGAAATGCATCATGATTTTTTGAAAAATGATTTATTTAATTATATTTTAGATTGGCTTAGCGCCAATGTAAAATACCGCTAGACGCTTTAAAAAAGAATCTAACGGTAGTTATATATTTGTAAAATAAATCTTAATTATTTTGTAGGAGCTGCTGGAGCTGGAGGATTCGTTTGTTGTGGCATTTGCGATGGCATTTGTGAAGGAAGCGCTGGAGCTGTTGGAGTTGTAGTTGGTACACCACCTTCTTGAATTCCTTTTTCAACTTCACTTAATTCTACTTCTTTACTATCTAATTTTCCTTCAGGAACGACTAAAACAGACACCATACTTAGTATTAATAAAGAAATAGCAAAATACCATGTAAAACGTTCAACTACGTTTGTAGTTCTTCCTGCACCTAAGATTTGATTACTTACACCACCAAATGTAGCGTTAACACCACCACCTTTAGGATTTTGAATTAAAACAATTCCGATTAACAATAAACATACTAAAATAATAACGATTCCTAATGCAACAAACATAATGATTTAATTTTTTAAATTTTAATTACAATTTTTTATTTTATCTGCAAAATAAGCACTTTTTTCGGGAAATTGTTGAATTAATTTTTCATAAAGTAATTTTGCCTTATCCTTTAACCCTTGTCTTAAATATAAATCAGCTAGTGTTTCACTTAAAAAATCACTAGTTTCAGGTATTTCATTTAATGTATTTTTCTTAGAAATATTTTTGGATTCTTTTTTTCTACTTTCTATTTGAGAATTTATAAAATCATTTACTTTATCATCAAAATCTTGATATTCAATTTCATTTATATGAACTTCTTGTTCTAATTCTATTACATTTTCTAATTTTTCATGTGATTCAATTGGAGTATTTTCCGATATCTTTTCAATATGTTTATCCTCTGATTTATCCTCAATTTCCTTCGTATCTTTTTGATTAAGTTCGTTTAACCAACCAAAAAAAGAATTTGAAGAGTTGGTGTTTGGTTCGGTTTGATTATAAACTTCTTGTGAATTTTGAGTTTCTGATATATTTTCTTTTTTCAAATGAACTTCATCCACTTGATTTTGCATTTCAGAGATACTGTTTTTAATTATAGTAGAATCCTCATTTTTAATTTGTGTAATATTAGATTCGTTTTCTATAATTGCATTCTTTGAATTCAAAAATTCAATATAATCGTTAATTTCAGAAAGGTTTATACCTGTAATATCTTCTATTTTTGATACTTCAAAATTAAGTTCAAGCATCTTTTTTGCAGCTAATATTTTTTCAACATATTTTTCATTTTCATATTTTTGAAAATCATCATTTTGTATTGTTAATACCGTTTCAATTTCTACTTCCACTTCGGGTGTAATTTCTATCTTTTCTTCTAATTGTTTATTAATTTCTTCAGAAAAACTAAAATCGATTATTTCTTCGGCTTTTTTGATTGCATTAATATTTTCAAAACTAATAATTTCATTTTCTTCTATTTTTTCTTTTTCAAATTTAAAATCAATAATAACAGAATCTGATTTATTAGGTTCTTCAAATTCAAAATCTATATTAATGTCTTTATTTGATGTCAAACTTTTTAAATCATTTTTAACTAATGGTTCTCCAATAACTTCTTTTTTGGAATTTTCAGAGGACTCCGAATGTCTATTTACTATGATATTAGATGGAATTTCATCACAAGATGTGTTTAAAATAGTAATATCTTTAGATATCCCTGAAAGATGATTATAAACTTTTTCGCTGATCTCATTTGAAGAAAAATCATCTGAGTATAAGTCTTTTAGACTCATTTTACTTGAAAATAAATGAAGATTATCTGAGTTTACCCCAAAAAAAAAGTAGCGTTATTAATAAACTGCTGAAGCCTAACTCTATCATAGCTTGCTAATGCTACATGATGCAATAATTGTTTATCTTCAGGATTTTGTTTTTTAATTAATAAAGCAATTTTAGGAAGTAAAAAATATGGTGCACTTGAAATGAGCTGAACCAATTCATCTTCAGATTTTTGTATATACTTTTTAAGATTGTTAGCTTTAAATGAATCTGTTACCATGATGAAAAGATTTTATTAAAAATTTGATTACTTATATTTTTACTTATTTTAGTAATTAATACATCTTCGCTTCCTGAAATATTATCAGAATAGACCTCAAAATTACTAAAATTTTCGTTCCATGTTACTTTTTTTTCTGTTTTTATATCTGTAAATTCAATTTGAACATTAATTGTAAGTCTGTATTGGTTTGAAAATCCACCAGTTGTGGGCGCTTGTGGAGAAATGTTATAATTTGTTATAACACCTTTTATTTGATAATCTCCATCTTTATCCAATACTTTTAAACCTCCGTCTTGAATCATTTTTTGTCTTAATTCAAGATTTAAAATTCGGTCCACCGAACTCCAACTATTTGGGGCCTTATTTACTATGTATTCAATAGAAAGCGACTTGACATCAATTGGAACTGAAGCTCCTGAAAATGAATACACGCCACATTTTAAGTTCAATAAACTTAAAAGGGTAAAAAAGAAAAATAATTTAAAATTTTTAGAAAGCATTTGATCGTTTAAATGTCAAATTTTTGTTTAATATAGTTTTCAAACGAAGAAAAAGACAATTTATTTCCTGTTGCTTTTTCGCAAATCTCATTTGAATTTAATAGTTTTCCATGAACATGAATGTGCTCATTATGCCATTTTTGAATCTTTTTAAATTCTTGATTTTTAATCATTTGGTCTAAATTATTGCTTTTTGAAATTTCCTCATACCATTGAGATGCATAAAAACTACCTTGACTATATGTAGGAAAATAGCCCATGCCTCCCATGCTCCAATGGATGTCTTGCAATGCGCCTTTTGCATCGTTTGGCACATCAAGATCTAGGAATTTTTTGTAAGATTCATTCCAATAACTTACTACATCTTTTACTTGTAAGGTGTTTTCAATCAACATTTTTTCAATTTCATAACGAATCATAATATGATAATGATACGTCAGTTCATCCGATTCCGTTCGAATTAATGAAGGCTTTACATAATTAACTTCATTAAAAATATCCGTTGGCGTTGCTTTTTCAAATTGCTTTGGAAAATGTTTTAACATGATTGGAAAAATCGCTTCAATAAAATGTTTATTTCTACCTATATTATTTTCCCAAAATCTAGATTGGCTTTCGTGGATACCTAATGAAGTACTTTCGCTAATTGGCATGCCAACTTCATTATTATTTAATCCCATTTCATATAAACCGTGTCCCATTTCATGAATGGCACTCCAAACCACACTAGCAAGATCATTTTCGTCTATACGAGTAGTCATACGAATATCCGTTGGATGAAAATGCGTACAAAAAGGATGTGTAGCAAGTCCTAAATGATATAAATTAGCATCACAATTTAAAAAATCCAGAATATCTTTTGTAAAAAGCATTTGAGCATCTTTGTCAAAAAACTGTTTCATAAATTGTGTCGAAACGTTTTGTTTAGCTACTACGTTTTCGATTAATGGTTTTAATTTTGATTTCACTTCACCAAATAAAACATCTAAATCATTTACATTACTTCCTTCTTCATATAAATCTAAAAGTGCATTATATTTATGGTTTTCATATCCAATGATTTCTGCTTTTTCTTTTAATAATTCTACAATTTCTGCAAGCGTTTTTTCATATAATTTAAAATCGGATTTTGACTTCGCGTCGGCCCAAATATGATGTGCTTCAGTGGTTAAACGTGCTTCTTTTTCCACAAATTCTTTTGTGAATTTTAGCGTTTGATCCAAGCTTTTTTTAATTTTTGAAACATTTTTTTGTTCAATTTCGGACAAATTGCTACTATTTTCAAACAAATTATTTACTAAATCAACCAATTTAGGATTTGTAAACATCTGAAAATGCAATCCTGAAATATAAGCAGATTGATCTCCTCTAAAATTTCGATCCGAATTTTTAGGCATATTTACTTCCATATCCCAACTTAATAAAGCACCCATTGAAGATACTAATTGAAGTTCGTACATTTTTTCTTTTAACTGTTGATATTGCATAATGTAATTTTAAATGAACAAATATATAATTTTTAAATTATTTGTGAGGTTTCAATCATAAATCTAAACTTAAAGTTGGTTTTCTATAAATCTTCTTTATTTTTAGGTCTTTGATTGATATTCCAAAGAAAACGATCTAATCGACTGTTTGTTAGATTAATATCTTTAACTGGATAAAATGTAGCTTTTGGTTGTTCAAGAAACACAATTCGATCTAATTTGCTGTCATTAAAATAAGCGTTAAGTATATGACTTTCCGATCGATTTAGTCCCAAATAACCTTTTGGCGCATCTTCGGCATAATAAATACTATTTGCATTATAAAATGCATTCATAAAGTCAATCTTTTTATTTTTAAGAAAAATAATAATAGTATCTGCCGCAATTTGATTGAAATAGGTAGGAATTTCTTCTTGAATCATCATACTTTCTTTATGGGCATAAATTTTTGAAGGTTGCCTGTTTGCCATTTGTAAAAATATTTTTTCACCTTTTAACTGCGAAATTTTTTTGCTATCTTTATCGATAAGCCAGGTATAAGGTTTTCCTCGCATTCGCATTAATGAATCAATCGTTTTAAAATTAAAACTATCACAAACGGCTTGAAATTCTTCGTTAAAAATTCGAACATTTTTAAAACCATTAAATACTTTATTGTTACTATCAATTTCAAAGGATTCTAGAGTATTCGCTCTAAGAAAAAGTGGATTTTTGTTGTCATTCTCATAGATTAATAAAGGTCTTTTGAACGCTAAAATTCTTTTAGATTTATTAAAATACTCCGCAGTATCTCCAAAAACATGAATATGTGCGGCTGTATCATGATATTCAAATGTTTTGAATACACGACCAAATCCAGTTGTTTTTTCGTAATAAATAGAATCGGTCATAAGCCATTGTGGCATATTATAAATAATAGTTCCTACACCAAATGAAGCGGTATTACTTTTTTCGTCATACCAACCTTTATTACACCAAATATAGCCGCTATCATTTTCTATCGTAGTACCTTTATAGAAATAATTGCGTTTTATTTTGGTATTATATTCTAATGTATCGGACTTCAGTTTGTAGTTTGGATTATCTACAACAACATTAAATTTAAAAAATACTTGTTGTGTTTCGGTGTAATACGTGCCGTGTTTTGAAGTAATTGTTGTACTATCATTTATAACTTTACCACCATTGGTAAAATAGCCTGTTTCATTATTCATATCATATGTGATATCTGGAGTGTAAAGTTTTGCTTTTTTGTCTGTTAAAATAACATTTCCTTGAATATGTGCTAATTTTTGAGCACTATAATAATTTAGAATTTCACCTACAATTGTCGTTCCTTTTGGTCTTACAATTTTCACATTATTTTGTGCAAAAATATTGTTGTTTGCATAAATAGTTGCTTCGTCGCAATACATTAAAGTGCCTTTATGTCTAAGTTTTACTTTCCCTTTTAACTTTCGAACAGGTTCTTCATTTTCATAAAACATTTCACCTTCAATAGAATTTAAAATCTCAACATTTGCTGTTTCTTGGGCATTTATTTTATGAATAAAAATAAATAGGTTTATTAAAATTAACGCTGTTTTAATTTTATTCAAGAAAATAAACATTTAATGAAATTATAATTTATTTTTTACCTCCAAAAACAGAAAAGCTGACATATCTTTTGGGATTATCTTTCATATCTTTAAGTAATAAATCTGCACTATTAGCAGTGGCATTTAATTTATTGTATAGTTCTTCATCTTTCATCAATTTACCTAAACTTCCTTTTCCTTTATTGACATCATTCATCAAAATGGATAACTCATCCATATTTTTGTTTAATTGATTTAAAGATTTCGATATGTCTGCTTGCTTCATTTGTTGAGTAAGTTCGCGTGTATTGCTTATAATTAATTGAATATCATTTTGTTTTTGAGCCATCGCTCCTGTAATTTTATCTACATTTGATAAGGTTCCTTGTATACTTCGCTGATTATTCATCACCATCATATTCATACTTTCCATCATTTTTTGCATAGAAGCCAGCGTCATGTTTAATTGATATATAGTAATATATAAATTTTCTTTTTCATTTCTATCAAATAGCGTGTTTACATTACCGATTAATTCTGTTGAATTATCTGCCAAAGGACCCATATTTTCTGATAATCCATCTAAAATTCCCTTTTCATTTATTCCAATTAAGCTAGAGCCATTCTTGGCAATTTCAGATGAATTTCCAAAATTGATTTTTAAGCCTTTATTACCCATTAAACTCACTGAGAAAATTTCCACTAATGAATTTTTAGGTATTTTGATATCATTTTTAACCGAAAATTGGACTTTGATTTTATCTGGTTGTTCATTGTTTTCAAAAGAAATATTTGTAATTATACCAACTTGCAAGCCATTTACAAAAACTTTATCAGATTTTTTTAAACTAGTTACATTGGTAAATAATGCTTGGTAATTATTATCCGAAGAATGAAATAATGCGCCACTCATAAATTGATAACCAAGAATAAACATGATTATGGCAGCAATAGCTAATAGCGCAACTTTTATATCTTTATTCATATATTTATTATAATCACTTTATTACAAAGTGTGTTTTTTAATCTTAACAAAGTTGCAAAAATAAGTAAAATACCCACATTATTAAGATTAAATTTGGATAAAGTATAGGTTAACGAATTTTTTCACTTTTTTTAATATTACGAAAAGTAAGGTTTAATCTAGGATTACGAATTGTTAGTTGCTTCGGAATGGCATGTTTCCAAAAATCCTGAAGACGTCCTTTCATGACCAAAAGACTTCCATCGGTTATATTAAATTTGAAATTATAGTTTTTATTTTCGTTATGTTTAAAAACGATTATTCGCTCAGCACCAATACTTAAAGAAGCAATTGTTGGATTTTCACCAAGTTCTTTTTCATTGTCTGCATGAATTCCCATCGAATCGTTACCATTTCGATACCAATTGAGTAAAACACTATTGAATTTACATGATGAAATGGATTCAATTTTTTCTTTAATTTTTAGTAGTTCCGAATTCCAAGGGTTAGGGATATTTTTCAATCCAGAATAAGAATAATAGGCTTCTTCATCGCCATACCAAGCCGTTAATCTTGGAGTTAAATATTCTTTACCAAAAATTTTAACCTTTGGTTGAAGCCAATTTATATGCTTAAATTTTGATTTACTTTGGTTTAGGGTTTCCGAATCTTCAGTAAATTCGGTTAAAAAACAAAATAAATTTGCACGAGCTATTTTTGATAAAAAATTTGGAATATAAATTAAAATACCATCGGGAATATTGATTTCAAAACCGTTTAAATTATGGTTATATGAATATGAAAAATCTGAAAATTTTGGAAAATTATAAATTTTTTCTTCTTCAAAAATGAAGTAATTCATTCTGTTTACCAAATAAGTTTTTCTTTATTTAAAAAAGAACGAATTCCTTTTTTACAATCTTCCGTGTTTCTTTGTTTTGCATTGGAGTATGCCGCCATTTCTAACGCATCATCCAAGCACATTTCCCACTGGTCATTGATTAGTTTTTTAGTTGCTTGAATAGAATCATTACTTGTAGATGCAATAATTTTTTTAGTCCATTCAAAAACTTCATTTTTGATTTCTTCTTTTTTGTAAATTTGATAAACTAAACCACTGTTATATAGACTTTCGGAGGAAACTAAATCACCTGTTAAAAGTAAAGATTTGGCTTTGGCTTCTCCAATTTTTCGGACTAGAAAAATGGAAACTAAAGCGGGTATAAAACCAATTTTTACTTCGGTATATCCAAATTTAGCTTCAGGATTAGCAAAACAAAAATCACAAACCGTTGCTAATCCACATCCCCCAGCTATTGCATGTCCTTCAACTTGCGAAATAACCAACTTTGGATAATTTAAAATCAATAGAAACAATTCCATCAAATGCCTAGAATCTTCAAGATTTTCATCAAAAGTGTTGGATTGCATTTTTTCTAATGCATCTAAATCGGCTCCAGCGCTAAAAACATCCGAGTTTGAAGCTAAAATGATAGCTTTTATATTATTTTCAGTCTCCCAGTTTTTTAATTGATTTTTTAGTTCAGATACAAATTCAAAATTTAAAGCATTTTTTTTGTCCAATCTATTAAGATAAATGTAACCGATTCGTTCTTTAATTTCGGAAACAATATATTTAAATTCCATTATTTAATTTTTTTTACAAAAATAAAATATTGAAGATTAAACTATTGAATAAAATTATTTAAAGTAAAATTTGGATAAAATATATTTATAATTTTCATAAATTTTACCCTTAATTTTTAAAAGTATTTTTGTAGATTTGCCCAAAATAATAAATCATGCAACCTACAATTCCTCAATTAGATTTGGATTTATTTCAAAATGAAAAAACAAGGCATTTGTTTATCGATCAAATTGGTAATGCTTTTAAAGAGATTGGCTTTGTAGCAATTAAGAATAAATATATTAATCAAGCGGATATTGATGCTTATTATGAAGAAGTTAAAACGTTTTTTCACCTTCCTGTAGCTCAAAAAAAACAATATGAAATTGAAGGTTTGGCAGGGCAGAGAGGTTATACGTCTTTTGGTAAAGAACATGCAAAAGGGAGTATATACTCAGATTTAAAAGAATTTTGGCAAATGGGGCAAATTGAAAAAAGTCCTAATCCCGAATTAGAAATTTATCCTGAAAATGTTATAGTAAATGAACTTCCCGAATTTAATCGATTGGGTAATATTTTATACAAAGGTTTTGAAAAAACAGGTTCTGAAATTTTGAAAGCCATCGCTTTGTATTTAAATTTAGATGAGAACTATTTTGAACCACATATCAAAAAGGGGAATTCAATTTTGAGAGCGATTCATTATCCTCCTATTACTTCAGAGCCCGAAAATTCAATTCGAGCGGAAGCACACGAAGATATTAATTTAATTACTTTATTAGTAGGCGCAAGCGCTGATGGACTTCAACTGTTGTCAAAAAATAATGAATGGTTAAGTATTAATGCTCCTGCAAATTATTTTGTAATTAATGTAGGAGATATGCTTCAACGATTAACAAATAATGTTTTAAAATCTACAACACACCGAGTTGTAAATCCACCAAGGGAAGAATGGCATAAAAGTCGGTTTTCTATTCCATTTTTTTTACATCCAGTGAGTCAAATGGATTTAACGTGTCTTGACCAATGTGTTGAAACTGGTAAAAATCCAAATTTTGAACCAATAACCGCTGGAAAATATTTGGAAGAGCGATTAATTGAAATTGGGTTACTTAAAAAATAGTTTACTTTTGAAATCTTCAGAAAAAGTATTTGAAAATACCATTTTTATTGACGAGGGACAAGGCGCTCCAATTATTCTTTTGCACGGACTTTTTGGTGCATTAAGTAATTTTGATGCGTTAAAAGAGTTGTTGATAAAAAACAATTATCGAGTGATTATTCCAAAACTGCCACTCTATAATTCAGAAATAAAAGAAACTGATTTAGATGGATTAATTCATTTTTTAAATCGTTTTTTTAGTTTTTTAAAATTAGAAAACATCAATGTTTCACTTATTGGAAATTCTCTTGGGGGGCATTTAGCCTTAATGTTGGTATTACAAAATAAATTTAAGATTTCTTCTATTGTTTTAACGGCAAGTTCAGGTCTTTTTGAAAATGGTTTGGGGTCATCTTATCCAAAAAGAGATCGAGAAACATTACGAGAAAAAATAGGAGAGACCTTTGGTTCTGATAAATTCGTTACAGAAGAGCTTGTTGATGAAGTAGAAGCTATTGTTACGGATAAATCCAAAGTAATTCGAGTAATTAAATTAGCAAAAAGTGCTACAAGAAATAATTTAAATGAGGTATTGTATCAAATTCAAATTCCTACGCTTTTAATTTGGGGAGATAAAGATACGATTACACCTCTTTTTGTTGCAAAACAATTTAATGAAAAAATCAATAATTCTATTTTAGAAATCATTCCAAATGTTGGCCACGCACCGATGATGGAAGAACCAATGTTATTTAATACTAAAGTACTTAATTTTTTTAAATCCATACATTTTTAGTTATGAAATTAATTAGTTTTTTTATAATTTTAAACATAAATTCTGTTTTTGCTCATGGAAATGATATTTCTTGTAGACCACATGATCATAATGGTCGAGCTCGAGAAAAAACAGTGAAATTAAGCGATTTAGAATTATCCGTTTATTTAAATGAAAAAGAAGGCGCTGTAGAAGGCCATGCTAATTACAAATTTGAATATTTTAGAAAAGAAATCGATACTTTGTTTTTAGACGCTATTCAGTTTGATGTTCGTTCTATTCTTTTGAATAAAAATAAAGTAGAATATAAAACAGATAGCGCAGGAATTACCATTTATTTGCCAAAAGATAAATCGAATAAAAATCGACTTGAAATTTTTTATAAATGTTATCCAAAAAGAGGTATGTATTTTTTAAATTGGAATAACAATAACTCAGTAGCAAAAAAACAAATTTGGACACAAGGGCAAGGTATTGATAACAGACACTGGATTCCTGGTTTTGATGATGTAGCTAATGTTTTAACTACAAAATTGCATATTCGTTTTAATCGAAAATATCCTGTAATAAGCAACGGAAATTTAATAAAAAAAACATTGAATTCGGATAGCATTACACAAACTTGGACGTATGAAATGACAAAACCGCATGCATTATATCTACTTATGATTGCGGCGGGAGATTACAAAGTGAAAAAAATGAAGAGTTCAAGTGGGATTGTTTTAGAGCAATATTATTATCCGGAACTTGAAAAACATTTTGACGCAACATATACAAAAAGCGTTGAGATGATGGATTGGTTTGAAAATGAAATAGGAATTCCATATTCTTGGGGTAAAGTTTATCGAAATGTACCCACACAAGATTTTTTATTTGGTGCTATGGAAAATACGACAAGTACCATTTTTACCGATAGTTATCATCCAGATACGCGTGGCGCTTTAAATAGGCCATACGTTTCTATCAATGCTCACGAATTGGCGCATCAGTGGTTTGGAGATTTAATTACAGAAAGAAATCCCACCCATCATTGGCTTCATGAAAGTTTTGCCACGCATTACTCCAAATGGTTTATGCTTAGTGCATATGGACAAGAAACCTATGATTGGATTCGAAGAGGAGAGCGCGACGCGGCATTTAGTGCTTCTATGAATAATGATTTACCCGTGGCGCATTCTCAAAGTGGAAGTGCAAGGCATTATCCAAAAGGAAGTTATGTTTTAGATATGATGCGTTGGGAACTAGGAAATGAAAATTATAGAAAAGTTATTCAAAATTATTTAAATAAGTATAAGCATTCCAATGTCGAATCCAATAATTTATATGAGTCTGTTTATGAAGTAGTTGGTCGAAATATAGATTGGTTTTTTGACCAGTGGATTTATAAAGGCGGTGAACCGAAAATACAAGTTTCGTATTCTAAAACAAATAACAAAATTTTATTAACATTGCGTCAATTGCATAAAAAAAATGAAGTTATTAAGGCATTTCGTCTTCCATTAGATGTTCATATTTTGAATGAAAACCAAAATGAAATAATACATTCTATTTTTTTTGATAAAGACAGTCAGACCTTTGAATTTGAAGTATCTGATGCATTTAAAATGCTAACTGTTGATCCAAATGCGAAGTTGCTTCGTAAAGTTTCTTATGATTCCGAATTAAAAACGGAGTTTGATATTATAAAATATAGCAAATATCCGATGGCGCGTTTTGAAGCATTAGAACGTTTGAGAAACATCGAAATTAAGGATAAAATTAATGAATATTTTGAACTTTATAAAAATGAAAATCAAAGACTTGTAAAGGTAGAATTATTACAACAGCTAAAAAATGCCGAAAATTCTGAAAATGTATCTGAAATGCTTTTAGCAGGTTTGAATGATTCGGACCATCATGTTAGAGAAGCGGCCATACGTTCGATATCTTTTGTAAATGAACCAATTAAAGAAGCTTTACAAAAATCTTTAAATGATAGCTCATATTTTAATATTGAATATGCATTACAACAATATATTAAGTTTTTCCCTAAAGAAAAAGAATTTGCTTTATCTAAAATTGAGCATCTTCAAGGATTAAACCATAATTTAGAGATAGTATATCATGGAGAAATGTTGCAAATATTTAAAGAAAATAAGGAAAGTCAAAAACACAAAGAAGCTTTAATGCGATTAAAAGAATTGGCTTCTCCAAATTATGAATTTAGGACAAGATTAAAATCATTTGAATATTTAATTGCTTCAAATCAATTGGATGTAGAAGTAATTCATTCTTTAATTCAAGGTTCGCTTCATTTTCATTACGGTTTAAGTGGCAGATGTCGTGAATATTTAGAGTATTCAAAACGAACGGTACCTGCTTTTTTTGAAAAAGCCTTATCTACTTTTACTTTTGAGAATGAAAAACAAAAATTAGATTTATTAAAGAAATTGTAAAAGATGAACATTAAGTATATTTCGGCGGTAGTATTTGTAGTAATCATTTCGATGATTGGTTTGATTATATTACAAATTAAATGGATTAATGATGCTTTTAATTTGAGAAAGAATACGTTTGATCAATCCGTTTATGCTGCACTAAATGAATCGCTTTCAGAATATGAAAAATTCGCTACACTTTCTTTTTTTAATACCAATAATGAATATAAATTGGATTATGCACGACAAGAAAAAATTTATAAGTTAAATGATTCTAATGGCAATTTAAATGTTTTATATAATCTTGAAGATACCACTTCGGAGTTTTATAAAACGATTACAACGGAATTAAACATGCCTAAAAAATTGATTGACCAAATTGGGCAATCCGAAAAAGAGCGACTTCAAAAGCATTTTAAAGAATTTAACGACAAATGGCGGAATCAAGCTCGTCTTTTACTTTATGAAAGTATTTGTGTGGATGAGAAAATTAATGCCGATACGTTACGAAATTTTATTATAAATAGCCTTGAAAGTCAAAATATTAAATCCAAATTTAAAATGACGCTTTTAGATGGAAATACCAAAGGTATTATTTATACAGATTATAATTCCATTAACAAAAATATTATTGATAATAGCTACAAATCAAGATTGTTTCCGGAAAGTATTTTTAATAATTATGCCATTTTATTAATTAATTTCCCAGATAAAAATAACGATATTTTTCAAAAAATGTACGGTCCATTTGCGGCTTCTTTTTCTTTTATATTATTAATTTTATTAGCGTTTTCGTTCACGATTTACATCATATTCAAACAAAAAAAATTGAGCGATATGAAAACCGATTTTATTAACAATATGACGCATGAATTAAAAACACCCGTAGCAACAATTGCTTTAGCAAGTAATATGCTTCGAAATGAAAAAATTCAAGAAAGTAAAGAGAAGTTAAATAAATATGCTATGATGATAAAAGAAGAGAATGAACGACTTTTAAATAATATTGAAAAAGTACTTCAAGCGGCAAGTCTAAAAAAATCAAAGATTAAATTAAAAATCACAAATATTGATGTCCATGCATTATTGATTGAAAAAATTGAAAATATACGTTTGCTTTTGGCCGAAAATCAAGGAAACGTAATTTTAAATTTAAATGCAAGTTATTTTCATATTGAGGCTGATAAAATACATTTTATGAACATTATTAATAATTTGATTGAAAATTCAATTAAATACAAAAAAGAAAATGAAATGCTCGTTTTAAAAGTATCTACAAATAATATTGAAAATGGAATTCAAATTCATATTGAAGATAATGGAATTGGTATGCCCAAAGAAGTATTAGATCGTATTTTTGAAAAATTTTATAGAGTGCCTACAGGAAATATTCATAATGTAAAAGGTTTTGGTCTTGGACTAAACTACGTAAAAGAATTAACAGAAGGGCATCTAGGAAAAGTAACTGTTGAAAGTGAACTGGGCAAAGGAAGTATTTTTACTTTGACATTTCCACTTACTTATCTTGGAAGTCATTCAGAAATTTAAGATTAAATACATTAATTTAATAAAAAATTATTTTTATTTAAAAATTAATAGTTTGAGAATCAAAACCGATGGTCATATTTTTTGGTAATATTTTAGAAACCTCTTCATGAAGTCCCATATGATGGCTTATATGAATAAATACCGTCTGTTTAGCATTTATTTTTTTAGCAATTTCGATAGATTCTTTTAACGAAAAATGACTCGGATGTTTGTCAATTCTTAATGCATCTAAAATTAAAACATCTAAATTTTTTAAATCTTCAAAAACATTTTCTGGTATATCATTTACATCGGTTAAATAGGCTAAATTGCCAAAACGAAAACCCAAACAAGGCATTTTGCCATGCCAAATACCTAATGCTTTAATATCAGTAGTTTCAAATTGAAATGTTGTATTTTCTTTAATCTCTATATATTCAGTTGAAGGTAATGAAGGATAATCGGAAGCTTCAAATACATAATAAAATTGTTTTTTTAATGCTTCGTATGAAAATTGATTGGTATATAATTTAATCGGTTTTTCTTGAGAAAAGTTAAAACCTCTAATATCGTCATATCCGCCAATATGATCAAAATGTGGATGCGTGATTAAAATGGCATCAATATTTTCAATTTGATTATTTAGCATTTGTTGACGAAAATCTGGACCAATATCAATAAGGAAATTCTTGCCTTCGTATTCTATATACGCGCTTGTTCGTAGTCTTTTGTTTTTAGGTTGTTCACTTTTACAAACGATACATTTGCAACCAACCATTGGAATTCCAACCGATGTACCTGTTCCTAATAAAGTGATTTTATTTGTATTCATCAAATGGAATGGTGTTTACATATTGATGCAATTCAATTATTTTTTGAAGCATTTTTTTACTTGCTTCCGTTTTTATAGGTTTAAAATTTGAAAGAATTTGAGGAATTAAATCTAGAATTTTATTAAATCGAACTTCAGAAGTAAAATACTTATTAATGACGATTACTTGTTTATCTTGTAAAATACAATACCCCGAATTAAAACTCCCTTTTTCATAACGAAGTTCATAGCCAGCTTCTTTAATAAGCTGTTCTAATTTTTTTAAATTATGTGTAGAAAAATTCAAAATAGTATAAATGAAAAACGCCTCAAATATAGTAAATCTATTTTGAGGCGTTTTATAATTTTTTTTAAAAAAATCCTAGTAGTATGTGTTTCTTAAAACACCAGATATATATTTAGCCAATCGAATTACTTGAGCGGTATAACCAAATTCATTATCATACCAAGCATAAATCGTAACGCTTTTTTTATCATCACTAATAATGGTAGCATTACTATCATATTCTAAGGCATGTGAATTACCAATTACATCCGTACTCACCAATTCGGTACTAACTGAATAATCGATTTGTTCAATTAAATCTCCAGAAGTAGCTGCTTTTTTGATAATTTCATTAAACGTATCTTTATCGGTCTCCTTATTTAAACGTAAAGCTAAAATTGCTAATGAAACGTTTGGAATAGGTACACGCACCGAGTTTGCTGTTAACTTACCTTTTAATTGTGGTAAAGCTTTTACTGCGGCACTTGCAGCGCCCGTTTCAGTAATTACCATGTTCATTGGCGCAGAACGGCCTCTTCGTGTACTTTTGTGAAAATTATCAACAAGGTTTTGATCATTTGTAAATGCATGAACCGTTTCAATATGACCATTTTGGATTCCATAAACTTCATCAACAACTTTTAAGATTGGAACAACCGCATTTGTAGTACAACTTGCTGCAGAAAAAATCTTTACTTCATTAATATCATAGTTTTTATGATTGACGCCATAAACAATATTTGGAACACTTCCTTTTGCTGGAGCGGTTAAAAGTACTTTATCAATTCCTCTTGATTTTAAATGTAGGCCTAATTGCTCTTCCGTTCGGAAAGCACCCGTACTATCTATTAATAAGGCATTATTGATTCCATATTTTGTATAATCAATATTAGCAGGATCAGATTCTGTAATGATTTTAATTTGCTGTCCATTTGTAATTAACAACCCATTTTCAACATCATATTTCACCGTACCTTTCATTTGTCCGTGTATACTGTCTTTTTTCAACAAGTAGGCTCTTTTGATAATTTCTTCATCATTCTTCATACGAATTACGATGGCTTTAAGACGTAGTTGTGTACCATTCTCTTCACTAATCATTCGAGCAACTAATCTACCTATTCGTCCAAATCCAAATAATACGACATCTTTTGGTTCTAATTTTTTGGAATTTTCAATAGAAAAATTACCAATTTTAGCATTCAAAAATGCTTCCATCGAATTATAATTGCTATTTTCATTTATCCATTCTTTAGCCAGCCTTCCTAAATCAATTTTTGATGGAGCAATATCCATATTTTGAACTGTTTGAGCTATTTTCAACGTAGTTGATACATCAATGGGTTGACCCGCAAACTGTATAGCATATTCATGGATATTAATGATTTCAGTTACATTTTTATCGGATAACTTTCTTCGAAACAATACCAAATCAGTTTTTTTATCAAATTCTAATTTAGCACAAATATTTCCTAATTCAAGTGCTTCTCTTTTTTGTTCAATCCAGTGATTTAAATTTTCTTCAAAATGTCCCATAATTTTATAATTTTATTTTAATTAATAATCAAAAAAGCCGAACCTAATTTTAAATTTGGTTCGGCTTAATTTTTTTAAATGTATATTTTTTTAAAATACATTACGTTAATTTATTCTGCAATTACTTCCAAAGGTATTTCAACGACTTCTTCTTTAGTAAGATTAATTAAGATGGTATAAGAACCAACCTCTTTAATATCTCCTTCTTTGATTGAAATTTTTCTTTTATCAATCTCAATACCTTTTGCTTTTAATTTTTCAGCAAGTTGAATAGCCTGAACCGATCCAAAAATCTTATTGTTACTTCCAACTTTAGCGCCAAATTCAATTTTTGTATCTTTTAATTGAGACATCATTGATTTTAATGCTTCTACTTGTTTAGCCTCAATTTTTTCTCTTCTTTTAAGACGCTCGTTTAATAATTTTTCGTTAGCTGCATTTTTAACAATTGCAAAACCTTTAGGTATTAAAAAATTTCTACCAAATCCAGGTTTAACTTTAACGATTTCATCAGCATAACCTAACTTATCTACGTCATTAATCAATATTACTTCCATGATTTATCTTTCTTTAGATTTTACAATATTTTATTTATATAAATCAGTTACATAAGGCATTAAAGCAATTTGACGTGCTCTTTTTACAGCTTGTGCAACCTTTCTTTGATATTTTAATGAATTACCAGTTAATCTTCTTGGCAATATTTTACCTTGTTCGTTTACAAAACGCATTAAAAAATCCGCATCTTTATAATCTATAAATTTAATGCCCATTTTTTTAAAACGACAATATTTTTTAGATTTTTGACCTAATTTTAAAGTAGTTAGGTATCTGATACTTTGATTTGCCTTACTCATTAGTTGCCTCCTCTTTATTTAAATTTTCTGATTTGTTACTTTTCTTTTTACCTAAATTTTGTCTTCTTTTATCTGCATATTCTACGCCATATTTATCCAATTTGATAGACATAAATCTTAAAATAGATTCATCACGCTTGTATTGAACTTCTAATTTAGCAATAGTTTCTGCAGGTGCCATAAAGTCAAATAAATGATAAACACCAGTGTTTTTCTTTTCAATGGTATAAGCTAATTTTTTTAGCCCCCAATGTTCATCAACTATGTTTTGTGCTCCATTAGATTCAAGCAAGTCACGGAAAGACTTTAACTTTGTTTTTACATCTTCGTCCGAGAGCACTGGAGTAAAGATGATTGTTGATTCATAACGATTCATTTTACGAAATTTTTTTAATGAATAAATAATTTAATTCGAATTTACGAATTTATTTGGAGGCGCAAAAGTAAGTATTTTTTTTTAAATATTGATTTTTTTTAGAAATAACTAAAAAGTCCCCTTATTTTCTAACTGTTTCATGATTTCTTTAAACCAAAAAGCATATTTTTCGGGTTTTTGATGAATTTCTTTTTTAATATCTTGAATCGTCTTCCATTCAACAGCTTGAACTTCTTCTAAGTTAAAAGGAACTTCACCATCAAAAGTTCCAAAAAAAACGGCATCTAATTCATGTTCGATAAGTCCAGAAGATTCATCATAGGCTTTATATATAAATTTGAATTTTTCTACTAAAGAAACGTTAATCCCCAATTCTTCATATACTCTTCGTTCTGCGGCATCCAAATAAGATTCATTTTTTCTTGGATGACTACAACATGAATTTGCCCAAACATCTGCCCAATGATATTTAGATGATGCCCGTTGTTGTATTAATAATTCATTATTTTTATTAAATATTAATACACTGATTGCTCTATGAAGTAATCCTTTCTCATGTGCTGAAATTTTTTCTTCATAACCTAAAACTTCGTCATTTTCATTAACTAAAACTACTTCTTCCAATTTAATTTTTTAGCAAATTTATAAAGATTAAATTTAAATTATATATTAAAGTGTTTAAGATTTGTTCAAAATAGAATGAATGCTTAAATTACAATAAACTATTTTTGTAGTTTAATTTAATTTATTAAAATGTATCCAAAAATAGGAATTTTAGGTGGAGGACAGTTAGGGAGAATGTTACAAGAAAAAGCTTTAGAATGGGGATTACAGCTTTATTTTTTAGATCCGGATAAACATTGTAGTTGTTCTATTTTTAAAGATAGCTTAACCGTAGGAAGTTATAAAGATTTTAATAATGTAATGGATTTTGGAAATAAAATGGATATTATTTCTATAGAAATCGAACATGTTAATATTGAAGCACTTGAAGTTTTAGAAAAAATGGGAAAACAAATTATTCCTAATGTTAATACTTTAAAAATAATACAAAATAAAGCATTACAAAAAAACATGTATGCTAAAAATGAAATTCCAACATCCGATTTTCATATTTTAGAATCGCATCTTGATATTAAATCTTATTTATCCTTTCTTCCAGCATTCCAAAAAACACAAAAAGACGGTTATGACGGAAAAGGTGTTCAATATCTTACTGAAGATACATTGCATTTAGCATTAGAAGCGCCGTCAATACTCGAAAAACCAGTAGATTTAGAAAAAGAACTGGCTATAACTTTTGTTAAAAGTTCCGACGGTTCGGTTGTTTTTTATCCGATATGCGAAATGGTTTTTGACCCTATTTTAAATTTAGTACAATATTTAATTGCTCCTGCTACAATTTCAAACGATATTGCTTTAAACGTTCAAGAAATTGCACTAAAAGTGTCTGAAGTTATTGATAGTATCGGTGTTTTTAGCATCGAGTTTTTTTTAACCAAAGAAGGTGACGTTTTGGTAAATGAAATGGCTCCAAGAGCTCACAATTCCGCGCATTACACTATCGAAGCCTGCAATATTTCTCAATTTGACGCTCAATTACGAACATTTTTAAACTATCCTATTCCAAATATCAAGTTAAATGGTTTTGCGAGTATGATAAATTTAATTGGTGACGAAGATACCTTTGGAATTCCTAATTTAGTAGGAGTCAATGATATTATGATAGAAAATGCTTATTTACATTTATATGGTAAAAGTCAAACGAAACCGGGAAGAAAAATGGGACATCTTACTATTTTGGATGATAATTACGAAAAATTAGTTTTAAAAACTAAAAACATATTATCGCAAGTAAAAGTAGTAGGAGATCATCAAATAACATAATTTAGTAAACTTTTTGTCTCAAATTTTGTCAAGTACATTAAATAAGGTCTAAAATGCGCATTTTAATAAATATAATTTTAATAACAATTTCATTATCTTTATTTGGTCAACCAAAACCAATAAAGCCTATTGTTCTTTCAGAAAATGATCATGAAGCTGAAAAGATTTTGAATTCATTTAATTCAAAATGTCAAAAATTAAAAAGTTATACCTTCGATTTTGCTGTAAACATTTCTGATTTAGAGGCTAAAACTAAAGAAACGTATAATGGTACTTATAAAAATAAGGGTGTAAAGTTTTTTTTAAAATTAAAAGAAATGGATGTGTTTACAAATGGAAAAATGTATTATTCTGTAAACTATAAATCAAAAGAAGTCCAAATTCAAGATTACAATCAAAATCTTAAAAAAGATTTACCGTTCGAACAAATAAATAACTACAAGAAAAAATACAAATACAGAGTTAAAGAAGTTTTAGACAAAAATAGGAAAGTGATTGAACTAGTTCCCCTTAATAAAAATAATCCTATTTTTAAAATAGATGTAGTTATTCAAACCCAATCCAATCAATTGAAATCGATAAAAGTTTATGAAAAATCGGGTTATCGAATTTTATATACAATTAGCAAATTAAAAGAAAACGAAAAATTATCGGATACTGAATTTGAATTTAATTCAAAGAATTATTCAGATTTTGAAATATTAGATTTATAATTAAATTACAGAAAATTATGAGTAAGTTAAAACAAGAATGCTATTTCTGCGGAACAACAGCTAGCAAATCAAAATTACTTTTAGATGGCTTAAATGCAAAAATATGTGATCGATGTATAGAGCTAGGATCCGGAATGATTAAAGATATACTTAAAGAAAATCAAAATAAGGGTTCGGAAGATATACGATTCGAATTTGATAAAACACCAAAAGAAATAGTTCATTATTTAGATCAATATATAATCGGACAATTTCAAGCCAAAAAAGTGCTTAGTGTAGCCATATACAATCACTATAAAAGAATTGAACAACAAATTTTGGAAGATGAGGTAGAAATTGAAAAGTCAAATATTTTGATGATTGGAAATACCGGAACTGGAAAAACGTTATTAGCCAAAACAGTTGCCAAATTGTTAAATGTACCATTTGCTATAGCCGATGCCACCACATTTACGCAAAGCGGATATGTAGGTGAAGATATTGAAAGTATTATTACTCGATTACTACAAAATTGCAACTATAATATCCCTATGGCCGAAAAAGGAATCGTTTTTGTAGATGAAATAGATAAAATTTCTCGAAAAGGAGAAAATGTATCGATTACTAGAGATGTCTCTGGAGAAGGCGTTCAACAAGGTTTATTAAAATTGTTAGAAGGAAGTGAAGTGCTTGTTCCACCTAATGGGGGTCGTAAACATCCAGATCAACCCATGCTTAAAGTAAATACCAAAAATATCCTATTTATTTGCGGAGGTGCTTTTGAAGGAATTGAAGAAATTATTGGAAGCCGAATAAATAAAAATACATTAGGATTTAAGAAAAAAAGCAGTATCGATGAAAAAATTGAAAAAAATGAAATCTTAAGTCAGGTAAACGCTTTAGATGTCAAAAAATATGGCATAATTCCTGAACTTTTAGGCAGGCTTCCCGTAGTAATTTCATTACAGCCATTGGATCGAGAAGCGCTAAAACGAATTCTTTTAGAACCTAAAAATAGTATCATTAAACAATATAAAAAATTGTTTGAGTTTGAAAAAAAGCAGTTAGAGTTTGAACCTGAAGCTATAGAATTTATATTAGATAAAGCCATTGAATATGAATTAGGCGCTAGAGGACTCCGTTCTATTTGTGAAATTATAATGACCGATATTATGTATGAATCACCAAGTCTAAAAAATAAAAAAATAATAGTAACGTCCAAAATCGTTGAGCAAATTTTTAATTCGAATCAATCGATTGCTTTATCTGCATAAATTATGAAACGAATATTATTATTGTGGTTAGCTTCAAATATAATGGCTTGCCATTATACGGCTCCAGAGTTTCGTAGAATCGAAAATATTAATGTAAATCAAATAAGTCCAAATAAAATAATAGTCAATGCCACAGCTCGCTTTCATAATCCAAATAAAAGTAGAATTATTAAAATAAGTTCGATACAATTAGATGCAATAGCTAATAATAGAACAATAGGAAGTGTTTCTAATAAGAATTTACAAAAACCAATTTACAGAGATTCGGATATTTTACTTCCATTTGACTTAGAAGTAAATCCAACGAATTTATTGTCAAATCTAAATAATATTATAGATATGATGAGTGGTAAATCTTTTATTTTAGATTTAAATGGATTTGTAGAAACTAAAATGTTTTTATTTAAAAAAAGAGCAAAAATTAAGCATCAAGAGTCTATCAACTTAAATAATATCATTAAAAAATAGAAAAAGCGATACAAATATA
>JAFEIJ010000010.1 GCA_017495115.1 Chitinophagaceae bacterium | reverse complement strand
AGTCCAGTAGATTCTATAATATCTATATTTTCCTGAATTTTTGGTTACAGGGAATGCGTTTGCATTGATGGTTCCGGGCAATCCAAAAATGGAAGTCACTCCATTCGTAGAAACGGAGGCATTATAAGCCATACTATCACTTAAGTTCGTCCACAAGGTATTATCATTAGACCCTTGTAATTTCAAGAATGTACTGGCATTAAAATGTGTATTGGTATTGACATAGCCTAAGAATAATTTAGTAATCTCTACCGGCACCGACATATCAAATGTATACACTGAAGCTGGAGCGGTAGTAGTGGCATTAAATATCACACCATAACTCGATGTACCCGTTCCATTATCGTCATCTTCCAATTTATTTAAACTATTATAGGTTGTATTCATAATCAACCCTGTTGTTGTATTTATTTGTGTTCTATTGCCACTAAACCATTCAGAAGCATTATAATAACAAGAAGGGGATTCGGTTGCATCCAATACGCCATCATTATCATCATCGATATCAATATAATCAGGTATACCATCTACATCATTATCTTTGCACAATCCAACTGTAGCAGATAATGCGAAAGATGAATACGTGCTAGAGTAATTGACTACTCCATTGTCCACAGAAGTTTCTTTGCTATTGGCATATCCATTGGCTCCATAAGGACCCGCAATAATTGAATCGGTTTTTACAGTTGTAGCACCGGCTTCCAAAGCATCGCTACAACCATCACCATCAGAGTCCAAATCAAGGGAATTTGGCAATCCATCCCCATCAATATCTAACTCTTTACAAAAGATATTGCTAACATTATTTATTGTTTCTACTGATAACATTAAGGCTACAGTAGTACCTGGATTTATATTTAAAACTAATTGATAGGCTGGATTTGCAGTCGTAGCGCCAGGAATTACTAAATTGACGCCACCCCAAGATTTACTTGCAGTACTTGTAGATTTCAAATAAGGCACATTGGCTGCAAAAGGAGTTCCCGTATATTTTGCAGCTAATACGGCATAATTTACGTCTGCTTTAGGGAACCCTGCAGCAGACCATTGTGGAACCCATAGTGGACTCTTATTATTAAATACTGTAAAATCAATAGGTCCGACTAATGTACTATCCAATAATCGAGCATAGAAACTAATTTCTGTACCTGGATCAACAGAAGCTAATAGTAATTTGGCTTGTGTAAATCCTTTGTCATAAGACACCGTATATCCATTCGTATTTTCCATCAAAGTATATGTTTGAACCGATGCGGTTGTGCTTGAAGACACAAAACCCGTATTTGATCCATCGATATTTCTAACAAGAGGTTCTGTCCAAGGAGCAGGACATTTACTTTCGGATAAATCTGGAACCCCATCATTATCGTCATCAATATCAATTAAATCGGACACTCCATCACCATCTGAATCGATACAACCATTCAAAAGATTATTAACCGCATTAGAGTAATATGAATTGTAATTAATATTACCATTATCTACAGCGGTCTCCAAAGAATTAGCCAATCCATTGGTACCCATAGCACCTGTAAATTTAAAATTAGCCGTTGTAAAGGTAGTAGCACCTGCTTCTTTGGCATCGCTACAGCCATCGCCATCGCTATCTAAATCTAAATGATTATATACACTATCTAAATCTGAATCGGCTTCACAAGATGTTTTTGGATTCAAATTGGCATTATAATTAGTAGGGGTTTCAAAATAAACTTCATTAGAATATCCATTGACATTAATTCCACCACCATTAGTCCAGTAGATTCTATAATATCTATATTTTCCTGAATTTTTGGTTACAG
>JAFEIJ010000026.1 GCA_017495115.1 Chitinophagaceae bacterium | reverse complement strand
TAATAATACCAAACAATAGTGTAAAAATTGGCGTTAGTGAATTGATTACGCCATTAATATTACTATCAATTAACTTAGCAGAAAAACCATATAAAATTGAAGGTATTCCATTGCCCAACAAGGCACAGACAACAAAAAAAAGCAACGTTTTTTTAGAATATTTCCTAAAATAATAAATAAAAATGGGTAAAACTGATAAACCCGCAACGCTATTTCGAATTGCAGCTATTTGAAATCCATCCAAAACTTTCGCTCCAATTTTCATAAGGATAAAGGAACTACCCCAAACAAACCCTAACAAAAAAAGTATAAACCAATTTAAGATATCTTGATTTTTCTGTTTTTTCAAAACACTAAGATTATCTACTATAATTTGGACTTTCTCTACTAATCATGACATCATGAGGATGACTTTCTTTAACTCCCGCTGGAGTGATTCGAATAAAATTAGCTTGTTTTAACTGTGAAATATCTGGTGCGCCACAATATCCCATACTGGCTTTAAGCCCTCCAACGTACTGATAAACCACTTCTTTTAGAAGCCCTTTATAAGGTACGCGACCCACAATGCCTTCAGGTACTAATTTTTTAATATCATCTTCAGCATCTTGGAAATATCGATCTTTTGAACCTTCGGCCATAGCCTCAATAGAGCCCATGCCTCTATATGTTTTAAATTTTCGGCCTTCAAATAAAACCGTATCTCCAGGGGATTCATCAACACCCGCAAAAATTGAACCTGCCATTATAGCATCAGCACCAGCAGCAATAGCTTTAGCTACATCGCCGGTATAACGAATACCACCATCAGCTATTAATGGAATTCCCGCTTTTTCACAAGCTTCGGCGGCTAACATAATCGCACTTAATTGAGGTACGCCTACCCCAGCGATAACTCTTGTAGTACAAATCGAACCTGGTCCTACACCTACTTTTACGCCATCAACACCCGCATCAATTAAAGCTTGTGCACCTTCTTTTGTCGCCACATTTCCTGCCACAACATCTAGTTTTGGATAACGAGTTTTAACTTCTTTGATCGTATCCAACACCCCTTGACTATGTCCATGAGCGGTATCGATACAAACTAAATCTACGCCTACGGCCATTAATGCATCAATTCGTTCAAAAATACTTGAATTGACACCAATTGCAGCTCCAACCAATAATCTTCCGAAAGCATCTTTGCTTGACATCGGATGATTTTTCACTTTCATGATATCTTTATAGGTAATTAAACCTTTTAATTTTTTATTTGAATCACAAATAAGTAATTTTTCAATTTTAAACTGCTTTAAAATTTCTTCCGCTTTTTCCCAATCTGTACTTTCATCAGCTGTAATAAGATTTTCGGTCGTCATGACTTCTAACAACGGCTTATCCATATTGGTTTCAAATCTCAAATCACGATTGGTTACAATACCTTGAAGAATATTATTACTATCTACTACAGGAATACCTCCAATCTTATTTTCTTGCATTAAACGAAGGGCTTCTCTAACTGTTTGACTCGGACTTAGAGTAATTGGATCCAAAATTAATCCACTATCTGCTCTTTTTACTTTTCGAACTTCCTCCGCTTGTCGTTCAATCGACATATTTTTGTGCAAGAAACCAATACCACCTTCTCGTGCAATCGCTATAGCTAAATCGGATTCCGTAACGGTATCCATTGCTGCAGAAACAAAAGGAATATTTATATGAATATTTCTAGATACTCGAGTTTTTAAAATTGTTTGTCTTGGTAATACTTTTGAATGCGCTGGGATTAATAAAACATCATCAAAAGTTAAGCCGAATTGCTTGATTTTATTTGGAAATTCCATTTGTGAAAACTATTGTTTATTTCCGCGCAAATATAGCTATTTTTATTCAAATACCTTTACAAAGATTCAAATTAGATGCTAATTAGCCAAATATTGATTTAATATTTTTTGGATTGAGGGATAACTATTTTCTAGAAATTTAACTATGTTTTTTGTTTTTACCCATTTCAACTCTTCGATTTCTTCTTCAATTTGAGGAGTTAATAGATACTTTGAGTGCGAACGCATCAAAAACCAAATATTTTCTTTTAATATATATTTTTCATTTTCAATATATACATGATACGTTGTTATATAAGGTTTTTGATATACTTCGTTAACCGTAATTCCAGTTTCTTCCTCGACTTCTCTTTTAGCACCTTCTATTATCGTCTCACCTTTTTCGACTTTTCCTTTAGGCAAATCCCACTTTTGTTTTCTATACATAAGTAAAATGTCATCTTTTTCATTTCGAACAATACCACCGGCTGCAACGATTCTTTTAAAAAAAACATTTAAATATTCGCTAAAAAAGCTATAATTTTCAACAAATAAAACTACTTTTTTTGGCTTTTCTATTTTTTGAATGTCTTCAAAAAAATCTAAAAACTTAGAGGGATTAAAATGGTAGACTACAAATTTTTTTGTTGGTATTTGAGTAAAATCTAATTGATCAACTACCCAGATTTGCTTATTCTGAAAAGCAAAACTAAAAACAGGATTCCAAAAAGATTTTTTTTTGAAAAAAAAATTAATCTTCGATAACAAGATTGCCGCTTGATTTTTTAATTACAGGCTGAGCGCTTGGTGGCGTTGAAACCGGAGCAGCTGGCGTTCTAGGTGGGGAATAACTTGATGGATTGCTTGGCATTGCATAATTTTGCGATGGAGCCGAAGAAGCATTTTGATTATACGTTGGAGAATTAGGATAGGACATTGACGCCGAAGAAGCATTTTTTGAATTACTACGATATCTAACCATAGCATTTGGATTTTCTCTCATATAATCAAAAGAACGATCTCTCATATTATTATTATATTTCGTTACAAACGAACCATTAATTCCTAATCTTCTCAATTCTTGACTCATATTAAATGCATCATCGGCATTATTAAATCCTGCAATTTCATAAACATTACTTGTTCCATCATTTGAGAAAACGATAGCTTTTGGATTGTTTAAATAGCTATTCATCGAATACGAACTAAAACGTCCTATTTGAACACGATACGGAGAATTTACATTTTGAGTACCCAAAGAATTTGAGTTGCCTGAATTTGAAGACAAATTACTTTTTTCTTCTTTCAATTTATCATTTTCTCTTTTAAGCTCTTCGATAGCTTTATCTTTTTCAGATAATTCGGTCATCAAATCACTTATTTTTGTTTTAGATTCGCTAATTTTACTTTGCAATTCTTCGGTAGCTCTTTGTTGTTCTTGTTTCATATTAAAATATGATTCAGGACTCTTTTGAAGACTTTTCAATTCTTTTATAATATCTTTTTTATTGTATGATTGTGCATTAACTGATGCAAAAAACATAACAGCAAGTATTGATAGGTATTTCATGATTTTATAAATATTTTTCCTTTATTGTATAATTGTGCAAATATACAATTTAAAACCAAATAGAAAAGAAAATAAATGAAATATTATGAGTTTTGATTATTTTTTGCTAATTTTTAACATTGAAAAATACATTTTATAAATCATTCTTGAATTTTTAATTATTTTTAAAATTTGTAAGCATCGAAAACATATATATTTGCATAAAAATTGAAAATCTATAAATATGGATATTAGAGAATTAAATGAAATTGTAAATAAAGAGAGTCTTTTTCTTGAAGTACTTCAAAGAGAACTCAATAAAGTAATTATTGGTCAACAAGAAATGGTTGACAAAATACTTTTGGCTTTATTATCTAATGGTCACATTTTATTGGAAGGTTTACCCGGTTTAGCAAAAACCCTCACAATAAAGAGTATTTCAGATGCGATTGCATGTCAATTTAGCCGTATACAATTTACTCCCGATTTATTACCAGCGGATATTTTAGGAACGATGGTATATAATCAAAAAGAGAGTGATTTTAAAGTAAAACGAGGACCAATATTTTCAAACTTTGTTTTGGCGGATGAAATCAATAGAGCTCCAGCCAAAGTTCAATCAGCTTTGTTAGAATCAATGCAAGAAAAACAAGTTACCATTGGCGAAAATACTTTTAAACTCGATGAACCATTTTTAGTATTAGCTACGCAAAACCCCATTGAGCAAGAAGGAACGTATCCTTTACCTGAAGCACAATTAGATCGTTTTATGATGAAAATCATTGTGAATTATCCAACAAAAAGGGAAGAACTTGAAATTTTAAAAAGACAGTCAGGAACGTATAAGTCTAAAATTGATGCGGTTATTTCGAAAGAAACTATACAAAAGGCTCAAGAAATTGTTCGAAATATCTACATGGATGAGAAAATCGAACAATATATTGTTGATATTGTTTTTGCAACGCGTTTCCCTGAAGATCATCAATTAGAAAAAATAAAACATTTTATTTCTTGTGGAGCATCTCCGAGGGCTACCATTAATTTAGCTTTAGCAAGTAAAGCACAAGCATTTATGAAACGAAGAGGTTATGTAATTCCAGAAGATGTTAGAAGTGTATGTTATGACATTTTAAGACATCGAATTGCCTTAACATACGAAGCCGAAGCCGAAAATATTTCTCAAGATCAGATTATTACCGAAATCTTAAATGCCGTTGAAGTTCCTTAGATAAGGACTTTAGTTTATTGATTTTAAGCAATTGGCATACACAATTCGATGAGTGTGCCTCCTGTAGATTTTGGATGAAAGAAAAACACCATTTTGTTATTTGCACCTTTTTTTGGTTTTTCTTGTAAAGGTTGAAAACCCTCTGAAATCATGCGTTCAATTTCTTTATTAATATCCTCTACCAAATAAGCCACATGATGAAAACCTTCCCCTTTTTTCTCAATATATTTAGAAATTGGTGATTCGGAATGCAACCCTTGCAGCAATTCTACTTTCGTTTCTTTACCACTTTTGAAGAAAACAACATGAACACCTTGTTCTTCAACAATTTCTTCTTTGTAAGGCGCTGCATTAAGTATTTTTGAATACATTAATTTTGCAGATTCAATATCCTTTACCGCAATTCCAATATGGTCTATATTCATAAAAAAGTATATTTATAAAAAAAAGAGGTATCCTAAAAACGAATACCTCTTTAAAATATTTGATTAATAATAAGATTAAATTACCGCTTTAACCGCATCAGCAGCTTCTTTTAATAAGATAGCACCTTTAACTTTTAAGCCACTTTCTTCAATAATTCGTTTACCTTCTTCGGCATTGGTTCCTTGTAAACGAACGATAATATCCACTGGTATTTCTCCAATTGATTTATAAGCATCTACAATACCTTGCGCTACTCGGTCGCAACGAACAATACCTCCAAAAATATTTACTAAAATCGCTTTTACATTTGGATCTTTCAAAATAATACGGAATGCTTTTTCTACACGCTCCGCATTTGCAGTTCCTCCTACGTCTAAGAAATTTGCTGGTTCGCCACCACTAAGTTTGATGATATCCATTGTAGCCATTGCTAAACCTGCACCATTAACCATACACCCTACATTACCATCTAATTTCACATAATTTAAATCATAACTTTGCGCTTCTACTTCCATTGGATCCAACTCTCTTTTATCATGCAAACTTTCTAAATCTGGATGACGGAATAAAGAATTGTCATCTAATGCAATCTTACCATCAACTGCCAAAATTTTATCATCCGAAGTTTTTAAACAAGGATTAATCTCAATCATTGAGCAATCCGCACCCATGTACGCTTTATAAACTTTATCAATAAAGCTCACCATCGCTTTGTGAGCAGCGCCTTCCAAACCTAAGTTAAACGCAATTTTACGACATTGATGACCTTGTAATCCTAACATTGGGTCAATAAACTCTTTATGTACTTTCTCTGGTGTGTGTTCTGCAACTTCTTCGATTTCCATACCACCTTCAGTAGAATAAATAATTACATTTCTTTTCGTTCCACGATCTAAAAGTATTGAAATATAAAATTCTTTTATTTTTTCTTGATCTCCATAATATACATCTTCTGCAACTAAAATACGATGTACAACTTTACCAGCAGCCGATGTTTGAGGTGTTACTAACGTCATTCCCAATATGTCTGTCGCTTTTTGTTTTAACTCATCTATATTTTTAGCTAATTTTACACCACCTGCTTTTCCTCTTCCTCCAGCGTGAACTTGGGCTTTAACAACGTACCATTGCGTACCCGTTTGAGCGGTTAGGTCATGTGCTGCTTTTACTGCATCTTCTACCGATTCTGCTGCAATTCCTCTTTGGATTGGAGCGCCATAACTACTTAAAAGTTCTTTTGCTTGATGTTCGTGTAAATTCATATTAATTTGTTTGAAATTAAAGTTATAATTTTAGAACGCGAAGATAATTTTTTTTCGCTATTATTGTAGAAATATTTTAAAAGTATATATAAAATTTTGATGAGTGCTTTAATTGTAGGAAAAAACATTAGCAAAAAATATGAAAACCTTGAAGTTTTAAATGTTCCAAATATCGAAATTGAAAGAGGCGTTATTACGAGTATTGTTGGTGCTTCGGGAGCAGGTAAAAGTACACTTTTACATATTCTAGGTACGCTTTTACACCCTACTTCTGGTGATATTTTTATCGAAGAAGAACATATATCTAAATTTAACGACAATAATTTAGCGCTTTTTAGAAATCAAAAATTAGGTTTTGTTTTTCAAAACCATAATCTATTACCCGAATTTTCCGCTTTTGAAAATGTATGTTTGCCTGCAATTATTGGTAATCGGAATCCAAAAGAATATGAAGCATCGGCAATAGAATGGCTTCAACGATTAGGACTTTCAGAACGAATGCATCACAAGCCTTCGGAATTAAGTGGTGGCGAACAACAGCGTGTTTCCGTAGTGCGTGCATTAATCAATAATCCCAAGCTCATTTTTGCAGATGAACCTAGCGGCAATCTAGATTCTAAAAATGCATTTGAACTTCATGAATTGTTTAAAATGCTTAAAAATGATTTTGGATATACCTTTCTTATTGTTACGCATAATAAAGAATTGGCACAAATGAGCGATCGATTAATCGAAATGCGCGATGGTAAAATCATCATTTAATATATTTTTCATTTGGTGAAAATTGTACAAAAAAAGGTTCAAGTTCTCAATATTAATGGCATCGAATATCCGTTGCACATCTTTATTGAACATCGAAACGGCGTTCGATGTAGTATTACTAAAAAATCTATAAATATCCGTATTCCTATTTTGTTTGACACCGCACTCCAAGCATCTGAAATACAAAAAATGGTAGATTGGGCCGAAAATAAAATCCGAAATCGCAAAGAAATAAAAATCAAAAGAAACGCTTATTTTCATTTACAAGAAATTCAACTAATTGGAATCATGTTTGTTTTACATTTTCATACGAGCTCCAAAAAGCAATTCGGTGAAATAATACAAAATGAAATCCATATATATCTTCATTCCGAAAATGATTTTGAAACCATTGAAAAAATACTATATCAGACAATAGCGCCGCATTTCCATAATTGGTTACAAATAAATATTCCAATAATAAATCAAAATACTATTAATAAAAAAATAGCTTCATTATCTGTTAAAAACGTGTCTTCTAAATGGGGCAGTTGCAGCAATAAAGGCGAATTAATATTTACTATTCGACTGGCTTTGAAGCCATTATGGATCATAAATTATGTCATTATTCATGAATTATGTCATCTCGAAGAATTAAATCATTCAAAACGATTTTGGCATTTGGTGTCCAAACACTTCCCTGATTATAAAAAAGCGCATTTGTATTTAAAAACATAAGTTTAATATTTTAAAATATTTCAGATTAGAAATTCTATAAATTTGCACAAAAAAATGAATTTAGAACAGCAATATCAAGAAACAGAAAAATATATATTTGACCATTTACCTATGTTTTGGCGGCAAGGAGCAAGTGCGTTTAAAAAAGATTTAACGAATATTAAATTACTTTGCGAACATCTTGGTAATCCGCAAGATACTTTTAAATCCATACATATTGGTGGAACGAATGGAAAGGGTTCTACAACGCATTATCTTGCCTCTTTATTGATTGAAAATGGCTTAAAAGTTGGCATTTATAGCAGTCCACATTTAATTGATTATAGAGAACGTATCAAAATTGGAAATTCATATATTTCAAAAGAATTTGTAATTGCGTTTATCGAAAAAATGAAAGGTTTAATTGAAGAAATCCAACCTTCGTATTTTGAACTTTCGGTAGCTATGGCTTTTGATTATTTTCGATTTCAAAAAGTAGACATTGCTTGTATTGAAGTAGGACTCGGTGGCCGATTAGACAGTACAAATATCATTAATCCGATCCTTTCTATAATCACTAATATTGGCTTTGACCATATGGCCATTTTAGGCAATTCGCTTGATGCGATTGCATTTGAAAAAGCGGGTATTATCAAATCAAATACGCCTGTTATTATTGGTGAAAAACAAGAAGAATCCGTACAAAACGTATTTGAAGAAAAAGCAAATTTAATCGCATCTAAAATTTTATGGGCCGAAAATGAATTTTCAATATCTGAAAACAATTCGTTTTATGAAATGGAAAATAAGGAAATTAAAGTATATATAAACAAGTTATATTTTGGTGCTTCATACCATCAAATAAATATTAGAACGGTATTATCCGCGTATGCTTATCTTCAAAAAAATCAACTTTTAGACTTATCTAATCATCCAGAAATTATTTCAAAAGGAATAGAAAATTTTTATAAAAATACTCATTTTATGGGACGTTGGATGCCACATCCAAAAAGGAATAATGTATTTTTTGAAACGGCGCATAACGAAGATGGAATTAAAAAATTAATCGAAACCATTTCTAATTATTCATACCAAAATTTGTATATCATTTTTGGTGCGGTTAATGACAAAGATGTTGAAACCGTTTCAAAACTACTTCCTAAAAACGCAAATTATATTATTACCCAAGCCGATGTACCTCGAGCATTAGATGCAAAAACACTTTCTCAAATATTTATATCGCAAGGACAAAAGGTCATATTTGATTTTCCAATAGCTCAAGAAGCTTATAATAAAGGTTTAGAAATCATTAATGAAGATGACTTATTGATTATTACAGGAAGTATTTTTTTGGTAGGCGAAATTCTAAAAAATGAACAATCTAATTTTTTATAATATCTAAAACTATTTTTTAAGTATTTTGCTATATTCTGACGGTGTATTGATTAAACGAATGGCTGTTTTTACATCTTCATCATGAATAAAACTTCTTTCAATAACTGCAGTACGATTATAATATCTACGAATTATTTCATTTTCAAGCAATTCTGAAATTTCCTTTTTGTTAATTTTTAACTGCTCTTGTTTTGAATCCTTCACTTTTTGAATCAAAGCTTCATATTGACTTTTGATTAAATCAAGGCTTTTATCTTCTTCTGCTACTTCTTTAATTTTCTTAATCGATTTTTCTAATTCTGAATCATATTCAAATTTTTTATTTTTAGAAAATTGAATAAATTTTTCATAATCACTTTCACCAAAATTAAAAGAAACGGCATTGGATGGTTTTTGATTTTTCAAAACAAATTCATTAGCAAAATCAGATATAACACCTTGTGTCATTAACGCAATCGTTACGTCATGAAGATACTCTTTTTTGGTTTTAATATCTGGATCGATACCACCACCATCATAAACAACACGTCCACCTTTTGTTTTAAATGCCATTTTTAATGAATCCGGAATTTTCTTAACACTTCCATCTGGATTTTTTTCGGCATAGTTAATCGCTTGGATACATCTTCCCGACGGGATATAATATTTTGAAGTGGTAATTTTAACTTGAGTATTGTATGGCAATGGTCTTGCTTGTTGAACCAAACCTTTACCAAATGTTTTTCCTCCAACAATGATACCGCGATCATAGTCTTGAATCGCGCCTGCAACAATTTCAGAAGCCGAAGCCGAAGAACCACTTGTTAAAACTACAACTGGAATTTTACTATCTTCAGGACGTTGTTGTGTTCGGTATGTTTTATTCCATTCTTCAATTTTGCCTCGAGTACTTACAATTTCTAAATCTTGATCTAAAAACAAATTACTCAAATTAATCGCTTCATTTAAAAGACCACCTGGATTTCCTCTTAAATCTAAGATAATTCCATTTAAATTATTTTTCTTTTTTAATTCTTTAAATGCTTCCCTAACTTCATTTCCACAATTTTCAGTAAAACTACTTAGAGCGATATATCCAATATTTGGCGCTGCCATACCTGAATATGGAATCGTCTTTAATTTAATTTCAGCTCGCGTGATTTCAAAATCCATTTTCTTTTCACTGCCATCGGCTTGTAAACGTTGTATCGTAACCTTTACTTTTGTATTTGCAGCTCCTTTTAATAGTTTACTAATATCGGAACTATTTTTACTTTTCATTGACTTTCCATCAATTTCCACGATTTTATCGCCAATACGAAGCCCCGCTTTGTATGCAGGCATATCTTCATAAGGATCATCAATAAAAACATAATCACCTCTTTGTCCAATTACCGCTCCTACGCCACCATATTTACCGGATGTTTCGGCTCGAAAAGCTTCTGTTTCGGCTTCACTATAAAATTCGGTATAAGGATCTAAATCTTCCAACATCGCATCAATTCCTTTGCGTATTGTAGCACTAGGATCAATTTTATCGACATAATAAACATTTATTTCCTTAAAAATAGAAACAAAAATATCTATATTTTTGGATAATTCAAAATAGTCCACAGCCTGATTGGCTGAAATCAAAAAAACAGTACTAATTAATACAACAAAAACTAGTAATTTTTTTCTTAAAAAGTTCATCTATCTAAAATTTTGATACGTAAAAATGCAAAAAAAAAAATAATTGAATCTTTATTTATTTAAATTTAATGATTTTTAGTATTTGAAAATAAATGAAAACTTAAATCTTATAAAGACAAAATATATTATATTTGTAATATTATGTTTGATTTTCAACTTGAATTTAACCCAAAAAATTGTATTTCTATTGATTTAAAGAAATTTGGAATTGAGGCTTCCAATTTTTACATTTATCTTGATAATTATGACAATCCCAAAATTAGTGGTAATAAAACAAGAAAATTATACGGAAGTATTATGTATTGTAGAAAAAATCAAATCAAAAACATTATTACTATAGGAGGCAATTATTCCAATCACTTATATGCAGCAAGCCATATTCCAAAACTTTTTGACATTAATGTAATCGCTATTGTAAAAGGAAGTGCGCCAAAAGAATACGGATACACATTAAAATCCCTTCAAAAAAACAACATTCCTATTCATTTTATTAATAAAAATAAATTAAAAGAACAAAAAAATGAAATATTAGAATCCATTTTTAATTCATATGAAAACGTTTTTTTTATTGAGGAAGGTGGAAGTAATTCATTTGCACATTTGGGTTATAAAGAACTTATAAATGGATTTCAAAACAGCAATTTTGAAATTATCTCCACGGCCGCAGGAACGGGAGGAACTGCTGAAAGTATTTCAAAGTATTTTGATAAAGATCTACGAATATACGCCGCATTAAATGATTATGAATTGAAAAATAAATTTAATAATATCAATAATAATCACTTAATTTTTGACTACAATTTTGGAGGATATGCAAAAGTGAATCCATCATACTTAGCGTTTTTAGATCAATTTTATTCCGAGTATGAAATTTGGTTAGACCCAATATATACGGGGAAAATGATTTATGGAATTATAGAAGATTATAAAAAAGGCCTAATCGATTCAAACAAAAAACATATTGCTATTCATAGTGGAGGATTACAAGGATGGCATGGAATTTTAGAGCAACATCAAAATTTATTAACGAATTTCAAAAACAATCCAATATGAAACTAGAAATCAAATCCTTGTCATTTAAATATAAAACTAAAGAAATATTTAAAAACATAAATATCGATTTTAAATCAAATGAAATTTCATTAATTTTTGGAGACAACGGTGTTGGGAAAAGTACTTTTTTTAAATTTTTACTTGGAGATATCACTAATTATGAAGGTAATATCTTTATAAATAATAAAAACATAAAAGAATTGTCGATTATCGATCGTTCTTTAATTTTTTCTTTATGTAGTGCTTCTCAGCCAAATATTTTGATAAAAGTAAAAGAAGTTTTTGATTTTTCGTCTATAGATATGGAATATTCCGAAAAAGTTATTCAAGATTTTAAATTAGAAGACTATTTAAATCGAGAAATGAGTTCACTTAGTGAAGGTGAGAAACAATGGATTTTCTTAGCTCGTGCATTTTCTAGAAATACAGAATGCATACTTTTAGATGAGCCAACAACATTTTTAGACAGAACACATAAAAATGAATTCATTAGATTGGTTAAAAAGTATGGGAATGAAAAAACAATACTCATCAATACGCATGATGAAAAACTTTTAGAAATCACACAAAATAATTTATTTGAAATACGAAATTTCCAAATATTACCAACTAATCAAATTCTATAAAAAAGCTTACAATAAAAAAAAGCTACCCTTTGGGTAGCTTTTTTAATTTAATATTAGTTGCTCAATTTAAACCAGCTGGTTCCATTTGAGAAAATCTTTAAAGTATTTCCTCCAGAAGAACCTAAGTTTCCTCCAGAATAATGTAACTGATTTGACAATACCGAACCAGTATCACTTCCTAAATCTCTTAAAGCAGGACTCATTGTAAGATTAACAACACTTCCTTCAGGAGCATAATTTAAAATTTGGATCACTCGACCAGGATTTGCAGCCGCAGACGGTAATGTTAACGTGGAATTACTTGTACCTGTAAATAAAACTATATTTTCATCTTGTACGGTATAGTTTGACGTAATTTCAATCCAATTAGGAGTTAAAATTGAAGTTAAAGAACGATGACGAACCACACCAGCAGAATCGGTCAAGATACTATCTGATTTTGTACCACTTTGAAGCCCCGCTATAGATAATGTATTGGTAGCAGAAGTTGTAATAGTTGTAGGTTTGATTAAAGTGCCACCTAATTCAACAGTATCTTTAATTTGAGTAAGACCATTTCTAGCAATTGTTGAATCTTTTGAAGCTGTAAAAATCAATGTGGTATCCGTTTTTCCATTTACAGTGCTTGTTAATATTTGAGTCGTTTTATTATAACTCAATACATTTGTAGTACTATCTTTTAATACTTTCACTAATGAATCTCTAAAGCTTTGGCTAGACAAAATACTGTCTCTTATATTATTGATTATCGTGGTATCTTTTGAAACAATATTCGTTACGCTATCTTTGAAAGATTTACTTCCGTAAATACTATCTTTCAATGGTGAATTGTTGATGTTTTTAGAAATTGTAGTTAAAATACTATCTTTAACTGGGCTTTCTGTAACCATTTTAGCAATCACTGAAGAATCCAATCGTAAATCTACATCTAATAACGTTGAACCATTTCCGCCTGTAACGATAATTCCTTTAGAACTCTTTAAGTCATTTCCAGAAATTTCGCCATTTTGGATTCTCTTTTCGATACTATCGGTAATGTTATTTACTATAGTTGTATTATTAGATACAATTGATTTAATACTATCCGTAAATCTTGAACTCATAAATATACTGTCTTTCATACTTTTGATAATCGTAGAGTCTGTAGATACGAATTTTGAGATACTATCTGAAATTGGTTTGTCATTGATCCAAGAAGCAATGCTATCTTTCATCTTTGTAGCATCGATATCAATTTTCACATCTTGTAATAAAGATCCCGCAGGCGTTCCTGTCAATGAAACTAAGCTTCCACTTGTCATATTTTTACCCGAAATTTGTCCGTTTTGGATTTTCTTTTCGATACTATCGGTAATGTTATTGATAATCGTGGTATCTTTTGAAACAATATTTGTTACGCTATCTTTGAAAGATTTACTTCCGTAAATACTATCTTTCAATGGTGAATTGTTGATGTTTTTAGAAATTGTAGTTAAAATACTATCTTTAACTGGGCTTTCTGTAACCATTTTAGCAATCACTGAAGAATCCAATCGTAAATCTACATCTAATAACGTTGAACCATTTCCGCCTGTAACGATAATTCCTTTAGAACTCTTTAAGTCATTTCCAGAAATTTCGCCATTTTGGATTCTCTTTTCGATACTATCGGTAATGTTATTTACTATAGTTGTATTATTAGATACAATTGATTTAATACTATCCGTAAATCTTGAACTCATAAATATACTGTCTTTCATACTTTTGATAATCGTAGAGTCTGTAGATACGAATTTTGAGATACTATCTGAAATTGGTTTGTCATTGATCCAAGAAGCAATGCTATCTTTCATCTTTGTAGCATCGATATCAATTTTCACATCTTGTAATAAAGATCCCGCAGGCGTTCCTGTCAATGAAACTAAGCTTCCACTTGTCATATTTTTACCCGAAATTTGTCCATTTTGGATTTTCTTTTCGATACTATCGGTTATATTATTAATTATAGTAGTATTTTTTGAAACAATACTTGAAACACTATCTTTAAAAATTGAAGATGATACAACACTATCGGTAATATTCTTTATATTTACACTAATTGCAACATTCAATAACGTAGCTCCAGCGCCACCCGTAATTGAAATAACATTTGGACTTGTCGACGTAAGATTATTTCCAGAAATTTCACCATTTTGTATTCGTTTTTCAATACTATCCGTTATACTTTTAATAATTTCAGTATTTTTTGAAACGATACTTGTTACACTGTCTTTGAAAATCTTACTAGTAACGATGCTATCTCTTAGATTTTTAATGATTGTCGTATTTGTAGAAACAATGCTCACTACACTATCTTTAAATTTATTATTTCTAAGTACACTATCAACCAAATTATTCATATTAATATTAACTACTGCATCAAGCAATGTAGCTCCAGCGCCACCAGTTACACTTATAATTGTTGGGCTACCGCTCGTTAAATCATTTCCAGAAATTTCACCATTCTGAATTCGTTTTTCAATACTATCTGTAATATTTTTAATTATTTCTGTATTTTTCGAAACAATACTTGTTACACTATCTTTAAATATCTTACTTGTAACCACACTATCTCTTAGATTTTTTATAATAACCGAATTCGTCGAAACGATTCGAACTACACTATCTGTAAATTTAGTACTTTTCAGCACACTATCAATCATGCCGTTTGCAAACGCAGAAGATGAAATTTTTCTGATTACGCCTGTTGTTGGATCTTGAATAAGTATATTATTTGATAAAACACCATCTGTCAGACCCGATAAAGCAAATGTATTTGTAGAATTGGTAGAAATTGAAGTAGGTTTCGTTAAAGTCCCTCCTAGTTCAATACTATTATTTAGTGGATTTTTAGTTAAACCATTTCCCACAATAATATTAGCCATCATACTATCTATAATTGGATTGGTACTCATCCACTTAGCCATTGAGTCTTTTAATTGATTTATATTTAAATCAATATGAATCGAGTCTAAAACTGCTGCATTTGGTTTTCCTGAAACTAATATTAATGAACCGCTTGTTACACTTTTCCCATTTGCTTTAATATTCTCGCATAAACTTTTCCATGAATTTCCGTCTGATTGAAACAAACACTTTTCAGATTCGATATATACTACCATACCTGACTTCTTACCCAACAATATGGATGTATCTCCAATATTTTGAATTCGAGTAACTCGTAATACTTTATTTGTTGATTCTAATTCAAGCAAAGCACCTTTTTCAATTGCGTTTGGATTCTCTCCCATTTTTACTTGAGAAAACAAATTGATACTAATCAACAACGACAAGGTTAGTATAATTTTTCCTAATAAATTGTTCATATTTTTAACTATTAAAAGATTAACAATTAATAAATATCAAAGTTCATGCCAAAGTTATTGAAATTAAAAATATTTTACCTAACGTATATATTTTAACTGCCGAACGCACCACTTTTTTCTTTTTAAAACATATTTACTTGGGTTATCTACCATATATTTTAACGGATTAGGTAAAACAACCGCTAAAAGTGCTGCTTCATTCCTTGTTAAATCTTTTGCATTTTTATTAAAAAAGTGCTTTGAAGCCGCTTGAGCGCCATATATTCCATCACCAAATTCAATCACATTTAAATAAACTTCCAAAATGCGTTCTTTGCTCCAAAAAAGTTCAATTAAAACGGTAAAATAAGCTTCGAGTCCTTTTCTGATATAACTACGATGATGCAATAAAAATACATTTTTTGCGGTTTGTTGAGAAATCGTGCTTCCGCCTTTGATTCTTTTACCCTTTTCGTTATTTTTTATCGCTTTTTGAATCGCTTCTACATCAAATCCCCAATGATTATAAAACTTTTGGTCTTCGGTAGCCATTACAGCTTTTGGTAAATATGAAGACATTTCATCAATGGAAACCCAATCTTTCTTAATACGAAATTTGCGATTTTCTTCTAACATTTGCGTTGGAAGATTGAAAATCATGTATGGCGTAATTGGTACAGGAAAAAATCGAAAAAAAATAACCGAAACTACACTTATAATAAAAAACCATTTAATTGCTTTGATTATCCAGCGAAATAAAAACTGGAACCAACTCAATAATTTAATCGTAGCAAATAGATTTTCTATCAAATTCGTATTATTTATACATTTGTTCTCTTAATTGTTGCACGCCAGCGTCCGAAATATATTCATCATAAGACATCAACTTATCAATGCACCCTTTAGGTGTTATCTCAACAATTCGATTGGCAATCGTTTGTGTAAACTGATGATCCTGCGATGTAAACAAAATCGTTCCTTTGAAATCGGTCAAGCTTTCATTTAAAGTTGTAATACTCTCCAAATCTAAATGACCTGTAGGCTCTTCTAAAATTAGAACATTTGCCGATGTCATCATCATACGACTAAGCATACAACGCACTTTTTCGCCTCCCGAAAGAACACTTGATTTTTTAAATACATCTTCACCACTAAACAACATTTTCCCTAAAAATCCACGAATATAATTTTCATCGGTATTCGTGCTAAATTGACGTAACCAATCTACTAAATTTAATGAATCGGTAAAGTATTTTTCGTTATTTGAAGGTAAATAAGCATGTTTAATCGTTTGTCCCCAAGTGCTACTTCCCGCTTCAGGTTCACGTTCTCCCGCAATAATTTCATAAAAATGTTTTACCGCCAAACTATCATCCGAAATAACGGCAATCTTATCGCCTCTATTTACTTGAATATCTAATTTATGAAATAACATTTTCTCTTCACTTGAAGATTTCAAATCTTTGATTTCTAAGATTTGATTACCCGCTTCGCGTTCTTGTTGGAAAATAATACCTGGATATCTTCGGCTCGAAGGTTGAATTTCATCTATATTTAATTTTTCTAAAGCTTTCTTTCTTGATGTGGCTTGTCTCGATTTAGAAGCATTAGCCGAAAATCGTCTAATAAAATCTAATAACTCCTCACGTTTTTGCTCTGCCTTTTTGTTTTTATCCGCGCGTTGTCTTGATGCTAACTGGCTTGCTTGATACCAAAATGAATAGTTACCAGTATAAATTGAAATTTTCTTATAGTCTATATCACAAATATGTGTACAAACCATATCTAAAAAGTGTCTGTCGTGCGATACAACAATCACCGTATTTTGAAAATCTGCTAAAAAATCCTCTAACCAAGCAATTGTTTTTACATCCAAATCATTGGTAGGCTCATCCAGCAATAAGATATCAGGGTTTCCAAATAATGCTTGCGCTAATAAAACCCTTACTTTTTGATTGGCTTCTAATTCGCTCATCAAACTGTAATGCCATTCTTCTTTTACGCCCAAACTGCTTAAAAGTTCTGCCGCATTACTTTCGGCCATCCAGCCGTCCATTTCACCAAACTTTTCTTCCAATTCCGCCGCTTTAATTCCATCTGCATCCGAAAAATCTTCTTTGGCATACAAAATATCTTTTTCTTGCATAATATCCCAAAGGACTGTATTTCCCATCATAACGGTGTTTAAAACCGTAAATGAATCGTAAGCGGAATGATTTTGTTTCAGAACCGACATACGCTCACCAGGAGTAATCTCTATTTTACCTTTAGTCGCATCAATTTCGCCACTCAATATTTTTAGAAAAGTCGATTTGCCAGCACCATTCGCTCCAATTACACCATAACAATTCCCTTTAGAAAAATTAAGATTAACATCGTCAAACAAAACTCTTTTATCGTATTGTAGGCTTAAATTTTGAACAGATAACATATTTATTTATTATTATTTAGATTGTAAAAAGGAATCAAAAAGATTCGAAAATGTATTATTTTAAGAAATAAAACTAAGCGTGAATCGCACGATTAGCAGATGCGGCCAAACAAGCTTCTTTAAACGCTTCGGAAAATGTTGGATGCCCAAAACAAGCCATTCCGATATCTTCGGCTGAAGCTCTAAACTCCATAGCAATAGCCGCTTGCATAATCATATCAGCCGTTCTTGCGCCCAACATCTGAACGCCTAAAATCTCATCCGTTTCTTTATGTGCTAGCACTTTGATAAATCCATCGGTATCGTTGGCTGCTCTTGCTTTTCCACTCGCTTTAAATTGAAATTTACCCGACTTATAAGGAATATTTTCTTTTTTAAGTGCATCTTCCGTGTACCCTACCCCAGCCGCTTCAGGCCAAGTATAAGCAATACCTGGAATTAAATGATGATTTATATGTGGTTTTTGGCCACTTAATAGTTCGGCTACAAATACACCCTCTTCTTCGGCTTTATGCGCTAACATAGGGCCTTCAATCACATCACCTATGGCATAAATATTAGGTACTATTGTTTGTAAATTTTTATTAACCGGAATACGCTGACGCTCGTCTAATGTAATATTTACATTTTCTAATCCCAATCCTTCGCTATATGGTCTTCGTCCTACAGCAACCAAACAGTAATCGCCTTCAAATTGTACTTCTTTATCTTGACTATCAAGCGCAACCACTTGAATCGTATCACCATTTCGAGTTACTTTATTCACTTTCATAGAAGTTTGGATATCCATGCCTTGTTTTTTCAAAACACGTTGAAGTTCTTTACATATTTCACTATCCATACCGCCGCCTACTTTATCGGCATATTCAATAACGGTAACTTTTGACCCTAAGCGGTTGTATACCGAACCTAATTCCAATCCAATAATTCCACCTCCGATTACTAATAAATTTTTAGGAATTTCTTTAAGTTTTAAAGCTTCGGTAGAAGTTATAATTCGCTCTTTATCAATATTTATAAATGGCAAAGAAGCCGGTTTTGAACCTGTAGCAATAATAAAATGCTTCGATTGTATTTCTGACGTTTTGCCGTCTTTATCTTTAATAGACAACGTAGTGGTGTTCACAAAACTTCCTACGCCTCTTAACACATCAATCTGATTTTTATTCATTAAAAAATCGATGCCTTTAACCGTATTATCAACAACTGAAGCCTTTCTTTCAATCATTTTTTGTAAATCCACTTTCAAATTATCTAAGTAAATTCCGTGTTGATCAAATTCTTTTCTTGCCTTAAAATAATGTTCGCTACTATCCAACATCGCTTTTGAAGGGATACAACCTACATTTAAGCACGTTCCACCCAAAGTATCATATTTTTCAATTAGTGCCGTTTTCATTCCTAATTGTGCGCATCGAATGGCACAAACATAACCTCCTGGACCTGAACCGATAATCGCTACATCGTAATTTGACATAAAAAAGTATTTATAAAATTGTTAAATGGCCACAAATATATAAATATTGAAATAGAAATAAGGTCTTTTTTTAAAGGCGCTTTAGCAAAAGAGAACGCTTATTTATTTATGTTCTTTTGGCTTTTGATTTAACACAATGACAATTCGATTTTTCAAATCCGAATCGATTTCATTTTGTTGTAAAATTTTTTCTAAGAAAATGCGATCCTCATTCAGATTTTTCTTATAATTTAAAATCGAAGGCGTGTTGGATTGAATAACAAATCGATAATAAATCCACTCGGCTTTGGTCGGATTTTCTCGTATTATTTTTTCTAATAAGGATTTTCCTTGATTAAAGTGCTTTATTTTTACAAATGGATTGGAATGATGTTTTGCAGAAAGGGTTAGTAAAACGGCTTTATGACCTTCTGATAGATTTTGTTCTAATAACGATTTACAAGATTTAGAACAATAATAGGCTTTGTCTATTTGATTTCGTATTGCATCTTGACTATGCAGTTGTAAAACAATCAAAAAAGATAAAAACAATATTTTCACTCTAATGGAATTATATTTTAACTTTATGCATTGTAAAGAGTAAAACGCCCAAACCTACCGTAATACAACTATCTGCAATATTAAAAACAGGATTAAAAAACGTGAAATATTCGCCTCCCCATAATGGAATCCACTCGGGAAGTGTGGCACTATACATCGGGAAATACAACATATCCACCACTTTGCCTAAAAATAAACTGCTATATCCTTGCCCAAATGGAACAAATTGAGCCACGGTATGATTGTAAATATTGCTTTCCGAAAAAATAACCCCATAAAAAACACCATCTATAACATTACCAATAGCTCCAGAAAGGATTAACGTAATTCCAAACACATAACCCCAATGTAATTTCTCTTTGGTAATTTTGATTAAATAGAAAAATAGAAATATGGAAATACCGATTCTAAAAAAAGTCAACAAATATTTACCAATAACACCACCATATTCAAAACCAAAAGCCGCACCCGGATTTTCGACAAATGCAATACGAAACCAATATGGGAAAACGATATATTCTTGGCCAATATAAAAATTCGTTTTAATGTAGATTTTACTCCATTGATCAATAACGAGTAAAATAATAAATAAAGTAAAGAAAAACGCAGGACTTTTTAGAAATTTCATTTGATTTTTTATATTAAAAAGCAAAGTTAATACGAAATCATTAATTAAAGAGCAAAGAAATTATTGATACAATATTTTTTCTAATATTAAATAGAAATCCGTTATATTTACAACAGAAAATATTTTAATATGGAAAACAAAAATTTAAAGGGACTTAATGAAAAATATATAAAGAAAGCTTGCGAAATAATCAAAGAAAAGAGGATTCAACTTGGTTTAAAACAAGAATATGTATCCGAAATCACTGGCATTCCTCAGAGTATATTGAGTCGCATCGAAAATGGTAAAATCGAAATCATCAATGAAAAACTTTTGAAATTATTAAATGTGCTAGAAATTACGTTTGATGACTTATTTGGCTCGGTTAAAAATTTTATATTAAAAGATAATAGCAAAATATCTTTACAAACTATTGAATCCGAAGTAAAAGTGGAAAATTCATACATCAATCAATCTAATGAAGTATTAGTAACTTTAGTAAAAAGTGTTTTGGTTCAACAAGAAACAATTTTAGCTTTATTTAAAAACACCTTAGAGAATCAACTAAATACTGAAAAACGAATCGAAGAACTTATAAATACATTGGAATTATGTTCCCCAAAAAACAACATTTTATAAAATAATTATACAGTATTGTAATAAAAAATCCCTTGAATATTAAGAATTTACAATCCATTATGACATTTATGATACTTTTTATTCGAAAAATGAATATTTTATAATTTTTATTAGAAATTGGAAAACTTACTTTTGTCTTGAAATATTTATCAACTTTTAAAATTAAAAATTATGAAAAAAATGAAATTTACAACAGGCGTACTTATCTTACTTTTTGCATTCAATATAGTCAAAACCAATGCGCAATTAGGTAAACTTAAAGTTACACAATATGGACATACGCTAGTAGGTTATAATACCAATTGGTGGGGATTATCTTTTGGAAATCAATCTACGGCATACGGATCATGGAATATTCAATATTATGACCAAGGATTAAACTTTTGGAAGCCTACTGGTACACCCTTTGCAGGTGATTATAAATTACATATTCACGACCAAGGATTTGTAGGTATTAACGGAAAAGCAAATCCAGGCAGAGTGAGAAGTTGTGGTTTTTTGGGGTGGTCAACTTGCAGTAATTTTAGATTACAAGTTTTTGGCAATGCCATTGCCAATGATTGGTACACATTTTCTGACTCTTCAATAAAGGAAAATGTCGCTCCAATTCAAAATGTATTGACCCAATTACTTAAAATGACCCCAATCGAGTATAATTATAAAGCAACAAATCTAACGGGTGCAAAAGATACTAGTGCTCCTAATAATCTTGAAGATAAAGAGACTTCAAATCAAATAATTTCTACTGATGCAAAAAGAAGGTATGGTTTTACTGCACAACAAGTTAAGAGAGTCTTTCCTAATCTAGAAGAAGAGTTTAATGAAAATGTTGGAGTCGTTAATTATTCTGGCTTTGTGCCTTTGTTAGTAGCAGGTGTCCAAGAGCAATATAAAATTATTGATTCTCAAAAAAGAAAAATTGATAGCCTTAATTTGCAGATACAAAATTTACGTCAAGAAATCATTAATTGGCAAGGGCGTACGATAAATGATTTAGAACAATCGAAAACCAAATTGTTTCAGAACAATCCGAACCCATTTGATGGCGCTACAACGATAAGCTATTATATTGATGAAAATATTTCGGTTCAAAATGCAGTAATAGAAGTGCGAGACATTATGGGTAATCTGCAAAACACAATACCTTTAGGAGACCGAAGTGGTTTAGGCGAAATCCAATTTGATGGTTCGCAGCTTAATATGGGCTATTATGTATATACCCTAAAAATTAACGGTAGCACAAAAGATTCTAAAATGTTTTTAAAAGAACAATAAATAATAAACTATGGGTTATAAAAATCAAATTATTAGTTACGTTTTTTTACTTTTGAACCAAGTTGCTGGTGCACAAGTAATGACGCCTACAGAATGGTGTCCACCCGGTACTTGGTGGACATACAAAAATCAAACTACAATGTTTTCTAGAGATAAAACCCATGAGATTTATATATACAAAAAAGACACATTAGATAATAATAGAACGGTAAAAAAAGTTGAAATATATCAAGCCGATACGGATATTCCCGACGCATTTAATCCAGTAGATTCCTTTATATCTCCAATAATATATAAAGGTTATTTGCTTATGTACATTCAAAATGACAGTGTTTTTGCTAATATTTCTAATCATAGGTCAAATTTCTCCTATATATTTATTTCGAATGTAGTAAGAAAAGACGAGTATGTATTTTTATATAGATTTAATACTCAAATTGGAGACAAGACTGCATATAGAAGAAAATTATTAGATACTGCGTATTGCGAAAGAGAAGACAGTTCGGGCATTATAGATACTTTTAATGAAGTATTTTATGTTTATGATACGTTAACTAAAATAGTAGAAAATGATTACAATTATAATCTTTATGGTCGAGATTGTAAAATTCGTATAACTCAAAACAAGTCTTCTACAAATCATTTATTTGGCTATCAATATCTATATGAAAATTTAGCACCATATGATTATTTTTATAATATACCTAGATTGGATACTTTCTATGATACAGCAGACAAATATGTATTTCGTCGATTTTGCCAACCGAAAGGAGGCGTGAGTGTATATGATTGGGGTATAAAATATGAGTTATATTGTTATTATCAAGGAGGTCAAGGACACTTTATGAACAGGCATTGGGGAGGTAAGGAAGAGAATGGCTGTAAATATGTTGAACAATTTATAAAAGATAAGCTTAATATACGGAGTAATACTCAAAATGAAATTAAAATCTATCCTAATCCAGCTCAGAATATTTTATACATCGAAGGTCTTGATTTTGGTAGTAGTATTTTCGTATATAATAACCTAGGTAAATTGGTGTTTTCAAATTCGACCAATCTTAAAAAGGAGTCCCTTTCTTTAGATAATTTAAGTAAAGGGCATTATTATATTAATATATATAATAAAAACAATGAATTAATAAAAAATGAAAAAATAATTAAAGAAAATTAAATCCATAAATATGAAAAAGTTAATTATAGGAATATTTGTAATTTTTGGGAGCCATAAGTACGTCTCGGCTCAAATAGAGTGTCATGTTTTAAGACCAATGAGTCAAGCTATAAAACAACAAAGAATGAACAACAATGTTACAGCTCGGAGCGATTGGGCATGTGCAACAAAAGTCATAGCACTTAATTTTCATTATTTAAGTAATAACACACGAGGCAATTTTACTGCTACGGGTGACGGGTTAGGAAATATTATTAGCGGCTTTGACTATGCTAATATGTTAGTAGATTTATTGAATGAACGGCTTAAAATCAATAATAAAATGAATTTGCCTCCATCGAATAATACTCAAGTTTGGGAGAAAAATTATAAATTTGAATTACATAGTGTTAATTTTCATCACAATATAACTGATGTTGACCAAATGAGAGCCAATTCTGGCGCTAATAATAATTTTCAGATGGATGTAATTGTTGACAATAATCCAAGCAGAAGACCAGATCATGGTTGGGCATCAACTACCAATCCTTTTGACAAAGATAAATGGGTTAACATTAATTCTTATGGAGGGTATTATAAATTTATACAAATAGATAAATTAACTCAATTTCAAGCCTTAAATAAAATACTTGCGGAAGATGTAAATTTATTAAATCACGAATTGGGTCATTTGCTTACTCTAGATCATACAGTTTTGTATGGAGGCGGTGGAAAATGTCCTACCGTTAAGTTTAATGGGGTTATAGATGCTGCATGTAATGATGATTGTTGGGATACTCCCAGTGCATGGCATATGACCGATGTGCTAAATTCACCTATTCATCCAGGCGAAGCAAATCCTAATTCGCATAAAGATTTTTTTACTTGGTTTTCAAACAATAGAATGGAATACTCGGGTTATCATGCGTTATCACCATGCCAACTAACTAGAATACATAGCTCGTTAGAGGCCTCTAACCAAATGCGTTCGTATCTTATAAGTGAACGGGTTAAAACTGATATTTCACTCTGTAACTTTCAAAGTAATATTGTTTCATATTATGGTAAGAAGATAACAATTAATCAAAATTGTAATATTAATAACCAATCTTTAGTTCTTGCTAAAAGATATGTAAAAATTCATGCAAATGAATCAACAGAAATTTTTTCTGGTTTTGAAGTATTTGACAAAGGATATTTTGAGGTATTAGGTCAATGTGCTAGTTGGTAGTTAATTCACTTACTTATTATTTGCAAAATTAAAATATCATAACAAATAGTATTATTACTAGTTGTTATGATATTAGTATTGGAAGAAATGTTACTTCCGGTATTCAAGGCGATGTAATTGTGCCTCAAGGTAGTGTCATAAAGTATGATGCTAATATTGAAGTAGAACTGGGAGCAGGTTTTGAAGATAGAAGTGGAACCTTTGAAATTAGACAAAAAGATCCAACGTGTTATTAGTTTTTAGTACTTTTTTTTAACTTTTATATTCTTGTTATGAAAACTCTATTCGTCTTCATTATTCTTTCTTTAGTTAATAATTTATTTTCTCAATTAAAAATTGATGCGGGTGAAGATTTGTATTTATGTGATTCTTTAGGTATTGAAACGTTGTCTCCACATAGTAAAAACAGAAGTCATAAGCTTTTAGGAGGCAACCCAACTGTTATACAAGGCTCACCACCTTACAGATTTAAATGGGAGTTTGTTTTTAAAACAAATCTGAGTTCTTTACCTTATATACATGCTTCTAATATTTTGGATGATACTACTATAGCAAATCCAAAGATTAATTTTAGTTATTTATTTCCAAATAGAAAATATAAAATATACTTAACAGTTACTGACTCTCTCAATAATATAAGCCAAGATAGTTTAACATTTGCAATTTCGCAATTTGTTTATTCAGAATCTATTATTTATTTAACTAAAAATAAAAATGATACTATTAATTTAGGTGGTGCTAATATCGGACAAGGTATGCCACCAATTAAGACATATTATATTCCTAATACTTATGTTGATAGTGTAAAATTGACATCATGGACACCTTTTAATGTTCAATATCGTGTATATATAGTTGATTCATTAGGTTGTAAGTCTTTTGAGAAAGATTGGTTAAATATATCAATTAATTCTAGTTCTATTATATCTACAGAAACTAATAGCCTCTTTTCAAACTTCCATAATCCAATAAATGACAATTCTTTTTACAATCTTCAATCCTTATCTAAAGTAAATAAAATAGAAATCTATGACATAAGTGGACGTCAAATTTGTTCAAGTACAATTAATGACTCTATCTTTCCAATTGGTAAACTTATACAAAATAAAGGTGTTTACTTATTAACCATTTATCAAAGTGATGAGAAAGTTAGTAGGATTAAAATCGTAAAGGAATAACATTTCATTTAACGCTCTCTTGTTATAAAAAACACAAATTTCGTTGATAAAGAAGAAAAAAGCAAATTGAAAAATAATTAAAAACTATTTTTGTTTAGAAAAACGAAAATTTATGACAAAAAAGATACTATTTGGGTTATTCATAATAAGTAGTTTGGGTTGTGCCAAACAAGAAATTTTTGAAAAAGATTACTTTATTTTTGGTTCGTATCAAGCCACTTGCCAAAAGGATTGTACCAAGATTTTTAAACTTGTTGATGAAGGTGTTTTATATGCCGATATGGACGTTATATTTATGGAACCCATACAGTTTAATCAAAATGCATATGGGAGTAGCAAAATTCAACGAGTTCGATGGTTGAGTAGAAATATTCCCGATTTTCTTTGGAATAGTTCAAGCAAAACTATAGGAATACCAAATTTCAATAATGAAGTAGCGTATTTTGTAGAATACTACAAACGTGGCGAAAGAAAAGGAAAATGGTATATCGATTCGGATAAATCGCGCTATTCTAATGCAGATTTAATTCGATATGTGGACAGTCTCGAAAAAATTACTTCAGCGATGTAGTGTATTTTAGATTTTTAGACAATAGATTTTAGATATTAGATTTTAGATTGGAGTGTTTTTTTGATAATAAAAAATATTTATATTCAATTAGTTGCGAATTATATAAATAGTATTTTTTACCTCGTAAATATTGAATTCGCAAAATCCGTCAAACACAAATTTACTAGATTTTTAGGATTTTGAAATCAATCAACGCAATTTGATTATATTTGCGCTTATCAATTGATTAAATTAATCGCTGTCTATCCAAAATATATAAAACTGATGAACTATCAATCATTCAATCCTAAAGAGCTTCCATTGCCTCAAATTCATGGCTTTATGCTTACGGCGGTAGCTCCAAGGCCCATTGCTTTAGCCAGTACGTGCGATGCTGAAGGGCGAGTAAATTTAGCGCCTTACAGTCAATTTAACGTTTTTAGCACGAATCCTCCAATAATGATTTTTTCAGCCAGTGTAAGTGGAAGAACAGGGCAAACTAAAGATACCTATAAAAATATCAAAGAAACCCACGAAGTGGTTATTAATATTGTAGAATATGATATGGCATACCAAACTTCATTTGCAAGTTCGGAGTTTGAGCGCGGCGTCAATGAATTTGAAAAAGCGCATTTTACACCTATTGCTTCCGAATTGGTTAAGCCACCTCGAGTAGCCGAAAGTCCTGTTAGTTTTGAATGTAAGGTTATCGAAGTCAAAGAATTAGGAACTGAAGGAGGTGCAGGAAATATATTTTTGTGTGAGGTCATCAAAATTCATATTAAAGAAGAAATTTTAGATGCTAATGGGAAAATTGATCCATTGAAAATGAACCAAATCGGGAGATGTGGCGCAGGATTTTACACACAACTTGAACCAAGCCGAATGTTTGAAATTGCGCAACCTCAAGCTAATATTGGAATTGGCGTAGATGCCTTATCCGACACCATCCGAAATAGCCGTGTGCTTACTGGAAATAATTTAGGACAATTGGCATTAAACCAAACATTCCCTTCGGTTGAAGAAATCGATACCTTTAAACAATCTGAAAGTTTTCAATATTTAAAACAATTTGAAGGATCAGAAAAAGAATTACAGTTTCATAAAGCCGCACAAGAGATGCTTCATCATGGCAATATTCGATTAGCGATAGTTTGTTTGTATGCATTAGAATCGATGGACTCATAATTTTAAAATGATGATTGAAAAACTAAAAAAGAAATGGGGCGTAAATAACCTCAATTTAATACTCATTATATGTACCTTTGCTATTGGAGGCAGTTTTTGTGGATTTTTAGGTCGTAAGATTCTTGGTCTTTTTGAAATTTCCAATGGATTGCTGTTTGGCATTTTGTATGTCGTAGTAATGACCATCATCTGGCCCGCATGCGTTTTGCTAGTTAGTGTTCCACTTGGACAGTTTAAATTTTTCAAGAATTATATTCAAAAAATACTACAGCGATTCAAAAGATAAATTATTATGGAAAAAAATTGGAGTGAACTCAAAGCGGAATCGAGTTGGCTAATGTTTAAAATCATGAGCGAATTTGTGGAAGGATTCGAAAAACTACCCAAAATAGGCCCTTGCATTTCAATATTTGGCTCTGCTCGAACCCCGCAAGATCATGCTTATTATCAGAAAGCAAGAATTCTTAGTCAAAAATTATGTCAAGAAGGCTATGGAATTATTACAGGTGGTGGACCTGGAATCATGGAAGCCGCAAATCGTGGCGCGCAAGATGCGGATGGAAAATCTGTGGGATTAAATATTATTTTGCCCCATGAACAAAAGCCAAATGATTATATAGATATTGATAAAACATTTAATCACAATTTCTTTTTTGTACGAAAAGTCATGTTTGTTAAATATGCACAAGCTTTTGTTTTGTTTCCAGGTGGTTTTGGCACTTTAGATGAGTTGTTTGAGGTTGTAACGCTATCACAAACATTAAAAATTGACAAAGTTCCGATTATTTTATATGGATCCGATTACTGGCAAGGATTGTTAGACTGGATCAAAAATACACTTATCGAAGAAAAATATATAAATCCTGAGGACATCAATTTACTATTTTTAACGGACTCTGATAAGGAAGTCATTGATACAATTAATTCCTATTACCAAAAAGGCATTTTAAAACCAAATTTTTGATATGGCAAACATTAAAGAAATATTAAAAGAACGTATTTTAGTATTAGACGGTGCCATGGGCACGATGATTCAACGATACACGCTTGATGAAAACGATTTTAGAGGCGAACGATTTAAAAATCATACCCATCCACTCAAAGGAAATAATGATATCCTTTCGATTACGCGACCGGATATTATTAAAAATATTCATTTAGAATACTTAAACGCTGGTGCCGATATTTTAGAAACCAATACATTTAGCGCAAATGTGATTTCACAAGCAGATTATCAATTGGAAGATGCCGTTTATGACATCAACTACGAAAGTGCTCGAATCGCAAAAGAAGCTTGTGATGAAATAACTAAAAAAAATCCCTTAAGACCAAGATTTGTGGCGGGCTCCATTGGACCTACAAACCGAACGGCTTCTATTTCTCCCGATGTGAACCGTCCTGGATATCGAGCCGTTACTTTTGAAGATTTAAAAAATGCGTATATCCAACAAACCGAAGCATTGATTGATGGTGGTGTTGATGTTTTACTTGTTGAAACTATTTTTGACACACTCAATGCTAAAGCGGCCGTTTTTGGAATTCAAGAAGTTTTAGAAAAACGAAATCTAGATATTCCAATTATGATATCGGGAACGATCACGGATGCTTCGGGGCGTACCTTAAGTGGACAAACTACCGAGGCTTTTTTAATTTCATTGAGCCACGTTCCTTTACTTAGCATTGGTTTAAATTGTGCTTTGGGCGCTATGGCGATGAAACAATATATAGAAATTTTAGCTAAAAAGAGTCCTTTCTATGTGAGCTGCTATCCCAATGCAGGATTACCCAACGAAATGGGAATGTATGATGAAACGCCGCAAGATATGGAAGTTCAATTGGAACAATTTATGCAAGAAGGCTTAATTAATATTGTTGGGGGCTGCTGCGGCACGACTCCCGATCATATCGAACGTTTTGCTTTTTTAGCTCAAAAATATCCTCCAAGAAAATTAAATGCAAAATAGTAAAATTGTAAAATCGTGAAAAAAGACATTATATTTCATCAAGCTCAGCAAGTTCATATTGCGATTATTCAAAATGAAGACACCTTATTTGATTTATATTTAATCAATCAAAACCAAACTGCCCTTCGGAATATATTAATCAATACCAATGGCGAAAAGCCGGGCTACAAAAGCTCAACACTCCGTTATTACCTGGAGCGACTTGAAGAACTTTCTTATATAAAATTTGAAAGCGTCATGCAAGATGTAATGGAACTTAATAACTCCATTATGCTTTCCTATTATATCGGAATGGATATTTTTGAAAAAGAATTTTTATTCTCTTATGATCAACTTATAAAAACATCACCACAAGAAATTCCATTAATTAAACAAAATGGTTATTTGCTTTGAAAATAAATTACTAATAAATTTATATTATCACTTTTTTGTTTATTAAGTGATTAAATGAAAACAAAAAAATATGCACGACCAAAAAACACTTTTTGAAAACTGGGCAGACTCGTATGAAAAGTTTGTATTTGAGAACCAGCAATCTTTTCCATTCAAAGGCTATTTGGAGTTAGTAGATGCGATTATCAATACTATTGAATCCCAATCTAACATCTTTGATTTAGGTATTGGGACGGGTTATATTTCCTATAAGCTTTACACCGAAAAAAAATGTCAAATTTACGGGGTAGATTTATCTGAAAAAATGGTAGAAATATCTAAAAACAGGATAAAAGACGCTCATATTATCCAATTCGATTTTGACAATTACCAAGATTTGGATTGGAGTGTTTTCCCAAAAGATATCAATTACTTTATAGGTACTTATTTTTTCCATCACTACAACGATGAAAACAAAATTAAAATTATTGATTTTCTTCTAACACATATAAATCCAAATGCAAAAATAATTATTGGTGATATTGGTTTTCTAAATCATGATTTACTTATAGAAAATAAAATTCGTTTAGCGAAAGAATGGGACGATAGTGAGTATTATTTTGAGTTAGAATCTTTAAAAAAATCACTTAAAAGTAAAAACCTAAATTTTGAATCTAAAGTCATCTCGGAATTTTGTATTTATCTTGAAATATGGAAGTGAAAAATCTAGTTTATAGTTCACCCCTTTAGACTTAATTTATATTGCCAGCTACAACTTTTTTTGTCAAATAAATGATATAGAAAATATGGAATTAATAATAAAATTAATAGCAAGCAATCAAAACAGATTAATTCATTGGATTCATAAATAAATTACAAATTGAAAAATCTACATAATATCTTTTTTTGATATTATAAATTGGAAGTCTTTGCATTGTAAAATGTAAACCTTTTGCATCGCTTCGAATCATTAACGTGTTATCTGGAATGGCATTTTCATTGTTATATGCCGTGTAGATTAATTTATTTGTTCTTGATTTAAAGGAAACAAACTCATTTTTGCAATATATTTTAGTTTCATTCATTTTTGGAATTGATTTTACCGCAATTTCAATAAAGTTATTATTATCATCCTGCCAATAAAATTTATATAACGCATCTTCGATATAATTTTTTGAATATTTTTGAGATGCCACATAATGCTCTTTTTCAAAAATACGCCATTGGTTGGGGGTATTACAAGAAATGGTTTCGTTGGAGATGGATTTTAATGGTTCTTTGGAACACGAAATCGTGAGACTAAAAATAGCTACAAGCAACAAGGCCCCTAAACACAAATTCCTATTTTTCATTTTATTAAAATAATTAATTTTAAGCAAAATTATAGGGATTTACATAATTTCTTTTTGCAAACAAGAAAGTGGTTAAAAGAAAAAAGTTTATGGAATTTTACCGTTTACTAAATAGAATTAACTAATTTTTCCCCAGCGTTGGCTTTGTTTTTTTAATTTTTCAATAAAATGCTTTAAAGGCTTAAATTGCTCCATCTGCAATTCAGGATCTTCTTCAACAATTTTTTTAGAAAGCTGTTGCGCTTGCTGTAAAATAGGCGCATCTTGAGAAATATTCGCCAATTTCAACTGAATATCTCCACTCTGGCGCGTCCCCGAAATATCGCCAGGACCTCGCATTTTAAGATCGGCTTCGGCGATGACAAATCCATCGGAAGTACTGGTCATAATTTCCATACGTTTTCGTCCATCAAGATTCAGATTATAATCGGTCATCAAAAAACAATAGGATTGGTCGCCACCACGACCAACGCGCCCTCTTAACTGATGGAGCTGCGACAAGCCAAAACGCTCCGCATTCATGATGACCATTATCGTCGCATTGGGCACATTTACACCTACCTCAATTACGGTTGTGGAAACTAATATTTGCGCCTCGCCGGATACAAACCGTTGCATTTCTGCATTTTTATCTGCATTTTTCATTTTTCCATGCACCATACAAACCGAGTATTTAGGTGCCGGAAACTCTTCTAATGCTTCTTGAAATCCATCTTCCAAATTTTTCAAATCCATTTTTTCGCTTTCTGCAATTAATGGATATACGATATACACTTGAAATCCTTTGGCAATTTCTTCTTTCAAAAAAGCCATAAGTTGATTTCTTTTAGCAAAAAAAACATGTTTTGTCGCAATTGGTTTTCGTCCGGGTGGCAGTTCGTCTATAACCGAATAATCCAAATCGCCATACAAGGTCATCGCTAAAGTACGAGGAATTGGAGTCGCCGTCATGACCAAAATATGTGGTGGATATGTATTTTTTTTCCATAAACTGGCTCGTTGCGCCACACCAAATCGATGCTGTTCATCAATTACGGCAATGCCTAAATTCTTAAAAACAACAGGTTCTTCAATTAATGCATGCGTTCCGATAAGAATATCAATTTGACCATGCAACAAATCATTTAAAATCACTTTTTTTTGTTTTGCCGGAACACTACCGGTCAGCAACATAACATTCAAACCCAATGGAGCCAGAAGATTTGACAATCCTTCGAAATGCTGTTTAGCTAAGATTTCGGTAGGTGCCATCATACACGCTTGAAATTCATTATCAATGCCCATCAACATACACATGAGTGCTACAATGGTTTTTCCACTTCCTACATCACCTTGTACCAAGCGATTCATTTGACCGCCCGAAAGCACATCTTTACGAATATCTTTCAAAACTCTTTTTTGCGCATTGGTTAATTCAAAAGGCAAATGATTTTTATAAAAACGATCAAAATATTCATCAATTTTCGAAAAAACATATCCTTTCAATTTGGTTTTTCGGTAATTAAGCGATTGCTGCAATTGAAACTGAATTCTAAAAAACTCTTCAAATTTAATTCGATATTGTGCGGCGATGATTTGACTTTGATCTTTGGGCGAATGAATCCATTCCATCGCTTTAGGCAAAGAAAGCAAGTTATTTTGTTTTAAAATTGTATCAGGCAAATATTCCATTTTTTCAGAAGAATCTAAAAGCTGCAAGCAATGGGTAATCAGTTTATGCATACCTTGACTATCCATACCTCGCTTTTTCATCGTTTCTGAAGTTGTATAAATGGGTTGAAATCCGCTTAATTCAATTTCTTGATCTGAGAGAATTTGTTTTACCTCTGGATGTGTGATACTGTATTTGTTTCCAAATTTATTTGGTTTACCAAAAACTAAATATTGTTTACCCGAAATCAATCGTTTTTTATGCCATTCTATAGATTGAAACCAAACCAATTGAATACTTCCGGTTTGATCTTCAAATTCGGCAACCAGGCGTTTTTTATATCCTTCCCCTTCAATACGAATATCTTCGATAATACCACTTAACTGAATAAAAGAAACATTTTCGTTAATTTCATTAACCCCATAAACTTTTGACTTATCAATATATTTATATGGATAATGCGAAATCACATCTCCAACCGTAAAAAGTCCAAGACTTTTTTTGAGCATATCCGCTTTTACAGGCAGTAAGCCAGGAATCTGATCGATTAAAGTATGAAGATATAGGAATGCCATTGAGCAAAAATACAATTAAAAATTAAATTGTATTTTGAAAATGTAAAATAACCCTATTTCGTTTTTTGAATAATTATGGCAACATTTTACGATCTACATAAAACGTACCGAATGGAATAACCGAAGCTACAAGTGCGATGATAACCGACCTTCTATCCCATTTTAACTTATCTTTTACGATAAAAACACCATAAACGTACGCTATAAATAAAACGCCATGCAACATACCCGCAACTTTATTAGGCATGGGCATATCCATCATATATTTTAAGGGCATCGTAACGGCAAGAATTACGATAAATGATAATCCTTCGATAATGGCAATATATTTGAATAATTTTATCATAATTTTTTGATTAATTTAATTTGACTAAGGCGATTTCGATATCTCGTTTAAGCACCTCTGGTTTTATTAATAAGGTATTGTGTTTTATCGTCGGGAAAATGGACAATTTTACATTTTTAGATTCAAACTGAGCCAATTGAACATTATAAAAATCAACTAAAGCGATGTACTTAGGTTGATAATTTTGCCAATTATCAATCGCCATTAACTGAGCAAAATTTTCGGTAGGCCAAACTGGAAAGAAAAAGTTACCGTTTCCATCTCCTTGAACAGCCCATCCATCGTTATATAAACCATAAACCCCCTTATTTACCACTATAAGCTGAATAAACAACTCGTATTTCTTAATATTTGGCAATTCCAGTACTTCGTTAATATCAATTTCTTTCAAAACCTAAAAATTATTTACCTATAAAATTTGCTTTACGTTTTTCTGAAAAAGCAGCAACACCTTCTTTAAAATCTTGTGTATCAAAACACTCCGCAAAAAGATTGACTTCAGTGGTAAATCCTACAGGGCCATCTTTATAATAGGAATTGACGCATTTAATCACATTTTCAATAGCAATTGGAGCTTTTGAATTGATTTTATTTAAAATTTCTCTTGCCTTGTCCAAAAGATTTTCTTGAGGTACCACATGATTAACCAAACCTAAACGCAGAGCTTCATCAGCTTTTATAGTATCCGCAGTTAATAATAATTCTAAAGCTTTTCCTTTCCCAATGATCTGCACCAAACGCTGTGTTCCTGCATAACCTGGAGTCAAACCTAAATTTACTTCGGGTTGACCAAAGCTGGCATTTTCAGATGCCACACGCAAATGACAAGCCATTGCTAATTCGCAACCTCCACCCAATGCAAATCCGTTTACCGCCGCGATAAATGGTTTTGGACAGCTTTCTATTCGATTTAAAACATTATGCCCATCTCTTGATAATTTTCGAGCTTTATTACTATCAAAACTTGAAAATTCAGAAATATCCGCGCCAGCAGCAAAAGCTTTTGAACCACTACCTGTTATGATTACCGATCGAATTTCATCCGAATCATAAATTTTGTCTAATATCGCATCCATTTCAGTAAAAAACTGAATATTCAACGCATTGTATTTTTCTTCACGTTGAATGGTAATTGTTAAAATATTATCTTGCAATGAAGTAGATAAAATCGAGCTCATATTTTTGAATTTATAATTTACAAATGTAATTGATTTTATAAGAAATAATCTGAAAAATTAGCTATTATTTATATAAAATTCTTTCATCATTTCTATATCTTTTTCTAATGCAGTTCCTATAACCACACAATCTGCTCCAGAATGAAACGCTTCTATCATTTGATTTCGATTTTTTATTCCTCCTCCTACAATCAAAAATTGATTGGTCAATGGTCGAATTTTTTTAATTAAATCGAATTGAATCGCATTTTCAGCACCACTTCCTGCTTCTAAATAAATTGCTTGATAATTTAAAACTTTAGAAGTAAGTACAATAGTTTTAACGGCATCAAAATTATTAGAAGCAATTGGATCTATTCCTGTAAATTTTATGGTTGAACTGTTGTTATTATCCGAAACAATTACATAAACCGTTGGAATTAATGGAATATTATAAGACAATAATTCCTCCGCAACGGTTTTTAAATGTCCTGTGATATAAAGCTCTTGATTTGATTGAAGCACCGACAAAATGAGCATAGCATCTGCATTAGAAGAGCGCTGTAAAGGATGACCTGGAAAAATAACAACTGGAATATTCGTTTTTTGCTTAAAAAATAGAATAACCGCTTCCATTTGTTCTTTTGAAATTAAAGAACTGCCGCCTACAAATATAAAATTGGGTGAATATTTTAAAAGATTTTGTATGAAATCATCCGAAAAATCAAACTTTTCAGGATCTACTAGATATGCAACTTGCTTTTTTTTTGAATCAAAAAATGGTTGGTGCATATTTTATGATAAAAAACTAGTTTTTATTGTTCTTATTATCTTCAATTGGTAATCGACGCGCTGTGATGTATCGTCTTGAAAGATATTCGCTTGTATTTAAATCTTCAATATGAACGCCTTTAGAGCTTGAAGAATGCATTAATTTAATCGCTTCATTAGTTACTTCTACCACAATTCCGATATGACCAATAACACCACTTGAAGCATTTCTTCCTGAAAAGAAAACCAAATCACCTTTTTGTAATTCATTTTTACTTACATATTCACCAAAATGAGCCATTTCACGACTTGTTCTTGGCAATTGAATGTTAAACCAGTCAAAGATATATTTAATAAAACCACTACAGTCAAAGCCATTTTCACGAGTACCACCCCAACGGTAAGGAATCCCTAAGAATGTTTTTCCTACACTGATAATATTATCAATTGTAGATTGGTAAATTTTTGAAGTAAAGGATTGTTTATTTGATTTATTGGTTTTGTTTGTATCAATTTTAACTTCACTTTTATAAAAATACTTTGCAAACGTTGTTACTAAATTGTCTTCGCATTTAGTTTCTTGGTTCGAACTTTGAGCAATAACAGCAGATGTTAAAAATAATCCGAATATCAAAAAATAAATACGTTTAATTTGCATAAGTTTTTAATTTTTTGGGTTAAAACACTTTGATTTGAATGATTTTATTTAAAATATCATACAAAAATTTTAAAGATGCAAAAATATACAAATAATTTAAATAGTAGCATTTTTTTTGAAAAAGTATATCGAGTTGTACATAAAATCCCTTATGGACGCATTACTTCTTATGGCGCCATTGCGGAATATTTAGGTGCTAAAAAAAGTTCGAGAATGGTTGGCACCGCTTTAACGAATAGTCACAAAAATGGAATCCATATACCTGCACATCGGGTGGTTAATCGAAATGGTTTACTTTCGGGGCGTGCACACTTTGGAACAGATAACGAAATGCAAATGCTCTTAGAATCAGAAGGTATCGAAATTAAGGATTTTCAAGTTGTCGAATTTAAGAAATTATTTTGGGATCCAAATCTTGAAAATTTTTCTTTAGATTAATCGAATATCTCTTAGTTTAGCGTTTTTATTATAATAAAATCTTAAATAAAAGCATTATGGATATTCATAAAAAACCACTATACGAATACCATTTGGTTGACATTATAAAAATTTTTATTTTATTCAAAAAACCAATCATTATTGCGACTTCTATAGGTTTTTTAGCCTCTATTATTGTTGCTTTGTTATTACCTGTTTACTTTCGTTCTACCGCATTTATTTATCCGAATAATTTAACTTTAGCCGACAAAAGTATGATTTTTGGTCAACAGCAAGGTCAAAATGAACATTCGTATTATGGCAATAAATACGACGCCAATCGAATATTAAGTATTGCAAATAGTTCGGTAATTGCGGGTTATGTTATAGAAAAACATCAATTGGCAAAACACTATGGATATGACAATGAAACATTCAAATGGACGAAAACGGTTGAAGAGTTTCAATCAAATTATTCGGCATTTAAAAATGACCGAGACGCTATAGAAATCTCAATTTTAGACACAGACCCTAAAAAAGCAGCAGAAATGGTTAATGAAATTGTTGATAAAATTGATGCAATAAATTCAGAACCAATTATTGAAAATAAACGAAAAATTATTCAAATGCTTAAAAAGCAAATTGATAAAAAAAATCAAGAGCTAAAATTAAATCCTGGCAGCTCATCGATTGAAGAAGAACTCAAAATTTTGAACAAATCACTAACGGAATATGAAGTTTCGGCTAATGATAAAATATCAACGATTACGATTTTAGAACGCGCGTTTCCTGCTGAAAAAAAATCAAAACCCACAAGATCTTTAATAGTTATTTTTTCAACTATAGGCGCACTTTTAATTGCATTTTTAATTAGTTTACTATCTTTGCAATTCCAAATCATCAACAAAAATTTAAAAAAATAAACCCCACCTTTAAATGAAAGAAAAAGGATTATATCACAAGATATTTTTAGAAATTATTCCTTTCCGTAAATGGTTTATTGTCGCGCTTTTATTATCAATTTTTGTATCCATTTTAGGTCCAATTCGTCCTTTTTTACTTCAATACATTATTGACCATTTTATTACGACATTTAACAAAGAAAAACTTATTTCTTATTCGATGTTACTTTTTGGATTACTCATAATTGAATCTTTTTTAAGATACTTTTTTGTATTTATAACCGCTTGGTTTAGTCAAAATATTGTGCATTCTATACGAACTCGAGTTTTTCAAAAATTAATTGGAATTCACGTTCAGCTATTCGACCAAACGCCAATTGGAACTCTAACTACGAGAACCATCAACGATGTAGAAACCATAAATGAAGTGTATTCAGAGAATTTCTTTACCATAATTTCGGATTTTCTTACGATTATTATTGTTTTGAGTTTCATGTTTTATACGGATGTAAAACTGACATTGATTTCACTAGTTACCTTGCCTCTATTATATTGGGCAACTTATATTTTTAAAGAAAAGGTTAAAATTGTAAACCAAAAAATTCGTGACAAAATAAGTGAATTTAATGCGTTTACACAAGAACATTTAACAGGAATAAAACTTATAAAATCCTTTACCGCGGAGCAACTAGAACTTCAAAAATTTAAAAAAATCAATCAAGAGCAAACTGATTTGAATATAAAAGCGATTTGGTATTATAGTTGGTTTTTCCCTGTATTAGAAACGTTAATTGCTATTAGCGTTGGACTTGTGGTTATGGGCGTTGGATATTTTAGTTTAAATGAATCGGGATACACCGCAGGCATGATATCTTCCTTTTACCTTTATCTCAATATGCTTTTTAGGCCTATGCGATTTTTAGCAGATAAATTCAATCAGCTTCAAATGGGTTTTGTGGCTTGCGAGCGCGTTTTTAAAATTATTGAAACGCCCAACAAGGAAAACGATTTAGGTGAAATTGAACTATCAAACCCTAAAGGTAACATTCATTTTGAAGAAGTCACCTTTGGTTATTTACCCGAAAAAGAAATTCTAAAAAACATTAGCTTTGAAATCAAAGCCGGCGAATCATTAGCCATTGTAGGCGCTACAGGGAGTGGAAAAACTTCTATCATCAATGTACTCAATCGTTTTTATCCGATACAAAAAGGAAATATAAAGATTGATAACATTTCCATAAATGACATTAAAATTGCATCATTACGAAATCATATTGGTATGGTTTTACAAGATATCTATTTATTTTCGGGAAGTATTTTAGATAATATTCGACTGGAAAACAAGTCATTTGGCATCGAAAAAGCGATGCAAATGGCTAGAGACTTGGATATTCAAGACTTTTTTGAGCAATTACCTGGAGGTTTTGATTTTCAAATACAAGAGCGAGGCAACAGCTTATCTCACGGTCAAAAACAAGTAATTTCTTTCTTAAGAGCTATCGTTAAAAATCCTTCCATTTTAATTTTAGATGAAGCGACTTCTTCTATCGACTCTAACACTGAATATTATATTCAAAAATTAGTGCAAAATACCATTAAAAATAAAACTTCAATTGTAATAGCGCATCGTCTTTCTACAATTATAAGCTCTGATAAAATTTTAGTATTAGACAAAGGAGAAATTGTTGGTGAAGGAACGCACGCGGCATTAATTCAATCCAATTCGTATTACAAAAAATATTTTAAAGAATTGGAGTCTAATACAAACTAGTTGTTTGTCAAGGACACTTTTTGCATAACACGATCAAGCATTTGATGCAACTCCGATTGCATTGTTTCATTTAAAATTTCATTTTGAACATCAAAATTAGCATTAAACAAAGGTAAAATAAATGTTTCAACGATTTCAGCACCATGAATCGGAAAACGTGAAACAGCTGCTTCTAAAACACCTTGACCGCCTCTTGGACCAGGAGCCGTAGCCATTAATAACATTTTTTTGTTTTCAAAAAACTTTAATTGTACCCTAGAAGCCCAATCAAAAATATTTTTAAATGCGGTAGTATACGTTCCATTATGTTCGGAAAGCGAAATAATTAATAAATCCGCATTTTGAATATCTTCAACAAATTGATGCGCTTCTTGAGGCAATCCTATTTCTTGCTCTTTATCAATAGAATATAAAGGCATTTCATAATCATTTAAATCAAGAACATGTATTTGAGTGGCATTAAATTGATTTGCTACAAAATGTGCCCATTTTTTATTTATTGAATTTCGGCTGTTTGACGCCCCAAAAGCAACTATTTTCATTTTATAATATTTTTTAAAATTAAACCATTTAATTCCTAAAAATGTTCTACATTAATTTAAAAATTAATTTAAATTAATTTTTACTTTTCTTAAATAATTTGATTGCGGCTAAGTAATGATCCAATTCTGTTTTTACTTTTGGAAATAATAAAATTAACCCAATCATATTAGGAAAAACCAATCCGAGCATCATCGCATCCGAAAATTTAACCACCGAAGTCATCGAGGTTGATGCACCAACAATCACAAAAAGTACAAAAAGAATTTTGTAAACCAAATCGGCCATTTTACCTTTTCCAAACAAAAATTTCCACGCTTGTAAACCGTAATAAGACCATGAAATCATTGTAGAAAAAGCAAATAGAACAATAGCAATGGTTAAAACATAAGTAAACCAAGGCATCACATCGGCGTAAGCCAGTGATGTTAAATCAACGCCACCAACCCATTGCTGAGATGATTTAATATAAATCAAACCATTTTGAGCGGTTCCATAATCAAATTTACCATCAATATTAAACAAAACAATAACCAAAGCGGTCATTGTACAAATCACTACGGTATCTATAAATGGCTCTAAAAGTGCCACGATTCCTTCACTAGCTGGAAATCTAGTTTTTACTGCCGCATGCGCAATAGCTGCTGAACCGGCACCAGCCTCATTAGAAAAAGCAGCACGTTGAAAACCAACAATCATAACGCCAATCAAACCACCAATTCCTGCATCTAAACTAAAAGCACCCGTCCAAATTGCATTAATTGCTAGCGGAATTTTATTCCAATGAAAAAATATAATTATTAAAGAAGCTACAATATAAATAATTGCCATTAAAGGCACTATTTTCTCCGTTATTTTTGCAATTCGCTTGATGCCACCAATAATTACTAATCCTATAACAAAAGACATTGCTATTCCTACAATAAAGGTTGCCATTGGATTTTGAAACTGAAATAAGCTTACAATTTGAATGGCAGCTTGATTGGATTGAAATGCGTTTCCTGCTCCAAAAGAAGCACCTACGCAAAGTATCGCAAAAACAAAAGATAAAAAAACACCTAATCTAGATTTATTTGAATCAATCAATCCATTTTTTAAATAATACATCGGTCCACCATAAACGATGCCATCTTTATCAATTTCTCTATACTTTACGGCTAAAATACATTCAACAAATTTGGAACTCATACCTAAAAAACCACAGACAATCATCCAAAAAGTAGCTCCAGCACCACCCATTGCAATTGCTACCGCTACGCCTGCAATATTCCCTAAGCCAACAGTGCCAGAAACGGCTGTAGCTAATGCTTGGAAATGACTCACCTCACCTTCTCGACTTTCATCTGCTATAGTGCCTTTAATATCGCCTTCTACTACATTAAAATTTGTAGCTTTTTCTTGAACATGATGCGCATCCATTTCATCATATTTACCTCTAACAATATCAATAGCCATTTTAAAAAAACGTATATTAGGGAAACGAAATCGAAACGTAAAAAGTAGCGCCCCAAAAACAAGAAGAATTAAAATTATAGGCATCGAAACTCCTAAAATAGGGATTTTATAAAATACTAAAGCATCAAAAAAATCGGCTATTGGTTTGAATATATTATCAATTTGTTGAGGAATTGAATTGGCATATATTTGATTATCAAACAATATAACCATAAAAAATGTGAATATTTTAAATACTTTTTTTATCATTTTTTTTTACAATTGAGATACAAAACTAATTTTTTTCTGCGCTTTATATAATTTTCTTTTAAAATATTCCGATTAAGCTACTATATTTGTATCTTATAAAATTATTATAATATGAAAACATTCTTTTATTTATCACTTTTACTTTTTAGTATGAATACATTTGCACAAAAAGCAAAACTAATTGACCGTGAGTTATTTTTTGGAAACCCTGAAATTTCTGGAGCACAAATTAGTCCCGATGGACAGTATATTACGTTCCTAAAAGAATATGAGGGCATCATGAATCTTTGGATTAAAAAAAATGACGAGCCTTTTGAAAAAGCAATTCCACTTACAAATCAAAAAAGACCGATGTATGGCTATTTTTGGACGATTGATTCAAAGTACATTTTGTTTGTAAAAGATAACGATGGCGATGAAAACATGAATATTTATGCAATAAATCCAAAAGCCGGCAAATTGCCCGAAGCCAGAAATCTTACCCCAATGAAAGAAATCACGGCTCAAATAATTATGGCAAGCCGAAAAGATCCTAACAAATTAGTTGTAGGAATTAACGACCGCGATAAAGCGTGGCATGATTTATATGAGTTAAATATTTCTGATGGAAAATTAAAAATGTTATATGAAAATAAAGATCGAATTACTGATTACAACTTTGATTGGGACGAAAATTTAAGATTATTGAGTAAAACGGACGAAAAAGGAAATACGTTTACATATCGAATTAATCCGGACAAAAGTCTTGAAGAAATTTATTCGGTAAATGTAAATGAAGGCGCTTCTTTTTTAAATTGGAATAAAGACAATAGTGAGGTTTATTTAGAAACAAACAAAGGAGATTTAGACCTATCTTCATTATATTTAATGAATCCAAATTCAAAAAAATTAACTTTAGTAGAAAAAGATCCTAAAAATCAAGTGGACTTTGGAAGTTTATTTATTGATGAAAATACAAGAGAAATTATAAGCACGTCCTATTTTTATGATAAAAGAGAGCGTCATTGGAAAAATAAAAGATGGGAACAAATGTTTCAATTTTTAACATCAAAATTTCCAAATCAAGAAATTGGCATTTCAAGTTTCACTAAAGATTACAAAAAAATGCTTATTAATATTTCGGGAGATCGTTTTATTACCGAAGTATATTATTTTGATACTGAAACTCAAAAATTAACGTTTCAATATTGTCCAAAACCAAAATTAAAAGCATTTGAAAGCGAATTGGTTTCAATGACTCCAATACGATATAAAAGTAGCGACGGACTCGAAATCCCTGGTTATTTATCCATACCAAAAGGCATGGAAGGTCAAAAAATGCCTTTAATCGCATTAGTTCATGGTGGCCCAAAAGGACCAAGAGATTATTGGGGTTACAGTCCTGAAGTACAATTTTTATGTAATAGAGGTTATGCTGTTTTTCAGCCAAACTTCAGAGCCAGTGGTGGCTATGGCAAAGCATTTTTAAATGCCGGCGATAAACAATGGGGTAAATTAATGCAAGATGATATCACATTTGGAGTGAAACATCTTATTGAAAAAGGAATCGCAGATCCATCAAAATTGGTCATTATGGGAGGAAGTTACGGCGGATATGCTACATTGGCAGGATTGGCGTTTACTCCAGACTTATATGCTTGTGGTGTTGATATTGTAGGGCCAAGTAATATTTTTACACTTCTTGAATCCATTCCACCATATTGGGAGGCTGGAAAAGCCATGCTATACGGAATGGTTGGCGATCCAAATACCGAAGAAGGTAAAAAATTATTACAAGAAGCCAGTCCATTGTTTCATGTAAATAAAATCAATAAACCCCTTTTAGTTATTCAAGGAGCCAATGACCCGAGAGTAAAACAAGCAGAAGCGGATCAAATAGTAGTTGCATTAAGAGACAAAGGTAAAAAAGTAGGTTATATCCTAGCTCCTGACGAAGGACATGGGTTTTATAAACCAGTTAATAATATGGCGATGTATGCCGCTATCGAGAAATTCTTGAGTGAAGTAATTGGAGGGACTTTCCAAAAAGATATGAAACCTGAAGTTGAAAAAAGACTTAAAGAAATTACCGTTGATATTAATAAAGTGGTTTTAAAAAACGCAAAATCCGTTGAAACCGCCTCCACGTTACCTAAAATTAATGCGCAACTTAAAGAAGGATCTTTTTCATATAATGCAAAAATTGAAGTTCAAGGACAAATCATTCCAATTGAAATGACGAGAACAGTTTCGGTTAAGAATAATCAATATATCATAAAAGATGTTTCTAAAGCTATGATGGGATCTTCAGAAGATGAGGTTACTTTAGATATGAGCTTAACTCCAATTCAAAGAAAAATGAATCAAGGTGGCATGAATATTGAATCAAATTATTCAAAAGAAAAATGCCTAGTAAACGCTATGGGTCAAAATATGGAAATTGCTTTTGATAAAGCCTTTTTAATTGATGGACCAAGCATGGATGTCACTTTAGCTCATTTTCCTCTAAAAGATGGATTTACTTTAAATTGTTTGATGCCCGACATGATGACCATGAAGAATAAAACCATTTCGATTAAATATATTGGATTAGAAAATAATCTTCATAAAGTTGAAGCCGTAAGTCAAGAAAATGAAAATGACAAAACAACGTTCTGGATTGATACTACGCTAAAAATGGCTCGCAAAATGGAAGTAGTTATGCCCGCTATGGGAAATGCAATTCTTACCATGGAGTTAAAATAATAACTTTACTATTCCTTTTTCCTAGAAGGAGGATAAAAATAATAGAAAGGCTGTTTTACAAAATTTTGTAAAACAGCCTTTAATATTGGAAACATTAATTTTAAAGGAATTCGATTCGCTTTTAATGCCAAAATTAAAGACAAGGTAAAACTAACAAAAAAGTTAAAAAAACCAATACCAAAAATAAAAACAAAGCCTTTTATTAACTCAATATAAGAAATATTATAACCAAGACCTCCAATTGCTATAGCAAAATTTCCGGCCTGAAATGTAATATGTCTTATATCAAATGGAATCCCTAAAAACTTTCCTATCAAAAATGCAAAACCAAGTAAAAACCCTAAAACAATATTACCAAAAAGGCCCCCAGCATTTTTTTCAAACCATTGAACTATTTTTTTTCTTCGTGAAATCGATAAGGACATTTTTAAAACAGGATGATGATACAATCGATTAATAACATTTGAATATCTTAATCTATTGATAAAAAGCCCAGAACTGAGTCCACTTATAAATAAAAAAACACCCGCAATAGCGGCATACCAAAAAATTTCAAAATAAGGAAATGAGGTTTCTTCAAACCACTTCGTTGCTTTTTCTTGAGAAACCACTTCAAGATGAAAAACATGTTTTAGGATAATAAAAATAGACGTAGCAATTAAAAAACTCATCAATACATTTCCGATAAATGCTACAAACTGACTTCTTGACAATCTTGAAAACAAAATAGTAAATTGTTTTGTTTGAAGTTGATCATTTCCTTGCGCAAAAGTTCGAGCTATATTTGCTGCTGTCATTGCGGGTTGTTTGGTAGCGAGTGTAAATTTTAATAAATAAATGGCACTAAATCCTATTGCGTAATTCAAACTGTATCCCATCGCTTCAATAAATGGACTTAATTGGCAACTACTAATATATAATTTGAAAAAACATAAAATGGCTACAATAAATCCACCCATCGAAGACGATTCAATCATTTTATAATAGCCTAATTTTGTTTTTGTTATATAATTCTCACCAGTTTGACCATTATGATACGTTGCCATAAATGTCACCAAATTTAAATTATTACTAAGTTGCTCTCTTATATAATTTTTAGGGGCATATAATTGAATGATATAGGTTATTATAAATGAAACCAATTCGGATGCATCTGAAGTTTGATTAAGATAAAGTAAATTTAAAACATCTTTGAGTCTTTTAAGTTGTTCTTTTAATCGATTTACTTTTAGAGTAATTTTTAATGAAATTCCTTTTTGATCTTTTTGCATCAATATATCCGACAAATATTGATCACATTCATGGACCAATTCTTCAATATTAGTAAAAGGAATTGAAAAATCTTTTTTTTCAGAAATTTGTTTCACATACGATTCCAACGTATTAAAAATGCCTTGATTATATAATGGAGTAGGCATATAACGCAACAATTCACTATCACAATAACCACCTTTAATTCGATCCATTAAAATCGTTGCTACATCTTCTAATTGTTCAATCCATAATTTTATTGAACTTTCTTGATTCAAATCAAAATGGACAATTACTTTTCTCCAAAGATCCTGATCTACTTTTTGTATCCAATTTAAGTACTTTTTATCATAAAACAAAGTATTTAATATTGAGTTAAGCGATTGATCATCATCAATTTGTGGTAAAACAATTTTTGAAATTCGACTGGTAAATACCGAAATTAAATTATTTTCTTCAATTATATTTTCATCACAAAAATACTTCCTAATTTTTAAATTTAACAATAATGCCCCAATTTCTTGTTGGATTTTAAGTTTAAATTCTTCATCTTTCTCTAGTTGAATACTTAAATCATTATAAAAAGCTTCCGTATTCAAATTATAATTAGACATACCAAATTTAATAAAATTTAGTATAAAATTTGAATTTCCTTCTTTTGTTAAAATATAATTCCACTCGCTATCTTCCACGTTTAATATATTTTATAACACATTACAAATATATTTAATTTGAATTGAAATCTACCACATTTCACTTTTTTTATAAAAAAAGCCCCATCTTTTGGATGGGGCTTTTTAAAACATATAGCGAAAATTAATTCTTAACGCTCAATTGTAAATTTACCTTTAAGCACTTGCTCGCCGTTGTCTAGAGAAATTTGGTAAACACCGTTCGCCATACTCGACACATTTA
>JAFEIJ010000002.1 GCA_017495115.1 Chitinophagaceae bacterium | reverse complement strand
TGTATATGCAAAAATCAAATCTGATAGTACGCAATTTGCACAAAAAGTAGATAGTATATATGTAAATAATGCAGGCGATAGTGTATTTGTAAAAGACGGTTATGGAACTACAACAGGATTTAAACTAGCACAATTTGATACGACGCATGTATATGCAAAAATTAAAGCTGATAGTTCACAATTTGCACAAAAAGTAGATAGTGTATATGTAAATACAAAAGGTGATAGTGTTTTTGTAAAAGATGGTTATGGCGCAATCACGGGTTTTAAATTAGCACAATTTGATACCACACACGTTTACGCAAAAATCAAAGCAGACAGTTCACAATTTGCTCAAAAAGTGGATAGTGTATATGTAAATACAAAAGGCGATAGTGTATTTGTAAAAGACGGTTATGGAACCACAACTGGGTTTAAATTAGGCTCTGCTTTAGTTAAAAATGGTTTAAATAAAAGTGGAGATACGGTTAAACTTGGAGGCACATTAACTGAAAATACAACTATTACTACATCGGGTAAATCATTAACCGTAGCAACAGCAGGAGATACAGTTCGTTTTACAGGTCTTTTAGAAGGTAAAAAAACGGATAGTATATTAGTTGTTGACAGTTTAAATCGTGCTCTTAGAAGAATCTCAATAAATGCACTAAACAGAAAAAATGTAGTTACTACAGCGGCAACTTCATATACTGTAGGAGAAACAGAAGATGTAGTTATTTTTAATGGAACGGCTCAAACTACATTTACGCTTCCAGCGGCATCTTCAAATAGCGGAAGAATCATCACAATTATGAATATGGCTAAATCAAATGATAATGTTAATATTATATTGTCAGTTCCAGTTATTTTAGAAGGTATTACGGGTGGTGATTTCTCTTTGGATAAAATTGCAAGTCAGTCTTCTACATGGACGTACCCTGAAGGATTAGGTTCAAATCATCAAAATTCAATTTCAATAATTAGTAATGGTACAAGTTGGTATCGTTTTGGAATATAGAATTCAAAATTGAAACTAAAAAAGCAGATTGTAAAACAATCTGCTTTTTTTTATATTAAAGTTTTAAAGGATATAAAAAACTATTTAATTTTAATTTTTCATTTAAATTTAATTTTACAATTGATTTTGAATCTATTATCTTTTTAATTACTTTATATTCTTCTTTGTATTGTTTTTCGAATATCTTGATCTCATTGTTATACAGTTTTAAAAATCTATTTAAATTGTCCTCATCTTCTAATTCGATAAAACAGATTAGTGTAACTGAAATAGACTTAAACAAATAGCTTGGATCATTTTTAAGCGAATTGGAGTAAGTTTGAATTTCTTGAATTATATTTTTCTTTAAATTTAAGTTATAAAGTAAAACAACATAATAATATTCTAACATTGATTTAAGTCTAAGAGGAATGGAATTATTTAATGTCCTATTAATCTCCGTTTTTAATTCTTTAAATTTATTTATGTTTCCTTGAATAGTATATAGATATAATAGATTTGAATAATATAAAATAGTATATATCTTTTTATAAGTATTAGGGAACTTCTCTTTTGATATATCAAAAAGATATTTTTCAGCAAGTTCTAGTTCATTATTTTTAATTATAATTGAAATATAGTTAAATCTTTGAAGTAAATAATTGTAATGATATTCTTTTAAAATATTCTTATTTTTTTCAAACAAATTTATATGAAGTTGATTAAACTTAATACTTAAATCCAGTTTTTTAATATTTTCATTGTGATTACTTAAAATATTGAGACATATTGATTTCTCAACAAAAGTATCATATTTTTCCCAGTTAATTATATTCTGACTCGAAGCAATTTCATTCATTTTTAACTCATTTGAAGTAGACTCATAGTAATAATAAAGAAACTGATAATTATTAAGCATATTTATATTCTGAATTTTTAGCTGATACTTTTTTTCTAAATTTAACAATTTGTCAATTTCTTTAAAACTACAGTTTTGATATAAATTATGAATGAAATTTAATTTTAAATGCGAACAAATGTATAAGAACATTTGAAATCTTTCGAATTTAATACAAAGTTCTATTGTTTTGTTAAATTTTTTTTTAGATTGTTCTAAAAGGCCTTTTTTTTGTAGAATTTTACCTTCTAAAAACATTTGAATAATTTTATTTTCATTGTTTTTATTCTTTTCTGAAAAAGTAATAGCTTCAAGGATTTTAGTGCTTAAGTTTTCTTTAAGCATATTAAAATTTTTATCCTTAAAAGGTTCTTCAATATATTTTGAATTAACTAAAGCATCATATAAAATTTGATATTTTTTTTCCTTTAAAGAAAAAATATTTGAAAATTTTGCAAAATATCTTTTTTCATCTTTTGTCAATGAATTTATTAACTCTACAACTTCAAAATTTGAATCCATAATAATAGTTTTATGCAAATTTAGTTAAATTTCTAAATAATTTAACAAAAAATAAGATTTTAATGAATTAATTTATATTTTTTTAAAATCTTATTTTATAATAAAGAATTTAATGATTTGTCAATTTAATATTTTAATTTTACAATTGATATATTAAGGAGATTTATGAAATTTGATATAAAGTTTGTATTTGTATTTTTATTAATTCAATTTAAATTACAAGGACAATTAAGAATAAATGAAATCATGGTAAATCCAGGCAATTTGTCCGTTCAAGGATTAATTGGTGGAGGAAGAGAATATATTGAAATTTACAATCCAAGCTGCAAGCCTATTAATACCAGAGGTTATTATATTGCAACATCTCAAAATGTTTCAGGGTTAATAGAGGTGGGACATTTAGGATTCCCAATATTCCTCAATCTATAATTGCACCAAATGGTCATCTTGTTTTGGGAACTAAAACTTCAAGCTCGGACTCTAATAGCATTGATATCAAACTTCCAAATTATACTTCAAACGTTTGCGAATTGTCTAGTGGAACTTTTGTTTTAGCTAATTTTGATGGATGGGTGGCATTATATGATTCTATAGGAACACCAATTAGTGCCGTATATTGGGGAGCAAGCGCCTCTATTATTTCACAAACAGCAGACTTTGGAGTGGTACCTTGCGTTCCCGCAGGAAGTCCATCAGGCACAATTTTGAAAAGTGCACAACAAATCAATACACAAAACCCTGGTATTCTTCAATATGGAGGTGCCAATCCTAGTATTGGACAAACTCATAGTAGAATTCCAGATGGAGGCAATTGGTCATTTCCTCAAACTGCATCTATTAACCATATTACGGGTGGTGTAAATGCGAACTGTAATGGGGGAACGTGCAATACTATTGGATTTAATTTTATTCCTACTATCACACAACCTACTTGCGGCAATTCAAATGGTTCTATCTCTATAGCTACTTCGCCAAGTAGTACAAAAACATATACGTGGAGTACAAATGCCAATACAGGAAATAACAGTATCGCTTCCAATTTAAGTGCAGGTTCGTACACCGTTACTGTCAATCAAAATGGGTGTATAAAAGATACAACGATTGTATTAACGACTACTTCAAAACCAGTATTTTCTATTACTACAACCCAACCTACTTGTACAAATGCATTAGGCGCCATAGCGGTAAATGTTTCTTCTACTGGAACACCTTCTTTCAATTGGTCTTCGAATGCCAGCACGGGGAATAGTTCGAATGCAAATAATTTAGCAGCAGGAACGTATACGGTTACAGTGACCCAAAATGGATGTACAAAAGATACATCGATTCAGTTAAATGCTGCTATTGCTCCAACGATTTCGCCTACAATTACCAATGCAACTTGTGGCAATTCAAATGGTTCTATTTCGTTAAGTATTTCGCCTACAGGAACTAATAGTTTTAGTTGGAGCACCAATGCGAATACGGGCAATAATGCGAATGCAAATAATTTAGCTGCAGGAACGTACACGGTTACAGTGACCCAAAATGGATGTTTAAAAGACACTACATTAACTGTGACAACAACTCAAGTACCTACAATAAGTTCATCCATTATTCATACATCTTGCGGGCAAAACAATGGATTAATTTCATTGACAATTTCTCCTATAGGAACCAATAACTATAGCTGGAGCACCAATGCAAATGCGGGCAATAATGATAGCGCAATCAGTTTAGCCGCAGGAACGTATACGGTAACAGTGACCCAAAATGGATGTACCGCATCTCAATCCAATACAATAAATGCTAGCAATGGATTGTCTTTTAATATAACTAAAACAAACGATAATTGTAGCCAAGGAATTGGAAGTATTTCTATTTCTTTGACTTCAACAGGTACGCCATCATTTGCGTGGAGCACCAATGCAAATACGGGTAACAATGCCATAGCATCAAACTTGACATCGGGAAATTATTCTGTGACCGTGACCCAAAATGGATGCACAAAAGACACAACCATAACTCTTTTTAATAGTTCAAGTAGCATAGTATTTCAAAAAAATGTAATACCACCTACTTGTGGACTTTCTAATGGCTCTATTTCATTAAATGTAACAAGTTCAGGCGCCACTTCGTTTAACTGGAGTACCAACGCAAATACGGGCAATCTGGCCACTGCAAATGGACTAAAATCTGGCAATTATAGTGTGACCGTTTCTCAAAACGGATGTTCATCAGATACAACGTTTAGTCTTTTGGACCCTTTCAATCCAGTCAAAGATACGATCCGAATTGCTGGATGTAATCAGTTGACTTATAAATCTACATCATACTCCTCTACTACATTTTTAATTGACACTTTGAAAAAAACGGTTGCACCGTTTTGTGATTCGATATACAGAAGAGTAGAAATTTCCATATCTAAATCTGATACTACGGATATATCTCGTTGTATAATATCTGGACAGAACTATTCTTTTTATTCTCAAAATTTATCAAGTTCAGGGGTTTATTTTCATAAATTGACCAACATTAAGAATTGTGATAGTATTATAAAATTAACACTTAATGTTGTTATACCTATTAAACAAGCTGAAAATAAAGTTGGCTGTAATGAGTTTTCGTATAAAAACATATTATATTATCGAGATACAACATTACTTGACACCATAAAAAACACATTGGGTTGCGATTCTGTCCATCAAGCCTTATCCATAAGAATATTACGCAACGACACGACCTCGATAGAAGCTTGTAGTAATAGTAGCTATAATTTTTTCACCCGAACAATTTCTTCTTCGGGAACATATTTTCATACGATTTCTCGAAACAATAAATGTGATAGTATTATAAAATTAAAACTTACTATTTTAAATACTACAAACATATTCGTAGATACATTCATTTGTTCCAATTCTATTATTTCAAACATTATTATCACAAAAGACACCTCTATCAAAACAAAAACCATTTTATCTAGATTGGGTTGTGATAGTATTTTTCATATATTGAGAGTAGCTGTAAATAAACCCATTTTGAAAGCAGGTAGTCCACTTTCGGGGTGCGATTCTGTAATTTACAAAGGCAAAAAATACATACAAAACACCAGTATAATTGATACTATTCGCAAAAAAATAACGCCATTTTGTGATAGTATGTTTACCTCATACTCCATTATTATCTTGCCAAAAGTTTCGTATTCAAAACAATATAGTCCTGATAGTATAATTGAACAAGGCGAGCGTGTGACTTTAAAAATAAATGGCGGTAGTTCCTATCAATGGAGTTCATCTTCTACGAGTAATAATATAATTGTATCGCCACTTAAATCAACTACATATTATGTAACAATTACTAGCCCAAATGAATGTTCGGCAAAAGATAGTTTTAAGGTAATCGTAAAAGAAGTTCCTTCCGATGTAGTCTTACCAAATGCTTTTTCCCCAAATGGAGATAATGTAAATGACCGTTATAGTGCGAAAGTAATTGGAAAAGCTCAAATCACCTCTTTTAAAATATTTAACAGATGGGGAGAAAAAGTATATGAAGGGAGTGACAATTTTTCGAGTTGGAATGGAATATATAAGGGGGAAGAAGCACCTATAGGAATATACATTTATGTCGTTGAATATAAATTATTTGAAAAATTTTATACATTAAAAGGCAGCTTATCTTTAATTAAATAAAAAACAGAAATTATGAATAAACTTTACGTATTATTATTTATTAGTATATGTATTCATTTTTCTTTAAAAAGTCAAACTTTTGGAAATTATACTATTTCGGGTTGTGACGCTTGGAATTCGAATAATAGTTGGGCTACTGCACTTACAAAATCAGTAACGGTATCAGGTTTGCCCAGCTTATTAGCTACAAATGGAACTGTATTGAAACAGGTAAATGTAAAACTCGGCAACAATTCTTGCAAAGGGAATCTCAGTTCATATTGGATTCGTATAGTTTCTCCAAATGGAACTATTGACACCATTACATCATCCGTTACTACGTCAATTACTTCAATGTGGATTGATGTGAAATTTAGGGATCATTTTGCTCTAGAGAGAATTCGTGATTATTCTGCTACCACACAGCAAAGTTATTTTCCATATAGTATAGGATATTACAGATCAAATAAAACAGGGTCTTTTTCAAGATTCAACAATAATGGAAATCCAAATGGAAATTGGGATATACAAATAATTGAAAATACGGCTTCCGAAGTTTCTGTAGAGAAAGTGGAGTTGGTTTTTGGCAGTGCATTTCAAATTAATGATTTGACAGGAACCACAACTAATGATAATTGTTCAGGAGCGGTATGTATAAAAAATAATGAAATTACAATTGGAACAAATCTAGGTTTTGCAAATGGTGATGCTAATTATCCAGGAAATACGGTGAATGGTTGCTCTTGGAATGGCGCCAACAATAACTCTGCTTGGTTTCAATTTGTAGCGGGTGCTACAACAGCCAAAATTACACTGAGTGGACTTTTGCATCCAGGTAGTCCTGTTTCTAATAAAGTACAAGCTATTGTGCTACAAGCGCCCGCTACTTGTGCTACAATACCCACTGTAGTACCTAATGGAGGATGCCCAACGGCGACTACCAATAATAGTGCGTACTTAGCGGCCAATGGAGGAGGAACATCTAGTGCCTCAAATATCTATGTGAGTGGTATCAATGCCAATATGGAATTTAACTTGGCAGGATTGACGCCTTGTCAAAAATATTACCTATACGTAGATGGAGAAGGTGGCGATACGTCCACTTTTTATATAGACTATCAAAATGGTGCTAATGGAGGCACTTCTATCAATGTGACTCAACCAAGCTGTAGCGTGAATAATGGAAAAATTAAAGTCAATACACCCTGTAGCAACTCAATGTATATGTGGAGTAGTAATGCAAACACCGGAAATGTTGATTCAGCCATCAATTTGGGACCAGGTACTTACAGTGTAACCGTTTCAAATGGTGGCTGTTTTGTTTTTGATACCACCATTACACTTGTAAAAGATTCTATAAAATTTAATACTACAATTACTCAACCTAATTGTGCAAATCTAAATGGAAAAATAAAGATAAATATGTTGACGTCTGGCATTTCAAACTTTGTATGGAGTAGCAATGCCAATACAGGAAATGTAGATTCAGCCATCAATCTATCCAGTGGAAATTATAAAGTTGTAGTTACACAAAATGGATGCACCGATTCCACAACCATTGCATTAAATGCGCCACCACTGCCCCTTTCAGATTCTATCAATTTACAAAGCTGCAATAATATTACATATAAATCAAAATTGTTCTCACAGGACACTACTTTTTTGGACAGTATAAAAAGTACACAAAATATTATCTGTGATTCTATCATAAGAAAAGTAATCATCAAAATCAAATCGACATTGTCTAGTTCCTTTCAAAAATGTATTCTTGCATCGGACAGTTTTCTTTTTAATGGCGTATTTTTAAAAAATCAGGGTGCATACAAAGATACTTTTCTATCTGCCTCTAATTGTGACAGTGTAGTTACCTTAAATCTTTTTGTGCTAAATCCTACTTTGCAAACTAAAGATACCTTTGTATGCAAAAACGTGACTTGGAATGGAAATTTGTATTCTAAAGACACCATTATAAAAGATACATCAAAAGGATTTTTAGGATGTGATAGTATTTATACCAATACGTCAATACATATTTTTAATCACAAATTAGATACCATTTCTATAGCATCGTGCGATACCGTAGTATATAAATCAATAAATTATTTTTCTAATCAAACCATTTTTGACACCCTTAAAAAATCGGTTTCTCCATTTTGTGATTCAATAATTAGAAATGTACAAATACAGGTAAACAAAAGAGATACTCAAAAAATAAATGCCTGTATTGAAAATTCGAATAGCTATAATTTTTATGGCAATTCGTTAACAACATCAGGAACTTACTTTAAAAAATTTACGAATATCAAAAATTGTGACAGTATTATTCAGCTTTCATTGAATGTAATAACTCCCACTATTCAAAGAGATACAATCAAAGGCTGTGCTTCGGTCGTTTTTAATTCAATTAACTATACAAGAGACACTACTCTTTTTGATACGATCAACAATGCTTTGGGATGTGATAGTCTCTATCGCTCTCATTTTATTCAAATCTTTAAGCCCGTGTTAAATATTAATCCTGCAATAACGGGATGCGACACCGTAGTTTACAAAACAAAAACATATACTCAAAACCAAACCATACAAGATACCATAAGAAAAACAATAGCTCCTTTTTGTGATAGTATTTTGCTTTCTATACCTATAGTTATTCACAAAAGAGATACTGTATTACAAAACCAATGTATTTTGAATGGCGCTACATACAATTTTTATGGAACAATCTTGAATAGCAGTGGTATTTACTTAAAGCAATTTTTAAATTCAAAAAACTGTGACAGCTTTATTCGTTTGGATTTAAAAGTAATCACTCCACAGCAAAAAACAAATAATGATAGCGCTTGTATAAGTTTTAATTACAAAGGACAAACCTATTTTAGAGATACTTTTTTTAGAGATACCATTAAATCAAGTTTGGGCTGTGACAGTATATATAATATCTCTAATTGGAAAATTTTTAAAAGTACAATTGGCACCCCTGATACTTTAAAAGACTGTGAAAAAGTAGTATATAAAAACAAAGAGTATTTCTCCAATACCACGCTGCAAGATACTCTAAAAAAGAGTTTAGCGCCTTTCTGCGATAGTATTATTAAAAAAATTGTAGTAATCATTTTGCCAAGACCATCAGCAAAAATTACCGCTATGCCAGATACTATTGTAGAACAAAATGCAAATGTTACGCTGACGGCATCAGGAGGCAACGCATATAAATGGAATAAAGAAGGAGGAACTCAAGTATCATTTACTACAAAAGTTCAAGACAAAACCTATTTTGAGGTAATTGTAACGGATAGAAATGGATGCCAAGATACCGCATTTATATGGTTAACCATTTATCCCGAAATAGAAATACCGTATGTGTTTTCTCCAAATGAAGATGGCATCAACGAATTTATTGGCCCTGTAATTAAAGGAGATGTAAAAATAGAACATTACAAAATATATAACCGATGGGGACAAACCGTATTTGATGGAGGAGGTAACAATATCCTATGGGATGGGAAATTTAATGGTACCAAACAACCTCAGGGGACTTATGTTTATACTATTGAATACTTCATTGGAGGTAAAAAAATAGTAAAAACAGGCGCTTTAACGTTAATTCACTAAAAATATAAAAATATGAAAAAAACTTTACTATTATTAGCAATATTCGTTTGCTGTGATTTAATTTGTCAAAGCAATGGAGATTATCGAACAAAAAGTTCTGGAACTTGGAGTACCGCATCTAATTGGGAAACCTATAATGGCACAAGCTGGGTAACGGCAAGTGCAGCTCCCACTAGTGCTCATGGAGCAATTACTATTTTGAATGGTCATACAGTCACGGTAAATGCTGCTGTAACAGTAGATCAAGTTATAGTAGAGTCAGGGGGAACTGTAGTGCATAATAGTGCGTCGGGAGGAACAGTAACATTAAACGATGGTACAGGTATAGACTTGACAATAAATGGTACATGGAGAAGACAAGGTTCTGCTTCAATATCTTTAAACGCATCTGCTTCAATTGAAGTAAGTAATGGGGCAGTTTATGAACACAATATAGGAGCTTCTGGAGGTTCAATACCTACTGCTACATGGAATACCAATTCTACTTTGCTATTAAATTATAGTGTAAACATATCTAGTGCTCCTACCAATTTAACTCAAACATTCGGCAAATTTGAGATTAATTGCCCGAATCAAACTTCCAATAATATAGTAATAAAGCCAACTAATGTAGTCACAGAGTATCGTGTGACTAGCACAGGAACAGGTTCATTTGAATTGCAAGACTTAGAGATAGATGGAAATTATATTCAATCAGGGGGTATCATGAAAGTACGGTCTTCTATTGGAACATCTACGGCAAACATAAAAGGCTCCTTTCAATTGAATGGTGGTATATTTATGATTACAGATGCAAATGGAAGTGCCAATGCGGTGACACTAACTATTGATGGTAATTGTGAGTTATCAGAAGGTACATTTATTTTTGGAAACACAAGTAGTACATCAGGTATAGGATTCTTTGTTATTAAAGGTTCGATGACTGTTTCTTCTGGAGTAGGCTTTACTGGATTTTTTAGAACTACATCGGGATTCTATATTAATAGAGCTTCAGCTGGGACTTCAACTCTTAATATTGCTCACACTTTTGCTTCAGGAACAGCTAGAAATTGTTTTTACTATAACACAACTAATGTCACTGGTATCAATGAGCTTTATAATGGTACCTCCGCTCAAAGTACTATCAATGGAACTAATACAACCCCCGCTTCCGGCTATTCGGCTTGGCCTACATCTGGTTCAATCATTAAAAATTTTACAATTAATAACAGTGCAGGGGTTACCCTTTCCAATGCAAGAACCATCAATACAACCTTACAACTCTTATCAGGCACTTTAAACAATGCTACAAATAATATAACTATGGCTAGTGGCTCTACCATTGAAAAAACCAATGGTAGCTTATCAGCAGCACCTGTTTTTGCAGGCACTGTGAATTTATTGTACAGCGCGAATGCTACAGGAAATACAAATAGTGGAAATGAAGTGCCAACAAGCGCTAGCGTTTTAAACAATGTAACATTAGATAATAGTAACAATGTAAATTTAAATTCGGATATGACCATAAATGGTATTTTTGATTTCAATGCAGGATTATTAAAATGTCAAAATAGTAAAGTCTTAACGTTCAATCAAGGAAGCTCTCATATTGGGTCTGGAGGGCTAAGCTACGTAGTGGGCAAAGTATCAAAAATTGGAAATACAGCCTTTACATTTCCAATAGGCAGTGATTTATTATTCCGTTCTGCAAGTATTTCTGCACCATCAAATAGTACCGATAAATTTTCTGCTCAATATTTTAGAAGCAATCCTACTTCACTTTTTGGCACTGGAAAAGATGTAACGTTGAATAATGTAAGTAAATTAGAATATTGGGATGTATCTAGAGATGCGGGAACTAGCTCTGTTTCTGTTTCTCTTGACTGGGAATCAAGTACTAGTGGCGTTACAAATCCTTCTGATTTAAGAGTTTCGCATTGGAATAGTTCCTTATCAAAGTGGGAAGACTTAGGAAAAACAAATTCGATTACTGCAAGTAGCACATCAGGTTTTGTAACTTCAAATGTTACAAGTAATTTCAGTCCTTTTACTTTAGGTTCAGCAACAGCTATAAATCCCTTGCCTATTGAATTGTATGATTTTGATATCTTTTGTTATAATAATAAGTTGAAGTTTATCTGGGAGACTAAAAGTGAAGACAATAATCATTTTTATAGTATTCTTTCAAGTTCTGATGCCATAAATTGGAGCGTAATTGATACAATAAAAAGTAAGGGCAATACTTCAATTGGACATCAATATGAGTTTCTATTAGATAAAAAAATAGATGGAAAATATTTTAGATTAAAGCAAACAGATTATGATCAAAAATTTGAGTTGTTTCCAATTAAGTACTTTGACTCAGAAATGTGTTTAAATTATGATCATTTTATATATTACAATCAAGATAAAAGGACAATAATTTGGAATTTAGTGTCAGATAATTATTATTTTGAGTTGATTGATTATACAGGTAGGGTTTATCTGTCAGGTGTAACAGATTTAAATTATATAAATACGGATAAACTAAATGATGGCGTTTATATTTTTAAACTTAAAGTTAATGGTGTTCATTATATAAATAAAATTGTAATCAAAAAGTTATAAATGAATTATAAAAAACTAATATTATATAGTATATTTTGGGTTGCATTTGATTTGGAAGCTCAGGATTTTCATTTTTCACAATTTTATGCTTCCCCTTTAACGTTAAATCCCGCTTTAACAGGCAGATTTAACGGCGATTATAGATTGGGAGCCATACATAGATCCCAATGGAATGGTATTCAGTCTAATAGTTTTTTGTATCAAACGCCAGGGGTCTCTTCCGAATTTAATTTTTTTAATCAAAAGGCGTCATTGGGAGTTTTAGCAATTAATGACCAAACAAATGATAAAACGTTTAATACATTTTTAGGAGGGCTTTCTTTTGGCTACAAAATTTTATTCGAAAGACTTCAACTATCTTTTGGAATTCAAGGAACTTACAGTACAACTTATTTAGATAGAAATAAGATTACTCAAGGCGCCTTACAGATAGAACCAACTACATTTGAAAATATAGAAAATTTTGACTTTAATAGTGGAATATTTGCTAATTACAACTTTGAAGATGAAAATATTTTATATTTTGGATTAGCTGTAAATCATCTTCTTTCACCAAATGATAATTTTGTAATTAAAGCAAGAGATAATAAATTACCTATTAAAATTATTTTCCATAGTGGTTCTGAAATTATTTTAAATGACAAAATAAAATTAATACCAGGTTTTTTGTTTGCTTTTCAAGCGAATGCATCTGAGTCAAATTTGGGGGGCACTATTAACTATAAATTAACGGATAAAAGTGAAAATAATCTTTTTTTAAATTTTGGCATATGGTCTCGTTTTAATTATCTAAAAGCGGAATCATTTATCCCTAAATTTGGACTAGACTATTCTAATTTAAGACTTTTATTTTCTTATGATTATAATATTACAAATATTCAAAATGCAACCAATATTTCGAATAATAAAACTCCAAATACTTTTGAAGTTTCTTTAAATATAATCATTCAAAGAAATAAAGTTAAAGAGTATGAGGATTGCTATATATTTAATCCAAGGTTTTAATCTATACAATTACATACTGAACCGTTTTTTCGGTTTTCTGTTGTAAAAATATATTATAGTTTTTCGTTTCTCTTTCAATGATGTCTTGGTTATAATGTCTAATTGAAAGTAGTTTTAAATCTTTCTGCATTTCTATTTCAAAATCATTAGATAGCGCTTCTAAGATTTGTTCATTTTTCCCAATTTTACTATCTGTGCACACAATAAACTGAATCGCAGTATTTTGCATTAGATTGATTCGAAGGCTATATTTGCCAAACGTTTCAATAATTTTACCTAAATTATTTTCATTTAAAAATGAAAAGTCTTTTACAGAAAATGTATATAAAATTTGCTCCTCTTTCAACACAATTGATGGAGCATATTCAATATTTTCAAAATTCCCAATTTGAGTACCTTTACAATCTTGATCAATAAATGAACGTACATTTAAAATACAGTTCGAATTTTGAATGGGTTTGATGGTTTTTGGATGAATTATTTGGGCGCCATAAAAAGTAAGCTCAATGGCTTCTTTGTAGGATAGTTTTTCTACCAATTGAGCGGATTCAAATTTTTTAGGATCTGCAGTATAAACCCCTTTTACATCTTTCCAAATCGTGAGTTCTGGCGCATCTAAACAATGGGCTAATATCGCTGCCGTATAATCCGAACCTTCCCGACCTAACGTTGTATAAAGCATTTCGGTATTTGCACCTATAAATCCCTGTGTTACTATAATTTGGTTTTTAATAGGTTTGATTGATTCTATAACGGCTTGTTTTGTTTCTGCCCATAAAATATTTGCATCGGTATAATTACTATCCGTTTTTATTAATTGCTTTGCATTAAGCCAAAAAGCGTCAAGATTGATTTGTAAAAGATACTGATTAAGGATAATGGAAGAAAGCAATTCGCCTTTACTTACAATTTGATCATAAATAAAATTGTAATTTTTAGATTCATTTTTATCCAGAAAATCATTAAATTGAATTGTGATTTCGTCGAATTTAACTTCTATCTTTTTTAATAGAACTTCTTCTAATAATTCAGAAGACAGTAATTTATGTGCATTTATGATTTCAAGAAACTGATTTTTAGCAAAATCGATATTTTGAAGAGAAGACGCCACAATTTTCTCTAGCGCATTCGTTGTTTTTCCTATAGCCGAAACTACAACAAAAACTTGATCTTCACAATTATTTTGAATAATACTTCCTACATTTCGTATTGCATCCGCATCTTTTACCGAGGCACCACCAAATTTAAAAATTTTCATATGATGAAGATGCTTAACCTAAGTATGACTTTAATAATTTACTTCTCGATGCCGAGCGTAATTTTAAAATCGCTTTATCTTTAATTTGTCTTACGCGCTCTCTGGTTATACCCAATTCTTCACCAATATCTTCTAAACTCATAGGGTGGTCAATTCCAATGCCGTAATATAATTTTACGATTTCTTTTTGACGAAATGTCAACGTACTTAAGGAACGCTCTGTTTCTCTTTTTAAAGAATCCGCATATTCTAAATAACTATCCGCAAAATCCGCATTATCATTTTGTAAAACATCTGATAATGAGCTAGACTCTCCTTCAATTAAAGGTGCATCTAAAGAAGTATGTCTCGAAGATAATTTAAGTGTTTGCTCAACTTCTCTTTGTGGAATATCTAAATAATTTGCTAACTCTTCAATACTAGGTTCACGGTCAAATTCTTGCTCTAATTGAATTAACGCTTTTCGTATTTTAGATAATGAGCCTACTTTATTTAATGGTAAACGCACCAATCTTGATTGTTCAGCAAGTGCTTGCATTATAGACTGACGAATCCACCAAACCGCATATGAAATAAATTTAAAACCTCTAGTTTCATCAAATTTTTGAGCTGCTTTTACCAAACCTACGTTTCCTTCATTAATCAGGTCGTTTAATGTTAAACCTTGATTTTGGTACTGTTTAGCTACGGATACAACAAATCTTAAATTGGCATTTACCAATTTTTCTAGTGCTACTTGATCGCCTTTCTTAATTCTTTTTGCCAATTCTACTTCTTCTTCCGCAGTAATAAGCTCCACACGGCCAATCTCTTGTAAATACTTTTCTACGGATTGACTTTCTCTGTTAGTAATTGATTTTGAAATCTTTAATTGACGCATTTTGTTCTATTTTGTTAAAAATAATTGATAATTTAACGCATTGAAATTGTAAAAAGTTTCAAATTATTAAAAAAAATACGTTAAAGTATTTTTTTGTGTATTTTTGCCGTTCTATAATTTTTATTACTTCGCAACGTTAGTGAAATATAGAACAAATGATATATCAAAATTTAATTGAATAATTATGAAAAAAATAGTTTTAGTGGCATTTGCACTTGTAGTTTTATTTTCAACATCTTGTCGTAAAAAAACATGTCCTACATACGCAACCATTTCTGTTCAAACGAACGCTTAGCTTTTTTTATTGTATTATTAGCCTGTTTTTTACATTCTTGTAAAAAAGAATTTAACAGTAATAATTTACCAAATAATACGCTTGCAGATACCGTTTGGCAGCCACTTTATGCTTCTTATTGGCAAGAATATCAAATAGATTCTACCTTTTTTTACAAAGATAAAGATGACACAACAATAAACATCTCTAGTTCAAAGTCTTTTCAAAAAATTGTTATTGGCAAACCAATCGCTTCTTTTGGAATGGATAATGACTTCGAATTGGAATATTGGTATAAAAATGATGTAAATTCGCCTTATACATTGCAAAAAGTAAATCGAATTCGACGGGAAAATAATTTATTTATATTAACCGAAAACAATTTGTCATTTATAAAATTAATGCTTCCAATTGCCCAAGATTTTTCTTGGAATGGCAATAGAATGATTTCTACGGATGCGCCATTTGAGTTTTATAAAGACTGGATTTATAAATATAAAGATTTAAATAAATCCCTTACACTTCAAATTTTATTTTTTAATAAAACGGTAAAAGTCGAACAAATTGATGATAGTAATTTAATTGAAAAAAGATATGCTGCCGAATGGTATGTAGAGCAAATAGGCATGGTTTATCAAGAAATTTATGATGTAAAAAAACAAAACCCTCTTAACGGTTGGGATAAGCCTGAAAATGGATATATTGTAAAAAAACAAATCATCGATTGGAAAAAATAGTACTTTTATTTCTAACCATATTCTTTTTTGGATGTCAAACACGTTTCGAAAAAGAAGCGGAAAATCCGCTTTTCAAAATCACCAATAATCAAATTATTACCTATAATCTCAATGGGAATGAAATGAGTCGCATTCCATTAAAAAAGTATCAAAAGGTTATTTTAATGACTTCGGCGCAAGCTGGATTTGTAAAAGCGCTTCATGCGGAAAATTATGTAGTTGGTGTTTCTAATAAAACATACTTTTATGATTCTGTTTTTCATCGTTCTCAAATTCAAGAATTTGGAGATTTAGAACGTTTAAGAATCGAAAAATTACTTCTATCAAAGCCCGATTTAGTAATATTTACGCCATCACTTTCTATTTCTAAGTACACTAATTTATTAGATAAACATCAAATTAATTGGTTAATTGTAAATGAATATCAAGAAAGTACGCCACTTCGTCAAGCAAAATGGATTCATTGTTTTGGGGCTATTTTTCAAAAACAAGCGCTTGCAAATCAAATCTTTAGCAAAGTGGAATTGAGTTATACAAAAATTAAAAACACCTTTGAAAATAAAAAAAATAAACCATTAGTTTTGACGGGCATGCCTTGGCAAGGCAAGTGGCATGTTTCAGGAAAACAATCGAATTTTGCTCAAGCTATCCAAGATGCAGGTGCCATTTATTTTTATGATAAAAATACAGAAAATACATATTTGGATAATGAACAAATACTGACTAAGTCAAAAAAAACAAAATTTTGGATTCATTTAGGCATTGCTTCTTCATTACAAGAGGCCAAAAATATGTTTCCGATGGCGGATAAAATTCCCCCTTTTGTAAATCATAAATGTTTTAACAATACGTTGCAAAAAAATAAATTTGGTGCCAATAATTATTGGGAAAGGGGTGTTGTTTATCCTGATTTAGTTCTAGAAGATTTATCTCAAATTTTTCATAATCCTAATTTTGAAAAAGGTCATTTTTACGAGAAATTGAAATGATAACATATTTTAATTTTTAGGTAAATTTTCCAGAGTTTCTATATTTGCATTTTTCAAAAATTATTTATGTCTAGACCCGTTCGAACTCGATTTGCTCCATCTCCAACCGGCCCGCTTCATATTGGAGGCGTGCGCACCGCATTATATGCATATTTGTTTGCAAAAAAACATAAAGGCTCCTTTTTATTAAGAATTGAAGATACCGATACCGCACGAACCGTTCCGGGCTCCGAAGATTTAATTAATAAAACATTAGCTTGGTGTGGAATAACTCCTGATGAAGGGGTACATGAAGGCGGCGATTTCGGTCCTTATAAACAAAGTGAACGTAAAGAAATTTATATTAAATATGCCCATGAATTAGTTGCCAACGGTAAAGCGTATTATGCTTTTGATACGGAAGAAGAAATTGCTTCTTGGCGCGAAAAAACGGCTTCTGAAAATAATGGCAATGCAGCTTTTTATGGTTTTGCTACTCGAATGCAACTTCGTAATAGTTTATCGTTATCAGAACAAGATGTTAAACAACTATTAGATCAAAAAACACCTTTTGTTGTTCGCTTGAAAGTAGAACCTGAAGATACTGTAATTTTTAATGATATCATTCGCGGTCAAGTAAAATTTGAAGCCAATCAACTGGATGATCGAATTTTGCTCAAAAGCGATGGAATGCCTACATATCATCTAGCCAATGTGGTAGATGATTATTTAATGCAAATCACGCACGTCATTCGTGGTGAAGAATGGTTGGCTTCAACGCCACACCACGTCTTGTTGTACCGAGGATTTGGTTGGGAAGCGCAAATGCCTATATTTGCACATTTACCTTTATTGCTTAAACCTGATGGAAAAGGAAAGTTGTCAAAGCGAGACGGCGACCGACTTGGATTTCCTGTTTTTGCATTAGAATGGATGAATCCCGAAACGCAAGAAAAATCTATTGGATATAAAGAAAGAGGATTTTTACCTCAAGCCTTTGTTAATTTTTTAGCGCTTTTAGGTTGGAATGACGGTTCGGATCAGGAGATTTTTTCGATGGACGCACTTATTAATTCCTTTTCATTGGAGCGTGTTCAAAAAGCAGGAGCTAAATTTAATTTTGAAAAAGCCATTTGGTTTAATCAGCAATATATTCAAAAGTTGGATATATCTTACTTGTCCGATTTATTTAATACATTTTTAAAAGAAAAAGGGATTCACAAAGATACTGCTTTTGTAAATCAGTATTCTGCGTTATTCAGAGAACGAATTACATTTTTGCATGAATTGAATACGGTAGGCTCGTATTTGTATCAAGATATTACATTTTATGATACCGAAACGTATCAAAAAAAGTATAAACCCGAGGTGGAAATATTTAAAGCGCAATTTATCGATGAACTTTTGAAAATAGAATCTCTTGATGCTAACAAAATTGAGACTTTGTTTAAATTACTTTTAGAGCAACTTCAAATGAAAATTGGAGAGGTGATGCCTATTTTTAGGATTTTATTGACAGGAATTATGCAAGGGCCTCCTGTTTTTGATACCATTAATTTATTAGGCGCCGAAGAAAGTATCGCCCGATTGAAAAAGCAGATTTAGAAAGGTAGCTAGCGCATTAATCTAAATTTCGTATAACGTAATAGGTCACTTTCTGGCTCATTTGAAATTCATTTATGGCTCAAAATGGCATCAACTTGAGCTATATTTTGTATCTTTGTGAGCTATAAATTTGTATTATGATAGAAAATCGAAATCATCGTATACTTCAATTGGTCAAGAATATAGGCCCTGCTTCCTCAAGAGAAGTCTTCGAAAATCTTGAAGAGGTGATGAGTTATGCAACTTTAAAAAGAGCATTAAAAGAGCTTTTTGACCAAAATCTCTTAACAACTGTCGGCAAAAATAAGAGTACGAAATACAAACTTTCTGATAATTATGAGTTAATATATCCTGTCGATATGGCACTATATTTCGAAAAAGAAATTGACGAAAGGAATATTATCAAACAATTTAATCAAAAGCTAATTTCTAATATTTTATCAAAAACGAATTTATTTACAGCCATAGAATTCAAAAAACTTAATGAACTGCACGAGGAGTTTAGCAAAAATGTATCCAAACTCTCTGAAAATGAAAGAAAAAAAGCTTTAGAGCATTTAGCGATAGATTTGAGCTGGAAATCATCACAGATAGAGGGCAATACATACACGCTCCTCGAAACTGAGCAGCTGTTGCGCGATAAAGAAACGGCTGCTGGTAGAACCAAAGAAGAAGCCGTAATGCTCCTCAATCATAAAGAAGCACTTGATTTTATTATTCAAAATCCAAATTATCTTCATCCCGTCACCATTTCAAAAATAGAAGATATTCATCATATGCTCACCAAAGAACTAGATATTGATAGACATATTCGAAAAAGAAAAGTAGGGATTTCGGGAACAAATTATGCACCCATAGATAATGAATATCAAATTATAGAAGCTCTAGAGCAGACTTGTAATTTAATCAATCAAAAAGAAAATATATTTGAAAAGGCGTTGCTTGCATTGATGATGCTTTCGTATATTCAGCCTTTTGTAGATGGTAATAAACGAACGGCTCGAATAGTAAGTAATGCCATTTTAATGAATTATCATTATTGTCCTTTGTCGTTTCGGACAGTAGATTCCATAGAATATAAAAAAGCGATGTTACTTTTTTATGAGCAGAATAATATACATAACTTTAAGCAAATTTTTATAACTCAGTACGAATTTGCTGTCAAAACCTATTTTTAGGAGTAAGATTGGTATAAAATCTAAATATAGAGACTAAGAAAAAGAAGGATTTATTTTTTTAAAACGAATGTACTTTCCCCTTTTATAACCCAATTTTTATAACCCGGGTAAGAGAAATGAAATATTTTATATAAATACTTTCAGGATTTTATTGACAGGAATTATGCAAGGGCCTCATGTTTTTGATACTATCAATTTATTAGGCGCCGAAGAAAGTATCGCCCGATTGAAAAAGCAGATTTAGAATAAGAGAAGTCTTTTTATTATTTGTATTTATTCATTTAATTTTTTCATTAAATTAAGTATAAAAATCATATATTTGTAAGTTAAAAAAAATAGCGAATTAATGAGTGAATTTGACGAAAATAAACCAAAAAACATTGTCAGTGTAGAGATTAATGATGCGATGACAAGCAGTTATATTGACTATGCGATGTCTGTAATTGTTTCAAGAGCAATTCCCGATGTGCGCGACGGTTTTAAACCGGTTCACCGAAGAGTGATTTTCGGTATGCATGAATTGGGTTTGACTGCCGGAAGTGCTTATAAAAAATCGGCGAGAATTGTAGGAGAGGTGATGGGAAAATTTCACCCACATGGTGACTCATCGGTTTATGATACGATGGTTCGTATGGCTCAAGATTGGAGTTTAAGATATAAATTAGTAGACGGTCAAGGGAACTTTGGTTCGGTTGATGGTGACCCTCCAGCTGCGATGCGATATACCGAGGCGCGTATGAGCAAAATTACCATGGAGTTTATCGGTGATATTGAAAAAGATACCGTAAAATTTCAGAAAAACTTTGATGATTCTTTAGATGAACCAACCGTAATGCCAACACGAATTCCAAATTTGTTGGTGAATGGTTCTAGTGGTATCGCGGTGGGTATGGCTACGAATATTTTACCACATAACTTAACGGAAGTTGTGGATGGATGTATTGCTTATATCGACAATAATCAAATCACCATTGATGAATTGATGCAATTTGTAAAAGCCCCCGATTTCCCTACCGGTGGCGTTATTTATGGTCTTGATGGTGTAAAAGAGGGCTTTATGACCGGTCGTGGGCGAGTTGTCGTTCGAGGTAAAGTAGAAATTGAAACCGAAGGTCAAAAAGATAGTATTATCATTACCGAAATACCTTATCAAGTTAATAAAGCAAAGCTTCATGTACAAATTTCGGAGTTGGTCAATGACGAAAAAATTGATGGCGTATCTGATGTAAGAGATGAGAGTGATCGAAATGGTATGCGTTTGGTTGTTGAATTAAAAAGAGATGCAATTACGAATGTTGTCATCAATCGTTTATATCAATTGTCGCAGCTTCAAACTTCTTTTGGTGTCAATAATATTGCCCTAGTAGAAGGTCGTCCGATGGTACTCAACTTAAAAGATATGATTCGTCATTTTGTTGAGTTTAGACATGATGTAGTCGTTCGAAGAACCAAATTTGAACTTAAAAAGGCGGAAGCTCGTGCGCACATTGTGGAAGGCTTAATGATCGCGGTTAATAATATTGACGAGGTTATCAAAATAATTAAACAATCTAAAAGCCAGTCTGATGCACAGCGCGCATTAGAAGCTCGATTTGATTTATCCGAATTGCAGTCAAAGGCAATTATAGATATGCGTTTGGGCGCATTAACTGGCTTGGAAATTGATAAATTAAAAGAGGAGTTTGAAAAACTCATGAAGTTGATTGATTATTTAAAAAGCATTCTTGAAAATGTAGAGTTAAGAATGGATATCATCAAACAAGAGTTACTTGAAGTTAAAGAAAAATATGGTGATCCTCGAAAAACTGAAATCATGGCTTCGAGTGGAGATATTAATATTTTAGATGTTATTGCAAACGAACAAGTTGTCGTTACGATTTCACATTTAGGTTATATAAAAAGAACCAGCCTTGAAGAATATCGCGAGCAAAATCGTGGAGGAAGAGGAAGTAAAGGAAGTTCAAGCAGAGAAGAAGACTTTATACAGCATTTATTTGTTGCAAATACGCATAATGTTTTGATGTTATTTACCAATAAAGGAAGATGTTATTGGATTAATGTTTATGAAATTCCGGAAGGAAATAAAACAAGTAAAGGAAGAGCCGTTCAAAATTTACTCAATTTAGCAAATGATGAGAAGATTTTGGCATATTTACCTGTTGAGAATTTAAAAGATGAGACCTTCTTAGATAATCATTACGTATTTTTCTGTACTAAAAAAGGCGTTATCAAAAAGACTTTAATCAGAGAGTATAGTCGGGTAAGACAAAATGGAGTTAATGCAATAACCATTCGAGAAGGCGATGAATTGTTAGACGCATTAATAACGAATGGAAAAATGGAAATGATTATTGCCAGTAAAGAAGGTAGAGCATTACGTTTTAATGAAAGTAAAGTGCGTAGCATGGGTCGTTCTGCTGCTGGAGTTACAGGAATTGATTTAGGAGATAATCCAAGTAATGAAGTTGTTGGAATTATCAGTGTAGATAAAGAAAGCGAATTTTCTCAAAGTGTTTTAGTAGTTACTGAAAAAGGTTATGGTAAACGAACGTTTATTGATGATCCTGAAGATGGTGAAGCTATTTATCGAGTAACCAATCGTGGCGGTAAAGGCGTGAAGACATTAAATGTAACAGACAAAACGGGTCTTTTAATATCAATTCTAAATGTTGTTGATGGCAATCATTTGATGATTATCAATAAGTCTGGAATTGCGATTCGATTAAATGTCGACAAACTTCGTGTGATGGGAAGAGCAACACAAGGAGTTACCTTAATTAAATTAGACAAAAAAGACAGTATTGCCGCAGTAGCAAAGGTTATCGTTGAAGAAGGAGAAGAGATTGAATACGATGAAGATGGGAATATTATAGAGCCTATTGATTTGGACATGCCTTCAGAAAATGATATTACCGAAGCGGAAGAAAATAATGATGATGCTTCATAAGCTAATTATGTATCATTTTATAAACATTTTCTTAACGTTGTATATTCGTTAAATTATTTTTTATGCTCAATTATTGTATAGTGTTTACTTTTGCAATCAAAAAATTTTTATATGGAATTGTTAAATCAATGGGTAGTAAGTAGCGACAAGTTTGTTTTGCCAATCCTTGTGCTTTTTATTATTTTTATTGGCTTAGCCTTTTATTTATTTTATTTAACCAAAAAAATCAACAATCTAAATTAATAATTTATGTCAAACCAAAACAAAGAGTTAAGCTTTTTTGAAGGAGTGGGTTATTATTTTGACAACGCTTCAAAACATGTGGATATTGATGAAGGTCTTCTAGCTCTTATCAAAGAATGTAATAATGTATTGCGATTAAAATTTCCAATCAAAGACGAAAATGGAAAAGTAAGAGTTTTTGAAGCATATCGTGTACAGCATAGTCATCATAGAATGCCTACTAAAGGCGGTATTCGTTATAGCACGCATATTGATCAAGAAGAAGTTATGGCTCTAGCCAGTTTAATGACTTATAAATGTGCATTAGTAGATGTACCATTCGGTGGTGCTAAAGGCGGTATCAAAATTGATTCTAAAAACGAAACTCCAGAAGTTGTAGAAAAAGTAACTCGAAGATATACTACCGAGTTAATTAAAAAGAATTTTATTGGCCCAGGTCTTGACGTTCCAGCTCCAGATTACGGTTCGGGTGAGCGAGAAATGGCATGGATTGTAGATACGTATCTAACGTTAAATAATGGAATGATAGATGGATTAGGCTGTGTAACTGGAAAACCAGTAAGCTTAGGTGGTGTGAAAGGAAGAACTGAAGCTACAGGTCGTGGAGTTGCATATGGATTAAAAGAAGTGTTTAGCTTCGAAGAAGATATGGCAAAAATTGGCTTAACAACAGGATTAAAAGATAAGTCAGTTGTTGTTCAAGGTCTAGGAAACGTTGGGTATTATTCGGCTTTATTTATGCAAGAGTATGGTTGTAAAGTGATTTCAATTGCAGAATATGAAGGCGCAATTTACAATGAAAATGGCTTAGATGTAAAAGAAGTATTTAACCATAGAAAAGCGACAGGAAGTATTTTAAATTTTCCTGGGGCTACCAATTTATCTAAAAGTGGTGATGCGCTTGAGTTAGAATGTGATATTTTAATTCCTGCGGCTCTTGAAAATCAAATTACGGTTGATAATATGGAGCGAATCAAAGCTAAAGTAATTGGAGAAGCCGCTAACGGACCGGTTACAGCTCAAGCATCGGAGTATTTAGCTAAAAAAGGAATAATGGTAATTCCAGATATTTATTTAAATGCTGGGGGTGTTACGGTGTCATATTTTGAATGGTTAAAGAATTTATCTCATGTTCGTTTTGGTCGTATTCAAAAGAAACATGAAGAAGAAAGAAATGATCTAATTGCAAATCTTTTAGAGAAAATGACGGGTAAGAAAATGGATGACATGGAGCGTAATGTTCTATCTAAAGGAGCTGAAGAGATTGATTTAGTTAATTCAGGTTTGGCCGAAACAATGGCTAAAGCATATCATGGCATTCGTGAAGTTTGGGTAAATTCAAATGGTAAGTTTGATATGCGTACGGCGGCTTTTGTGCTTGCAATATCAAAAGTAGGTAGTGATTATAAATCAATGGGTATTTGGCCTTAATCTAATACTTAAATATAATAGAAAAGCCATCACAATTGTGATGGCTTTTCTATTATGAAGATTAATGTATTACTAATCTTGTGACTTAGATGCTAAGTTAAAGATAACCAATCCAAATCCAATTTTGTTAATTGCATCAGCAATGTTATAAGCTACGTCAATGTTGCCAGATGGAATAAAACCATTATACCAACCTGAAGTTCCCATCATGTAACCTAATGGATAAATAGCCCAACCAACTAAAACAAACCAACATAAGATTTTATGTGCAGACAAAATATGTCCACCTGCATTTTTTGCTAATTTGCTTGCTTCTCCAAGCCAAATTTCATAAACAATCCAGAAATAAGCGATTCCTGAAATTAAGCCCCAAATTGCAGCGCTTCCTTTGTAAACAGCCTCTCCAATGTAACCAGTAACAAGCATTACTATTGATAAAACAATCATTTTCCATAATAAATTGGTTTTAGCTCCTGCTACTTTCAAGATAAGATAGAATTCTACACACATCAATGGAACAGTTAAAACCCAATCTACATATCTAAAGAATGTAGGAGATTCGTTGAAAGATGCCCAATAATCTCTCATGTAAAAATAATGTACTGCTGCAATGAATGTAATTAAACCTGAAACAAGTACAGACATTCTCCATTTCTTATCAAACTGGTTTAAAGACAAGAAAAAGAACGCAGATGCAGCCATCATGGCCATGCATCCAACAAAAAATGTGAACCCAACATAATCCGTAGGCTCTAGCTTTGAAATTGATAATAAAATTGTTAGACTTTTCATACTTTTTTTGTTTAAGTTAATAATAAAAATCGAAACAAATTTATAATATTTTTTTTTATTGATTTAATATTTTTTAAGTATTTTTATAATTTAATAGTAAAATAGATGAAAAAATATTTAATTTATATAACGTTTATAGGGCTTTGGATCATTTCATTCGCTTCAAAAAATTTTCAATTTTTTTTTAGTTTTTTACTTATTTTAACATTTGGAATATTACATGGAGCCAATGATTTTTTAATTATTGATAAAATTTATAAGTCTAAATCTTTGTTTTATAAGTTTTTATATCTTGCGTTAATTATAGTTTCATTGTCTTACTTTATATATTCCCCAAAGGTGTCATTAATAGTATTTGTCATTTTTAGTAGTTTTCATTTTGGCGAACAGCATTATTTAGAACTAAACATAAAAAAAAATAACTTAAGTAATTTGTATAAACTCATTTTAGGGTTATTGATTTTTAATATTATTTTTTATTTTAAAATTGAAAAAGTTGCGCAAATAATTTCTTCTATTTTAAGTTTTAACGTGGATTTAAAGTTTTTAGAATATTCGCTGGTGGTCTTTTTTCTTTTGTTTTTATCAATTTCACTATATTTTCTTCAAAAAAAATATTATTCAAGTAATAACTTTTTATTTTCTTTTTTTATTTTAGTTTTGTTTCTTATAATAGTTGTGATATCGGATCTGATGTGGGGATTCGCTATTTATTTTATTATATGGCATACAATTCCATCTATTAAATCTCAAATTCTATTTCTATATGATGAATTTAATAAGGAAAATCTTATAAAATATATCAAAAAAGCGGTTATATATTGGATTTTAGCTATGGTTTTTTTATACATCTTTTTTCTGTATTTATCCAAAAGTAATATGTTTGATATCGCATTCTTTTCATTCTTAAATGCGATTACCTTACCACATGCCATTTTGATTCATAAAATGTTAAATTCTTATTATTCTAAAGATAATTTAGATGCTTCTATAAAATTTTGAATAATTTTGTAAAAAATAAAACCAAAAATGATTCGAATAATTTTAGTTTCACTACTATTTGTAATATTATCTTGTGAAAAGAAACCAAATACAACGGTTGATAATCATATCTTTTTTCTTCGTAATATGGCTTTAGCAGAAATCTATGCCGAAGATTTATTAACTATCGTTGATGAAGCCTATCAGTTGGGTAAGCTCGAATCAAAATCGGTCTTTAATCCTGCCAATCCCGATGCGGTTATTACAAAAGATGCAAAATCGATGACCATTGATTTTGGTTCAGTAGGTATAGAGGGTAAAGATTTGAGAACAAGAAAAGGTAAAATAAGAGTGTCATTTCCTTTAGGATATAATTCGACCAATCATTTTACAGAAATAATTTTTGATAGTTTTGTTGTTAATAATACATTTTTAATTGGTAAGCGAAATTTTAAATACCGTGGTCTAAACCTTTCAGGCCAAAAACAATGGATTATTAATTCTAATATTCAGTTTATACAGTTAAACAATGGAACTAGTTATAGCTGGGTTACAGAACGATACAGAAACCAAACGATAGGAGCCACCACGCCCGCTTTATCTGATGATGCATTTGAAGCCATAGGTGTCAATGATTTGTTTACATATCAAAATACGAAATATCGTTTTAATATAAAAACGCCTTTGTTGCAAAAAAATGGTTGTTCATTTTTTCAAGAAGGTCTGATTCAATTGATTTACAACACTTCAAGTACGTTTTCAATCGATTTTGGATATAAGGAAAATCCGGTTTGTGATCAGTTTGCTAAGCTCGATTATATTCAAAATAAATATATTTTAAATTTAATCTTATAGCCATTTTCGTTTTATAAATAATAAGCTGATTATCATTACTATAGCTAAAGCGAGAATAGACAATACATAAAAACCGTAGGCGTTATTTTGAAATGGAACGGGTACATTCATACCCCATAATCCTGAAATTAAGCTTGGAACCATTAGTACCATCGTTACTCCTGTCAATCGTTTCATGATTAAATTCACGTTGTTCGAAAGTATTGAAGTAATGGTGTGCATCGTGCTTTCTAGAATCCTTGAATATACTTCAGTCATCTCAATAGCTTGATGATTTTCAATTATAATTTCGTCAAAGTAATCATCAAGGTCTTCGCTACTTCTCGTATTCAAAAAATTGGTACGTTTCATTTTTACCAACATCAAATTATAGGCTCTTAAATTGGTTTCAAAAAAGATAAGGGCATTTTGCAAATGTAGAATATCTAAGAAATCACTATTGTCGGGATTATTCTCAAATTTCCGCTCAAATTCATTAAATTTTAAATTAATTTGACGCAAATAATAATGGAAATAATTGATATTCTGTTCAAAAATCGTTAGAATAAAATTGGGTAAATCCTCAAAAACCGTTTTTCTTTTGTGATTGATAATACTATCTATAAGCGGATTTTTAAATAAAGAAGTGGTAATAATTATATTACCTTTAATCACAATTGAAATGGGAATGGTTACAAACGAAGCGCGGGTAGAAGAAACTAAATGGTCATTTCGCATCGGAGTTTTTATCAAAATAAATTTGACATCATCGTCTTCTTCATATCGGCTTTGTTCATCGATATCCAAAGCATCGGAGAAATAATCTATATAAATATCAAGCTTATTACTCAACGTTTTGATTGCCTCATAGTCAAATGGTGGGTAAATATTTACCCAGCAATTTTCTTGAAGTTCAGTAACCTCCTGAATTTTATTATCAATATTTTGGTAATATGTAATCAATGAATTTATTTTAAAAGTGCAAAATTACATTTTTTTTATACTTTGATATTATTTCTTTTACAATTTTCGAATTTTTTCAATAAAATAATGTTTCTTATTTGATAAAATTAGAATATAAACTCCTGATTGAAAATTCCTTAAATCAATTATTAGTTTCTGATTAAATGTTCGTTGGATTAATCTTTGATTGTTTACATTATAAATTTCAAGTTGGGTCATTTTTGAATCATTCATTTCTATGTTTAGATATGACTCGAATGGATTTGGATATATTCTAAAAGGCTTATCGTATTTTTCAATATTTGAAGCATATAGACAACTATCATTATCAATATTCGCTTTAGGATTATAATTTAAAGCAGCGGAATCCATACATCCAAATATTTTAGCAATACACGATCCGTTATCGACATTCGCATTAGGGTTGAAATTAAACGCATTGGAGTCGGTGCAACCATACACTTTAGGAATACAAGAACTGTCGGACGTATTGGCGTTTGCATTATAATTAATACTTGCAGTATCCATACATCCAAAAACTTTAGGAATACACGATCCATTATCAACATTCGCACTTGGATTGTAATTAAATGCATTGGAATCGGTGCAGCCATAGACTTTAGGAATGCAAGAGCTGTCGGAAGTATTAGCACTTGGATTATAATTAATACTAGCCGTGTCCAAGCAACCAAAGATTTTCGGAATACAAGAGCCATTATCGACATTCGCATTTGGATTGAAATTAAACGCATTGGAGTCGGTGCAACCATACACTTTAGGGATACAAGAGCTGTCGGACGTATTTGCGTTTGCATTATAATTAATACTTGCGGTGTCAAGGCATCCAAAAACTTTCGGAATACACGATCCGTTATCTACATTCGCATTTGGATTGTAATTAAACGCATTGGAGTCGGTGCAACCATAAATAAAGTTATGAAGCAACAAAGGATACGCATCTAATTTGCCATAACCATACGTGTTATTTTCTACTTGGCCTGTAAAGGTGTCTTTTTTAGCTTTTTGATGGATCGTTTGAATCATTTCGGTTGCGCCTACGTCTTTGTTTTTTTGCAGCATTAACGCACAAACGCCTGCTACAACGGGAGATGCCATGCTAGTGCCTCCTGCTCTTGTATAAAAAGTATTCTTGGAAAGTCGTTTACGATTAGTAGTATCTGCCAAATACTGAATTCTCAAATTTGAATCTATCGTTGTCATCGTAACGCTTCCGGTGGCTGATATATCGGGTTTTATTAAGCCAACTCGGGTAGGGCCTTTACTTGAATTGGCCGCAATAACATTTTGAACACCTCCAATAAATCTATATACGGAATCGGGATCTAAATATCCTACTTTGTTGATATAGTTACCAACCGAAATCACATTTGGAGAACATTGAAATCCGCTACATAAAGACATGTCAGAATCGGGCAATTTGTAATAGGCCATGCTCGGATTGGCTAAAACGCTTGGTAAGCCCGTTGTAATAGTAGGAGACGTTGTTTGTAACGATGCATTGACCCACATATCTAATTTTCCATGTCCAGTTGCCATCATGCGCCAAGCCCAAGTATTTAAAATAGTGTCAATATATACTTCCCATTTTACTACATTTTTATATATTGAAATGTAGTGATTTATACTCCCTAACGTGTCGCCATTTAAACCAATAGCTTTATTTGAAAATGAAACACTCTTGTTCAATAAAAGAGAATCTTTGTAATTTTTAAAAGAATAAAAATAGGGTAAGCTTATAGCTTTAAAATTGGATATAGAATCGGCTCTAATACCAATAGATATGGAATCAATATCTTCGAGATTGGAGTAAAAATTGTAATAAACGACATTAAAATTGGCCAAACGAGTAAAATTTGTAAAAAGGGTATCTTGATTAGGCTGCATTTGAATATGTTGATTCAAATTACCCGCATTGCCGTTTGCGGCTACTACAATACGCCCTTTTTTGGAAAGTATCATAGAATCTATCAATTCGCTAATTAAATCAATGCCATCATGCGAACCATCGTAAGTCCCTACACTTGTATTAATCACACAAGGAAGATTGAGGCTATCGGCTTTATTAAAAATATAACGAATGCCATCAACAACCTGATTTAACGTTGTATTTGATTTTAAAACAACGCCAATGATTTTTGATTTAGGCGCTACCCCTTTATAATTTGAGTCCAGATTGCCATTTCCGCAAGAAATACCAGTTACATTCGTTCCGTGTCCTGTAGCATCTTTAAGCGGCCCTATATTTGAATTTAAATCTTGATTGGAATATTCTTTTCCATAATTAAAGCCGTTTGGAGCATTCGAATTGCCATTATGGTCCCAAAGAAATTGAATTCGGCTATTTCCATTGAGTTCTTTAAAATCTTGATTTCGATAATCCATTCCAAAATCTACAATTCCTATTAACACACTGTCGCCTTGGTAGGCTTGAGACAAATTACCTAAACACTTATGAATCGTATCAATATTGTTTAATAGGCGCATGCTATCCATCAGTGGCTTCACTTCATAAAAAGCATCTTCAAGATGATAAATCCAAGGTTGCTGCGCCAAGAATTGTATATGGTGTAAATTGGTATAAACGGTAAAAACAGAATCCCATCGACTACCGATTCTAATTTTGTTATTTCTTTGAACATATTGCTCAAAAAATAATGGATGGGCTTTAATTACAATTGGATAATCTTCGGGGCGTTCTTTTATTTTTAATAAAATTCCTAATGATTGACCATATGATAAGAAATTTATTATTATGAATAAAAAAGAAAAAAGGACTCTTTTTTTCATAAAATCTTAGATTTGTTGCAAATATAAAATAAATTAATGGTAATTAAACAGATTTTATATAATTCAAATGATTATTGGAAAATAGTACAAATTCGAGAAATTGTATTACGAATTCCTCTGGGGCTTCGTTTTTCTTTGGCTGAAATTCAGGCCGAATCTCAAGAATTGATTTTTGGAATTCAAGAAAATGATCAATGGATAGGGTCCTGTCAATATCAGATTTTGAATAATGAAGCTAAAATGAGGCAAGTAGCCATTTTAAATAAATATAAAAGAAAAGGATACGGCAAACAATTGGTTTTAGCTTCGATGGAAATATTAAAACAAAAGGGCATTCAAAAGATATACTGCCATGCCAGAGCCACCGCGGTTCCTTTTTATGAAAATTTAGGTTTTCAAACCGTTTCGGAAGCATTTTTGGAAGTCCAAATACCGCATTTTAAAATGCAGAAATTCATTTAGGGATTTTTTTGAAAAAACGGACACTGCTTTCGCACGCGTCTCGCGAGTGAGCCCAACGAACCCAAGCTGTTAGTGGGATTTTATTTTTAATTCTCGCTAATGGTCAAATTAAGTTTTTTATCTTTTACATTATAAACATACTTTCCATTATATGACGGAGCATAATGAGCATCGTCTTTTGTATGCAATTGAAAATCACCTGTTATGCCATTTTTGTATGAAATAGTAAGTGTTTCGTCTAAGTAATAATCCGAAATTTCTTTTAATTTTGAATTTTTTTCCTTTTGAGCCTTATACTCTGTAATGATTGATTGTTTAATGTCTTTCATCAATTCAGCGTTTGAAGTGTTATTTGCATAAACTATCTTGGCAAAAGTAGGCGTGCCTCCATTATGTCCTGAGCAATTATTACTATTAAAATACATTAATAAGTCCTGCTTACTATCTCCATCAAAATCTGAGTTAATAGTTGTTATTTCTTTGTCATTTGTTGGTAGTCCATCCCCGAGTTTTGGATTATCTTTTGCCCATTTTGCAGCTTCTGCAGTAAACATATCAAAATTGCAAGGACTACCAAGTTGTTTAGAATCTAGAAGTTCTTTCTTCCATTTTTCCAATTCATCTTGGGTATTTATTCTGATTGTTGAACTGTCCGTCGTTTCAGAATTTCCTTGTTTTGAATTTTCTTTACAAGAGTTTAAAATTAATGCCGTTAGCATAGCGAATGTTATAATTTTCCTTGTCATTTTTTTCTATTTTATAATAGGAGTTAATATTTAATTTAATATATTATCTGTTGTTTTGCGTTTTTGAACTAACGTTTCGCAGTTTGACGATGTGGCGGTTTATGGAAGCCTGAACTTTGTCTCGGCAGTTTCGTTTTTAAAACGCAATAACCCCGCCATTTCTGTATACTGCTGTGGACTGTTCGTTGTATTATATTTTTAAATTTGGTCGTTAATAAGTTTGTTCAATAAAGTTTATTAACGATTTCTTTAGGTTCGGGTCAATTTGGTAGTTTATAATATCCTTGTTAAAATAAATGTTTTCTATTTTCAAACCATTTTGGTCAATAAATATAATTTTTTCATTCCATTCTTTTTGAGTTGGATAATGTTTATTTGACAAGGTTACAGTTACTTCAGTTTTTGCATTTACAGTTTTTATTTCATTGATTTTAAAATCAGTTACTCCTTCATATAAAGAAGAAACGCTACTTCCCTCTCTCAAAAGTGGTTTATCTGTAGGATGATCGCTTTTTGCAATTCGTTCAGCATCAGCGTTTGTTACAGAATCACATTGTCTATTTAATTCTACAATCTCTTTAGAAAAAATTATTGTGTCAGTCAATGGATATGTTCGACCATCTTCATAATACATTTTTTTTAGCGAGCTATATATTTTCTCTTGATTTTCATTGTTTAAATTTTCAGTTTTATTCTTTTGATTGCAAGCCAAAACGATTATTAATGCACCTAAAATTACGATTTTATTCATTTTTATTGATATTTTATTCATTTTTAAATGTTTTGTATCTATTTGTTCTTCTATAATTACCGCTAACGTTTTTGGGTTTGGCGAAGGTGGCGATTTTTATGAATAATTTTCATGCGGAGTACAAATTTTCTTTAACCAAAAATCTGTCTGCGGAGCAATTTACCGCCACTTTTGCTAAGCCCGTGTTAGCGGTTCGTTGTTTGTCAAAAGTTATTTCCAATAATTTTTCATAAGGTCAGCTACCCAAATAGGTTGTCTAATTTGTCCTTTTGGTTGGAACTCTTTAAACACAGGCTTAATGTCCAATACTGGTGTCCCGTCAATTGCGTCAAGATATTTTACTTTTATTGTCCGACCATTGTGTTCTATTAGTTCAACTGTACAAAGTCCGATTGTATTTGGTCGGTCTTTTTTACGTTGTCCGAAAATGCCAACTAACGGATAATTAGGATTTCCCCTTGGTCTGCCAGAAAAAACGATGTCTTCGGGCTTAACTTTGTCGAAGTAGTAAATAATTTCGAGGTGCGAAAAATCCGAAATGTTTTCAAATGCTTCGGTCGGAATATGGTCTGCAAGTTCAATGTCCGCAATAACTGTCTCCCAAAAGTCGTCCGTTGGCGTTGTCCTAGAATTTTTTACTGTTGCAACTGAATTTAATTTGATTTCCATTTGTCTGTCTGTTTATTGTTTGTCGTCCTACAATGACCGCTAACTCGTATATATATGCAATTATAACACAATTATTACCAATTCCAAAATTTTTTAGAAAAAATAACATTTTTTGAGTAGAAATAACCGATATGGTTTTGTTAAAGGAATTGCGTATAAGAAATATACGCAACAGCTATTCGAGTTATATTTTCAAAAAACTTTACCTTCGCTCGCGTCTCTCGATGGATTTTGTTAAAAGTGTCTCGTTTACTTTTATATTATGTGGTTGTTTTGCTAATTACTTAAAAACTATAGTAAAGTGCTCACTCAAAGGATGGGAGTGAGGGCGGGATTTTTTTACTTATAATAATTCGCAACACTTCTTTTTATTCAAATTCAGCATCAATAATTATAGACAAAAAAATAATTCTTTTGAATTTGTAACTTTTTATTTACTTTCGTATCTAAATTTCAAAAAAATATAAAATTAATAAAATGAGAAAAATAATATTGGTATGCCTAATGGCAGTAGCTGCATTTCAGATAAACGCCCAAACGTTGGATGAAGTATTAAACAAAAACATAGAGGCTCGTGGCGGCAAAGAGGCTATTTCAAAAATAAAAACCTTAGTTGCGGAATGCGACGTTGATGCTGGTGGGCAGAAATTGCCATTAAAACTTTATACGGCTAATAATAGAGGTTTTCGTATGGAAATGACCATTATGGGCATGGATAATCATATGGTTGTAAATACGAAAGAAGGCGCATCATATTTCCCTGTTCAAGGACAAAAAGCACCAGAAGCAATGCCTGCAGATATGGTAGCTTCGATGCAATCCAGTTTTGATTTGGCAGGAGAATTCATCGGTTGGAGAGAAAAAGGTTTGAATCTCGAGTTGCAAGGCGAAGAGGAAGTTGAAGGAACGATGTGTTTCAAAATTTTGTGTGTATATCCAAATAAAAAAGAAAAACGCTTTTTTATAGATAAAGAGTCGTATCAAATTATTCGTGAGAATGAAAAATTTGAAGTAAATGGCAAAGAAATGGATGCAAATCAGGATTTTGGAAATTTCAAAAATGTAGATGGTTATACGCTTCCGTTTTCTATGTCGGGACAAATGGGCGCAATGAAAGTATCAAAGTATACGATTAATTCTGAATTGAAAGATGCTTTGTTTGAAGTATCTAAAAAATAATTTTTTAAATCAATTTCTAAAAGGCAAGTTTTTAAAAAGCTTGCCTTTTTTATTTCAAATTAAATCAAAAAATATGAATTCCAATCTCTTTTTATTCATTTTATTAATATTTTTTTCACCTTTCCAGTCTAAAGCACAAGATGGCATTAATTCGTCTACATTCAATAATATTCAAGCCGTTTGGTACGGGCCAGGTACGTTGAGTGGAAGAATTACCGCTATAGAAGGTGTGTATAACGACCCCAAGAAAATAGTAGTAGGAACTGCTGGCGGTGGCGTATGGATTACCGAAAATGGCGGCGCTACGTTTAAAAATAAATTTGAAAAATACTGTCAATCTATCGGAGCGATTGCTATTGATCAAAAAAATCCCAAAACTATTTTTGTAGGAACGGGCGAATCCAATATGCGAAATACCGTAAGCTATGGCGAAGGAATGTATGTGTCGCAAGATGGCGGGGGCAATTGGAAAAAAATAGGGCTGGATAGCACCGAGCATATTAGCAAAATTCTAATTGACCCTACGAATTCAAAAGTTGTATATGTAGCCGCTCCGGGACCTTTGTGGTGCAATAGCGCACATAGAGGTTTATACAAATCGGAAGACGGCGGGCAAACGTGGAACAAAATTTTATTTGTAAATGACAGTACAGGTTGCGCCGATATCGTAATGAATCCAAATAATCCCAATGAACTTTTGGCAACTACGTGGCAGTTTAGACGTACACCTTTCTCCTTCAATTCGGGTGGAAAAGGAAGTGGACTTTTCAAATCGATGGATGGCGGAAAAACGTGGACAAAAATCACAAAGGGACTTCCTGAAGGCGATATGGGAAGAATTGCTTTGGCACTTTCGCCTAGCAAACCCAATCATATTTTAGCTATTGTAGAATCCAAAGTTACAGGATTGTATGAAAGCAATGATGGTGGACTTTCTTGGACAAAACAATCGGCGACATTGAATGTAGAGGCTAGACCTTTTTATTTTAGTACCATAGCTTTTGATCCAAAGGATGACAACAGAGTGTATCGTCCCGCATTTGAATTTTCTATAAGCAATGATGCAGGGAAATCGTTCACAGAAGCTTCAAATGAAGGCGTATGGCTTCATAGCGATCATCATGCTTTGTGGATCAATCCTAATTATACCAATCAATTATGGGTAGGAACCGATGGCGGTGTGTATCTAAGCAATGACAGAGGGGCATCTTGGTTGTTTTTGCCAAACCTTCCCGTGGGACAATTGTATCATGCTACGTATGATTTCAAAACGCCTTATAATGTCTATGTAGGACTTCAGGATAATGGGAGCCACATGGCGCCTTCTCAAGATTTTGGAGGTGTAAATAATGGTTCGTGGCGAGCGCTTTTTGGGGGCGATGGATTCTGGGTTCAAGCCGATCCAGACGGAAAAACCGCTTATGCGGAGTATCAAGGTGGAAATGCTTATCGAATTGACTTAGCTTCAGGAAAAGGCAATCCTATTCAACCAACAGTGACCGACAAAGAAGAAAAATTGAGATACAACTGGAATACTCCATTGGTTTTGGGAACTAAAAATCCTAAAAATTTATATATGGCTGCGCAATATTTGTATAAGTCGACCAATCAAGGTAAAGATTGGAAACGAATTTCCCCCGATTTGACTACAAATGATCCGTTGAAACTGAAACAAGAGCAAAGTGGCGGATTGAGCGCGGATAATACTTCGGCCGAAAATCATTGTACTATTTATACATTGACTGAAAGTCCATTGGATGAAAATATGATAGCTGTAGGAACAGATGATGGAAATCTCCAAATTACGTTAGACGCGGGATTGACTTGGAAAAATGTAAGTGCAAATTATGCGCAAACAGGTATCCCCGCTCAAACTTGGATTACGAGTATCGAATTGTCAAAATTTGATAAAAATGTAATCTATGCTACGTTTGACAATCATTTTTATGGCGATTTTAATACTTATGTTGCCAAAAGTACAGATTTAGGAAAAACATGGACCAAATTAAGTACGCCCGATTTGAAAGGATTTGCCAGCAAAATTAAAGAGGATACAAAGAACAAAAATTTATTGTTTTTGGGAACGGAAAGAGGTTTGTGGATAAGTACCAACGCAGGGAAAACCTGGTTTAAATTCAAAAATAATATGAATGAAATGGCTATGGTACGCGATATTCAAATTCATCCAAAAGAACATGACGTGCTAGTAGCTACACATGGAAATGGCTTGATTGTATTGCGAGATATTGAACCTATGAGAGCAATGGATAGCAGTACCGCTTCCAAAACGATTCATGTTTTTGAAATAGCCGATTCGGATATTTCGTATGGAAATTTCATTTCTGGATTTCCGTTAAATCTAGGTTGGGAAGCGCCCAATAAAGATGAATCGGTAGCCTTTAAGTATTATTTGAAAAAAAGAATGATTTCGGGCGATGTAGAAATTATGGTAAAAGATATGAAAGATGCTGTGATAAGAAAAATGGAGGGAAGCAATAAAAAAGGAATCAATGAAGTGAATTGGGATATGCGTATGACACCGCCAAAAGTAGCAAAAGGAGGCTCAAAGCCAGATTATGGTGGGTTTGTTGCACCAAAAGTCTTGCCGGGAATGTATAAAATTGTATTTAAAATAGGCGATAGCACGTATGAGCGAAAAATGAATGTAAAATTGAATCCAAAAAGTACGATGACCTTGGAAGATTGCAACAAACAATTTGCGGCAGCCAAACAATGTATGAAAATGCACGAAAGCTTAGCTATTTTGGTAGATTCGGTATCGGTAGTAGAAGCTAAATTAAAAACAGGCGGTGTTCAAAAAGATATCGATTCTATTGCTTCATTCAAAAATACGCTTTTAGCTACGAAAAATTCATCCATTTTTGCAGATGAAAAACGATTGCGAGAAGAAATCACGGAGTTGTACTCGAAGATTTGCAGTCAAGAATCCAGCCCAGGGAACTTACAAATAGAAAATTTGAACAAACTGGAAAAAGAACTTGAAAAGTCAAAAGCCAAATGGCTCAAAATCCGAAAAGAAAATAATTGGTAATCTGAAAGCCCTCAAGAAATTGGGGGCTTTTTTTATCGATTATTGAGATATAATTTTTAAAAAAATGGTTTTCCTGTAGAAAATCTTGCTTAGCAGGGTTTATTTTAAAACCGTTTTACCAATCCAAACGGTTCCATCGGATAACATTGCTTTGACAAAGTACAGTCCTATTTGTATATCACTAATTAAAATGGAAACTTCATTATTTAGCGAGTTCAACGATTTTACCAATTGTCCTTTAAGATTAAAGATTTCAACGTTTATAATTTGTTTTTCGGATTTTAAATACAAAATATCTTTGCTTGGATTTAGGTTTAATTGAACCTTTTGATTTGGATCCCCTTGGTGATTTAATCCATTTGTAGCACATTTTAAATCATTTATATATTTCCAGATGTCATCATTAAGCAAAAAAGGAACTAATGCATTGGCAGGTTCATCGCCCATTCGAATCCAAACCATATTTTGGCTTGGAATTATATTTAAAAATTGACCACCTTTACCCATTGCCGAAATCATATCCGAAGGGGCATTAGGAATTAATGTGCCTGGAAATAGAATTTGAGAAGAAGGAATCATAAAATTTTGTTTACCGTTGAGCCACCATAAATACCCGTAAGAATTATTTATGGATTGCGAAGTCGTGGTCATTTGTTTAAAGTAGTTGGTATCTTTAAGAATTTGGGGTCCATTCCAATTCCCTTTATTTAAAATTAGAAGCCCAAAACGAGCCATACTTCGGGCATTGCTAAAAAACACATTGTTGTAGCCCACCCTCACAAAGGAACCCGTCATGCCTATTTGGCTTTTAAGTTTTTGTGTGGTAAAACTGTTTAAGGTTTGACCCGTAGCGTTTTCAATAACCCCGTCAAGAAGGGTATACGGCCCATTGTGATACGCCCAACGTGTTCCTGCATCGGCTTTGTATTTTAAGCAACTATTCAACGTACAAAAAGGGTCGGCGACGCCGTCATCAAGACCTGAGGTCATAGTAAGTTGATGGCGAATCGTTATTTTTTCTTCTTGAGGTAGTGTGCAATTTGTCCAACCTTGTCCAAGAAATTTAGAAGTCTTGTCATTAATCGATAAAAACCCTTCTTGTTGTGCGATACCAACCATAAATGACGTGATGGTTTTTCCTGCTGAGGCCCACTGCCAAAGTGCATTTTGGGTGTGCGATCCAAAATATTTTTCTAAAACAATTTTGCCATCTTTTAATAACACAAAAGCTTTGGTATTGTTGGTATCTAAAAACGCATATAGATGCTCTATTTTTGAGGGGCAATATTCTAAAGATTCGGGAGACAGTGTATCCCATTGGATTCCTGTTGTTGGAGGAAAGTAAAGCGACTGCGTTTTTACTTGACATGCTATGGCTATAGCAAAAATTAAAGTGGAAAATTTAAACATAACTTCTTGATATTAAGTTCAATCGTTGGACGTATAAAATTTCATTTGGTTTAACCGTGCTTGGATTATTTATTTTTAACTATTAGGTATTGACCAGGACGGGGTTTAGAATTACTAATCTTAAATGTAACACAAAAGGTTATAGAACTTCTAAATATTCAAAAAAGTACAGAAGCCTTTGCTTTTGATAAACTCATCTTACTTGCAAATATATCTGATGATAGTTCTTTTCTACTTTTCAATAAATAAGTCGTAACCATATCTAAAAATCATTAAGGTAACGATCAATAAAAAAATTGTCCTTACAAATGTATTCCCTTTTTTTAATGCAAGTCTTGTTCCAATTACATTTCCTGTAATGTTGCATACCGACATAATGATTGCAAGTTCTAATATATAATTTCCTTGTTTGATAAAAACGAGGAGCGCTGAAATATTTGTCATACAGTTTATGACTTTGGAATAGGCAGACGCTTGAACAAATTCAAATCCCAAAATCACAACGAAACCTAAAACAAAAAAGCTTCCTGTCCCTGGTCCGAAAAAACCGTCATAAAAACCAACAATAATCCCAATGAGTGCGCCATAAATTAATTGTTTGTCAAAAGATAAATTCTTTGTTGGCACCGAACCCAAGTCCTTTTTCAGAAATGTGTAAATTGCAATTAGGATTAATACAACCAAAATGACTGGTTTCAAAGTGTTTACATTAATAAAGCTTACCACTTTGGCACCTAAAAATGAAGCAAGCCCAGCACAAATTGAAATACTAAAAAGTAATTTATAGTTGAATTTTATTCGTTTAGAATACTGTAATGCAGAAATACTTGTACCTGCTAAGGCTGCAATTTTATTTGTCCCAAAGATTGTAGGCAAAGGCGTCTTGGGAAGTGAAATAAGTAAAGCAGGAATTTGAATAAGTCCGCCACCACCTACAACGGCGTCAATAAAACCTGCAACAAAAGATAGTATAATTAATGAAATTATTACTACCGTCCCATAATCTGTAAATATGTTTAAAAAGTCCATTCTTTTGGGTCTAACTTTTGAGTTTCAGGATAATATAAAATGATTTCTATTAACGTTTTGCAGCTACAAGAAGTTGGCGATTTCGAAGCACTAAACTGTCTGCCAGCACTGAACTTGATACGAAGCACAAGCTTCATTTAACCACTGAACCGCCAATTTCTTGTAGGTGCTGTTATATGACGTTTTTATTCTGTCCGTAATGTTGGGCATTCGTCTAAGTTTAAAGTTTGTTTGCTTTTGTCGTTACAACCATAGTTTAACATTGCTCTTAGTTTTCCGTTGTCGTCTTTGCCAATTCCAACTCGAATTGCAAACCAACAGTCATTTACTTTGTCCCAATATTCACAGCTACCATAACCGTCACCAGTTTGGCTGTCTTCGTCATTTTCTGAAGCTAAGAAAAACATTGAACCTAAAATTGCTTTTCCCGATTTGGTGTCAAGGATTTTGTTGTCTTTGTCTGTGAGTTGAAAGTTATAAGTCAGATTGGTTAAATTGGTTCTTGTAACTGTCAATACAAATTTATTATTGTCTTTGGTTGCTTTAAAGGTTGTGACTTTATTTAAACTTAGGTCGTTAGGAAAATATGTTGTGTCATTACCTGTAAGAATATAGTTGTCTATTAATTTTATTGGCTCGTTATAATCTACTAATCCGTCAATAAATGTTTGGTCGTATTGTGATTTGTCTTTGATATAAATGTCGTGTAACTGTTTGTCTGAAGTGTCTGTTTTCAAAGTCTGACTTTCATTAATGACACGTTCATTCCACTTGTCTGCATTTTCGAACATGTAATTAAGTCCAAAATAAACAATAGCAAAAATGAGTGTTTGGAATACCAGAATATATGCTCTTTTGTTTTTGTCCTTAAATGATTTAGTAATCAATAGTATAATTGCAATATCAACAAACAAGATAAAAGCGGAAATCATGATAAAGCTGATAAATGTCCAAATTCCGAATTCAGCATTGTCATGAAAGAAACTAACACTATTACCTAGCGAGTTTACCAAAATGTATAAAAAATATATTACAATAATGGTTTTGAGTAAGGTAATTTGAAATAGAGAATTGCTGTCTTTCATTTTTCTTAAATATTGCTGTCTTTCATTTTTCTTAAATATTGCTTCTAATTTTTCTTGTCTTGCTTATCGCTTTTTGGTGTCGTCCTAAAATGGCATATAACGGTTTGGGGCTTTGCGAAGTTGGGGCATTCAAGGCACAAATGTTCAATTTAGCACAAATGTTCATTAGAATTACCAATGCTTAAATTTAGCACTTCTGCCCCAATTTTGCAAAACCCTTGTTATCGGCTGTTCTTCTTTCGTCCGTGTCCGTTTTTTTGTTGGTTTAGTAGTTTAAAAATACTCCGAAACCAAGTCCCATATCGCTGTCGTAATGTGTTGTTAATCCTATGTTTTTGTTTACAATGTAACGCAAACCTGCCATATATTCTTTGTCGGTATTTACCATAAATGATGCTCTAACTCTTTTTGAAATTGGAATATCTTCTCTCATTAGTTGTACTCTTAAATTCCCATCGTGGTAAATTTCGGTCTGTAAAACTACAAGCATTGGCAAAGTATAGGCAACTCCTAAACTAAACTGGCGTCTGTTGTCTTTGGTGTTGGTTTGTCCAAAAAGGTTTTTTTCTCCGTGTACATTTCCCATTGCATCGGTTTCTAATTTTCTGTAACGCCAATCAAAACCGATAAACGGCATTAGCCATTGCATTTTTCCAATGTATCGTCCAATATGCGTTTCAGTTTCGTAGCCGTGATGGTCGTTGTACCCCAAACGCCATTCTGTCCCAATGCTCCAACGTGTGCCTTGAACCATTGCCATTCCATCGTTTCCATTGGTGGCAAAATCGTTTTCAGCCATAAAATGAAATGCTCTATCATCTGCAAATAATTTTCTTTGTGCCAATTTTGGATTTGGAATTAATGGATTTGGTGCTTGATTTTCATAACTAAAAACTCTACCCATTCCGCTCATCATATGGTACAAAATATGACAATGAAAAAACCAATCGCCTTCAACATTGGCGTTAAATTCCAAAGTGTCGGTTTCCATTGGCATAATGTCCACAATGTTTTTTAGTGGTGCATTTTCGCCTTGTCCGTTTAGCAAACGAAAGTCGTGTCCGTGCAAGTGCATTGGATGTCGCATCATTGAGCCATTGTAAAGCACAATTCTAACATTTTCGCCTTTTTTGATAAGGATTTTATCGGTTTCTGAAACTACTTTATTATCTAAACTCCAAACATAGCGGTTCATATTTCCTGTGAGTTCAAATTTTAATTCTTTTACTGGTGCATTTTGTGGCAAAGAAGTATTATTTGGCGATTTCAGCATTGCATAATTCAGCGTAACAATATCTGCCAAAGCATTGGCATTGTAGCGATTTGGGTCGTTTTCGCTTTGTTTGGGTTTGCTGTCGCCTGTAATTTCTGGATACATTACCACATTCATATCCATTTGGTTTAGGCTCATATTCATTCCCATATCGTCAAGGTCGCCATTCATTTTCATCATATCGTTCATCATTTTCATACCTTCAAAATACTTCAATCTTGGTTGGGGCGATTGTAATTGCTTAATGCCATTACCAATATACATTGATGCTGAATTGGTTCGGTCTTCGGTAGTTGCCAAAAACTCAAAAGCCGTATTTTCGGCTGGAATAGTTACAACAATATCGTAAGTTTCAGAAACGGCAATAATTAACCTATCCACTTCCACAGGTTCTACATCGTTGCCATCATTGGCAACTACGGTAATTTTCCCACCTGCATACGTAAGCCAAAAATAGGAAGATGCACCACCATTTGAAATTCTTAAACGAACTTTATCGCCTGCTTTTAATTCCTTGCCGTCAATGCTTTTTAAGTCAGAACTGGGTTTACCGTTCATCAATATTTTTTCATAATACACATCACTTACATCCATTGCCAACATTCTTTTCCATTCGTTTTTGAGTTTGGTTTTAAAATGTCCTGCTTTGATGGCTTCGCCATAACTCTGAACGGAATTTTTTTTCAACGCAGGGTAATCGTTGGCATTGTGCAACATTCTGTGAATGTTTTCAGGTTTTACGTTTGTCCATTCGCTTAAAACTATTGGTAAGGTCGGTAAATCATCAATTCCATTTCTAAATGTTTTATCGTCTGCTTTTTTAAGCATTACAAAGTTGCCATACATTCCAATTTGCTCTTGTAATCCTGAATGTGAATGATACCAATGTGTACCATTTTGTATAATTGGAAATTTATAAATATGGGTAGTGTTTGGCTTAATTGGCATTTGCGTAAGGTTGGGAACACCATCTTCTTTGTTGGGTAAAAATAAACCGTGCCAATGCAAAGAAGTTTCTTCTTTGAGCAAATTATGAACGTGAATTTCCGCTGTGTCGCCTTCGGTAAAAGTCAAAGTTGGCATAGGAATTTGTCCGTTTACCGCAATAGCTCGTTTTTCTTTCCCTGCAAAATTTACCAAAGTATCTTTTACATATAGGTCATAACGTACTACTTTTTGGGCGAATGTATTTGTAGTTGTCAATAGCAATATTGCTATCGGCAACAGTTTTTTATAAATATTTTTTTGATTATCCATTTTAAGAATTTCATCGTTAAAATTATTAATAGGGTAGCCGAAGGCTACCCTATATTTTTACTTAATTGTTTCAACTACTTTACCACAAGTAAGCATTTGAGAGCCGTAATATGGATTTTTAACTGCATTCTCTTTGCTCAGCCAATTGGCACCTTTTCCATCGTTTGCCATTGGGCAAAATTGATAGTAAGTAGGTGTTTCGGTTTTGGAAACTTTGATTAAAGCATACATATTTTCTGAAAGGGGCATAAAATGGTCTCTTTGGTGTGAGGCATCTTTTGTGTCTGCAATGTGTTCAGCATCAAAAGCCAAATCTTTCATTACTTTCATCCAAACGGTATGTTCTTCGGTGGTTAATTTGTCCATTTTTACGGCATTGATTGCAGTAAGCAACTCCTTTGCTTTGGTAGATGAAGTATTTCCGTCAGTTTTTACCAAGGCATCTTTTACGGCAAAATAATTGTCAAAAACGGCTTTGAGTTGTGAAACATCTTGCCTTGTTTCTGTCATAGCCGAATGGTTATGTGTCGAATGGTCTTCTTTCACCTCCGTTTTTGGTGTTTCAACTTTTGCAACTGTTTGTGCTTTTCTTTCGTACTGGCAACAATCAGGCAATTTTGCATACACATCATTTGGGGCAAGAAATTTTTCACTATCATAACCGCTTAATGCAATTCGTTTTAAAATTTCATCTTGGGTAGTTCTTTTTGCATCGTAGGTAATAATTGCCATTTTGGTGTCTTTATTCCAATCTACTTTGGCAACTTTTTTCTTATTTCCTGCTTTTTCAATGGTGGTTTTACACATACCACAATTACCGAATATTTTTACGCTTTCGGTTTTAGCGTTTTTGATTTGAGCGTTACACGCTGTGAACGATAGCAATACAGTTATTGCCATCAATATTTTTATTGATTTCATTTTTATGAAAATTAATTTTAAATAAATAATTGAATTTGAAAGCAAGGATTTTGCTTTCGATTGGACAGACTTATGGCTGTCAAGGTAAGAAATTAGCCTATATTAGGTGGTGTCCAAATAGATACAAAACCATCAGAAAGATAGTTTTCGTTGTAGTAATTTTTTATTTTTTTGCTTTCAGCAAAGTAAGTTTTTACTTTTGTTTCAATCCAAAAAGGTATTGTAAAAGCACAATGATTGGTTGGGCAACTACAATTTGAATTATTGCATTTTCCATCGCAACCATTTTTGTCTTTGTCGTTTTTAGACTTATGACTTTTGCAACAGTCTTTTTTGCTGTCTTTTTCGGTTTCAGATTTTTTGCAACAAGATTTTTCTGTTTGGTCTGATTTTGTTCCACAAGCATAAGTCAGCGTTGGTGTCGCAAAGAAACCAAGTGTCAAGATGATGAGTAGTATGTGAAACTTTTTTGTCATTCTCTTTTAAAAACGGTCAAATTTACAAATTATTTTCTAATTGTTGTACTTCTGTTGAAGTTTGTACGGTCGCTGTTAGAATAGCCGATAACTCGTAAATATATGCAATTATAACACAATTTTAACCAATTCAAAAATTTTTTAGAAAAAATAACATTTTTTGAGTAGAATTGAACGATATGGTTTTGTTTAACAATTGCGTTTTTTTAATAAATTCATTTAAAATAGGGAGTCCATTCTATTAAAAAAGGAATTTCGTATAAGAAATATACGCAATTAATATTCGAGTTATATTTTTCAAAAAAAAACTACCATTTAGTTGTTTTGCAATTGTGTTAAAAAAAAACTGGAGTCTCAAAACACTCCACAAACAAAACATAAAAAACTAAACGACTTCTCCATAAGGTACTTTTACTTCAATCCCGTTCGTACGGGGTTCAATAGGGTGTTCATTGTTGGCTCGTTGAGCCCAACGAACCCCAAGCTGTTAGCGGTTCGGCTTTTTGCATAAAATTTTTCAATTTTGCTTGTATTCTTGTTTCATTTCTTCACTAAATACTAATGGTAATAACCAATCTCGTCTTTCGTGTTGTCCACGTCTGTAAAATACGTCCCATTCAGGTATTGACTTTACAACTCTTACCGCTTCATTGTCGAAAATTATGTCAAGTCCTTTCATTATTTTTACACTATCAATTATACCATCTTCATTTCCTGAAAACTGAACATAGACTATTGCTGACTTTTCTTTCTTGGGTAATTTGTCCCATTGAATGTTAGAGTAAATGAATTTTAGCAAAGTAGTTTCATCACTATAATTTGATTTTCTTGACTTTGAATTGTTATAAGTCGTTAAGTCTTTTAATTGACCGTTTAGGAATTTGAAATCTATTTCTTTTTCATAAAATGATTCATAAAAACAGAAAAAAATGTTCCCATAGCCCGATAAAATTTCTCCTGTTACCCAATCTGCCTTAACTTTTCCGTTAATAAATTTTTCTCCAAAGAGTTGTTTCAAGTCAGATTTTATGCTGTCTTCGTAATAATTACAACTGTAAATGGCTGTCAAAAAAAGTTGATTGTTGATTATAGTCCATTCAGCCTGATACCCTCTCCAGCAAGAGGTGTTCCAATGCTCTTTATTGTCTTCAAATAATTTTACTTTTAGAGAATCAACTTTTGTAAGTTCTTCAAGAGGATTAGCAAACATTAAAAGTGTGTCATTGTTGTAAATAAGTATGTCTGGAATTTGTCCAGTAGCAAAAACTTTTTCAACTGAAACTGTCAAAAGGATAATTGTCAATATATAGATTCTTACTTTCATTATTGTCGTCTTTTAAGCTGACCGCTAACGTCCGGCGTATTTCTCTGAAGGTGGGGACGATTCAAGACAAAGATAAAATAGAATACACAAATTTTCGCATAAAAACTCACTTTGATTGAAATCCATCGTCCCCACTTTCAGAAATACGACAGTTATGTCTTGTCATTTGTTTTTTTTGCTTTATTGTATACTTTTTTAAGTCCTTTTGAAATAGGGTAAGCGACCAACATATAAATTGAATAATACAAATACATAAAAATAGCTTTTAAGGGCCAACCAATTCCAAACATACTATTGTAAATTTCTTCTGCCTCTTTTTTATATTCTTGCCTTACACTTTTTAATGCATCTCCAAAATCAAAAGCATCATTTTCTTGAAATCCATAAAATTTCAGGGTTAGATTTTTTGACTCTTCATCTACCCACCAAGTTGTTAATAAACAAATTATAGTTGCACTCAACAATCCAATAGAAGCATATTTGAAAAAGTTAAGTTTGTTTTTTTTTGACAAGTACCATTTTAAAAGAAATGGGAAAGAAAACATAAAGATTATAACTATAAAGCTTATTGTGTCAATTATTGTTACCATTTTGCTTTTTGATTTTTTGACTTAAAGTTTTATGTTTCAATAGTTTTCTTCTTCAAATTTATTTGAGCTTGCAATTTTACAATATGAGCGACTTGCTAGTTTCGATCGGCTCTCAAAAATAATAAGACATATCTCGTAAATATGTGCAATTATAACACAATTTTAACCAATTCAAAAATTTTTTAGAAAAAATAACATT
>JAFEIJ010000007.1 GCA_017495115.1 Chitinophagaceae bacterium | reverse complement strand
AATTCCAGAAATATTTCGGCTGATTCCATTAAATACAATCGGCTGATTTTTACATATAATTAAAAATGAATCTTTTTTCGTCGTGTCATTTACGGTTAAATGTAAATAGATAAAACTATCGCAACCTTTCGAATTTACTAATGTATCTCGATAAATTCCCGTTGCATTTCTAATGATTCCATTAAATACAATTGTTTGTGGCTTACAAAGTGTTAAAAAGGAATCTTTTTTCGTCGTGTCATTAACCGTTAAATGTAAATATAAAAAACTATCGCAACCTTTCGAATTCACTAATGTATCTCGATGAATTCCTGTTATATTTCTACTAAGTCCATTAAATACTATTGGCTGGTTTTTACATATCGTTAAAAATGAATCTTTTTTTGTCGTATCATTTACGGTTAAATGCAAATAAACAAAACTATCGCAACCTTTCGAATTCAGCAACGTATCTCTATAAATTCCAGAAATATTTCGGCTGATGCCATTAAATACAATCGGTTGATTTTTACATGTAATTAAAAAAGAATCTTTTTTTATCGTATCGTTGACCGTTAAATGCAAATAGACAAAACTGTCGCAACCATTCGAATTCAGTAACGTATCACGATAAATTCCGCTTACATTTCGGCTGATTCCATTAAATACAATTGGCTGATTTTTACATGTCGTAAAAAACGAATCTTTACTAGTTGTATCATTAATCGTTAAATGCAAATACATAAAACTATCACAGCCTTTCGAATTCACCAACGTATCTCGATAAATTCCGGTTGCATTTCTAATGATTCCATTAAATACAATTGTTTGTGGCTTGCAAAGTGTTAAAAAGGAGTCTTTTTTCGTCGTGTCATTCACTGTTAAGTGTAAATATAAAAAACTATCACAACCTTTGGAATTTAACAACGTATCTCTATAAATTCCAGAAATATTTCTACTGATTCCGTTAAATAAAATCGGTTGATTTTTACATATCGTTAAAAATGAATCTTTCTTTGTCGTATCATTGACCGTTAAATGCAAATAGACAAAACTGTCGCAACCATTCGAATTAATCAACGTATCTCTATAAATGCCAGAAATATTTCGGCTGATTCCATTAAATACAATCGACTGGTTTTTGCAAATCGTTAAAAAAGAATCTTTCTTTATCGTGTCGTTGACCGTTAAATGCAAATAGACAAAACTGTCGCAACCATTCGAATTCATTAACGTATCACGATAAATTCCGCTTACATTTCGGCTGATTCCATTAAATACAATTGGCTGATTTTTACATATAATTAAAAACGAATCTTTTTTTGTCGTATCATTTACGGTTAAATGTAAATACACAAAACTATCACAACCTTTAGAATTGATCAAGGTGTCTCTATAAATCCCCGTTACATTTCGGCTGATTCCATTAAATAGAATTGGCTGATTTTTACATATCGTTAAAAACGAATCTTTCTTTGTCGTATCATTTACGGTTAAATGAAAATAGACAAAACTATCACAACCTTTGGAATTCACTAATGTATCTTGATAAATTCCGCTTATATTTCTACTGATCCCATTAAAAACAATCGGCTGATTTTTACATATCGTTAAAAACGAATCTTTTTTTGTCGTATCATTAACCGTTAAATGTAAATAGACAAAACTATCACAACCTTTAGAATTCAATAACGTATCTCGATAAATTCCAGAAACATCTCTACTGATTTCATTAAAAACAATCGGTTGATTTTTACAAATCGTTAAAAAGGAATCTTTTTTGGTGGTATCATTTACAACTAAACTAAATGAAATAATACTATCACATCCATTAAATGCCCCATTAAAAATTGTATCATTATATATTCCAGAAGTTGTTCGACCTTTAAATGATTGACCAATACAAATTGAAGTGTTAAAGAATGTATCTCTATGAGGCAAAACATTAATAATTATTTCCTCAAAGGGTCTACAATTCGGATTGGCTGGCTTAGGTGAAGCTATAGCATAAACAAAATATGTGCCAGGCACATTTGGCAAAGAGCCTGAATTACCAAGAAATGGTGGGTCATATGCTGCAAATCCATTAAAAGGAGATGCATTTCCTAAAAAAGTTCCTCCATTATATACATTGCTATCTGTTTTTTTCTGAGTAAAATAAACAAAAGAAATAAAATTAGTATCTGAAGCATTGGTATTAACAGAAAAAGCAAATGGCTTCTTATTTAAACATACATTTTGAGCTGAAGAAGGATTGAAAATACTGGTATTAACGGTTATATCAAAGTTGACCGTTTGGAAGGTGTTACAAAAATCTATATAAGAGCAAGTTACTACTTTAGAAAAATCCGCCAAAGTAGTTGCTGAATCTACCGTAGAATTAACGCCTGAACTCCAAGAATAACCTGAACCCAAAGGGGGCGCTTTAAGTAATATAGGTTGACCTCCGCAAAAAGTAGGATTATTATTAGATGCAAAACGCACTTGTTGTAAGTTGGTCGCACCTCCAGTACTTGCTGAAATTGAATAAAAGACAACAGACTGTCCTAAAAATCGATTTGTAATATGATTACCTGTTGAAACGGCTCTTAAATTATTATTAAAAAAAACTAAAATCTTTTGAGAAGTTGAACTAATAAATTCCCATTCAATTCGAACATTATGCCACTGCCCATCTTCCGTATTTGCACAATTTGAGGCCATGCAAACTGGAGTAGAAGTTCCATCCATTATATTATTAGCTGCATCAAAAATAGCATCTCTGTATATAGCAATATGATCATTAGAGATATCATTTACAAAACTTCCATTATTCCAAGTGTCAAACTCAACAACAATTGAATTGTTGGTACCCGAAACACCAAGTCCCTGGCCTCCAGTTAAACTAGGATTACAGTTTCTTGACAACATAAATGCGATTCCATCAGCACCCATTCCATCATTAGAGCCTAAATTGATTTGAAATGAAAGCGAGAAGTTTTTAGTTAAATCTAATGGGTATAAATTGGTTATCATACCACTTTGATTATTCGTATTTGTTGTTAAGATATAGGTAGTGGGATTCGTTTGAAAAGCCGAGCCTAACAACTTGAATTGTTGAGAAAAACAATTGAAGCTATTCATGATAAATAAAATAAAAGCAAGCTTTTTTAACATAAAAATTAAAAATGTATTATTTTTAAATATAAAGCAAAAATAGGTATTTATAGTTATAATGACCTCATAAATGCAATAAAATAAGACGATTAAAAAATAATTTCATCATAAACTGTACCAAAAATACAATTAATTGCAAAAATTAACTTTTTTTTGCACATCATTTTTTTACTTTTGTAAATTAAATTAAATAAATGTACTTCTATCTCATTTTTAGTTTTTTATTAATTTTCACAAACCAAATTTTAGTTGGTCAAATAGAAATTTCTAAAATAGACCCCAATTACAATAATGATACTCTCTATAAAAGAAGGTTAAATCCCGTTTTTATTAAAGACAGTATAAGAATTCGAACGACACAAGAAGAAGAAGCGTATCAAAATTTAAAACGCAAAATAATAAAATTATACCCATATGCTTTGATGGCAAAACAAGTGTATGTAAACTCCAACAATGACTTAAATTTATTAGAAAAAAAATCTGAAAAACGACGACTAAAGAAAGAAAAAGAGAAGGAACTTAGAAACCGATTTGAAAATGAAATCAAAGGACTGTACACCTCAGATGGCCCAATTTTGGTTAAACTTATTCATAGAGAAACCGGTAAAACATGTCATGAAATAATACGTGAATTTAAAAGTGGCTTTAATACATTTATATATCAAATGATTGCAAAACGATATGGATATTCATTAAAAGAAACATTTAATCCTGAAACGGATGCTGATATAGAACATATGGTACAGTTTTTAAAATCCGAAGGTCAACTCCCTATTTTCACTTATGAATAACTCACATTTTGAATATACTTTAGAAGAAATAAATTCCGTTGCTAAGCAAATGGAACCTTTGCTTAATTTCTCAAAAATCATTTGTTTTAAAGGTGAAATGGGTGCTGGAAAAACAACTTTTATTGACCAAATTTTAAAAGAATGGGGAAGTTTGAATGCACTTTCAAGTCCAACTTTTAGTATTGTAAATGAATACCAATGTCAATTTGGCACCGTTTATCATATGGATTTATTTCGTATCAAAAATCTAGAAGAGTTGCTACATTTTGGTTTTGAAGAATATCTATTTAGCGATGCCATATGTTTTATTGAATGGCACGAAATAGCTACACCTTTACTTACAATGCCATATTATATTTTTGAAATTGAAAAAAAAGAGGAATGGACAAGACAGTTAAATATTAGCAAAAATGGAATTTAGCATTGTAATCACCGAAGACGGCTCTCCTACTCTACATCATCCTGTTTTTGAGCAAAATTATCATTCTATAAATGGTGCGGCTTCAGAAAGTCAACATATTTTCATTCAAAATGGACTTGACTATTGGCTTCATAATAATAAAGATAAAACATCTATTGATATTTTTGAAATGGGATTTGGTTCAGGACTTAATGCTATGCTAACAGCAAAACGCGCCGAGGATTTAAAAGTGAATATCATTTACACTACGTATGAATCTTTTCCAATTTCTATTGATACTGCTATAGAAATCAGTACATATTTTGAAAATTCCGAAATACTTATCAATCTTCATCAATGTCCTTGGGGTCAAGCCATCAAAATCAATAATTATTTTACAATAATTAAAAAAGAAAAAAAAATGGAATGTATTGATGCTATAAATAAATTTGACCTTATTTATTACGATGCATTTTCTCCTATTTCGCAACCCGAATTATGGACAACCGAAATTTTTCAAAAATTATTTAAAGCGACTAAAAATCAAGGTCTTTTAACGACATACTGTGCAAAAGGTTCTGTGAAGAGATCGCTAAAAGAAGCCGGATGGCAAATCACGGCTTTAAAAGGACCTAAGGGGAAAAGAGAGATGACAATTGCAGAAAAACATTAATTTAAGCAAAAAAATCTCTCATTTTACTAAAAAAACTTTTTTCTGTATTATTTGGATCCGGATTAAAATTACTTGAATTTTTCAACTTCTCCATGAATTCTTTTTCTTCTTTTGTTAGTTGTTGAGGCACCCAAGCATTTACTATAATTAATTGGTCGCCTCTACCATAACCATTTATATCCGGAACACCTTTTCCACTTAGTTTTAAAACTTTTCCTGGTTGTGTACCTTGTTTTATTGTCATCTTAACTTTACCACCAACTATAGGAATTTCAATATGATCGCCCAAAGCTAATTGCGCAAAATTTAAATTTAAATTATATATAATATGATTTCCATCACGCATAAAATCATGATGAGGCTCTTCGATAATTTGTATAATTAAATCTCCTGATTGTCCTCCAGATTCACTTTGATTTCCAGCGCCTCGCATGCTCAAGCTCATCCCATCTTGAACTCCCGCAGGAATATCAATTTCTACAAGCTCTTTACCTTCAACTACGGCTTTACCTTTACAAGTTTTACATGGCTTTAAAATTACTTGACCTTCGCCTGAACAGGTCGAACACGTTGTTTGTGTTTGAAAACTACCTAAAAATGTATTTTGTACTTTGTAAGTAACCCCTTTTCCGCTACAAGATTTACATGTTTCTTTTGCATTAGGTACTTGATCGGCACCGGAACCATTACAAGTTCCGCACTTTGTTTTTTTAGTTACATTAATTTTCTTTTTTACACCATTTACCACATCTTCTAGTGTCACTTTTATAGAAACTCGAATGCTACTTCCTCTACTCGATCTTCCTCCTCCCGAATTTCCGCCAAAAAAAGCATCAAAAGGACTTCCGCCGCCACCAAAAACATCTCCAAAGTTTCTAAAAATATCTTCCATTGACATGCCACCGCCACTAAAACCACCATATCCACCACCATCGAATGCTTGATGACCGTATTGATCATATTTTTGTTTCTTTTCTGTATTACCTAATATTTCGTATGCTTCTGCAGCTTCTTTAAACTTAACTTCTGCTTCGGGATTATCTGGATTACGATCGGGATGATATTTAATTGCAAGCTTTCTATATGCATCTTTAATTTCTTTTTCAGATGCACTTTTACTTACGCCCAAAACCTCATAAAAATCTCTTTTTGCCATTTTTTACTTTTTTATTTTCCTACAACTACCTTTGAGTATCGAATTATTTTATCATTTAATGTATATCCGCATTCTACTTCATCAATTACAATTCCTTTTTGAGATTCATCATTTACCGGTATCTCCGTGATGGCTTCATGTAAATCTGGATTAAAGACGTCTCCTTTTGCATTTATTTTTTTCACACCTTTTTTCTCAAATGATTTATTCATTTTGTCAAAAATCAACAACATACCTTCCTTAACAGATGACAAATCTTCTGAATTTTCATTACTTTTTATGGCACGCTCAAAATCATCTAAAATCGGAAGAAATTCAACAATCATTTCTTTGCCTGCGGTAGCAAATAATTCAATACGTTCTTTTGCTATACGTTTCTTGTAATTGTCAAACTCTGCAAATAATCTAAGAAACTTGTCTTTTTGTTCTGCAAGCTCTTTTTCTAATATTTCAGTTAGTTCTGATTCATTTGAGCTTTCTATATTTTCAGAATCTTTTCCTTCAAAGATTTCATTTTTATTTTCATCCTCTAATTCAGATTGATTTATATTTTCATGCATAATAGATAATAATTATAAAAGTTAAAATTGTATTTTTTGTTTATATCAATTTTTTTACCAAAAGTATAAAAAATGACAAATTGACATTATTTACACAAAACTTTTAGATAAAGATATAAAATTGGCAAAAATAAGAACTTTTTAACAATAAATAAGGTTTGAAAAGAGTATAATATTTAAATGTATTAATGTGAATTATAATAAATCCGAAACCTATCACCTTGCAAATATTTCGGCAATAGCTCAAAATATCGAAAATACCCTTTCATTAATAGGAGAAGATCCGAAAAGAGAAGGTCTTTTGCAAACTCCAATGCGAGTTGCAAAAGCATTGAGTTTTAACACACAAGGATATCATCTTAATGCCGTTGAAATTCTAAAATCTGCGCTTTTTCATGAAGGAAACCAAGATATGGTCATCGTTAAGGATATAGAACTATACTCAATGTGCGAACATCATATGTTGCCTTTTTATGGTAAGGCGCATATTGGTTATTTACCGAATGGAAAAATTACTGGGCTAAGTAAACTAGCAAGAGTAGTAGATGTATTTTCAAGAAGACTTCAAGTGCAAGAACGATTGACGGGAGAAATAAAAAATGCCATACAAGAAGCCCTTGAGCCTCATGGAGTGGCTGTTGTGATTGAAGCAAAACATTTATGTATGATGATGCGAGGTGTTCAAAAACAAAATTCGAGTACTACAACCTCTTCATTTACAGGCGAATTTATGACTAATGATTCGACAAGAAAAGAATTTTTGCAATTAATTTCAAATTCACTTTCAAAATAATTTTAATCTATTTATCAAAAAACTATATTTTTATACCAAAATCTTAAAATTTATAACATATGAATACGCTAAAAAAAATCCTACCTTTATTTTTAATTTCAATTTTGTTAAACTCTTGTGGCTACAATGAAATGGTATCAAAAAGAGAACAAGTATCAAGCCAATGGGCACAAGTTGAGGCAGATTATCAACGAAGAGCAGACTTAATTGATAATATTGTAAGCACCGTAAAAGCGGAAGCTAAATTTGAACAATCCACGCTAGTTGATATTGCAAATGCAAGAGCATCTGCTACTCAAATGAAAATTGATCCAACCAATGCAACTCCAGAACAATTAGTAAAATATCAAGAAGCTCAAGGACAATTGGGAATGGCAATTGGAAGATTATTAAGTGTGACTGAAAACTACCCAAATCTTAAAGCGAATACTGCTTTTCAAGATCTTAGAGTCCAATTAGAAGGAACTGAAAACCGCATTAATACCTCTCGAAATCGATATAATGAAGCGGTTAGAGAATATAATGCATTTATAAAAGCGATTCCTCAAAACTTTTTTGCTGGAAGCTTTGGGTTTACTGAAAAACCATATTTTGAAAGTGACAAATCAAGTTATACCGCACCAAAGGTAAAATTTGACTAACCCAATCTTTTGATAATGAAAGAAATTCTTACACCTGAAATTTGCGAAAAATTAGCTCAATTAATTTCAGAACAAGAGCAATTCACTGAAGGTGAAATCAAATTACATATTGATCCAATATGTTTGGGCGATCCTTTGGCAAAAGCTTCGGAAGTATTTAAAAAACTAAATTTAGATCAAACTAAAAACGGTTCGGGAATTCTGATTTATCTATCTGAAAAAGATCATAAAATTGCAGTTTACGCTGATTATGGAATCTATCAAGCTGTAGGTAAAATTTCGGTGTGGGATGAAGTGATTCAAATTATGATTCAAAAACTTAGACATAAATTGTTTGAAGAAGCACTCACATTAGGCATTTTAAAATGTGGTGAAATTCTCAAAAAACATTATCCAGCAACTAAAAACAACGTCAATGAAATCAGTAATGAAATTAGTTTTGGGTAAATTTTTATTTATTGGGATTCTATTTTTTCTTTCAATGCCTATATATTTCAATGCTCAAATTGAAATTCCTTCGCCTTCCGATCCGCCTCTTTTTGTTAATGATTTTGCTAATATTCTAACTCAAGAAGAAAAAGCTTCTTTAGAACAAACGTTTTATAATTATTTCGATTCAACTTCTACACAAATTGTGGTTGTTACTTTAAACTCTTTAAACGGGAATGAAATACAACCCATTGCAACTGAAATTCATTACAAATGGGGTGTTGGCGACAAAGACAAAGACAATGGTATCGTCATTGTAATAGCCCCAAACGATCGAAAAATTTTCATTTCAACAGGATATGGAATTCAAGAAAAACTACCTGATTTATTAACCAATAGAATTATTAAAGAAGTTTTTGCGCCAAATTTTAAAAATCAAAACTATTATCAAGGTATTTATGATGGATTTCAAACTATTTCTTCAATCCTATCAGGCACCTATAAAGCGGATAAAAAAAACAACAACGGATTAACAAGCCGAGACATTTTTATAATCATTATAGTTATTATTTTGATTTTAATGTTCATTTCAAATAGTTCAAACCATTTTGACCAAAGAGGAAATACCATAGGCAGCGGATGGAATCAAGGTGGATGGTTTATTGGAAACGGTGGAGGCGGAAATTGGGATAGCGGAGGCGGTGGATGGTCATTTGGTGGCGGAAGCAGTGGCGGAGGCGGCAGCGGCGGTAGTTGGTAATAAAATAAATAAATTATATGTCGGTAAATAAAGATGTAAAACGAGTGACCACTCAGATTTTACAAAAAATGAAACTACAAGGAGAAAAAATATCAATGCTAACGGCATATGACTATTCTTTGGCTAAAATTGTAGATCATGCTGGAATTGATATTATTTTGGTAGGCGATAGCGCATCAAATGTAATGGCAGGTCATGAAACGACCTTACCAATAACTTTAGAGCAAATGATATATCATGCTCAAAGTGTCATTAAAGCTGCTGAAAGAAGTTTGGTTGTAGTAGATATTCCTTTTGGATACTACCAAGGTGATTCGAAAAAAGCATTGAATAGCGCAATTAAAATCATGAAAGAATCCGAAGCGCATGCGATTAAACTGGAAGGTGGACGAGAAGTTAAAGATTCTGTGGCTCGTATTTTATCTGCAGGAATTCCTGTCATGGGACATCTAGGACTAACACCTCAATCGATTTATAAATTTGGAACGTATAATGTAAGAGCAAAAGAAACCGAGGAAGCCAACAAATTGATTGAAGACGCAAAATTATTGGAAACCCTTGGATGTTTTGCTATTGTTTTAGAAAAAATACCTGCCAATTTAGCAACCAAAGTAGCCGAAGAAGTTAAAATACCTATTATTGGAATTGGAGCTGGTGGCGGTGTGGATGGACAGGTTTTGGTTTTACATGATATGCTTGGAATAACGAAAGAATTTAGCCCAAGATTTATCAGAAGATACGCTAATTTGAATGAAATTATTGATGAAGCGGTTAAAAATTACATTCAAGACGTAAAACAAAAGGACTTTCCAAACTCCAACGAACAATATTAATACTACTATGGAAAACATTATTTACCTTGATATTGAAACCGTATCACAAAAAAGAGATTTTGATGAATTAAGTCCTGAATTTCAAAAGATTTGGACAAAAAAAATTCGATTTGATTTAGAAAAAAACCCAGAAGAAACTCCAGGTCAGCTATACCCACAAAAAGCAGCAATTTTTGCCGAATTTGGTAAAATAATTTGTATTTCTATTGGAATTTTAGATGACTCAAACCAAAAATTCAAAGTAAAATCATTTTTTGGGCATGAAGAAAAAAGCATTTTACAGTCATTTTATTCGTTTTGCTTAGGGCTTAATGCTAAAAAAAACTATTTATTTTGCGGACATAATATAAAAGAATTTGACATTCCTTATATTTGTCGAAGATTATTAATCAATGAAATTCCACTTCCTTCCATTTTAGATTTTCAAGCTAAAAAACCTTGGGAAGTGCACCATATTGATACATTGCAGTTATGGAAGTTTGGTGATTATAAACATTTTGTATCCTTAGATACATTAACTACTATTTTTGAAATCCCATCACCTAAAACAAATATGGATGGAAGCGAAGTTGGTACATTTTATTACGAACATAATGCGTTAGACCAAATTGTATCGTATTGCGAACAAGATATTTTTGCTGTTTTTCAATTACATCGCAAGATGAGCCAATTACCTTTATTTGATGAATCTCAAATTCAAAGAGTTTAAAAAAGAATATATTCTTTATAGTATTTCAATTTCTGTTCTTCTGTTTATAGCTCTTCCTTCAGGCGTTGTATTAGGTTGAATAGGCTGCAAAGAACCAAAACCTTTATATTGCAAGCGGTTAGATTCAACTCCCGCTTCGATTAAAAAATTCATTACCGATTTTGCACGATTTTCAGAAAGCAATTTGTTATTAGATTCCTGTCCTACATTATCGGTATGTCCTGAAATTAAAATATTTAAATCAGGATGCTGCTTAAGCATATTCACAACGATATCCAATTCTGTTTTAGAAGAAGATTTTAAATCAAATTTAGCCGTTTCAAAAAACACATTCCGAAGCTCGAATTTCGTACCTTTTTCAAGCGGCATCATTTCTATAACTAAATTTTGAGCATTTGAGTTATTCTTCTGAATTTCAATATTTTTAGAATACAATGCGAATCCTTGCTTATTTACATTAAAGCCATACATTGAAGACACTAAAGAAATAGGAAATAAAAATTCTCCATTTTTAGAATCTGATTGAACTGTTGCAATCGTTTTTGAGGCTGTTGGATCAAAGACTTTAACTTGGGCGCTAAGTGGCTTTTTGGTTAATTTATGAATAACCAACCCTTTCATATATGTTGCTTTTTCAGGACGATATGATTTTGGGAGCTCAAAACTAAATAAATCTAAATTATTTCTTCCTGGGCCAGATTCGGCATTACGAGCTAGATAAGCTTTATTTCCTATTGTATTCACAAAAATTGAAACTTCATCACCTAATGTATTAATTGCATTACCTAGATTTATTGGTTTTTGCCAGACGCCTTCTACCTTTTTACTCATAAATAAATCCTTTCCTCCATAACCAGGATGGCCATTTGAAGAAAAATACAAAGTTTGTCCGTCAGGATGCAAAAAAGGCTTATCTTCGTCATAAGGTGTATTGATTATTTCTCCAAGATTTTGAGGCTCCGAAAAAACACCTTTCTCGGATACTTGTGTCACATAAATGTCTATACCACCTATTCCTCCCGGCCTGGAACTCACAAAATAGATTTCGGAACCATCATTAGAAGCACAAGGTTGACTCTCCCAACTTATGGTATTAATTGGCTTTGGTAATAATTTTGGTCTATTCCAAATTCCACCAGACTTACTAACAAAAAACAAATCACAAGAACCAAAACTTTTTGGTCTTCCGCAAGAAGTAAAAAATAAATATTTACCATCAGGAGAAATAGTGTGAGCGCCATCATTATGAGAAGTATTAATAGAATTAAACGTACCGTCATCATTCATGTCGGGCATATCTATGCGAACAGCAGGAATCCAACTACCATTTAATTGTTCACTCACAAATATGTCTTCATTACCCGACGTATTTCTTGTGAAATATAAATAACGCTCATCGGCTGAGGTTGATGGAAAATACTCATCATGATTTGAATTGATTTGTATTCCTAAATTTTCAAAAGGTATCGGATCCAATTTAGGCTGCGACATTGCAAAATCGGCACTTGCAATTAATCTCTTACAAAAAGCAACATTATTAGCACTTGTACCGGGCGTGTTTAAAAATTCTTTTGCATATTTTTTTGCATTAATATAATCTCCTAAATAAAAATAACACTCCGCCAACAACTTGGATTGCAAAGGATTAAAATGATCATTGATTTGGTATAATTTCAATTGTGTTTCTAACGCTTTTTGAAACTGACGGCTATCCATTTCAAATTTGGTTTTAACCATATAAATGGGTTCATAATTCGGAAATTGGGTAATGGCTTCGTTAATTTTTGTTTTAAAACCTTCATAATCTTTCATTTGTAATGCATTATTGGCCGCTTGAATCAATCGATCTGCTTTTTCATTTTCTTGAGCATGTAAATTAAAAAAAATAACAAATAAAATAATCGTATAAAATGATTTCATAAATAAATGAATGTGCGATAAATAGAATGATACAAAAATAATATTAAAACGAAATTTGATCATAAAAATTATAGAAAATAAAAAAATATATAGTTTATAAAATAAACTACTTTATATTTGCATTAAATTTACAAAATATGAACAATACGAATTTAAATGCAGAAACAAGTTTTAAAATCATTACTGAAATGATTCAAATAACTCGACGAAAATTAATTGACGATGGATTTCACTTTCTTTTGTGGGGGACGCTCATTATTTTAGCGTGTTTAACACAGTTTATTATGATACATTTTTTAGATAAAAATGAATTAAGTAATTTAGTTTGGTTAATTATGCCAATAATCGGAGTTCCTGTAAGTATTTTATATGGTTCTAAAAAACAAGAATCTGAAAACAATTCAAATATAATATCTAATATTTATCTCTTTTTATGGAAAGGATTTGGAATAAGTTTATTTTTAATTATCATAATTTGTTCCATTTACAAACATACACCAACGGCTTTTATAATGATTTTCATGGGTTTTGCGGTATATCTTTCGGGAAGTATTTTAAAGTTTAATCCATTAAAAATAGGTAGTTTATGTTTTTGGATAGGTGCTATTATTTTTCCGTTTATAAATTATAACGCTTATCAAGTTTTATTTTATGGCGTAATTGTATTTTTAGGATATTTAGTACCCGGCATTTTACTTTGGAATCAATTTAAAAAAAATAAGAATGTTTAATCCACTCAATCCTATTCTACATTCAGAACTTCGTTTAGCTATAATTTCTATACTTATTGGAAACGAGAAAATCGAATTTAATGAGATTAAAGAAAAAACAAAAGCGACTTCTGGAAATATAAGTGTACAACTTCAAAAACTTAAAGAAGCGGAATACATTTTAATTGAAAAACAATTTAAAAATAACTATCCTCTAACGACTTGTATAATAACAGAAAAAGGAATAGATGCTTTTGAGGAATATGTAAAAACGCTTAAGGAATATATTAAAAAATAAGGAAATGATTAAGATTTAAAACTAATCGTTTGTTGCTTCCATCATTTTATTAGAAAAAATATCAAACTCTTCTTCTCGTTTTAATAAATACTTTTGCTTTTCTTGATCTTCTACAAATTCTTCAATAGGATTTGTTTTATGATCCATTTTAACAAAACGAGATTCATTATGATATGAATCACCCGTAATTGGTGCGGTCAACCACATATCATTTCGTTTTACAAAACGATTACCATTATCTACAAATAAAAATTGATTGTATCTATATTTTTCAAGCGTTCCTCTCTGATGTTTATACCAAAAGCTTTGAATAGTTGGGAAGTTCAAAGCTTCATTTTTAAACAAGGTAGTATCTTGAGGTACGCCAATATGTTCTAATAAACTTTGAAAAATGAAACGACTACTTATCGGAGTATCTACAACTTTTGCCCCGTCACCATTTGGATTTAACCAAAACAACGGAACTCGATTGCCTCCATCATTTACATTTGAAAAATGATAATACCAATTCATTTCGCCAAAGTTATCTCCGTGATCTGAACAAAAAACAACTAAGTTTTCCTTGTTTTTATGAATAGATTCAATAAAATAATTTAAATCATTTTTTATTATTTGGTAACTTGTTAATTGTCTTTTATAAATTAAATCCGCATACTTTTGATCTATACTTGGGTTTTCTTGTAACAAAAAATTCTGATTTGCAATTTTAAAAAGCGTAGTAACTTCGTTTATTTTTTCTAATAAAGAATTACCAGACAATTTAAAAGTATCTGCAATATGATACGGAAAATGCGTTTCCATCAAATTAATAAAGAAAAAACAAGGTTGACCTATTTTATCATTTTCCTCAATTAATTCATAAACTTTTTGAAATGCATCCAAATGTGTATTTTGCCCCCAACAATTAGCTACTTCGATATCTTCAAGTAATTTTTGACTTACAATATCTTTAGAAAAAATCATATTTCTAACTCGATGTTTACTCATTGAAAGTAAGAAATACATTGTTTTTTTTAACTTTGGAGTTACTAATTTCCACGTCTTAAATACTTGGTCAAAACCTCGATTTAATCCAAAAATTTCGGTAGTTACTGGATTTGCAGTTACTTGAATTGTTTTATATCCTTTTGCTTTCATATGTTCTGAGAGCGTAAATATATTTTTGGGTAAATTTCTTGTGTGTGTATCTGTTTGATGCTCATGAACATTTAAACCGGTAAACATACAAGACGTAGCTGGTAAAGTCCAACATGCACTTGAACGTGCTTGAGTAAACTGTATACTATTTTTTTCAACATAATCCATGCATACACCTTGATTATAAACGGCATCTTTCCGCAAACTATCAGCAACAATTATAAAAATATGTTTTGGCTTTTCCAAGATTATTATTTGTGGCAAAAATATAAAAAAAACCTAAAAAACTTAGATTAAAAAAAAAGGGGGCTAAAAAAAGCCCCCCTTCTCTTTCTTTTATAGCAAAGTACTATCGAATTAAAGTTACATTACCTTGTTTAGTTATGGTATGATTATTTAAATAAACTACTTTAGCAGAGTAAGTATAAACTCCTGTTGGTTGCATTTCACCTTTGTAAGAACCATCCCAACCTTGACCAATAGTAGTTGTTTCATAAACTTTTTCGCCCCATCGATTATAAATTCTTAATTCCACTTGTTTAATACCGTTTCCAAACAATCTTAATACATCATTTACCCCATCTTTATTTCCTGGTGAAAAAGCAGTAGGAACATAAAAATCAGCTGGTAAATAAACCGGTACTCGAACGGTAGACGTAGCTAAACAGTTATTATGATAATAAACATTTACAGTATAATTTGTTGATTCAAAAGGAGAAGCCATTGTTGTTTGACAATTACTACAGCTTAATAACTCAGATGGCGACCATTGAATGCTCTTAACAACTGGCATCGTTCCACTAACTGTATTTTGAGTAAAAGTTAACTCAATTCGATCTCCCATTTTAATGGTGTCAATTGTATTGTCTTTTAATGCTTTTACAAATAATTCTTCGGGTTCATTTATAGTTACTTGTCTTAAAGCAGTACAACCATTAATATCTTTAACGATTACAGTATAATTTCCAGGTTTTAATGATCCGAATGTGTTAGTATAAACATATGAACCTCCATTATCAATAGAATAGCTATACTGTTCGATTTCATTAAATGTTCCACCTCTTGCATTAACTTCTATCTTACCATCATTAGATTTAGGGCAAAGTAAATCTTCAAGTTTTATAGATTCTATCTCTAACTTGGTAGGTTCTTTAATTTCAACCGTAGTTGTGGCTTCACAATTTTTAGAATCTGTTACCGTAACTTTGTAACCCGCATTTGGTTTAAGATTATCAATATTTGGGCTGTTTCGATCATCAGCATTCCATTTGTATGTGAAGCTAGGCGCTCCTCCTTTTACAAATAATTTAATAGACCCATTGTTTGCATTAAAACATGTTATATGATTCACTTCTTGAGCTCTTACTACAAAAGAGTCTGGTTGTTGAACTAGAAAAGTTTCTTCTGCTTTACAACCTTTTTCATCTGTTACATATGAAGTATAAAATCCAGCTTCAAGACCAGAAATGCTATCTCCAGCCATTATTGGTGGATTTTCCCATAAAATAGTATATGCACCTCTACCGCCACGAACACCAACTTTAATGTTTCCATCATTTCCTTTAAAACAATTAACATCTTGAACTCTTCCTACAATAGTAATTGGTAAAGGCTCTTCTATATCTGCTTTAATTGTTGCCAAGCAACCATTTACGTCAGTTACAACCAAAGTATGAGTGCCTGCACTAGTAGTATATGTAGAATTATTTGAAGATATATCATCATTCCAAACATAATTAAATGGTGCATTTTGAGGGGTTAATGTTAATGGATTAAATCGAATTGCACCATCATTTCCACCATAACAACTTACACTATCAATTTCAGACTGTAAAATAGCACGACTAAAACGAAGCTTATAAACGGTATCTATAGTAAACGTAGAATCCCAGCGACAACTTTTAGAATCAAAAATGGTAGCTCTATAGAATGAACTTGAATTAGTAGCGGTAGTAGGTAAATTATTTGCAGAAGGAGTAGATGAAAAATAATTATTTATATTATTAAACAGACTTACTGATCTTACATAATTTCCTACATTGCCTCCTGAAAACTTAGTTGGATCGATTACATATGCTCCATTATTAGATTCTACACAAGATGAAGACGTTGTAGTTATATGACCAAAAAACTTATCGGGTTCACCAACAGTTACATTTGGAACTAGATTAGCTACACAACCATTTTTGTCAACCACTTTAGCACTGTAAACACCAGGAGCTAGATTATTGAAAGTAATATTTGTTAATTGACTTACTTTAGTACTATTTACAATATGTTCGATAGTGTATGTATGAGGAGCCGTTCCTGTTAAGACACTATTTTTTCTACTATTTAAAATTAATTGACCATTCTTATCACCAAAACAATTAACGGGTCTAACAGACGTTAAACTTAACTCTAATAAAGTAGGCTCACTTACGGTAAATGTATGCGTATATAAACAACTGCTTGCCGAATTTACATCAGGTTTATACCATATATCAACCGATTTTGAACCAGCGTTTAGACCTTTTAATACAGGTGACGTTGTATCTGTTTCAGTACCTGGCTTGTTGATATAAGAAAAAGGACCTACGATTCCTGGCACTGGATCTAAAGTTACTTGAGCATTAGAACCACCAAAACAAGAAACCAAACTATCAAATTTTGTATTTACTGAAGTGATGCCCATAGGATCCGTAAGGGTATAAGAAAATGGTTTAACACAACCTAAACTATTTCTAACTTGATGATTATATACACCTCGAGTCAACGTATTTATAGAGTCAATATTTGAAAATCCTGCACCAAAATTATATTGATAAGGTGGGAAATTATCCGTAACTACTACTTTAACTTGACCATCATTATATGTTGCACAAGAAGGATTAATTTGTTTAGACAAATTAATTACAATATCTGGATTTTGTGTTAGAGTAATATTTGGTACAACAGTATCACATCCTTTATTTGTTTGTATACGAATTGCATATACACCTGCACCTAAATTATTAAATACGGCTGCTTCAAATTCTACCAGTTTACTTTGAGCATCCACAAATTGAGGCGCTCCAGGCTTTCTGATTGAGTATGTATATAAATTCGTAGTTGGCGCATTTAAATCATCTTTAGCACCTAAAGAAATAGAACCCGTTGTAGAATCAAAACATTCAATATTGATTGTAGTTAAATTTACTTTGATATCACAAACGACATCACGAACCATAAAACTATCTACTTTCAAACAATTATTCGCATCTAAAACATCAATTTTATACTCATTTTTGTTTAAACCGATAAATGAATCCAGTGAATTTAATGGCACTTTATCAGAGCCTACTTGTATCCAAGCTCCACCTGCATTTCTTCTGAATAATTTTGCACGATAAGCAGGCGTTCCACCCGAAGTATTTATAATAATTTTCCCATCGGTACCATTCACAACCGTAGCATTAACAACAGTAAATACTGGCGTTAAAGGTGTATTAGGTTGATTCACACGAGTACCATTTCTAAAAACACATCCATTAGCATCAGTTACTTCATAGATGATACTATCTGCAAAAAGGGCATATTGTTCATTATTAAATTGTATAAATTTAGAGGTATTTAGGCCATTTGAAGAAATCCAATTATAAGAATAAAATCCTAAATTTGAAGGTGTTCCTCCACTAGGAATTACTCTTAAAAATCCAGTTGCTTCATTATGACAAAGTACATCATTTTTAACAATATTTGTTGTAATTGCTGTTGGTTGAGTAATATTTACACTTCTAGAACCTATACATCCAGTAATATTATCTGTAGCTGTAACCGTATAAGTTCCTGCAACCTTTCCAGTAATTTTTTGAGTATTTCCTTCTGTACCCCATGAATAAGCATATGGGCCAGGCGACAATGTAGCTGAAGCAGTTGCAACAATGCTATCTGTAGTTCCTCCAAAACATTTTATAGGTGCCGATACGATAGTTACATTAAGAGGAATATTAATTGCTGTAAGCGAAGCAATTCCACTTCCTTTACATCCCACATCTGATTTCAAAGTTAATTGAGCACGATATTGTCCTACTGCTAGATTCTTTTGAATATGATTTGAAGAATTTAATGGAGTCCACAAAACAGTATATTTAGTAGAATCTGTTCCACTTGGATAAACTATTGAAACTTCTCCATTACTAGCACTACAAGAAGGATCTTTAGTATTAAATGTAAATTTAAGAGAATCCTCAACGGTAATATATGTTGTATCTTCAGATATACAAGGTAAATTTTGTATACGAGCAATATACATAAATGTTCCTGTCGTCGTTGGACTAGCTGTTGGATTTGTTATAGATGGAGTACCAAAGTTAGGATCGTTTGATCTCCAAGATAGCGTAAAAGGTTGATTTGAAGTTACCGCAGCTGTCAAATTAACAGGAGACACGGGGCCACCTGCAGGACGACAAACGACATTTTTACTAGCTGTAGCACGCACTCTAAAGTTTGTATCTACTTTTACTACCACAGTATCATTTCCAAAACATATATTAGATCCATATTGAATTCTAAAAACTGTATCCTCATAGGAAGGTGCACCTACTGCTCTTGGGCTAGCCAAAACTCTTTTTATTATACTATTTGGAGTCCAAGTAGATGTAAATTGGTTGTCGGAAGAATCAACCCCAGTCATTGCAAAACGAACCCAAGGTCTAGAAATAGAGGCACCTGTTGGATTAATAAATGGATCCGTAGATTGGCAAGACAATTGTCCTGCTGTATTACTAAATTTGTATGTTACTAAATTATTGGCAACGCCATCCATTGCACGATATCTATTCATTCCTGAAGCGGACTGATTTCGTCTTATACAAAATTCTACAACGATATTACTTTTTCCGTCCCAATCAAAAGTTCTATCTAATGTATATGTATTTAAACCCAATACACAAGTTGTTGCTTTTTCATTAAATACGGTATGTAATGCCACATTTGTTGAATTGTTGATTGTATTAGATGAAATGGAACCCATTTTTATTTCTAAGCCGTCAAAAGCAGATACGGCTACATTGGTTACATTCATGGTAAGACTTCTTATAATACCGGCTCTACCACCTTGCAAAGTTAAATCTGAAGCTCTATACAAAACTCTTGTAGTGCTTGATGCGCCCAATCCTGAAACACCAAAAACATTTGGATAACAACCAGTTCCTGAACAGCCTGCTAAAGGATATTCTGCGTTGGTAGCTTGTGCCATATTAACAATACGATTATCTGTATTTGATTTATAAATTGAAGGACCTGTTTTTGAAGGAATAATCGAAGCCGATAAGTTTACGGTGTCTCCTTTACAAACAAAACTCTTATTTGATAAAGCATCCACTTGATGACGAGCTCCACGTAAATTAAATTGAATAGTATCTCTCAAAACACAGCCAAATCTTGATTCCATTCTCAAATTTAGAGGTCCTGAGGTATTTGCCCAAATATAAGGATTATTCATATTGGTACCTCGAGATTGATTTGTTCTATTATATAATTGACTACTTCCCGACCCCGTCCAACTATACGTATAAGGAGATTGAGAATTGTCAGGTTGGACGACTATAGGTATTGAATCACCCAAGCAGCCTTCAATACTTTTACCTGGTTGAATAGTGTATGTAAAAGGTTGAATGGATTTTACAAATATATTCGCAAACACATTACATGATTTGACGGCATCCAAATCTAAACCTCGCGCAGAATATCGTGTTCCTGTATTGGGTCGAACATCAACCCAGGAGCTATCAGGACCTGCCGCAACAATTCCAGTTTTTGGAGTCCAAGAAAACTTTTTTGCACCCTTAGGGGTTAATCTTATCGCATCTCCTCCAATACAATAGGTTAAAGTATCTTGTTCAAACCATACATCACTTACATATACAATATTGATTGGATAACTTTCTGACACTTTTATACCAATACTATTGCAATAATAAAAATCAAAATACATGGTAACATTTCCTGACCCTCTCGTAGAATCAAATTGAAATCTACCATAAACCGTATCTACATTATTACCTCTCACTTTAGTAACCGTAAATTTAGCGCCTAAAATATCTGATGGAGTTGGTGTAACTTGCTTCATTTGCATATTTTGAGCTACAGGGCCGACACCTTTGAATGTAAAGAAACCAGATCTTGAACCACAAATTTCAATATAATTTTTATCGGTAGAAAAGGTATTCACATTTAATGTACTATCATCCAATACGCCATCTTTCGTTGCTCCTAGACAATTACTTCTCACCGAAAACTGTAAATCTCGGCACACATATCCAATTCGAGTTCTTTGATATCCACCACCTGCTTTTGGTTCTGCGCGCCATTCCCAAACCATCATGGCCATAATGGCATCTTGGTCGATATCCGCAGGCCAAGCACAAATTTCTCCAGAAATAGGGTCCATACGAACGCCACCAGTTCCTACTTTTGTAAATAAAAATTGTTCTGCATTAATTCCTGCGGCTAATGTTACAGGCTGATTCCTTCCATTTGCTAAATCAAAAAGTAATGTTGCCGGACCTTGCCAAGGCACATATCTCTCAAATGAAATAGAGTCTCTTAATATCGATTGACCACCAATAGTAACATATTTGGAACCAAATAACATTTCGTCAAAGGTGTCCACAGGTGCATGCGAATAGCAATTGACACGTCCTTTACACCAATATGGTACAGGATCCGAAGTGAAAATTGTAGAATTATTTACGTAATCTGTATTGATTCCACACTGAATCCATAAAGGAGGAGAGCCGGGCGCAGTAGTTATAGTATTTCTACAACATTCATCATATCCAACAAAAATCCATCCTCTTTTTCCAACTGTAATTATTGCGGTTCGTATCTCACGCATAACCCCTTTAATACCATTGATTTCTGCGGCATTAGGACCCGGACAATGTGTTGGCGTTTTAGCGGGAACATCTGGAACATCACACAAAGGAGTCACTTCTTTAACTGCCCCAATACTTGGTGCTGTAGTTGGAATAGAAACTGTATTTGGAGTACTTCCAGGTAAAATTAACGTCAAATTGCTATTTGAATAATTAATACCGCCACAATATCTATATCGAGTCAATGTAATTAAATATCTACGATTGTTCGCTGATGTATCAATAATACGATATGTTATATCTCCACCCATTACGTGTGAAGCTTCAAGCTTATTATTAGGTAAAAAACTTAACAACAATAGAATTGTTATGAATAATTCTTTTACGTTATTTTTCATATTTGTTAATTTTTCTTTTGAAAAAAATGTGTGTAAATATAACTCTATTTTTACAAATTTTATTTTATTTTTTTTCATAGCCTTGTAATTTAGGATTATCAAAATATTTCTATTGCAAAAATAAGCCAAATATATGTAATTTTTTATACAAAAATCAATTTTTGTTACAACTAAACAAGTACAATAAAAATAAATTAAAAAATTTCTTTAGATATCCGAACCGCATTTTCAAATGCTTGCATATCAAAATGGGGATTAAACTTTTGTTTAAAAAAGTTTACAAAATATTCAGTAGCTAAATTACCCACCAATTCATCTTTAGCCATTGGGCAACCACCAAGTCCGCCTATTGCCACATCAAATCGACGACATCCACCTTTATAAGCAGCTTTCACTTTTGGAAGCCAATTGTGAGCCGCACTATGAAGATGAGCACCTATTTCCAATTCGGGGAAAGAAGCAATGGTTTGATTAAAAACTTCAAAAATTAATTCAGGAGAAGCTAAACCTACGGTGTCAGATAACGAAAATGTTACAACATCTAGTTCAGCTATTTTTTCAATCCAATACTTTACTACATCATATGAAAATGGATCATTGTATGGATTTCCAAAACCCATAGAAATATAAATTGTTAATTTTTTTTCACTTTCTTTAGCAATTGTTTGAATTTCTTTAACTCTTTCAAATGATTCAGCAATTGAAGAATTCGCATTACGTTGCTGAAATGTTTCTGAAATACTAAATGGAAAACCTAAATGGGTTATTTTTTCGTACTTACTTGCTTCAATAGCGCCTCTTGGGTTTACAACTATAGCTAAAAGTTCTGAAATGGATTCGGAGAGATCAAGGCTTTGAATCACTTCATGCGTATCGGCCATTTGAGGGATTAATCTTGGAGAAACAAAACTACCAAAATCAATAATATCAAAGCCTACTTTTAATAAAGCTTGAATATATTCAATTTTTTTTTTCGTCGGAATTAATTTTTGAATACCCTGAATCGCATCTCGAGGACACTCTACGAACTTTATCATAAGTACATAACTTTATTTTGCGCTTTGTGCATCTGCACTAGCTTTAAAAACTTGAGCAAGCTGCGCTTCTTGGCTATTAGGAAATGTGGTTTCCATATATTCAATTAACTCCAATGCTTTTTCAGGCTTTTTATCTGCTAGATGTGCCTTAACAGCTATGAAAGCTAATTTTGCACCTAATACAGGATTCATCGTTTCTTTTGCGGCTTTTTCATAATTAGATAGCGCTTCATCCATTTTCTTAGACTCTGAATACGCATTAGCAAGATTGAAATAAGCTAAAGCTTGTAATTCTTTTAAATCTGTTGAATAACCTTTTAAATTCTCAATTGATTTATCATATTGTCCTAATTGCAAATAAGAGACACCTGCATAATACGTAGCCAATTTACTAGCTTTTGTAAATGAGTAATTGTCTTTGATATATTCTAAACCTTTTGATTGTCCTCCACCTTTTAGAGCGGCATTATAATCTCCTTTTTCAAATAAAAACTGAGATAAAGCTAATTGACCTTGGGCTTCATTTTCGCGTTCTGGCATATAGTACATAAATAAATATGCTACTATCGCAATAATTGAAAACACAACACCAAAACCAATTAAAAATGGCTTTTGATTTTTTTTAATATTATTAAAGATTTGTTCGATATTGTTCATAATTAGATATTTGAATTGTTTTGATTTATAAAATAGAATTAAAATGGTTCCGTCATAAATGGATAATCTGGCTGCACATAAATGTCTTTGTAAAGCTCTTCATCAGATGGTAACGGCGAGTTTTCTGAAAACTGAACAGATTCTTCTACAATTAATTTAATTTTATCGTCAATGGCTTCAATTTGAGCTGCAGTAGCATATTTTTTAGCCAAAATCGTCGCTTTTGTAGTTTCGATTGGGTCTATTTTCTGATATTCCGCAACTTCATCTTTCGAACGATATTTTTGCGGATCACTCATTGAGTGCCCCTTGTAACGATACGTTTGAATATTTAAAAATGTAGGCCCTTCGCCTTTTCGCGCTCTTTCTGCTGCTTCAAAAATGGCTTTATGCACGGCTTCAGGACTCATTCCATCAACATTAAAGCTTGGCATTTCATACGCTAAACCTAATTTTGAAATATCTTCAACATTGGAACTTCGCGCTACACTGGTTCCCATTGCATATCCATTATTTTCACAAATATAAATTACAGGTAATTTCCATAACATAGCAAGATTAAATGTTTCATGCAACATTCCTTGACGCGCCGCACCATCACCAAATAAACAAGCCGTAACTCGATCCGTATCGTTATACTTATCTGCAAATGCGATACCTCCGCCCATTCCAATTTGACCACCTACGATTCCATGACCACCAAAAAAACGATGTTCTTTAGAAAAATAGTGCATACTTCCACCTTTTCCTTTGGTACTTCCTGTCGCTTTTCCATAAAGTTCAGCCATTGCAGCATTTGCCGAAATTCCTTTCATTATAGCTAATCCATGGTCACGATATCCCGTTATGATATTATCATCTTTTCTTAATCCGCTTTGCAATCCAGCAGCTACTGCTTCTTGACCAATATATAAATGACAAAAACCTCTAATCTTTTGTAGACCGTACATTTGACCCGCTTTTTCTTCGAATTTACGAAGAAGCTGCATCATTTCATACCACTCTAAATAGGTTTCTTTACTTATCTTTGCACTTGCCATAATTAAAAAAATATTTGCAAAAATATCATTTTTTATTTTTTACCTATAGATAATTTTCGTGTTTTTAAGAAAAACCCATTTAATTCAATTTAAAAACCATATAAACTCCACCTTTGAGTTTAATGAAAAAGTTATTTGTATTTATGGGAAAAATGGAAAAGGGAAAACAAACCTATTGGATTCTATCTACTTTTCAGCGGTTTCTAAAAGCTTTCTCAATTTTGTTGATATGCAATTAATTTCGGAAGGAACTGATTTTTTTAGAATAGAAAATAGTTTTGAAATCGACCAAAAAGCAATTTCTTTAATTGTTAAATATAAGCCTCGAAGCAAACAAATCTTATTTGATGAGATACCCATAAGCAAAAATCAAGAATTATTTGGAAAAATCCCTTTAGTTATTTGTGCGCCACAAGACATTGCTATTATTCAAGAGGGCAGTGAAGCGCGACGAAAATTCATCGACTACACAATTTCATTAGTCAATCCAAAATATTTGAGCACTTTAACGCATTATCAAAAGATTTTAGAACAACGAAATGCCTACATAAAGCAAGATCAAGAAAAAGATAAGTCCTTGATGCATTATTATAATTTAGAGCTTGATAGAACAGGGCATTTTATTTTTGAGGCGAGAAAATCATTTTTTAATGAAATTAAAGAAAAGATAAATTATTGGTACCGAATCATGTCGGGAGATTCCGAGCAAATCGAACTGGAGTATGTAAGCCAATTATTTCATCAAAATCTAATTCAATTATTAGAGATAAGTTATGAAAAAGATATGATTCTTAAACGAACGACCAAAGGTATCCATCGCGATGATATTAATTTTAAACTTTCGGACATCGAATTTAAAAAATCAGGAAGTCAAGGACAACAAAAAAGTTTTATATATGCGCTAAAATTTGCGCAATCCGAATGGCTATTTGAAAAAACAAATCAAAAACCCATATTTCTTTTAGATGATTTTTCAGACAAATTAGATGCAATCCGAATGGAACATCTTCAAGATATCATAAATAATGTTACGTTCATATCACAATGGTTTTTAACCGATACAGAAACCGTACATTTTGATAAAATTATTCAAAAACAAATCATAAAATTATAACCCAATGGAGGAAAAAGAAGCGCTTTTAAATTTTATTTCAGAATTTGACTTTGACCATTTTGTTAAGGCCACTTTATCCGTTCCTAAAATAGAAGGCATTAAAACCATTTTAATAAAAAAAACCATTGTAAAAAAACAAGAACATATTCAATTTGTCTATCGATACCCAACCAAAGACATTACAAAAAACTATGATTTTAAGTCTTTTAAAATAGAATTAGAGCGCATTCTAACCCATAAAGAATTTGAAATAGGTAACTTCTTTTTTGAAACGAAAGACGTTATTTTAAATTGGAAAAAAGGGGTTTGGCTGCTAAAAAACGTAAAAGCCAGTATGAAAAAACCTGAAACGATTTCGCATGATCATATTAAAAATCGTTTTGTAGAAGAACAGGCTGATTATTTAAAACTTCTTGGAATCACAAATCACGAAGGGCAAATTTTTGCTGCTTCACAAGATAAATTCAAGCAAATTCATCGTTTTGTAGAAATACTTAGTCCTATTTTTGAAAAATGGTCGGATCAAAAAAAGCTTCATATTGCCGATATGGGTTGCGGAAAAGGCTATTTAACTTTTGCGTTATACGATTATTTAACCAATAAAAAGAAACTAAACGCAATCATTGAAGGTGTTGAGATTCGAAATGAATTAGTTCAGACTTGTAACCAATATGCAGAAAAAGTTGGATTCAATCATCTAAAGTTTATCAAAAACACAATTCAATCTTATGAAAATCAATCTATAAATGCCATTATTGCGCTTCACGCCTGTAATACCGCAACTTGCGATGCTATTTTTAAAGGCATTAAACAAAATGTTGAATTTATTATTGTTGCTCCTTGTTGTCATCAACAAGTTCGCAAAGATATTTTAATTGAAAACGCAGACCCTTCTTTACAAGAAATTATGAAATATGGAATTTTTGCTGAGCGTCATGCCGAAATTCTTACCGATTTGATTCGAGTGAAAATTCTAAACGCTTTCGGTTATCAATGCAAAGCTATTGAATTTATAAGCGATTTTCATACGCATAAAAACGTGATGATTATTGCTCAAAAACATAAGAAACATTTGGACAAATCTATTATATATAGCGAAATCGAAGCTTTAATGCATCAATATGGACTAAAAAGACATTATTTATTAGAATTATTACCCAAAGATTACCAGATGTAAGTCAGCACAAAATCTTCAAATTGAAGCCAACGCACATTAATCCATAACCTAAAATCATTATTAACAGCTGTTGCTTTTAATAATTTTGCTTCTTTTTGATACACTTTAAAGTTTTGTTTTAAACTTAAGTTCGGCTGATCCACATATTTATAAATGGATTCTTTAGCGCTCCAAATTAAAGATACATCAAAAAGATCATTTTTACTAAAATCTTCCTCATTGATAAACTTTTCTTTAACACGAAGTACTTTTTCATTTACTTTTTCGATATCTAAAGCCACATTTTTATCTGATACAATAACCGCAACATATTCAAAAGAATGCGAAATAGAAAAGTTCAACGGAAAATTATCTAAATAGGGTTTTCCATTAGCATTTTTCTTAAGAATGAGCTGACTTTTTTGAGCACTCATTTTTTTTAATAAATACCGCGAGGCCAGCCATTGAAGTCGTTTTTTTTCATTTTTAATGATATGAAACTCATTATTATCAAAAGAAGTAAAATCTAAATCTTGAAGAAAAAAATCAATATCTTCTTCAATCTTCCAAACACAAAGTTTGGTATGCTCATCTAAAGAAAAGTTTGATATTAAAGGCATTATATTAAAAAATTAAAATTGAATAAGACCAATGCGTTCGGATTTTGCGTTTTTCCCATAAATTATAAGCTGATTGGCATCAATTCGTTTTGATAACTTTGGAAAAATAACATAACCTAATTTATATGCATCTTCAAAAAAAGCTTCGATGACTTCATCTCCGTTGCTTAAATTAATATTATATAAATACGTTCTTGAATCTCTAAAATCGCGCAACGCCATCACTTTAAATTTAGATGTACTGTCTTCGGACATTTGGTTTTCATAATTATTTTTTGCATCATTAAAAATTACATTGAGCTCATTTCCAACTAATTTAGTATAGATAGAAACCGGCAAAATATCAGCAAGATAATTGCGATTATAAAAATCATAAGACGAAATCCAATTTTGACTTTCGAGAATTTGCTTTTTTCTATACAAATTAGTCCAAAGAATTTCATTTTGTAGTGAAACCGAAAACGTTAAAATATCTCCCCAACTATACACATAAGTATAGTCTATATCTCGCATTCCAAATCCATAGAATCCAATTGGATTTTGATTGATATATTCTATTTGTCTATCAAATTTTTCAGCTACAAAAATAGCATTTCCCTCTGCCGATATTTTAAAATCTACAATTTTATAGGTATTACTAATTCCTTTTAATTCATTTTTTGAAGCATTTTGAGAACCTGTTACCCTTTGATAAAAATTAGAATTAAAAGAAATACTTCTTGAATTTACAATTTTACCTTCTTGCAAACCTATCTCAAAAATTGAAATACCTTGAAGCGAAGACCGTTTATCCTCATTGGAATAAAATCCGCCAATCAAAAAGTTATTTTCACTTGGATATACTTTAAAATCCGTAAAAAACGTTTCGGGCTCTTCAATAGCTAACTCATTTATAGTTTGTCCTTGATTATTTACAATTAAAAATTTATTGATAAATTCAGGTCCCGACGAGAATGCAAAAGTTCCTTTTTTGTCGAGTTTATAATAATAAAGCATCGTGCCATTATCCGAAAGCCAATGATATACATATTCGACTTTTGAAGCTAAATTGGGCATCGTATATTTTTTTTTGAATTTAATTTTCATATTGGAATCCAAAAGTGCAATATAACTATGAAAATCCTCAAGACTAGTGCGATTTGAATTTTCAACTTTATGTATTACTAACGCAATATTTGATTTATTGGGTGAATAAGACATATTAAGTGTAAAAGAAGCCTTTTTTTCAGCTTGAATTGAAAATATTAAATTTAAATCTCCTACAATTTTACCTTTATCATCAAATTCTAACAAATAAAACTGATGTGATTTACTTTCATTTTCAAAATGGGTCAAAAGAAAAAAAGTTTGATTCGTTATTGGATGTTCAATAGCATGAAGCATCCTCATTGGTTTTTCCTTATTAAATCTCAAATTATTAAAATCAAGGACTCTTAGTGAATCATCCCATGTAGATACAAAACATTGTTCTCCATTTTGATGTTTACTTAAAATTTGAATTTTATTTTCGTTTCTAACAAAAACCTCATTCGGCTTTAAAAGCAAATTCGGATTTTCATCTGCCCAGCGAATGGTTTGCGCATTTAAAACACTTACAAAAATCGAAATCACAAAAAAAGAAATTATCTTTATCATCTTATTATTGTTTTTCAAAAGCTCCAATATCTAAAGCACCTCCAACATTTCTTGGGCGACCTAATAGATCTTCATTTAAATTATTAAAAATTCCATTATTAATACAAGGTGAATTGATATTTAAATCAAAATTTTCTTTATCAATTGCGGTACTCACAAATAATGGATTTTCGTTTAAAATACAATCTTTAAAAAATGAATTGGTAAAATTGCTTCTTGAACCATATAAACAATTATTAAAAATATAATTTTTTGAACCCAAAACGGTTGAGTCAAAATCTAAATCTAATTGTTCGGAAGCATTGCCATAAAAAATACAATTTGAGAATTGTGCAGATTGAAGACCATTGCTATAGAACTTTTTAGAACTATTATCGAAAATTCGATTTGAAAGCCATAAAACCCCTTTATTCTCGGATGATTGCGAATTATAAAATGTACAATTCGTAAACTCGTATGAGCCTCCCAAAACCAATTGAACTAAATAATCGGTAGATGTAAAAAACTGAGAATTTTCGGCTACAATTTTATTATTTAAACTTCGAATTGCCCAATAATATGAATTTTTAATAGTACTATTCAAAATTTGGATTTCAGCACGCGTTGCATCATTCATGGCATTAAAATCTGTTTTATCTTGAAATCCCAACCATACACCAAAAACACTTTCATCAATTGTCGTATATTTAATCACATTATCTTTTGTATTTCTTAAATAAAGCAATCCGAGCCATTGACCTGCTAAATTTTGGTATTTCTGCTCCAATCTCAAGCCACCCATTTCTACTTTTTGATTTTTATCTCCTAAAACTTTTAAAGTCCCCCCAACTAAAATTCCAGCATTATTACTAAAAAACAATTTACAACCTGGCAAAATAGTGAGCGTCGCGCCTGATTTGACATATATTCCCGGCACTATAGAGTTTCCAAAATGTTTATCAATGATTACATGAGGCTTATCATTTTGCCACGATACAGAACTACTAATTATTTCGCCATAATGATAATACGCATTTTGGCCAAATGCTCTCAGTGTAAACCGTTGTTGTTTAGTATTAAATGAGAAAACAATATGATCTTCAACAATTAAAGATTCATTTTGTGGATCAATTTTAACATCTACAAAACACCAGATGCTGTCTCCCGGTCGGATTGAAATATTTTTAGCTATTGGCCCAGAGGCGCCATCAATATTAAATCGGAACTTGGATTGCGAATTTTTCGCTAAGTATATTTCATCTAATACAATAATTCCTTCCGAACGATTATAAATTTTAAAAGCTCTTGTTGCCGAACCTAACGATTGAAAAACGGTATCAAAATATAAGGTGTCTCGATCAAATTTCAATTCATAATATGGACTATTATTATAAGTATCTGAATTGCAAGAAATCAATAACACTATAAAAAAAAGTAAATTTAAAAAAAAGAATCGCTGAAATGTCATAATCATATTTCAATGCAATAATAACGAAAAAATGGCGCATTTGTTTGAATAAAAATTGAAGAAGCTCAAATTTTTCTTCCAAAATTAAAAACTTAATAAAATATTTACAATACAATGCAACCCTTTCAATTCTTTTTTCATCTTTTATGTTATAAGAAGAGATTAAATTGAAAAAAATAAATGAAACTAGAAACGCCTCTTGAAATTTTTGATTTAGCAAATGACTATCAATTAAAAATAATTGACAATCAATATCAAGGCAAGATTTATGGAATTAATGAAATCCATAAAGTATCCATTGGCGATATTACATTTGTAGATACACCAAAATATTTTGATAAAGCTTTAAATAGCGAGGCCTCTGTGATTATAATAAATCAAAAAATAGATTGTCCTGAAGGAAAAGTGCTTTTATATAGTTCGAATCCTTTTAAAACCTATAATCAAATTGCAAAAGACCATAGACCTTTTTTATTTTCAAATCAAATGATTTCGAAAAGCGCCGAAATTGATCCTTCCACAAAGATTTTTCCGAATGTTTTTATTGGAGAACATGTAAAAATTGGCAAAAATTGTATCATCTATCCAAATGTTACTATTTATAGCCATACCATCATTGAAGACCATGTGATTATTCATTCTAATACGGCAATTGGTTCGGATGCTTTTTATTATAACAAACAAAATGAAGTGTACGAAAAGATGCACTCAATTGGTCATACACATATTGAAAGTCATGTGGAAATCGGCAGTAATTGTTCGATAGATCGAGGTGTTTCAGGCATTACTCGAATAGGTAAAGGAAGTAAATTAGATAATCAAATTCATATTGCTCATGGCGTAACGATTGGCGAAAACTGTTTACTTTGTGCTCAAGTAGCTATTGCTGGGAAATCAAAAATTGGCAATCATGTAACTATTTATGGTAAAGTAGGTATTTCAAAAGGAATTACTATTGGCGACTTTGCGATCATTTTAGCTTCAAGTAATGTGGATAAAAACTTGGAAGGACATCGAAGATATTTTGGCTCACCTGCCATCGAGGCTCGACAAGCTATGAAATATTTTGCTTCATTAAGATTACTTCCTGATTATATCAAAAAAATCAATTTGATGTTAAAAGAATCCGAAATGACATCTATAAAACAATAACACTTTTATAATTTTTGAATTTTTGTTTTTTGAAAAGGGGCCTCAAAGTATTGAGGCTCTTTTTTCTTCCATTTTTATATTAAAATCGTACTTTTGAAGTAAAATAATCATTCATGAAATACGGATTACTTGGCGCGAAATTATCACATTCTTTCTCTAAAAACTATTTTGAAAAAAAGTATTCGACGTTCAAAGCATCTTTAGACAATTACGACCTAATAGAAACTAAAGAAAATGAACTAAAATCAACTTTTGCAGCTATAAAAGAAGCATATGATGGCATTAATGTAACCATTCCTTATAAGGAAAAAATACTTCCATTTCTCGATCACATCGAAGAAAACGCTTTGGAAATTGGTGCTGTAAATTGTATTCACTTTAAAGATAAAAAAAGCTATGGTTATAACACCGATTATCTTGGTTTTATTGATAGTCTTAACCCATTGGTAAAACCAAACCAATTCACAACGGCATATGTATTAGGAACTGGAGGAGCGAGCAAGGCCGTTCTTTTTGCACTAAAAAACCATTTTAAAATTCCTAGAATTATCAAAATTTCAAGAAATTCAACAAATAGTAATACCTATGAAGACATTATGAAAACGGGTTTTGAAAATCATAGTATAGTTATAAATACAACACCTCTTGGAATGTATCCTAATATTGAATTATTTCCTCATATCCCCTATAATAGTATTAACGAAACGCATTTTTTTATGGATTTAATCTATAATCCAGAAGAAACTATCTTTTTATCCAAAGCAAAAGAAAAAAAGGCAGGCATTTTAAACGGTCTCAAAATGCTGGAAATTCAAGCGGATCGATCTTATGATATTTGGAAGAAATAAAAAAGGCATTTGGAAAACCAAATGCCTAATTCATAATATTGATTTACAAATCTATTTATTCAACAAACCTTCAAATTTTTGTATATTCTGAGTAAAAGTTTGATTTCCTATATGAACTTTTACAATATAATACGCAGTAGTTGTCGCATTTTCAGGTATAAATTCTACTTTATAATTTCCTGGTTCTACGGTTTGTTCTTTCATTATTCGTGTACTTTTGCCATTTAAATCTACAACATCTACCGATACCGGTGCGGTTTCATTTACGTTAAATGAAATGATCGTTTGCATTACAAAAGGATTTGGATACGCCTTTACGACAACATCTTTCTGATCTTCTTTTTGAATTATATCATCCACTTGTTTTACGCTCGGCTGCGCTACATGTTCTCTTGAAATATACGTATAACCTCCCGTACACTCCAATCCATAAACTTCCATAAATGAAGGCGTTTTACCTGAAATTACAATCAAATCGCCCTCTTGAGTAATTTCTAAAGTTCCTTTTTTCAAACACCAAGCAAAACCTTCGGTTCTTGATGCTTCAACGATTTCGTATTCCTCAAAATGGAACTGATTTCCTTCGATGAATCCTCTTAAATTTAATTTAGCAAAACTTCCATTTGCACTTTTTATAATTGAAAATCCACTAATTTGTTGGCCATTTTGCTTTAAATGGAATTCATAATTAAATGTGGCGCTGTAACTTGATTTTTCATAGTTATATTGAAAACGGGTTCCTTTCCAAATTCCGCTAATATCTTGACTTTTAGGAATTTCGGACTTTGCAACCAAACTAAAAAAAGAAAATAATAAAAAGACTGCAAAAGATTTTATTTTACTCATAATTTCTAATTTTTAAACACAAAAATAATAGAATTTTATGATATAATTTTTATTTATTGTTTTTTAACGAGAAATATGCAATTTTTGAGTAGTCTTTAATTGATTGGATTGCATTTCTATAAAATAAATTCCGTTTGCAAAATCCATTAATGGTATACGAACATTGTCATTTTTAGAAACACGACCGAGATTTTTTTCAGACATTTTACGTCCTTGAACATCATAAATGCGCAATGAAATCAATTCTGGAGTATTTAAAGAAACAGCAACATCTACATATTCTTTCGCTGGATTTGGAAAAATACTAAACCATTGATTACCACTAGCATTGATATTTAAAACTTGACTTTGATTTCGTTTACGGAAAAACTGACCAAAAGCGAGTGACAAATCAGAAAACACCATATTTTCAACATCAAAATAACGACATTGATTTAATGCTTCATTTTTATTGATTTCATATAAAAAGTTTGAAATTTCAAATGGAATTTGTGCTTCCTGAAAACCAACCGAATCTAAAGATTCTATAAAAACAAGCGCATTATAAGCATTATTTGAAAAAATAATATTGGATTTATATTGCTCTTTTAAAGATTCAACAACCGTTTCATAAAACGAACGATTTGAAGCATTATAAAAAACTTTTATATCAAAAGGTTGCTTCATCTCACCTTGTATTTTTTTAATTTGCACCATTTGATGATCTGCTATAAATCCATATTCCGAAGTAGGTTTTAAATTTAAAAAAGGACTTTTATATGTATTAATTGAAGGCTCTAAAACTAAATTTTGATTTGGGTTTCGGATTGCAATTAAGAAAGAATCCGACTGATTCTTTTCTGCAAAATATACAAATCCATTATTATCTATACAAATTGGTTCTAAATTTTGAACGGATGTCATTGTTGCTTTGGCATGATAAAATGGATCGCGATTTTTAATAAAAACGGAATTCGAAAATACCGAAGGGCAGGAATTTTTGCCTACAATTTCTACTTGAAATTCGTTGCCTTGACTTGAAAATGTGTTATAAATCAAAGTATCTTCAAATGTGTTTTTTATCAATGTTTGATCGACATACCAATTGTAACTAGACGCATTATCCGCTTTAATTTTAAAAATATGATTCTGAGGGACGCAATAAAACGTTCCATTTAACAAATTTGACAAAACGGGAGGTTTTGAAACATTTATATTTAAACCACTAGAAGTATCATTTTTACATTGCGCTGCGTTTGACGTGTTTGCAATCGCCTGATAATTTCCAATTTGATTTAAAGTTACATTTTTAATAACAATAGTATCGCCTTGTGCAAGTAGTTGATTATTAAAATACCAAGAAACAAAACTATAATCTGAAGCACTTACAAACAACACAATAGAATCTCCCTCACAGTATCCATTTTTAGACGCATTTATTGATTGAATTTTAGGACATTTAACAACCGTTGAAAGTTGAATATTTGCACATAAACTCGAAATTGAATCGCCACAAGAATTAAATCCTTTTAAGGTATAACATCCAATATCGCTTGAACTGACATTGTTTATTTGATAACTTTTTTGGGTTGCATTGGCTATTCTTACTCCATCTTTTAGCCATTGATAAGATACAGCGCCTTTGACTTCTCCATTTAGCGTATGATTAGTTCCTTGTAAAACACTCGCTCCTGCAGGTTGCTGAAGCCAACTCAAAGGACTGGATGCCACAACGACCGTAAAAGTACTATCATAACAAGTTGATGACTGGTGGGCACGAGCTGTATACAAACCAAAATCCGCACTCGTAGCGTTTAATTTTAAAAATGAATCTCGATTACTTGATGCTATTGGAACACCATTAAACGACCAACTGTAATACAAAGCGCCATCGGCTTGAATTTTTAATCGAATGGTATTATTTTGACATAATCCAACCGTATCCAAAAGTTTTTGCGTAATATTTGGCAAAAAAGCATTTCTTTTTACATCAATTTGATGCGCATTCGATCGCGATAAACAGGTTGCGTTATTTTCTCTTACTTCAAGATAAAACTGTTGATGATTTTTTAGCTTTAAATTTTTGACAAACAAATGGTCGGTTTGGCAACCCTGAAAATCGACGCCATTAGAAAGTGGCTGCCAAATGGAAGCACCCGAATCCAAACGATACCATTGATATAAAAGACCAAATCCACCTAAAATACCTTCTGTAACTGTGGCTTTTAAAGAAAAAGAATCGGCGCGACACAAATAATTATAAACAGGTTGGATTTTTATAACTGGCGCCACTTTGGCATTTAACGAAAACGTAGCTAAATCATGCTCAAAACAAGCTTCCGAGAAATCTGAACGCCAATCTAACGAATCAAAAAGCGTCTTGGGCGCTTGTGCAGATGCTCTTCGTTGAAGATTATACCCTACTTTATTAGGCGCAACAACGCGATCTAACCATGTCGTATTTTTAAACAAATCAAAGGTATCATTGGCATTAAACCCAGAATTATAAGTTCCTTGCGTAGATAAACCACAAGCATTTGAGTTTTGAACATTAACCACATGAACTTGATTGGCACCTAGTACGCCACTAAGTTGAAAAGGTGCACTTGTAATCACATCACGACGCACTAAAAAATAATTATCTAAATTCAAAGGCAAACTCGTAGGATTATAAAACTCAATATAACCCGCATCCCCGACCGTTACATCATAAAGCTCGGAGATAAATAATTCGGAGTGTGTTCCAGGAACTTCGGACTGACAACCTTGATTCACTTCTTTCAATACCTCAAAAATCGTAGAATCGGAAACACAAGTTTCATTTTTCACAACTACTTCTTGCAGTCCTTTATTGGCTTCAAAAGGGATTTGAAAACGTAAAACGCCATTAGTTTCTTGAGTGAAAGGCGCCGATAAATTATTTATTGAAACAGAAGCTTTATTCAAAGTAAAATAATTATTTTGTGCTTTCATTTCTACAACCGTACCCGGAGGCCCTGATGTTGGATTTAAAGTCATTTTACTTTTACAAGTAACCGTAAGCGTAAAAAATCGTTCGACCGTTCCAAGTGCATTTTGCAAGATGATTTTTATTTTAAAAATACCAGCTTGTGTTGGAGTGCCTGAGATAACTTTTGTTGTATTATCAAAGGAAAGTCCATTTGGTAAATTTTCAACCGATACCGACGAGGTGGAATTTGTTGTAATTAGGTTATAACTCCAATTATTTAAAATTGGAATGGTATCAGTCAATTTACTAATAACATTTGGTAAACCAGCTTTTAATGTACCTTCGAGTAAAATATCATCCACTCGAAATAGAGCAGAAACATGTGTATTTAGAAAACGAATAAAAAGCGTATTGGTTTGAGGAATCGTTCCAATCGGTGTGATATAAGTCCAGTTTGCAGTTCCAGAACCCGTTGCTCTTGAATAGGTTAAATTGGTAAAATTAATACTGTCGGTACTCACTGAAATTTCTAATTGATTATTCGTAGCCGTTGTACTTTTAAAATGCCCCATTTTTAAAACTAAATTTTCATAATTTTGAGTTTTAATTCCCGAAATGACTAAGGTTCTGTTTGCATTAAAAAAAGCAAATCCTTCTCCTGAAGCATTGGTATAATTGGAAACAGGATTTGTTTTTCGTACATCGCCATCGCCCGAAAAATATGTAGGAGGCGCATTTTGGAATGTATAATCTTTAAAAATAGTATTAGAAAGTGGATTACCAAAGTTTTCACTAAATATAACTTCGGTTTGCGATTGAACATTAATCTTTAAAAAGAAGAAGAAAATTATGGTTAAATATAATTTCATAATTGAGTTTTATACATACAAAGTTAAAACTTATTTTGAATATCTAATTTAAAATCAATTGAAATTTGAAAATTAAATCTTTAGTTAATGCTAATCTATAAAACATTCGAAGCAACCATAGTTAACTGCACACGATTTCGGCTTTGATCAATTTCTTTGACCCAAACCGTGATATTTTGATTTAAATGCACCACCTGACTTGGATTCGAAATAAATTGTTGGCTCATTTGCGAAATGTGAACCAATCCATCATTTTTCAAACCAATATTTACAAAAGCGCCAAAATTGGTAATGTTCGTGACGACACCTTGCAATTCCATACCAATGGTTAAATCTTCGATAGTGCGAACTTTTTGATCAAAAACTACGGATTCTCTTGTTGCTCTTAGATCTCGATTGGGCTTTGCCAATTCCTTTAAAATATCTTTAATCGTTTGTAAGCCCGTTTTTTCAGAAATAAAATCTTCAGGCTTTATCTTTTCTTGTAGCGATTTATTTTTTACAAAATCTTCTAAATTGGCACCTACTGATTTTGTCATTTTTTCAACGACTGTATAACTTTCGGGATGTACCGAAGTATTATCCAAAGGATTTTTTGACGCCGCAACGCGAATAAAACCTGCCGACAATTCAAATGCTTTATCCCCCAAGCGTGGTATTTTTTTTAAATCCTCTCTCGATGCAATTTCTCCATATTTGGTTCGAAATTCTATAATATTTTGCGCTATTTGAGGGCCAATCCCAGAAATATATTTCAAAAGCCATTTGCTTGCAGTATTTACTTCAACGCCTACTTGATTTACCGCCATAACTACAACATGATCCAACGCCTCTTTAAGTTTTACTTGATTGACATCATGCTGATATTGACCGACACCAATACTTTTGGGATCGATTTTAACCAACTCAGCCAGTGGATCCATCAATCGTCGTGCAATAGATACGGCACCTCGAACGGTTACATCATGATTAGGAAATTCCTCACGACCTTCGGTAGAGGCACTATAAATACTTGCTCCCGATTCATTAACCATAAACAATTGAGGCGCATCAAACGGCCATTTTAAAGATTTAAGCCAATCTTCCGTTTCGCGACCTGCCGTACCATTACCAATTGCAATGGCTTGAATTTGATATTGATGTACCCATTCAAAAAGCAATTTTTGCGCTTCATATTTTTGATTTTGCGGTGGGTGCGGATACATAGCGTGATTCACTAACAAATCGCCGGTTTCAGAAATACAAACAACTTTACAACCCGTCCGAAAACCAGGATCGATACCTAAGATACGTTTGGCCCCTAAAGGCGACGACAATAACAATTGTTTAAGATTTTCTCCAAAAATAGCAATGGAATCTTGGTCCGCTTTCTCTTTGGCCACCTGCCTAAATTCCGACTCCATTTGAGGTTGCAAAATATTTTCATAGGCTTTCAAGCAAGTATCACGAATCATTTGCGATGACTCGGTAAATCCTTTAACAAATCGACGCTCCATTTTTTCGATTACTAAATAAGGATCGATTTGAATACTGACATTTAAAAATCCTTCATCTTCGGCTCTAAAACAAGCTAAAATACGATGTGCAGGACATTTCGACAACTTTTGGTTAAAATCAAAGTAGTCGCTGTATAATTCTTGTCCTTCACGGTCGCCTCGTTTTTTCTTAGCCATAAAAATGGCAAACTTTTCAAATTGCGTACGGCAAAAATCTCGAATTTGCAAATCGTTATTCATCGATTCTGCGATAATATCTTGACATCCTTGAAGTACTTTTGAAGTAGAAGAAAACGTATCGTTGATATATTTTAAGGCTTCCTCCTCCAACGAAATAGTCGTTTGCTTCCAAATTAAGTTAGCCAGCGGCTGCAAACCATTTTCAATAGCGAGCTGCGCTTTTGTCTTTTTCTTGACTTTATAAGGCAAGTAAATATCTTCAAGCACATTAATAGTTTCGGCTTGTGCAATTTTCTGCTCCAATTCCGAAGTCCATTTCCCTTGATCTTTTATACTTTGTATTATAAAAGCCTTTCGTTTTTCAAACTCCAGAACTTTTTGATATTCTTTTTGAATATTATAAATTTGAACCTCATCGAGGTTTCCGGTCATCTCTTTACGATATCTAGAAATAAAAGGAATCGTAGCGCCCTCATCAAGCAATTTAAGCACATTTTCGATATGCTTAATCGGCAACTGTAGCGTTTTTTGAATAATTTGTATTGACTGCATCATATGCAAAATTATAAGAAAATTATTTTAAGTGGATGGATAAAATTGTAAACTAGGGATTAGGGATTAGGAATTAGGGGTTAGATTTTAGATGTTTGATATAAAGTAATTAGTAATTTGTGACCAGTGATTTGAAAATTTAAGGAGGTAGGGATTAGGAATTAGTGATTTATGATTAGATATTAGATGTGAGATTTTAGATTTGAGAAAAATTTCTAATTACAAATCCCTAATCCCTAAAACCTTCTAGTCACTAAAACCTCTATACAATTCAAATATATTCCTTACTTTTACAAAAAAAAGAATGAAAAAGCTATACAATATTTTAGATTATTTTGAATCGATACTTGATAAAACTGAAGCCGTAAATAAAGACATTTCAAGTAGTTCGGTAGGATGGCATATCGAACACACATTGGTTTCCATCGATTTGATCATTAAAGCTATTGAAAAAACGCCTGATGCGCCATATAAACCCATCCATAGTTTTAGCAAATATTTTATTTTAATAACAGGGAAAATTCCTCGTGGACGGGCTAAAGCACCAAATTTTACATTACCCAAACCATTTGACAAAAATGAGTTGGAGATTCATATTAAGGAAACCAGAGAACGAATTCAATCATTAAAAAACATTCCTTCCCATCATTATTTTATGCATCCTTATTTTGGACCAATGAATGTTTTTGAAACCAAGCGTATGCTTTATATCCATAGCTGGCATCACGTAAAAATCATTAAAGATATCATTGGTTAAAACATAATTTAAGCGTCATTTCATCGACTTCGCCATCAAAAAAAGCGTCTAGCGCTTTTTTGAAAATACTAGTATGATCTTTATTTTCGGCAAGCCAAAATAAGGTAAGGCATGACTTAAATTTTAAGTTATCGGGATAACCAAATATCTCATCTGCATTCCTCGAATCGCCTTTGAGCAAGTGATGCACACACGTTACCAATCTAAATCCTAAAACATAATGATTTAAGTACGCTTGCGCCTCTTCTATATTTGACAAACTATATTTTATTGCCATTTCGCTTTTTCCCAATCCTTTTATCTGCGGAAAAATAAACCACATCCAATGCGATCGTTTTTTTGATTGTTTTAACTCTTCAAGAGCGGTTTGATATACATGTTGCTGCGCCTCTAAGAATATTTCTGGATTCATAGTTTTACTTTATATGATCAATGATACATCATCTTCAATTCTAATTAATAAACGATATTGCGTCCAGTTCAATTGTGAACGCACCTCGTTCACAATTGGAAAAGTTTTGTAAAACTGAATAGATTGATACAATTGCCGCGTGCTAAATCCACTGCCGTAAATAGGCGTAAGATTTTGACTCAAATATTTGACTATATATTTTCCGTATTCAGTTTTTGAAATATTTATACAAATTAAAAAAAATGTTCCTTATTTATATACAAATGTTCCTTATTGTAAAAATTATATTGAAAATCAACAAATTATATTATATTTTTTTTGTTCATTAACAATATCTAATTCTTCCTAAATACATATTTAGCATCTTTATCTCTTATTTTATCACTTAAACGAATTATAATTTTTTGGTCAATAAATTAATTTTCATAACAAATAGAAAGCAATAGGTATTTCTAAAAATTAGAATTTAAAAATAAAGGAATATTTATAACCTAAAATAAAATTTTATACACATTTCCTAAGTCAAAATCTATAACACTTGGAAAGATTAGAATCTGCTTCGATTGGGTAATAATAGAAAAATCTCCCTTGGCGTCTGATTCAGAAATAGACGCTCCCGAAAACCAATTTTCATTATTAAAATACAACGCATGAAACGATTTGATTTGACTAAAATCAAGTTGCGTATTTAATAGATCATGTCCAACTTCAATAAAAAGTGGCTGATTCCCATCTAGATGATTCCTTACAATAATGTTCGTATCATTTGTTATTAATAAGATTGCTTCAAATGCACTTTCTGATTGATTTTTGAATTGAATTTTGATTGTTTTTTTCATTTTATTAAATGTTTAAGGTTAAAAATAAAATTTTGTACCTCGATTATTTAATAAAGACTTTTTTGGAATAATAACGTTTTTTTTGACCAAATGTCCGTATTATTTTACCACCGTGGAGTCTTCTCTCGGTTGGTACCTATCGCTAGGTTCGAAATACGATGCAAAGATAAAATGTTTTAAATAAATCTAATTATATTTTTATTTTCCACACTCGCTCGCATTCTGTGAGTGAGATTTTATTCCAATCATACTTATAAAATAGTTCAATTAAAATTGGAGTATATTGATTGTATGTACGATATTAACTGGCTTCTAGCCTACCATTTTTTAAACTATCGCAAAGCAATATTAAAAATGCAAGCAATACGCTTTTAATTAAGTTACTCGAAAGACGTATTAATCCATATAATTTATATACCATCAGGTCGATTTGATACTCCAAATGACTGGCGTCTTGCCCTGTTTTTTTTTTGCTTTATAAGATTTAATTATTTTTTTATATTTTTAATATTAATGGCTTTTAAAAGTTGCTCTTCACTTGGTAAATACAATTCATACTTACTGGCTATGATATTATTTTCATTTTCTGGCAAACTGAATTTTACTAACATTTCATTTTTATCGGCACATAATAGTATACCAATGCTTTTATTTTCGTGGTTGAGTTTTCCTACTCTATCAAAATAATTGACATACATTTGGAGTTGACCAATGTCTTGGTGGGTAATTTTATGCGTTTTGATTTCGATGATGACGAAACATTGCAAAATTCGATTATAAAACACTAAATCTACAAAAAACTCATCATCTTCGAGCAAGATTCTTTTTTGGCGTGCTACAAATGAAAATCCGTTGCCTAATTCTAATAAAAACTCTTGCAAATGCGTTATAATGGCACTTTCAAGATCTTTTTCATAATAAGCACTTTCTCTGCGAAGTCCTAAAAATTCTAATGTCATTGGGTCTTTTATAATTTCTTTGGCTTCGCTGGGTAACTTATCGCCTTTGGCTACAGCCAACACACTTTCTTTATCGTTGCTTAATAATAAACGTTCATATAAATTGCTATTGATTTGACGTTCTAATTGTACTGAAGACCAATGATTTTTTATACTTTCGTAAATATAAAATGTTCGTTTATCGACATCTTCTAATCTGATAAGTAAGCGATACTGTGACCAGTTCAATTGTGAACGAACCTCGTTCACAATTGGAAAAATTTTGTAAAACTGAATAGATTGATACAATTGTCGCGTGCTAAATCCACTGCCGTAAATAGGCGCAAGGTTTTGACTCAAATATTTGACTAAATATTTTCCGTATTCAGCACGTTCTTTGCCCTGTTGTTCATCTTCAAAAATATATCTGCCAATGTGCCAATACAATTGCACACGATGAAAATCTACAGAGCGAATGGCGTTTTCTTTTGCCTCCTCAATTAAGGAAACAATTTTTTGAAGCAAATCTTTATTTTCTATTTTTGACATTTTTCTTACATTTTATACTTTTCAAAATCCGTTTTTTCAGTTCCATTTTATACCATATATACAAGCTAAAACCGTTCAAATATAAATCAAAAAATAATATCAAAAGAAATTTTTAAAAAATCGAAATCAAAATGCATCATCTAATTTTGACTATGTATTGATAAGAAAAACGAAACCAATTTTTTCAAATCACTAAAATCTAAAATCTATCATCTCAAATCTCAAATCTAACGCCTACCTCTCCCATACCACACCAAAAACACCGCTACAGCTACATCTACGATATTCCAAAGCGTGCGCCCCAAGGCTATTTTCTCTAAAGGCTGAAACAGCAATGCCAACCCAATAAAAATCCACATGATTTGATTGCCCCGCTCTTGATAAGCGATGTACGCAAAAGCTACCGTAGCCACCACACGCACGAGTATATAATACCCATAAGGCATTGGGAGCAAACAAGCCAACAACAACGGAATGAGCAAAAAGGAAAGGGATTTTGGAGTCATAAATTTAATCTACGATATGTTCAAAGTGTATATTTTCAGAAACTTCATATGAATCCATCAATTCCGCTGTCTTTTTATTATTTTTTTCATAATAACTGGCCATAATAGGGATATCCAAAATCTCTTGGAGCTTCAATAAAGTATCCAACGAAAACTTTTCATTTCCTTTTACCCATTTATTGATTTGTTGAGGCGACACGCCCATCATTTCTGCCAATTGTTTTTGCGTCATACTTAGTTCCTTCAATTTTGAAAGTATCTTAAAGGCTATTCGCTTGGACTCTTTCAACCAATAATGATTTTCTACACGAAATTTTGCTTCCACAACTATTTCTGTATCTGTATCGCTAACTAAATCTCTAAATCTTTTTAAATTTTCCATAATTTATTCATTTATTATAAAGTCATAAAATGCATCATCAAATGTAATTTTATTTTCAATTAAAAAATCCCTTACTTTTTGTAATTTTTTCAACTCGTTTGTCGTGTCGGGATGTTCTTGCATTGTTTGAGTTATTTTAATTGCGCCTCCAGTTATCAAAAAAACTTCTGCATCTATTTTTATTGCATATAGTCTAAGTTTACTTCTTCCTCTTTTATTTCTTTTTCCTTTTTGAAGCGATAAAATAATAGGCTCCGAAACTCTTAAATTCTCAAAATATTGATTCAGGCTTTGCTTATTATTATTTAATTGGTTTAAAAATATGTCTAATTCATTTGCATCCTCTATAATTTCATCAATAAAATCTGAACTTTCTTCAATGTTATTTATTTGAATAAAATCAAATAGATATTCCATATCATTCCATTGATTTAATAAGCGTCTATACTCATCAATTGATTCTCCATTATATTTAATGGCATATAAATTTTCTGCAAAGATACAAACTATTTTCATTAAATCAACCCATAAGTTTATTTTTAGCTAAAAAATTAGAAAAATATCACCTCAAAAAGAAAGCACATACCAACAACAAGGGAATGAGTAGAAAGAAAAGGGTTTTTGGAGTCATCGATTATTAATATCTTGTTCTACTTATATAAAACGTATTAGAATAACTTCCATTTAAGTTTTCTCTACCTGCATAATTAAGACCACAAGCAGAAGCAACAATTTTGTATTGACCACTTGTTAAACTTATTGTTTTAACCTCTTCATTATGTATTAAAATCATTTTTGAATCTTGACCACTATATCTTACCTCTAAATCACACCCAGTAGTATTTTTTATGCTAACAGTTGAAACATCAGAATATTCTGAGTTAATTCTGTCAGATTGTGGTAATTGACCCGTATTCTCATCTCTCATTATTTTGTCAACCTCTACATCTATCAAATGTTTTTTTAAATTATCTATATCTGGATGAGATGGGTTTTTATTTATAAAATTTTTAATATCTTGTATATTTTGAGACAGAATAACTTCTTCATAAGTCAATTCAATTTCGACTGGAATTTCAACTAGAACTGGTTTTGATTCTTCAATTTGAGCACTGGTATTTTCTTCGACAATTGGTGAATTTATTACAACGTTTTCTTCTTCATGATTACAAGATAAAACAAGACAAATTAATAAAAGTTTTACATATTTCATAAGTTTCATTTTAATGATAAATAATTGATTGATTTAATGGAGTTAAAAAATTCAACAGTACATTCAATATTGTTATAAAAATGATACAAATTGTAATCAAGGAAATTGCAAAAATTAACAAATTTGTATTATTTTCTACTTTTATATCATCTTCTAAATTAAAGTTAGGTATAATAAAAGTTATAACTATTTTGTTCAATAAAAATACAATCCAAAACCAAAACAAACTAATCCCTAATGAAAGTATACCAGTTTTAAATAAATCTAATAAAATACTATTTGATGCCATTTTAATTAAATCAAATATCTGAGAACCATTATTAATAAGAACATATCCTATTATTCCTGAACAAATCATCAACGATCCTATAAAATAAATTTTCATAGGAGATTCATTATCAATATTTTTGAAATGTTTATTAAAAAAAAGTTTTATCATTTGAAATGATAAAAACAAATAGCTTATTGTTAATAAGCAAATAAATAATAATTTGTTACTGTCCATGATTTTTTGATTTTAATGAAATTTTCCAATAATTTAAATTTGATAATTTATCTGATATAATACCAGGTCTTAAATTTGGTGAAGTTGTTTCCCATAGAACATATCGTGAATCATTGTACTCATAACTCATTCCATTATATGGAAGATTTATGCCTAGAATTGAATGCCCGTACTCCTCACTTGACATTAGTACTACATCATAACCATAATGGTCAAAAATTGTATATAACAATAACGTTCTCGTATCACAATCACCTTTTAATGATGCAATAAATTCTAATGGTGTATTAATTCCAAATTTTTGATACCCATAACACCTTGCTTCTTTCGAATTCAAATATTCTTTAACAAAATTATTATTATATAAATTAGGATCACAATCAGAGTCTAAAATTAAGTAATAAGGTATATCTTGTACAAATGAGACTACAACTTCTGCAAATTTCATTTTATTCAAAGAATTTCCTTTTTGTATGCTATCAAACATTTTATACAATCCATTTAGATTATTCTTGTCATATTCTTTTATTGAATGTACCATATAAGAATATGGACTTGAAATATTATTAGGAATTTGAAAACTTGATTTATATTGACTTGACTTAATTATTGAATTTAAACTCATTGAATATTGCCCCGTATACTGAATTCCATCATAATCTTTCCAAATTCGTTTTCTTGTAATGATAGAGTCTTTAAAGAAAGTATCTTTTGTTATTGTATCTTTTGGAATCACAAAATCTTTATCTAATTTTTCTTCTGCATGGTCTTCAACTCTAGGCTTAGGGATATAAGTACTTGGATTTCTAAATAAATCTATTAATGAAAACACCAATGCTAATATAAATAAAATTCCAATTATTCTAAATACCCATTTTAATATAGGCTGAATAAAATTCAACAACATTAAAAAAATTAAACCTATGCCAATATAAGGTAGAGATGGTAAAAAAGAAAGTAAAATAAATACTAAAAATAAAATACCTAATATAGAGGATAAGATACTAATGCAACCAGGTCCAACATCTTTAACTACTCCAGAAGTATTATTTAAATTTTTCCAGCCTCCCCACACCGTATCTTCATGATTTTTGCATTTAAATTCTTCTCTATAATATTTTCCTTGTTTTTCTATTTTACCCGTTGCTATTCCACTTGATTCACAACTTACTTTACTTTCAGCAGATACAAATTCTTTGTCTTTAATTTCAATAACTTCACTATCGTCGATTTGTTCTTCATAATCATAAATATAACCTGTAATTACTCCTGTAAATGAACCGAAAACTTCTTTATCTTCAACTTGAATTAATTTTGGGTCTGATTTAAAATCATAAATTGCTGGTTCTAATATATTTATACCAAATGTTTCATTAAAATGTAAAATATGAACATTTAAATTCGCTGGTAGTTTTTCTTTTGGAAATTGCTTTCGTTCTAGGGGCTCAAAAGGTATAACCCTTCGAGTTTCTGCCTCAGATACAAATGCTTCATATATTTCAAAATCATAAAAATCTGCTCTATGAAAATTGTCTGATATTGGTAGTAAATCGCCTCGATATTTTCCAGATATAGTTCCTTTTATAAATGTAATTCTAGGCACTTTTATAGATTTAACAATACGTAAGTATTTAACTCCATCTATTTCAAATGGAATTTTATCAATAATACTAACAATATTTTTAAATTTAGTCATTCAAAGATTCTTGTGGATACAACAACTTTAATAATTCCTCTTGGTTATTCTTCAAAGATTTATATGTTTCTTTTTTCATTGTTCGAAATGGAGCATCAATAAATTTTTCATATTTTTCAATTTGTTCATATTGACATTCTTTGTCAATATTGGCTTTAATTTCAGCATATTTATTTAAATTAATTGATTTTAATTTATCAAGAAATGGTGTTAGATTTTCAATTATTTGTTTATTGTATAATTCTATTCTTTTTTCTATAATACGTTTATAT
>JAFEIJ010000044.1 GCA_017495115.1 Chitinophagaceae bacterium | reverse complement strand
TTATAATAGATAACACCAAGATTTGTTAAGGTTTTTGAATAAAAATCCAAGTGATTATTAGAATAAAAATATTTTTTGCATTCTAAAAGAATGGATATTGATTGTTCATATTTGTCAAACTCAATTAAACAAACCGCTTTTATAAAAAGCATTACTTTTTGCTGAAAAGCATTATTGGTCTTTACCGCTAAATCTAGTGCTTCTTCTGCTTTTTTTAACGAAAGTAATGGATCATTTTGACTGAGAAAATAAATATATTTTCGATATATATCAAATTTTTTATCCATAATCAATTCTTCATTGATTTGAATTTCAAAAGCATTAGATCTTAATTTAACTTCACCCATATATTTAATTGTCTAGATTTATAAATTATAATTTTAAACTTTTATTATTTTTAGATTCCAAGGTTTTCTCTTTATATCAAGTTTTAAATACCTATACAGATTTTAATTCTAATCATTATTTAAAATGTAACATCAATTTTAACATTTCCAAAATTAGTATTGGTCGTGGGATTACAACCCCAACAAGATTGATGACGAAAAACTATTTTTTGTCCTTGAACCAATGTATAATTTAAAACTACTTGAGAGCCTGTTGGAATTCTTGTTTCTGTAAAAATATTTGCTCTTACATTATTTGAAATAGAAAAAAAATCCCATCGTGGCGTTCCAGACAAGTTACCCGACCAAGTTTTAAATGTAAATGTATACACTCCTGCATAGGGTGCAATAAAATCGCCATTGGCATCAAATAGATTATTGGCTAATAAACTAGGATTTGATGAGCTATTCATTATGGCACTGGTAATTGGAATATTTGAAATTACACCATTCGTACTATTGCTCAACGTAGACGAGGTAGAAAGTGATGCAGAAAATGTTTTTGGAAATTTTTTTCGAATAATTTGTCCTCCAAACATTTGACTTTTAATATCCGAGCAAGGAAGCAAGATGATAAAAAAGATAAAAAAAGTACAAACTAAAGGTAATTTAATTTCTTGAGATTTCATAAAAATTAATTTAAATAGCTGTAACATTTGCCTCGTCAATTTAAAAGGTATAAATATATGTATTTATACCAATATAACTTTAATTTTATTAATCTTTTATACAACGAATTGCTAATCCTTGAGCCTTATAATCATTACCCGAACCTTGATAAGTGGAACCAAAGAAATATGACAAACTACTACTCCATGTATAACTATTGGCACCAACAACTACATTTCCAGTTTCACGTGTTCTATTTCCTGCAGCAGAAATTTTTAAAATAGAATTATAAGCCGTTGATAAATTTGAAATATTTGCGGCTGCAATAAGCGCATTCACCTCAGTTATCGAAGGCAATCTAAATCCAGATGGACATGGATTATTTGGGGAAACAACAGTATTCCAAAGTGTGTTATCAATATTAATTCTCCAATTATAATCAGGAACATTAGTGTTAACAATAAATAAAGCATTGGTTGGATTATCACTTCTTGTAGCAGTTGTTCCATTTACAGCTGTTCCTGATGTGGCACTTGTATATGTGACCAATTCATGCCCATCGGGCTTTCTTCCAAATTGAAACAAACTCCCATAGGCTCTAAAATCCGTAGCACTTGTAGCTTGTTGTACTAGATTGAAATTAGGATGATTTATGTTTGAATAATGTGCCCCTAAATTATTATTTAACCATATTTTTCCATCTTCTGCTTGTATTGGTAAATATAGCATATTATGTGTTGTCGTGCTTCCCGTATTATCCGCAATACCAAACATTTTATCCGGAATCCCTGGTATTACTCTTAATTGATATGAAGTTGTGGCGCCGGCACTATTAAATGGATAGATAAACTGCCCTAACAATACACCCAAATAATCTGCGCCAATGCCTGCGTTTACATCTAATTTCTTCGCATTTAAAGTTCCGCCCATAGAAACAATCGTTGCTGTTATAAATTTTGAACTCGTTGTTAATGATTGTGCATTCCATGACAGCATTACATCTCTTCCTATATTATCTTCTGTAAGACTGTCAGGTATTGAAATACTTTGAGTAAAAGCAGGAAGGGTTGCTGAAGCAGTAACGGTCACTGGAATTTGAATAGTTATTCCAGAAGTAGAAACAATACCTTGTACATTTATTACAGTAGGCTCATTTGTTGCATCTGGATTTAGGCTTGATGATGTAGCCGCAACTACTGGTGCCGAATAGGGCAAATAGTTCACGTCATAAGCCGAAGCAATAAAATATCGTTGATTTTGAGCTATCGTAATCGAAGCAGGAATCTGAATTCTTTTTACTTTTTTTCGAATAATATGCCCCCCAAACATTTGACTTTTAATATCATTAAAAGGAAACAATATTGTCAACGTGATACAAAAACCCGCTACTATAGAAAAACTATATTTTTGAAATTTCATATCAATTAATTTTGAGTACCCATCGTAACGTAAACTTCCGTACCTGCTACTATTAAACTATAGATATGTTTTTTTCCACTTGTTCTAGCTTCGGTGCCTACGTAAACAAAGCTAAATCCAGTGGCTGAAAACGCAACCGTTCCCGAAGCGGCTGTACTTGAAAATATTAGGGTATAAGCACCTCCATCTTTCAAATTATTTAAGGCAATAGCTGTGGCTGTAGCAGATGTAACGGCAATATTGCTGGCGCTAAAATCAATAGATGTAGCCGCCGCAGCATTAAGAGCTACGGTATTTGTAGCCGCTCCATTTACTTCCAGTTTTGATGTGGGTGCGGTGGTGCCGATACCAACGTTTTTATTAGAATCAATTGTCATTGCAATATCCGATCCATTTGTAGGGCCGTTTACAATAAAATCCATTCTACCTTTATTTGTTGCATAGTTAGATAGTCTTGAAGTAATTGCACCAATAAATATTTCACTTTCAGTGTTGCTTTTATAAGCAAAATTAAATCCAACTCCAAAAGAGTTTGGAACTAAACTTGTTGAAGCTGTGGTTAAATTGTTTAGAACATATTTACCCGCAAAAGCGCCTATACTTCCACCCGCTGAATTTGTTCTTTCCCAGGTTGGTTGGTCACCACCACTAGCAAAATAAACATGAAGTTTCCCTGAAGGTGCAGTAGTTCCTACTCCTACATTACCATTAGCTTGCCAAGTCATTACCTTGGCAAATGTGGAATCGGCATTCTCTAAATTGTTTAAAACCAAATCCAATCTGGTTTCGGCATTGGGAGTGGCTGCAGCATAAGACCCTAAATTAAATTGTGCAATATTATCCCAATTAACATTGACCGTCGAAGGCCTAGAGAGTCTTAAAACTGATGCATCTGCGTTTATCGTATTGGTTGCCGCAATTTCGCTATTAACATGTAATTTGGCTTGTGGCGACGTGGTTCCAACTCCCATTCTACCCGAAGTACTTGGATTAAAAATCAAATTACCTGTTGTACTTCCAAACGTTAAGTTATTCGCACCTTGTGTTACTACTCTGTTTCCGGCAAGTGTGCCATCTGTAGAATAAATATTTGGGGTATTAGTAGCAGTAAGCGACGTCCAAACTGGAGACACACTTGCCCCCGAAGACATTAAAAATTGTCCTGCGGTACCCGCAATATTATTGGGCAATAAAACTCCTGAAAACCTAATATTTCCCGTTACATCCAATCTTTCGGTTGGTGCAGTCTTTCCTATTCCCACATTTCCGTTTAACATAATTCGCATGGCTTCAAAAGTAGTTCCTCCAAGAAAATCTGGCGATACATTAAAGGCTAGCCCCACTCCAAAAGAGCCTCCACCTCTTAATATTTCAATACCTCCAGTAGCATTATACCATCCCATCTTAATACCTCCAACTTGTGTGGCAGTTCCGCTCGGTGATTTTCCATAAATTTCAACAGAAACAGGCTCTCCTCCCAGTCCATCATTACTTGAACGTGGTGTAAACAACGCATTCCCTACCACATGTAGCTTATTTGAGGGGCTATTTGTGCCAATACCTACTCGTTGATTTTCATCAATAAACATCGCTCTTGTTTGGGATCCTGCTGCACCTGTTGTAAAAAACAATCGACCGGTACCTCCTCCTAAAATATCAACACCTATTCGAGCTCGGTCATTGGCATCGGCTGAATTAGTACCATGTCCAAATCCCATCCACCAATTATCTCCAGCAGCTACAGAAGGCGCTATCAATTTCAAAACACCATTACCCGTAACGCCTTGAACCACTAATGGAGAGGAAGGGCTTGAATTACCTATGCCTACTCGGCCCATTTGATAAATATTTTGTGTATTAAGCGTAGCACCTCTATTGGTAGCGACATTAAACCAAGGCTCGTAGGCTGCACCCAAGTTAAGAGAACTTACTTTGCGAACGATTCCCGAATCGTTTACGGTTAGAACACCTTCGGTAGAATCTCCTTTTGATAGCCCTTCAAGTCTTAGCGGATTTTGTGGGGCATTCAAATGTAAAAGATTTGTGGGACGGATTGCTCCTAATCCCATTCTGGCAGAATCTTTGGTTATAACCACTTTATTTCCAACAAGTGATTCCACTTCAAAAAAATTATTATTTCCAATTTGTTTGGTATTGCTACCCACCTTTAATTGAGAAGACATTTCATTTACTACCACAAATGATAAGAAAATTATTAGATATTTCATATTTTATTATTTTTAAATTAATTATTGTAAACCAAAACTTGCATTCTTGTAAGCATGGCATCTGTATCTCCATTATATCCTAAATAGTTCGTGGGGTTATAGTTTACGATACCCGTATTAGCCCAAGAGGTATATTTGACTAAAAAAGTATATGTACCTGCACTTAAAGTTACCGCCTTTAAAAAAGTTGTAGGATGTGGTAAATTGATCAAGGACCCTCCATCGCCACAAGAGGCATATGCTGAAGAAATTTTTACTCCATTTTGAAATAAAGAGAACACCCCTTGACCGGCTCCCGATCCACTTGATGTTATCATATATCCATTTATAGTAAACATTAGTGTTTGTGTTGTTCCGGCAGGCACCGTAATAGTTAAAGTCATACCTGGAACATTAGCGGTAGATCCAGCACCTATAGAAATAGATGTAGTTCCTTGAGCATAATACTGCCCGACAATACTGCCCGAAGACGTTGGTAACGGTTGCCATTTTGCTTTTCCATTAGAATCAGAAGTTAATACTTTGCCAAAACCTTGTGTGCCATCTACAAGCTTAAAATCGCCCAAAACATCTAATTTTGCAGTAGGAACACTTCTCCCAATACCCACGTTGCCCATTTGATAAATATTACTTGTATTGGACAAAGCCCCTTTATTTGTGGCTGCATCATACCATGGTTCGCTCGCTGCAAAAAAAGCATTTTTACTAATTTTCCGAACAATTCCAGAATCATTTACAATCAGAAGACTGTCATGAATCGTTCCTGTACTAAGTCCTTCAAATCGTACGGGATCATTATTGGATTTGACATGTAATAGATTCGATGGATTTATCGTACCTACTCCCATTCTTCCATTATCTTTGGTTATTGTTGTTTTCGTTCCATCATTTGCCTCTACTTCAAGATTAGAATTTGTAGAAATTGAAGTTGGATTTTTACCCACCTTAATTTGGGAGAATACATTAATTGATAATTGTAATAATATTAAAATTAAAAAAACGTTTTTCATGACTATTATAAAATTATAGATAAATAAAAAAATTCAATTACTGTGCCATTTATTCTAAAATTTATAAATCAATTGCTGAATGGTAAAAAACAACTGCTAAATGGTAAAAAGATTTAATCCCCAAACTAAAAAAACAACAAAAAAAAGGGTCTTAAATATTTTAATTATTGAACTAAATACTAAAAAAGTATAGCCATCAAACCTTTTTTTAAATTCTTTATAAAAAAATTTGTATTTTAGACAAAAAAAATTACATTTGTAAAATAAAAATATAATAAGAAATAATATTAAAGTAATCAATTAAAAATATTCCTATGAAAAAATACCTTTTATTAGCCAGTATAGCGGTTTCAAATTTTATGTATTCACAAGGTTGTAGCGATGCTGGATTTTGTACATTAGCCAATTTCAAGCCTATGAATACCGAAGAAAAACCCTTGGAAAACACCTATAAAACAGGTGTTTCGGTAGGAGGCGCCGATCATGATATTACTATCGTTTCTATTTATAAAGAATATAATTATAAAAAAGAAAAATATTCATTTGCGGCTAAAGCTACCTTTATGGCACAAATTGGAAATGAAGTACAAACTGGAAATCTTGGCGACATCTACATTACCAATGGATATGCATTTTTCAAAAATTTTAATGCTACACTGGGCTTTAAGCTTCCTTTAACTTCAGGAGATTTAACCAAAGATAAAAACATGTTACCATTAGACCATCAAAGTAGTTTAGGAACGTTTGATTTGATATTAGGCGCGAGTTATGTAATTCAAAAAGTTCAGTTTTCGGTTGGTTATCAGCAACCTTTATCACAAAATAGAAACCAGTTTTCGAGCGAAGACATTGTTGGTACTTTTGAAAACTTTCAAACGACTCGAAACTTTAAAAGAGCAGGCGATGTCATGCTTCGTGTATCCTATCCGTTTGAATTTAATAAATTCAAAATTACGCCATCGCTTTTGCCAATCTATCATTTACAAAATGACAAATTCACAGATGCTTCTAATGTAAAAAGAGAAATAGCAGGAAGCCAAGGACTTACCTTTAATGGAAACATATATTTAGACTATAAATTGAATGCAAAAAATGCTTTACAGTTCAATTTTGGAATGCCTTTTATAACTCGTTCGGCGCGTCCCGATGGATTGACCAGAAGATGGATCGCAGGATTAGAATATGCTTTTTCGTTTTAAAAAATAATTTTTATAAAACGTCCAGTAGGTTTATCATCTATTGACTTTCATTACATACACAAGCCCCCATTTTTATACTAAAATTTGAGGGCTTTTTTTTAAATTACGCTTATTTATCGAGTTCTTTTTGGATAATATCATTTATTTTTTCCATACTTTCTTCAGATAAATCCTCCAAATCTTTAGGACTATTTTTAAACATTGCCGCAATTAAAGGCATTTGACGATTAAAGATTCTGCAAGGCGCACACATCCAAATATGTATTTGAAAATTAATCTTTTCTTTCCAACCCAAAGTGCGATATTCTTTTTCAATAGCTACCTGAGTGGCTTCTTTGCAGTGCATCATATCATTCTTTTTAATAAGCGATTAGGCTACCCATTTTTTTTCTAAACAATCTCTTAATGCTAATTTTCCTCGATGAATAGACGTCCATAAATTAGACGAAGACATTCCTAAGTTTTTACAAATTTCATTACTCTCCATGCCTTCTTGAAACTTCAACTTTATAATTAAACAAATTTTCTTAGGCAAATGTTCGATGCATTTCAATAAAATTTCATTAAATAGCGGATTATCTAACAAGTTCTCATTATTTTGGAGACTTCCTGTAGGATATTTATCGGGATGCCATTTTCCATTAGCATCAAAAAACTGAGAATAAAATGCGGTTTGAAACGATTCAAGATCCTTATCTAATATAGTATATTCGGGTGTTTTTTTAAAAAAGTCAAACATTTTATTTTTTAATATTCCAAAAAGCCATGTCTTTTCGGAGCTTTTTTGTTGAAAGGTTTGCATAGATTGAAGTGCTGCCAAAAATGTTTCTTGAATCAAATCTTCTGCTTCGGCTTTCTTTCCCACTTTGTCTAATGCCCACTTGTACATCTCATTGCTGTAGTTTTCTACCCATTTTTCGGGATGCAGCCCCTCTTCTTTTATATATTTCATACTATTTTTAAGTCGATCTTGTTTTAAAGAAATTGTAGTTCTTTTCAAAAACGAAAATATATGCATCTTAGTATTTAAAGCGATTTATTTTTGTTTAACTTAATAAAATGAGTTAATTTATTTGTTTAAATAAAAACTAATTAGCTCATAACACTTTCATAATCTGTGACAATTGATATGAATTCCTATTTGAATTTATAGACAAGATAAAACTACTTAATTTAAATTTGATTAAAATCTTATATTTCAAATTTGAACTTTTAAATATCTTTTTTTGTTATAAAAAGAGAATATTGAAATATATGACAACGCTCACTTTAACCATTGAAAATACAAAAAAACTCAATTTGATAAAAAAGTTACTTCAAGAGCTTAAAATAAAGTTTGAAATTTCTACAAATGATATAGGTTGTTCTATGTCAGAAAAAGAATTTATTAAAAAAATTGAAAAAGGCAGAAGTGGGAAAAAGATTGCAGTTTGTAATTCAAAAAGCGAAATTGACTATTTTATTGACAATATATGAGTTTTAGTATTGTATTTTTGGATTCCTCTAATAAAGATTTACAAAAACATAAAAAAGCAGGCAACAAAACTCTAATTGAAAAAATTAAAGCTTTTTCTTATGAATGTCAATTAAATCCTAGAAATGGATTGGGAAAACCAGAAAGATTAAAGCACTTTTCTTCAGAAGTTTGGTCAAGGGAAATCAATAAGCAACATCGATTTGTATATGAAATTCTAGAAGCCGAGATATTAATTATTTCATTATGGGGTCATTATAAAGATAAATAAAACATATATAATTTCTATATCTTTCATTAACCCCATAGCAAAAAAACAATTCACAATACGATTAAGCCAAAATCCTTACTTTTTTCGTAGCGAATCTTTTGGTTTTTCTTCAAAAAGTATCACCATCGAGTCTTTTGGTTTTTTAGCCGATTTGGTAGGTTTACTGTTAGCTTTTCCAATATTTTTAGTTGGCTTTGGCTCCACTTTTTGAGTGGTATCTATTTGTAACGAATTGGTTTTTATAGTAATTACCGTATCCGATTTTAATTGTACGTTGAGGGTATCCATAAAAATTTCTACTGGTGCTTCTACCGCATTCGGAATCACACTTAAAGGTTCGGAAGGCGACGCCGCAATTGAATCTTTCGAAACTTTTTGTATAGGACTCTTAAACGGATTATTTGTATAAAATGTTCTGTAATCAATTATATACGTTGGTAAATGTTGCGCTGCAATTTGATTGGGATTCACCGTATATTTGATGTCAAATGGAATTTGCGCTTTCAAAATACCATTTTTATACGTTAATAATTGGCAAACTTTTATATAATTTCCGGGCAATTCATCCCAAAATGAAATCGGAAATCGTTTATTTTCGGCAATTTCAATGCCTTTCATTTCCAAAAGGGTATCTAAAACAATCGGAATTTCTACTAGATATTTCTCATTATCTCGTAGCGGTTCTACTTTGGCTTCTCCCTTAAACGTAAATTTTTCATTGGACCAAAATGCCGCATTAGGATCTTTATTTTCAATAACTTTTACCGAATAATTATGATTCACCACATCATTCGAATCCATTTCGGCAGCACTTAACGTGCTAATTCGGCTTACAAAACTGCGAACGGCTTCTTCGGATTGCGCTTCTTGATCTTCGAGGTCGTCGGTTTTAATATTATAAACGACTTTGCAAATATGTTGATCGACCAAAAAATATCCTGTATAGATGGTAATAAAATAATGTTTTTTGAGAACAAACGCTTTTTTTATCACGCCCATAAAATCATTGATATGAAACGATTTGGGCGCTTCTAGAATTCGAACCGTATCATTAAGATTGACCTCTTCCCAATTATCAATTTCGGATTTCAGTTTATCCAAAACCGATTTATGCGAAGCGGGTATACCAATTGGAATGGTTGTTAATTGCACAAACCCAAAAATATCATTTTTATATCGATGCTGGATTTGCATCACCTTGGCATTATGAATGCGATTATGAACTTCATTTAATATTTTAATAGAACCATCCATTTCTAACTGAAAAGCGGGCGGAATGGCGTGCATTTTTACATCTTTCTGTTGCGAAAAAAGCAAAGAAAAACACAAATTGAATACAAACAAAAGTTTCATTTTTACCATTATCATTTTAGTTTTTTTAAATAGCCGTCCAGCCACCATCTACAACCAAATTCGCTCCGGTCATATAATTACTGGCATCGCTCGCCAAAAATACAATAGCTCCTTTGTAATCATAAGGTTGTGCCATACGACGAAGCGGTGTTTTAGACGCATAATTTTGTACAAAATAATCATCTTGCTGATTCGAAACGCCACCCGGAGAAAGGGTGTTAACCCGCACACCTTTTTCGCCCCAATACGAAGCCAAAAATCGAGTAAAATTAATTACCGCACCTTTTGTAATCGGATACGCCGCTGATTTATAAAACGTTTGGTTGCCTTCTTGGTCTTTATAAATCGATTGATCGGGGCCCACCATGCCATAAGTTGACGCCACATTGATAATACTTCCTTTGCCTTGCTCGGCCATCTGCGAACCAAAAACTTGGCTACACAAAAATACGCCCACAATATTAACTTGAATCGATGCTTGAAGCATCGCTTCGGGATAATGCTCAAATTGACTTTGTTGGCCAGCCAAAAGCGGATTTTCAAACATATCGTTGATGGCTGCATTATTTACCAAAACATCAATCGTTTTGAATTTTTCTAAAATTTGAGATTTCGCTTGTTCTACGGCTTCTTTTTTTGTTACGTCAAAAGCCAAACAAAGATGTTCGCTTGGATTGGTCAATTGCTGGGCAACGGCTTGTAATTTTTCTAAATTCATATCACACAATACCACATGGGCGCCCGCTTCGGCCAATGCCATACAATGATTGGTGCCGATTAAACCTGTTGCGCCTGTAACGATTGCTGTTTTTCCCTTTAAATTAAAAAGTTCCATAATTACTATTTATATAATTTCGTATGAAGTTCCTTCTTTCGAATCTTTTAGCTCAATGCCCGCTTTGGTCAACGCATCTCTAATCTGATCCGAGGTTTGATAATCTTTATTTTCTCTTGCGCGCTTACGAATGTCAATAATCATTTGCATAATGCTATCCAAATCAAATCGAATGGTATTTTTATCTTGATAATCAATACCTAAAACGGTTTCAAAATAATCCGTTACAATTTGTTGCATTTTTTCAATTTCACGATCAGACGCTTCGATTTCATGATGCAGCGATTTATTAATCAACCCCGCCAACTCAAACAATTGCGCGATACATACCGAGGTATTAAAATCATCGTCCATTGCTTTTTTACAATCCGCTTCGATCTGGAGCAACTGATTCCATAACGTTTCATTCGGAGTTTTTGGAGTAATTTTAGATATATTCCTAAAACTTTGCACCAATCTTAAATAGCCTTTTTCGGCACTTTGTAAGGCCTCGTCCGAAATATCCAATTCGCTGCGATAATGCCCCATCATCATAAAAAATCGAATGACACTTGGCTCATACGGTTTTGAAAATAACGGCGACGTGCCATCAATCAGTTCAAAAGGCATAAAGAAATTGCCTAATGATTTACTCATTTTTTTACCATTAAGATTGAGCATATTGCTATGAAGCCAATATTTAGCAGGATTAATGCCCAAAGCGCCACAATTTTGAGCAATTTCATTTTCGTGATGTACCGCTTTTAAATCCATACCACCGCCATGTATATCAAATGTTTTGCCCAAATATTTGGTACTCATTGCCGTACATTCGATATGCCAGCCCGGATTTCCTTTGCCCCAAGGACTGCGCCAAATTTGCATATCATTAGGATCGAAACGTTTCCAAAGACCAAAATCTGCAAAAAATTTCTTTTCCTCTTGTCCTTGCAACGCTCTCGTTTCGGCTTCTAACTCATCTACATTACGACCGCTCAAGATGCCATATGGAAATTTTTCCATATACTTTTTAACATCAAAATATACCGAACCGTTTACCGAATATCCAAAGCCATTTTCAATGATTTTTTCAATAATTTCTATTTGCTCTTGAATGTGCGCGGAAGCCGTAGGCTCAATATTGGGCGGCAATAAATTAAAGGTCTTGGTGAGTAATTGAAATTTTAAATTGTATTTATACACAATTTCTAGCGGTTGCATTTGCTCCAAACGGGCCGCAATGCCAATATTATCAACATCTTCGCCCAAACTATTGGTGATATGCCCCGCGTCGGTAATGTTTCTTACATATTTTACTTGATAACCCATATATTTTAAATACCGATAAATCATATCAAACGAAATAAAGGTTCTTAGGTTACCAATATGAGGCTCGTTGTATAATGTAGGTCCACAAACATACAAGCCTACAAAAGGCGGACGAAGCGGTTCAAACTTTTCTTTTTGGCGCGATAGCGTATTGTAAAGGTGTAAGGTTGTATTCATAAATTTAAAACTTGATATTATTATTCAAACCACATTTTTTCGGTGCTGTTTGGGTCGTTGTTATAATTAATTGTAATTTCTTCTCCTGCTTTTATCGGGCGATAACAAATAAAATGGATTTCGTTATCGTCGTAATAACTTTCGTAGATGGCGTTGGCTTTTTGGCTGTGGTTGTATAACGAACCGTAGCCGAGGGCTATAGCGGTGAGCGCATGGTCGTCGCCCCACAAAAAGTAATAATTAAAAATTTCGGTTTTATCAATATGCTCGCGATCTTGCGGCGGCAATACAATCAAAGGCGCAATTTCGATGAGCGTTCCGGGCTCAATAGCTTCGTCGGTAAACACCCCACGACCTTTTCCAGAAACGTTTGCTACATACAGCGCCATCTTGTTGTTACCTAATTTTATTTAATTATGGCAAAGTTAAAATATTTTTATTAATCCTTTGTGAATTTATGTATGTGAGAGGTTTGAATAGGATGCTGACGGATTTTAATGCAATTTTTGGGCGCGTTTTTGGGTTGCAAATTCTGAGAATCGGTGCTATACGCTTTACTTCACTCCGCTTCGTGACCGCTCCTGTGCGGCGCGTAAAAAGCTTGGTATGATATCGACGTCATCTCGGAATATTTTTCCTGAATGTCAAGTTCTCTTTGAAAAATGTATCCGTGATCTCATAAAATGGCTTTTTTTAAACCTTTTTCTTTCTCATAATTTCATCCAAAGGACTTGTAATGCGAGCCAATTTTGAATCTGAAATTTTTGCATACTGCAATGTCGTGCGAATATCTTTATGTCCCAATAGTTTTTGGATAAATGAAATATCAATCCCCGACTCCAATAAATGTGTTGCATAAGAATGCCTCAACCCATGAATGCCTACTTTTTTATTTATACCCGCACGATTCATCGCTTGCTTAAAAACCGCTTGTGCCGAACGAATAGTGTATTGTCCTCCCGTCATTCCTTCAAAAAGATATTCTTTGGGCTTGTAGGCCACATAATATTCGCGCAGAAGCTCCAAAACCGATTGTGGAAGGGGCACATAACGGTCTTTTTTACCTTTTGCCTGCCGAAGATGCACCATCATGCGTCCCGAATCGACGTCTTCTATTTTCAGCCCTACTATTTCACTTACACGAAGTCCCATGCCATATACCAAAAGTAAAATCAATCGATGTTTGATATTTTCTGTTTTTTCAAACATCTTTGCCAGGTCTTTTTTGCTCAGAACTTTTGGAAGCGTTGAGGGCTTTTTGGGACGAGGGATATCCAAGTCCATTTTAGGGCGATTGAGTACCTTTTCAAAATAAAACAAAATAGCATTGATACGAGAATGAATGGTTCGCTCTTTTAACTTTAGTGTTTTATGACAATAATAAATATAAGCCTTTAAACGCTCCTCAGTCAAACTCGCTACAGGATGATTTTTCAAAATAGCCAATAATTGCGAAAATTCTATTAAATATACTTTTTGTGTATTGATGCTATACCCTTTTAGAATCAACATTTGACGATATTTTTGAAAAGCCAAAAGATTTTCTTTAGAAAATTGTGATTCTAATGCTAAGCCTATTTCTTTCTGTGGCAAATTGAGCACTGTTCGATACTGAGGCATATCTTTACAATACCAAAGTTTCATGGATTGTGACCAATATATCTTGATGCGTTCCTTAAGCGCATTTCTTAATTTTATATCATTAGGAAAATGAATACATATAACCGATTGATTATTATGTTCCGTAAATGAATACGAATAGTTAGCAACATTAAATATCATAGATAAATATATTAAAAATACGAATTACGTAATTTTAATAATACGTAACACGCTTTTAGTTCAAAAAGTTTCAAAAAATAGTTTTAATATATTAAATATACGCAACAGTTAAGGTCTTCAAAGAGATGCATTTTTATTCAAAAAAACATCTTTTCTCAATAAATATTATCTATTTAATAAATATGTATTATAATTGCACTTATTTACGAGTTAGCTGTAACTTTAAAGACAAACCGACACAACAATACAAATCTGACAGAAGAAATAATAAATAGAAAATGCTAAAAATAAATAACATAAAAATCACAGGTATTGGACCTATCAAAAATTTGGAGCTTATTTTTGACAATCATTTCAATATTATATGTGGACAGAATGGAATTGGCAAAACAACAATTCTAGACTGTTTAGCACAATCTTTTGGCGTTAATAATACATCTGTTAAAAGAACTGCTGGAATAGAAAATGGAAATTGGACAATTAATGTTTCAATTGGCGGAAATCCACAAACTAAATCCTTTGATATTACTTCTTTTCACCCAAACGAAAAAACATATAATACACAAGGTTTTTATCAAAGTTCAAATGATGTTATTGTATTTAAAACTCACCGAGATATTCCATATCAACATTTAAGTTCATTGAACACCGACCCACAAAAGGATATTGGAACATTTGCAAGAGAGACGATGCAAGGGTCGCTACCGAATGATTTGAAGAATTGGTTTGTAAACAGACATTTATGGTCAGCACATCCCAATCATTTAGACGAACACCAAATTGAAAATATCAATCTCGCAAAAGACTGTTTTAATATTTTAAATCCTCAAATTTCATTTAGTAAGGTAAATCCAAACTCTAATGACATTATGCTAAATACACCAAATGGCGAAATCTATTTCGAGTATTTGTCATCTGGTTTCAAATCTTGTATGGCTGTTTTAATAGGTTTGATTAAGGAAATAGAGTTTCGATATAAAAACCCAAGTAAGTTCATAAAAGATTTTGACGGAATTGTTTTTATTGATGAGATTGACTTGCATTTGCATCCTGAGTGGCAAGCTAAAATTTATGAAGCATTAAAGATAATTTTGCCTAATGCACAGGTATTTACATCAACTCATAGCCCACATATTATTCAAGTTGCAAATGCGAAAGAAATTATTCCTTTAACACTTGACGAAACAAATGAGGTTAAGTTAAATCAAATTATAAATCAAGAATATGGTTGCCAAGGTTGGACAGTAGAAGAAATTTTATCCGATGTTATGGGTATGACTGAAACAAGAACTTCTACATATTTAGACGCAATTTCAAATTTTAATATTGCTATTGACGGTGAAGATTTTGAAGCTGCAAATGCACAATTTTTAATTCTTGATGCTATGTTGCATCCAGAAAACTCCTTGAAGAAAATATTAAAAATACAATTAACAGGAATTTCAACAAATGATTAAGTTAGACAGAACGCCAAAACCTGTCGAACTTACAACTACATTGCAAGTTGAGTTGACAGATGAATTTAAATTAACAGGCAAATCAGTTTGGAACATTGATTTTATCAAAAAAGGATTATTAGGTTTTTCTAATGAAAAATGTTGCTATTGTGAAGCAAACATAAATGAAGAAAGCAAATATTTGGAAGTAGAACATTTTCATCATAAAGAAAAATATAAAGATGAAGTTTTAGAATGGGATAATTTACTCCCATCGTGTAAAAAATGTAATGGAACAAAAAATAACCACGACACTAAATTAGAACCTATAATTGACCCAAGCCAAATTGACCCTAAAAACCATCTCAAATATTGGCGATATAGAATAAAAGGCTCTGACGACTTTGGCAAGTTAACAGTTTCAGTTCTAAACTTAAATGACCAAGACAGACTAGTTAAAAAGAGATTTGAAATCGGAAATGCTATCCAAGACAAATTGGAACAGTTAAACGAATTGACAGACGATTATATTAATGGAGTTCAGATAAGCACTCGGAGAAAAAATAGAATTGTAAATGGAACAAAAGACCTTATGAAAGAAGGACTTCCAAATTCTATTTATTCAGCGACTTCTGCAACTGTAATTTTGACAGATACTGAATATGATGCTTTAAAGAACAAATTGACTTCGTTGAGTTTTTGGGACGCAGAATTGTCACAACTTGAAATTGACTTAAATAAAACAGCATTACAACTTGAAAAGTAGAAAAGCTACAGCTAACAGCAGTTTGGCAAAATGGCGGGTTCAGTGCTAAATTGAACATTTGGTTTTCAAAGAAAGTTTAGTGCTAAATTGAAAGTAAGTGCTTCAAAATCCGCCACTTCGCCAAGCTGCGAAACGTTATCAGCAACCCTAAAACCCGACAGTGCGACCATTAACCGACAGACATAAACCGACCGACAATGCAATTTTCGGCACAGCCGTTTGGCTATCCCTTCGCAAAATAAAAAGAGCTGCAAAGCCACCCACAAGCCGACCCGCTTTTGCAGCACATTTTATTTTGCCCTACCGCACCCCTACTAACCGACAATTTTCAGCACAACCGACAGTATTTTTCCCTATATTTGCCCTGTGAAACAAGTTTTGACACTCATATTCAGTTTTTACATTTTGGCTTTGTCCTGTATGCCGTGCAGCGACAAGGACTACTGTAATTATATGAGTGGCGACCAATCAAACTTTGCCACCACAGACCATTCAAACCACGACAGCGACACCGAGAATTGCTCTCCTTTTTGTATGTGTGCTTGCTGCGGACAATCTTTTAGTAATTCGTTTGTTACCTTCAGTTTATCGCTTCACGTTCCTGTTTCATTAGAAAAATTTCCAGTTTACAACGCCTCATTTGTTTCAGAGGTGTATTTGTCTATTTGGCAACCGCCAAAACTCAGTTAATGGATTTCTGATGTTCCGCTTACGCGGAACAAAACAAAACTACTTGCAGTGCTAACGCACCGCAAGTAATCCTGTATTCATTCATTAAACTGATAAAAAAAATGTTAGACAAAATAATTGCGTTCAGCATAAAAAATAAATTCATCATTGCACTGATGACACTTGCACTCATTGTTTGGGGAGTGTGGAGTGCAACTAAACTGCCTATTGATGCAGTTCCCGACATCACCAACAATCAAGTGCAAATCATTACGGTTTGCCCAACCCTTGCAGGACAAGAGGTTGAACAGTTGGTAACTTACCCAATAGAACAAAGCATTGCCAACCTTCCCGACTTAGAAGAACTGCGGAGCATTTCCCGTTTCGGACTTTCGGTAATTACCGTGGTGTTTGACGACAAAGTGGACATCTACTTTGCCCGACAACTGATTAACGAACGACTAAAGGAAGCCGAAAGCAAAATCCCCAAAGGTGTTGGCACGCCAGAATTAGCACCAGTTAGCACAGGTTTGGGTGAAGTGTATCAATACATTATTCACCCAAAAAAGGGAAGCGAAAGCAAATACACAGCTATGGATTTGCGAACAATGCAAGACTGGATTGTTGCCCGACAGCTTTACGGAACAGCAGGAATTGCAGAGGTAAACAGTTTTGGCGGACAAATGAAACAATATGAAGTTGCGGTAAATCCCGACCGACTTATTGCAATGGGAATAACCATTCCCGAAATTTTTGTTGCTTTAGAAAAAAACAACGAAAACACTGGTGGGGCATACATTGACAAAAAACCAAATGCTTATTTTATTCGTGGTGTGGGATTGATTGGTTCGTTTAACGACATCAAAAATATTGTGGTAAAAACAAATCCAAACGGCATTCCTATTTTAATAAAAGATGTTGCCGAAGTGCATTTAGGCAGTGCAGTGCGATATGGTGCAATGACCTACAACGGTGAAGTAGATGCAGTAGGCGGTGTAGTAATGATGCTAAAAGGTGCAAATAGTGCCGATGTTGTAAGCCGTATTAAAGATAAAATGTCAACCATTCAAAAATCATTACCAAAAGATGTAGTAATAGAACCCTATTTAGATAGAACTGATTTGGTAAACCGTGCAATTTCAACGGTAGAAAAAAACCTGATTGAAGGAGCTTTAATAGTAATCTTCGTTTTAGTTCTGTTTCTTGGAAATCTTCGTGCAGGGTTGATTGTAGCTTCTGCCATTCCTTTATCAATGTTGTTTGCTTTGGGCTTAATGAATGTATTTGGCGTAAGTGCCAACCTAATGAGCTTAGGAGCAATTGACTTTGGTCTAATTGTGGACGGTGCAGTAATTATTGTAGAAGCCACTTTACACCATTTAGGAATGCGAAAAGCTATCGGCAAACTTTCACAATCAGAAATGGATAATGAAGTTTTCGTTTCCGCATCTAAAATCCGAAGCAGTGCCGCTTTTGGCGAAATAATTATCCTTATTGTTTATATCCCAATTCTTACATTGGTAGGTATCGAGGGCAAAATGTTTAGCCCAATGGCTCAAACGGTTTCTTTCGCCATTTTTGGAGCGTTGATTTTATCACTTACCTACATTCCAATGATGTGTGCAGCGTTCCTTTCAAAAAACGTTTCGCACAAGCAAACATTGAGCGATAGAATGATGAACTTCTTCCAACGCATTTATGCACCACTTTTGGAAAAAGCAATCCGTTTCAAAAAAGTAATTGTAGGTGTAACAGTTGCCGTATTTGTGGTTTCCGTGTTTCTGTTTTCAAGAATGGGTGGTGAATTTATCCCAACCTTACAGGAAGGCGATTTTGCTTTTCATTGCATATTACCGCAAGGCACATCACTTTCACAAAGTTTAGAAACCTCAATGCAAGCATCAAGACTTATCAAAGAATTTGACGAGGTAAAAATGGTAGTTGGCAAAACAGGTGCTGCCGAAGTTCCCACCGACCCAATGCCACCCGAAGCAACGGATATGATGATAATTTTGAAACCACAAAGCGAATGGAAACGTGATGTTTCTTATGATGAATTGGCAGAAGAGTTTGAAGAAAGATTAAACACAATCCCTGGGGTATTCTTTGAAAAGAACCAACCCATACAAATGCGGTTCAACGAACTTATGACAGGTATTCGCCAAGACGTTGCAGTAAAAATATTTGGTGAAAATATGGACACACTTTTAAACTATGCCAATAAAGTAAATGCCGTTGTGCAAAGTGTGGACGGTGCAACAGAACCAAGTGTTGAACGTGTTGCAGGACTTCCGCAAATCGTGATCAAATACAATCGTTCTCAAATTGCCAATTACGGGTTGAATATTGAGGACATCAACCACATTGTTTCTACTTCTTTTGCTGGAGGAAGTGCAGGAGTTGTGTATGAAAATGAACGCAAATTTGAATTAGTAGTTCGTCTTGACAGCACACACCGCAACAACATTGACGATGTGAGCCATTTGTATATCCCAACTACCAACGGAACGCAAATTCCATTATCCCAAGTTGCAGAAATCAAAATGGAATTGGGGCCTGCACAAATTAGCCGTGAAGATGGCAAACGTAGAATAGTGGTGGGCTTCAACATCAAAGGCAGAGATGTAGAAAGTGTAGTTACCGACATACAAAAAGAACTGAATGAAAAAGTAAAATTACCGGAAGGTTATTATTACACCTATGGAGGAACATTTGAAAACCTACAAGCAGCATCCAAGCGACTAATGATTGCTTTGCCAGTAGCTTTAGCACTCATTTTTATGTTGCTCTATTTCACATTCAGTTCAGTAAAACAGGCAGCTCTAATTTATACCGCCATTCCAATGAGTGCAATTGGTGGTGTATTCGCTTTGCTCATTCGTGATATGCCTTTCAGCATTTCGGCAGGTATTGGCTTTATTGCATTGTTCGGTGTAGCAGTCTTAAATGGAATAGTGCTGATTGGAACTTTCAACCAGTTGGAAAAAGATGGAATGACAGACATAATCCAACGCATAAAAGAAGGAACTAAAATCCGTTTGCGACCTGTGTTAATGACTGCCACCGTTGCATCATTGGGATTTTTACCAATGGCACTTTCACACGGTGCAGGAGCAGAAGTGCAAAAACCATTGGCAACCGTTGTAATAGGCGGTTTGCTTACAGCAACTTTCTTAACTCTATTTGTTTTGCCTTTGTTGTATGTTCTATTTTCATCTAAAAGAAAAATCAATATTTCAACGGCAAGCATTTTAGTTTTTGCTTTGCTTTCTTTTAATGCTGCCAATGCACAATCGCCAACAACAAAGAGCATTTCTGTTGATGATGCAATAACCACAGCATTGAAAAATAATTTGGAATTACAATCGCAACAACTAAATGTACAATCTTCTACCATCTTGAAAAAATCAGTGTTTGAATTACCTAAAACAAATGTCAATTTCCAGTTTGGGCAATACAACAGCATTAATCAGGACAAGGCTTTTCAGGTTTCGCAAAGTATTCCATTCCCTACTTACTATTCCGCAAAATCAAGTTTGTATAAAGCAGAATTGCAAGGTAGCCAATTGCAACAGCAAGCCACAGTCAACGAAATAAAAGCACAGGTTCAATATTGGTTTTATCAGTTGCAGTATTTGCAAACAACTAAAAAGCAACTGCAAGACTTAGATAGTTTGTATAATGATTTTGTGAATGCAGCGGCATTGCGATACAAAACAGGTGAAACAAATTTGTTGGAGAAAACCACAGCCGAAACCAAGCGGGGACAACTTTCACAGTTGCTCAAACAAAACGAAACAGATTTTGCAACGGCTTACAATTCCCTTAAAACACTAATGAATACAAGCGAAGATTTTACAATAACCGTAAATGAAAATTGGCAACCGCTTGTTTTAAGCAGTTCGTTTGACACAACCCTAATTGCAAATAATCCATCGCTTAAAGTATTGTATCAGCAATCAGTAATTGCAGAACAAAACAAAAAGTTAGAAACGGCTTCTACATTGCCCGATTTTAATGTGGGTTATTTCAACCAGTCGTTAATCGGAGTGCAAAACATCAATGGAGCAGATGTAAATTTTGACGGTAGCAAACGCTTTCAAGGTTTTAATGTAGGTATCAGTATTCCAATTACTTTTTTCAGCAACACTTCAAAAATAAAATCGCTTGACTATAAACAGCAAGCATTGCAGAAAGAAGCAGACAACGGAAAACTGATTTTACAAAACCAGTTGCAAAATGCCTTTCAGCAATACAACCAGAATTTGTCGCAATACAATTATTACAAATCAACCGCTTTGCCCAATGCTGAAATAATTATCAGCACCGCAAAAGTTGGTTTCAAAAGTGGCGACATTGGCTACATTGAATACTTGCAAGCCTTACAAACCGCTACCGATGTGCAGTTAAATTATCTGCAATCCATCAATCTAATTAACCAATCCATTGTCAACATCAATTTCTTAATCAATAAATAAAATTTCGCAAAAATGAAAAATATAATCTTCATAGCAGCCCTTGCAACATCCATAGTATTTGCATCCTGCAACAGCAATAAAACCGAAACTCACGGTGAAGAAACAGAGCATCACGATGAACACGAAAACACCAACACGGCAATGCTTACAGCCGAGCAAATGAAATCTATAAAAATAGAATTAGGCAGCATTGAGAAAAAGCAACTCACCGCCTCACTTAAAGCCAACGGAATTTTAAAAGTGCCAAATCAAAACAGAGCAAATGCCACAGCATCATTGGGCGGTGTAATAAAATCTATTTTGGTTCAAACAGGAAATTCGGTTAGTAAAGGACAAACCATTGCCACCATTTCAAACAATTCTTTTATCACAATGCAAGAGGAATTTTTAAGTGTTTCTTCAAAAACAGAATTGGCACAATTGGAATTTTCCCGACAAAAAGAATTGCAACAAGGCAATGCAGGAGCATTGAAAAATTTGCAGTCAGCCGATGCAGAACTGAAAACTTTGAAAGCCCGGAAAGCGAGTTTGCAAAAGCAGTTAGAACTTATTGGTATCAAAACCGCTTCACTCACAAGCGAAAATATCCAATCAGTTGTAAATATTTCAAGCCCCATAAACGGCACAATAAGCAATGTAATGGTAAACATCGGCAGCTATGTAGATGCAAACAATCCCATTGCCGAAATAGTGGACAACAGCCAACTACATTTGGATTTGTATGTGTATGAAAAGGATTTACAAAAACTAAAAGTCGGGCAAACCATACATTTTACACTTACCAATAATCCTGGAGAAGAATACGATGCAGATGTTTACGCCATAAGCAACACCTTTGAACAAAACACCAAAGCCATTTCAGTTCACGCAATGGTAAAAGGAAACAAGCAAGGATTGATTGACGGAATGAGCATAACCGCATTGGTAAGTTTAGAAAATGCCACCGTTGATGCCGTGCCTACCAATGCCATTGTAAACCACGAAGGGCAGGACTATATTTTTATTGTTACCGATGCTCATAGCGAAGAAGAACACCACAGCGAAACTGAAACAGCCGAACACAAACACGATGAAAGCGGACATCAGCATAGCGAAAAAGAAGAACCTGAACACAAAGAAGAAGGAACAACTTTTGAAAAAATCCCAGTTCGCAAAGGCACAACCGATGTAGGTTATAGCGAAATTACTTTGCTCAAAGAAATTCCTGCCAATAGCAAGGTAGTTGTAAATGGAGCATTTTTTATTTTAGCTAAAATGAACAACAAAGGCGAGGCACACGCACATTAAAATTAGTCGTGTCTAACAATTTAATTTAGATAAGTCTAATTATTTGTTTAGAATTAACTAATTTTACATCGAGAAATATATAATGTATGGGAATTAAATCTAAGTTAATAGTAATAATCATTACCAGTATAAGTTTGGTACAAGCTTGTTCTAAGTTTGAGCCTATTACACCTGCAGAAGATGAAATATTAGATGGCCCAGTTGAAGGGCTAAGCTTTGGTCAAAATCGGCAATTTTTAGCAGGTGACGTAGCATTTAACGGTGAAGTTTTTACTAGCCAAACTGGGTTAGGCTCTGTATTCGTGGCAACAAGCTGTGTTAGTTGTCATGCTGGTGATGGGAAGGGAACACCTTTTACTACACTTACAAGATTTGGACAAATAGATAGTACAGGTAATCAATTTTTGCATTTAGGCGGTCCACAACTGCAAAACCGAGCTTTGCCCGGATTTACGCCTGAGCAGATACCAGCAGGTGCTACGTTTTCAAAGTTTACTCCACCTGCTAATACAGGCTTAGGTTTTATAGAACTCGTTAGCGATGAAGATATTTTGGCAATGTCAGACCCAATCGATGCAAACAATGATGGTATTTCGGGTGTACCCAACTACGCCTATTTGCCAACCTTTGTGCAGCCATTTCAAAATGCAATTCCACAAAATGGGAAATACATTCATCGCTTCGGAAAAAAAGCAAGTGCTTACAATTTATTGCACCAAACTGTAAATGCCTATAATCAGGATATTGGCATTACGTCAACCTTTAACCCAAAAGATGTATATAGTGGCAATAATATTGACCCCGAAGTAAGCGACCTTACGGTACATAATGTGGTATTTTATTTACAAACTTTAAAAGCACCTATTCAGCGTAACAGAAACGATGCAGAGGTACAACAAGGCAAAAATATATTTACCCAAATCAAATGTGCAAGTTGCCATATACCATCCCTAAAAACAGGATTTTCGTCAGTTGAATCATTAAGTTATAAAACATTTTTCCCTTATACTGATTTGTTGCTACATGATATGGGCAATAGTTTAGATGATGGATACACTGAAGGATCCGCAAAAACTTTTGAATGGCGAACACCGCCATTATGGGGTTTGGGGCTTTCACCCAACTCACAAGGTGGACAATATTTCTTAATGCACGATGGCAGGGCAAAAAGCATTGAGGAAGCTATAATGCTGCACGGTGGCGAGGGGCTGCAAAGCAAAAATAATTTTGCGCTATTATCACAGTCCGAAAAAAATGCTTTAATCAAATTTCTAAAATCATTGTAAGCTCAGTAAAATGGATAGAAAAACTTTCATAAAAACGTGTGGTATCGCTTGTGTAGGTGGTGCAGCAATGACTACCTTTTTACAAAGTTGTGGTATATCAAAAACAATAACTGGTACAATAAACAATAACGATTTATTTGTAGCACTTTCCGATTTTGAAACCAAAGCGGGTAACGAAATTCACTATAAAAAATATGTAATTGTTAATAACGAAACACTTAAATTTCCCATTTGTGTATATAGGCATGATGCCAAAAATTACACCGCATTATGGATGCAATGCACTCATCAAGGTGCAGAGTTGCAAGTGTATGGCGACAAACTACAATGCCCTGCACACGGAAGTGAATTTAATAATAAAGGTGAAGTAACCAACAGTCCTGCAAGCCAAGGCCTTCGGGCGTTTCCTGTAACAATTATCAATAATCAATTACAAATATCATTAAAGGCAGTATGAAAATATCAATACCATTTTTGCTATTGGCATTCTGCTTTTCTATAAATGCAAATGCACAAATAGACCCTTTACTTTTAAAAGTAGAACCTAAAGACACTACTCAAAAATCATTAAATATGGATGCCGTTTATAACCGTCCATTCATTACTGTTGGCAAATTACCCGTTTCTTTAGGTGGCTATGTCGAAGTTAATTGGCAACACCTTGGAACCGATGGTGTAAGCGATGGGCATCAATTTCAATTTCGGAGAATGACATTATTTGTAGCTTCTACTATTTCAAAAAGAATTAAATTTTTAAGCGAAATAGAATTTGAACCTGCCGAAAAAGAAATTGCAATTGAGTTTGCAGCAATTGATATGGAGTTTCATCCATTAATCAATCTTCGAAGTGGTATAATTTTAAACCCTATTGGTGCTTTTAATCAAAACCACGATGGCCCCAAATGGGAGTTTACTGACCGTCCAATTTCTGCTACGCAAATGCTACCAGCTACATGGAGTAATGCAGGATTTGGTTTATACGGAAAACACTACAACAAAAATTGGATGTTTGGATATGAACTATACCTTTCGGGTGGTTTTGATAATTCGATAATTGACAACCAACAGAATAAAACATATTTACCAGCCTCAAAACAAAATCCCGAACGTTTTGAAGAAATAGCAAGTGGCATTCCCTTATTTACTGGAAAAATAGCCCTTCGACATTCTAAAATTGCAGAAATAGGATTGTCATACATGGGTGGCGTGTATAATAAGTGGCAAGACGATGGTATTGTGATAGACGAAAAAAGAAGACTTGATGTTTTTGCAATTGATTTCAATACCACCATTCCTAAATCAAATACTTTCATAACGGCTGAATGGGCTTGGGTGGCAGTGGATGTGCCAAATAAATACACCGAACAATATGGGAGCGAACAAATGGGAGGTTTTATTGATATAGTTCAACCAATTTTAAAACGCAACATATTTGGTTGGAAAGATGCAGTAATCAATATTGCTTTTCGCACTGAATATGTAGATTGGAATGTTGGAAAATTCACTTCTTCAAACACCAATATTGGAGAAGATGTTTGGAGCATCATGCCTGCGATTAGTTTTAGGCCAAATTCGCTAACAGTGCTTCGATTAAATTATAGGTATCTACAACAAACAGATATTTTGGGTAATATACCCTCTAAAACTGGAGGCTTTAGTTTTGGCATTAGTAGCTATTTTTAATTTATTATAAAAAGAATGAAACTATATTTAACTATTCCAAAATCTCTTTACCCATATTATAAAGAGGAATTAGAAAAGGGAAATCAATTATTAAATGAAGGTAAATTTCAACAAAGTTGGCGACACTACGAAAGGGCTCATATACTTGGTCAACCTTACCCATTTGCACATTCCTTAGTTCATTGGAAAATGTTATTGTTCGGTATCAAAACAAAAAATACAAAAGAAATTATCGGACAAATTCCCCGCCTTTTAATAGGTGGCGTAAAATCATTTGTCGGGAACATTCCACTTGGAAATACAGGCGGAGCTAATGTTCCGCCACTGCAACCAATGGAAATACCCGAAGATTTATTAATCATTATTCAAACACATTCAAGCAATGAAATTACCAATCAACGATAAAAAATTCATTTTTCTACTTTCAGCAATCATAATAGTAGTTGCGTTAGAAATTCTTTCCATCATCGGCATTCATATTCCAATGCCTTATGCACCACTTGTTTTCGCTGCATTCATTTTAGGCATTGGCTACAATGTTTTGTGGAACGGTGTAAAAGCAATCTTCAAACTCCAATTCAGTAGTATCAATTTACTAATGACAATTGCAGTTATCGGAGCATTTTATTTGGGAGAATATCCTGAAGCAGCCGTTGTAATTGTCTTGTATGTTTTAGGTGAACGCTTGGAAGATATTGGAATAGAAAATTCAAAATCTGCATTAGATGAATTGGTTAGCAAAGCACCAAAGACCGCTTTTGTAAAATCACAAAATGAAAATGTTCCTATTGATAAAATTGCAGTCGGAACTATCATTCAAGTTAAGGCAGGTGAAATGATACCGCTTGACGGAAAAATTATTTCAGGAGAAACCACCGTTGACGAAGCTGCCATCACAGGCGAACCCATACCCAAAGATAAACACACAGGCGATAATTTATTTGCAGGAACACTAAACAAAAATGGTTTCATAGAATTAGAAACAACGAAACTTTCTGTTGATACCACTTTCTCAAAAATCATTCGCCTGACATTTGAAGCACAGGGCAACAAAAGCGAAACACAAAAATTCATTCAAAAATTTTCAAAGTATTACACACCTTCCATTATTGCAATGGCAATTTTAGTTTTTGTCATTCCTGTATTTGCAATGCAATTAGATTTTAACCATTGGTTGCAACAAGCAATTACACTTTTAGTAATCGCTTGTCCGTGTGCATTAGTTATCTCTACACCAGTTGCAATCTATGCAGCAATAGGAAACGCATCAGCAAAAGGAGCATTAGTAAAAGGCGGAAAATACATTGAAGCATTGGCAAGCATCAAGGCAATTGCATTAGATAAAACACGAACCATTACTTTTGGAAATCCGATTGTATCAGATGTATTTCCACTCAACGGAACAAGCCGTGAAGAACTTTTGGCTTGCACCGCAGGAGCAGAAATATTTTCCGAACACCCATTAGCACAAGCCATTGTTGATGCAAGTAAAAAAGAAGGATTTGAACCGCACAAAACCGAAGGTTTCAAAAGCATTATGGGCAAAGGTGCAACCGCAAAATGTTTGGTGTGTGAAGACGAAACAATTTATGTAGGCAAGTTAGATTTCATAAAAGAACATCAACCCGTTGACAAAGAAGCCGAGAAAATTGTAGCAGAACTTTCAGCACAAGGCAAAACAAGTGTGGTCGTAAGTTTTGGCGAAGGTGTGGCAGGTATTATTGGTTTAATGGATGAAATAAAACCCGACAGTGCAGCAGCATTGAAGGAAATAGAAGCAATGAAAATAGAACCTATTATGCTTACAGGTGACAGCGAAAAAGCAGCAAACTATGTAGCCCAACAAGTAGGTATTAAAAAAATATTCGGCAATATGTTACCCGAAAACAAAGCCGACAAAATCAAAGAACTTTTGCAACAATATAAATTTGTAGCAATGGTAGGCGATGGCATAAACGATGCACCAGCATTAGCACAAAGCACCGTAGGCATTGCAATGGGAGCAGCAGGCAGCGACACAGCAATAGAAACCGCAAACATTGCATTGATGAACGACAAACTTTCACTCATACCGTTTTTAATTCGGTTAAGTCAAAAAACATTACGCAGAATAAAATTCAACACCATTGGAGCAATAGCAGTAAAATTGATATTCATAACACTTGCATTCGTTGGTTACAGCAATTTAGTTTTTGCTATTGCCGCAGACGTGGGTGTGACATTAATCGTAATTTTGACAAGTCTGAATTTGATGAAATTTGAAAATAAAATTGCAAACTGACCATGAAGCCAACATCAGAAAGACCCTGCTTCTAAAGCCAACGCACTTGCACTCACATTTGCTTTTGCCACCAGACACAGGCAGACGCAGCAAAAGCAAAAGAGAGTGCAAGCCAACGCACCTGTTCACAGCAGACAGACAATGCAAACACGACCGACAAAACACTTCGGACGGACAGAAGGGCAGCTGATAACAGCGGTTTAGCAAAAGTGGCGGTTCAGTGCTTCGTATGACAGTTTATCGTAAATTTGAAGTGTGTGCTTCGTATGAAAGTTCAGTGGTAAAATCGCCACCTTCGCCAAGCCGCAAACCGTTAGTGGTCAGCTTAAAGCGACCTAAGAATTAACATTCAACCTTCATAAATTGTATAACACATTAATGACAAAATAAAAATATGGCGACAATTAGACTAAAACGGACAAGTGAATACAACAATCGAATGAGAGATTACAAAATCTATATTGACGGGAAACAAGTTGGAACAATTGCAAATGGCGAAACCAAAGACTTTCCTACGACAGAAGGACAACATACTGTAACAGCGAAAATTGATTGGTGTAGCAGTCCAAATATCTCAGTTGACATTAATGACAATAAGACTAAAAACTTGAAAGTTGGTAGTTTTAGATATGGTCAAATTTTAATGCCAATTGGACTTGTACTTATTGTTTTGCATTTTATCTTATCAAAGTTTGCCGACTTTGAATACACAATATTTTTAGATGCACCTTTATTTCTTTTGCTTATTTACTATTTGACAATCGGTAGAAAAAAATATTTGACATTAGAAGAAATAAATGACAACTAAAATCCCGACAATAATAATCCGAACCGCTAATATTATACCGTATAGAAAAAAAGCTCTAAACTTCCGCCTCGGTTCGTGTCCACACGAACCGAAATGTAAGTAGCTTATAGAAATTGAAAGGAAAGCTAAAATAGTATAAATAAAATCCATGCACGTAATATGGAAAATAATATTTTTGCATCAAAAATAAAAAAGGTACGAAAATGGTTCGTGGGGTCACAAACAAAGGCTGGGGTATTTGCAGCAAATAAGTCAAAATATTTTCTTACAAAATATTAAAAAGGCGCAATAATTAAACTAAAATACATAAACCATTTAACTAAAAGTAATCCGAATAAATATAATATCGGATTTGTAAAAATTGTATTATAATTGCGAGTATTTAGGAGTCGGCCGCAATAGCGCATGCCCCCAAAACAGACAAATAATTTACAATGGCAGTAAGCACTTTAATCAAAAATATTAGCATCGTTAACGAAGGACACGTAATGGTTAGTGACCTTTTAATTGAAAATGGACTAATTCAAAAAATCGGACAAGATCTTAATGACCTTGAAGCAAAAGTAATTGACGGCACAGGCAAATATTTATTTCCAGGTATTATTGACGGACAAGTTCATTTTCGGGAACCTGGACTAACACATAAAGGCGACATTCATTCCGAAAGTAGAGCAGCCGTAGCAGGTGGTGTGACTTCTTATATTGATATGCCCAATACATTTCCGAATGTATTAACCATTGAGATATTAAATGAAAAATATCAATTGGCCTCGGAAAAATCGTTAGCCAACTATGGTTTCTTTTTAGGTGTGAATGGCGACAATCTTGATTACGTAATCCAACTTGACACCTCCAAATTGTTGGGCGTTTCGGATGACGGACTTTACTTTACTAAAAAAGGAAATCTCCTTGCCGATAATCCTGAAACGATGGAAAAATTATTTGCAAACTGCAAATCAATCATAACAATACATTCTGAAAAAGAACAAATCGTAGAGGAGAATGAAAATAGCTACAGAGAAAAATATGGGGAGGATGTTCCTGTTGAATTTCATCCCATTATTCGAAGCGAAAAAGCGTGCTATGAAGCAACCAAAAGAGCCATTGAAATAGCCAACAAACACAAGGCACGACTTCATATTCTGCACTTGACCACCGAAGCAGAAACACATCTTTTCCGCAATGATATCCCTTTGAAAGAAAAAAACATAACCACCGAAGTATCGGTGCACCATTTGTGGTTTTCCGACAAGGATTATAAGCGTTTAGGAACCCTAATAAAATGGAATCCCGCAATAAAAACAGAGAAAGATAAAAACGGACTTTTAAAAGCGTTGTTGGATGATAGAATTGACTTAATAACTACAGACCACGCCCCGCACACATTAGAGGAAAAACAAAAACCGTATTTTCAATCGATGTCGGGTGCACCAATCGTTCAGCATACCTTAAATATTATGCTTGAATTTTACAAACAAGGGCTTATTTCATTAGAGAAAATTGCTGAAAAAATGTGTCATAATCCATCGATTCTTTACCGAATTGAAAAAAGAGGTTTTATTCGTGAGGGTTACTTTGCCGATCTGACTATTGTAGACTTAAATTCCGCTTGGACCGTTAGCAAGGAAAATATTTTATCTAAATGCGGTTGGTCGCCATTAGAAGGGACCTCATTTCAGACAAACGTGATCTATACATTTGTAAATGGCCACTTAGTTTACGACAACGGAAAATTTAACGAAACCATAAAAGGACAAGCGTTAACAACAACGGAAAAATAGAAAACAAAAAGCCACAGCCGATAACAGCAAGGCGTTTTTTTTGGCCCAACGAGCCAACCATTCTTCCTCATTACTTTCGAGATTTAAATTAATAGCATCTTTTGGATTTATCGTCATATTTTTTTGTCATTTTATATCATTTTTAACTTACCTTTGTAAAGTAAATAGATTCTTTACCTAAAATGACAAAACGCTATTGAAGGTATGGTGCAACAGCATTAAGTATAATAGATCCCCAAAAAAATAACTCATATGACAGAAGATAAACTTGCCGTATTAATTGACGCAGACAATGTTCCTTATTCGAACGTGAAAGAAATGCTTGAAGAAATTGCAAAAAACGGCACCCCGACAATTAAAAGAATTTATGCGGATTGGACCAAGCCGACCGTTTCGGGTTGGAAAAATGTGCTTTTGGAAAATGCAATTACGCCAATTCAACAATATAGTTATACAACAGGTAAGAATTCTAGCGACAGTGCTTTGATAATTGACGCAATGGACATTTTATATTCAGGAAAAGTAAATGGCTTTTGTATTGTTTCTAGTGACAGCGATTTTACAAGGTTAGCGACAAGACTAAGAGAGGCTGGAATGACCGTTATAGGATTTGGGGAAAAGAAAACGCCACAGCCATTTATTTCCGCTTGTGATAAATTTATCTATTTGGAAATCCTAAAAACCGTGACCGTTGAAACAAAAGCTACGACAAAACCAATTGCAAAGCAGAAGAAAGCAGAACCGATAAGTAAAGTAGATGCGATAACAATCCGCATGATAACCGACAGTGTAAATGATTTAGCAGATGAAAGTGGCTGGGCTTTCTTAGGAAGCTTAGGAAACTTCATCCTTAAGAAGAAGCCCGAATTCGACCCAAGAAACTATGGATTCCCTAAACTTTATACATTAATCAAATACATTAATAAATTTGAAATTGACGAAAGAGAAACAGGAATAAACAATATTAGACACATTTACTTAAGACAAAAAATAACTAGTGCCAAAACCTAGGCATTTTTTGAGCTCAACGAGCCAGCCATTCTTCCTAATTACTATCGAGTTTTATAAAAAAGCATCTTAAGGATTTTTCGGGATGTTTTTTTGTTTTATTATTCCTATTTTATTTACCTTTGTAGGGTACATATATTTTTAACCAATAAGACGATATATACGTTCTTTTCAGAAAATATCCTTTTTCATCGTATTTAAAAATGAAAAGCCTACAACAAATAACCATGACAAAAAAAATAGCTATCTTTGCATTTATAGCTTTCGGTCTTCAAAAAATTAAGGCACAAAACTCGGATTTACAAACAATAAAAACAGAAACGGTAATGAAAACATATCAATCAAACACGGCTTGGAAAGAAGTAAACGCTTTACTTCCTGCGGATTTTCAAATCAAAGAAAATCATCTTCCAATAGAAGAATCATGGGATTGGAAAGGAAATAAAATGCATCTTGACCGCTATCCAAATCTAAATTCCGAATATCGGGTTTTTCTGCATCACGGTGTAGGTACAAACGGCAGACAAATGAATATGATTTTGGGGCATAAGTTGGCCGAATTGGGCTATGATGTCGTTGCGATAGACAACTTGGGCTATGGAATGACCGAAGTCCATCAAAAAGACATTACTTATGATCATTGGGTACATTGCTTTGCGGACTTTGTGAATGCAGAAACGAAACGAGATTACAAAAAACCAGTGCTTTACGGACTCAGTGCAGGTGGTATGATTTGCTACAATTCCGCTTGTTTTATGGACGAAGTTCATGGTATTGTGGGAATGTGTTTTCTGAAAAATGACAACAAATTGATTGGAAGAAAAACGGCAAAATTCGGTTGGTCCAATTGGTTTGCATTTCCTATGATGGGCTTATTAAACAAAATTGGGTTCAAACGAATCCGGTTACCAATGAAATTCGTTTCTAAAATGAATCTTCTGGTAAATAATAAAAAAGCGTTATCCATTTTACTGAAAGACAATGCATCGGCAGGAGCAAGCGTTCCGCTTCAATTTTTGTATGACTATACGCATTACAAATTGCCTATTCCGGTTACCGCATTTGATAAATGTCCCATTCTATTAACACAACCCGAAAAAGATGATTGGACACCGTTGCATTTAAGTGAAATTTCAATGGAAGGAATTAAAGCGCCGTTCTCAATAAAAATTCTAAAAGATGGCGGACACTACCCAATGGAAGAAACCGCATTAAAACAATTACAGCAATACGTTGAAGAATTTATAAAGTCGCTAAATAAAAATACCAGCCGCTAACATGATGCCGAATAGCGGATTAAGAGCGCTTGAATTCGGGTTTTGGAAAAATGGCGGTTCCCTGTTCTACAGATCCGGTATGACCGCAAAGCCCGAAAACGTTATGTGGCAATCTTTACGAAACGAATCGCAGAAACAACTTTAACAACATAAATGACAGAAACAGACAAATTATCTTTATTTTTTAGCAAAGAATTTCCTTTTAATAAAGAAGGTTTAGCAGAATTTGTAAATACTTTTGTTAAGAAATCCTATAAAAAAGGAGAAATTATTTTAGAAAATGGAAATGCTGAAAATGAATTACGTTTTTTGGACAAAGGTATTGTTCGTGAATATTATGCGTCTAACGAGAAAGAAAAAAATATAAATTTCTATACGGATCCCATTTTTATTACCGATTTTTCTTCATTTACTAATTCTACTAAGACAAAGAAATATCAAGAAAGTTTGACAGATATAGATTTAAGGATTTTATCCAAAGAAAAATTTTTAAATTTTACAAACCAATATAATTGTGGAAAGCTGTTTATAGAAACTATTTTTCAACGAATAGTTGTGAATAAAGAAAATGAAGAGTTTAACCACTTTGTAAACACTGCGGAAGAATTATACCTCGACATTATGAAAACAAAACCTAATTGGTTACTTCACGTCCCTCAATATCATATTGCTTCTTATCTAGGAATTACACCTGAAACATTGAGTAGAATTCGAAAACGAATTTCTTGATTTCAATCAATGAAAAAAAAAATTAGATTAAGCAACTTTGCACTTTCAAATTAAAAATATAAAATAATGAACGTACATCATTTGCGAAATGCGACATTGGTAATAGAAACGAGAGATAAAGTAATTTTAGTAGACCCAATGCTTGGGAAAAAAGGAACAGCGGGACCACCATTTACGTTATTCCGTTTTAAACCACAACGAAATCCTATTGTAGATTTGCCAAACAATGCAATGCCCTTAGTTGAAAAAACAACACATTGCTTAATCACACATCTTCACCCCGACCATTTAGATAAAGAAGCGGAAAATTTTCTTCGCTCTAAACAGATTCCTATTATTTGCAGTATAAAAGACGAAGCCACATTGCGAAAAAAAGGATTAAATGTATCTCAAACTGTTGAATATTGGAAGGAAAGCGATTTTTTGGGCGGCAAAATTCAAGGTATTCCAGCCGTTCACGGATATGGTTTTGTGGCGAAACCTATGGGAAATGTAATGGGCTTTTATATAGAATTACCAGATGAAAAATCTATTTATATAAGTGCGGATACCATTTATACTGACGATGTGTATACAGTATTAACAAAATTAAAACCTGAAATTTCTGTCGTGGCTTGTGGAACAGCGCAGTTAGATGTTTTTCAGCCATTATTAATGCGAATGGACGATATTTTAAAATTTGTAAAAAATGCCCCAAACCAAGTTATTGCCAATCATTTAGAAGCCGTAAATCATTGTCCGACAACACGAAATCAATTAAAAAATGAAGTTTCTGCAATTGGACTTTCTGAAAAAATATTTATTCCAAATGATGGTGAAAGCAGAATGTATTAATAAAAACGCCAAATAACCGTTTAGATTAATTTATAAATCTAATTTTTCATTTAAGAGAAAAATGCGCGCTTCGCAATGCGTTGGACCCATCGATCCATCAATGTTTTTTTTATCCCTAACGAGAATTGAATATTAATTTGTTTTCTATTAATGTTTATAATGATTTTCTTTGTCATTTTATCGTTTTATGATTTACCTTTGTAAAGCAAATTTATTCTTTATCCAAAATAAAAAAAAGCTAGTAAAGGTATGGAATATCTCAAATGCCCCCTACATATTAGGTTTGCTGGCGGCTGAAGGGCAAGATTGTGTTTGAAAAATGTGAAGAGGATATGCCATAAAAATAATAGATTAAACAAAAAAACGCTATGAATAAAAGCTTCACATATTATTTAACGATACTCGTAATTCAATTAAAAGGAATTAAAAAAATCTTTTCAAAATCACCTATTGATTATTTAAAATTAAGGCGGATTGACGTGTATTCGTCTACTAGTAGATTTTATAAAACGAATCAAATTTCTACTTTCCAGATTTTAAAAACTGCGATTACTCAAATTGAAAACATTAAAAAAACGGATAAACTTTTGATCTACCTTCATGGTGGCGCATTTGTATCGGGGCCCGCACAACATCATTGGGATTCTATGGAGATTATATCCAAAAAAACAAACTTTAATATCTGGATGTGTAACTATCCAAAAGCACCCGAAAATAAAATTGAAGAAATCTCGATAAATATGGATCAAATTTATCAAACGGCATTATCCAAATACCAAAGTGAAAATATTATACTGATGGGCGATTCGGCAGGCGGAACGCTCGTTATAGCGCTAACACAAAGACTGATTTTAAAGAAGGAAAAGCTTCCATCTAAGTTAATATTGATATCTCCTGTTATAGATGCTACTTTTAAAAATGAAGACATAATGGCGATAGATAAAAAAGACGTCATGTTGTCTCAAATAGGCGTTTTGAGTGCTATACGAATGTGTTCGGAGCATTCCAATGACGTAAGAATTTCGCCTATAAATGGGAAATTTAATTTTTTTCCTAAAACATACTTATATCTGGCGGAACATGATATTACGTTTCCGGATCAACTCCTCTTTTCTAAAGAACTAAACCTAGAAAAAATTGATACTCAAATAAACATTGGAAAAGAAATGCCACACATTTGGCCATTATTACCCGTTATGAAAGAAGCTAAAATTGCTCTTAATCAAATAATTGCCAATATAAATACCTAAATCAAAAAAGCCCCAACATTACTGTTGGAGCTCTTTTGTATTTATATTTTTTAACAAAACCAGCCTTTTTTTATAAAAAAAAGACAAAAAAATTATTGGAATGTAACCGTTAAAGTCACTTTATTTTCTATTGCTTTATCTTTAGCCGCACCGATTAACGTAGAACCATATTTGATGTCGTATTTAGTACGATCAAAAACGATAGTCGCTTTACCGCTTAACTTACCATTATTATGTGAAACACTTGCCGGGAATACTACAGCGTGCGTTGCTCCTTTGATTGTTAAATTACCTGTAACTACATAGCCACCTTTTTTAGCTTTTTGAACTTTTGTGATTTCTAAGTTTGCTTTAGGATGATTGGCTACATCAAAGAAATCTTGATTTTTTAAGTGCCCTATTAAACCTGCGTTTGACTCAGCATCTTCAATATCTGTACAAGTAATTGAATTCATATCGATTTCTACTTTTCCACCTTTCAAAGCATTTCCAGAAAACTCTAATGATCCTGCACTTACATTAACTAAACCAAAATGCTTACCTGCAAATTTTTTGCCTAACCATTCTACTTTTGTATTTGAAGTATTTAACGCTACATTAGTTTGAGCATTCATTCCTAAGGCTCCGATAAATAACAAAGCGATTAATTTAATTTTTTTCATATTTGTGCTAAATTTATAACTGCAAATATACAATTTTTCTCCTATCATTTAAAATAAACTAGATTAATAATTTTTTAAGATGCCCAAACACTATTATAATTTAATTCTTCCTTCCGCAAATGAAGAACAAACGGAAACATGGATTGCTTTACTCAATGAATTTACAGAGTTTGAATCGGTGTGGCAGCAAGAAGACCAAACATTGGTTTCGTATCTTAAAGAAAATCAAGATATGGAAGCCTTAAAAGAGGTTTTGAAATCATTAGAAATTCATGAATATAAAATTGAAGAAGTAGAAGAAACCAACTGGAATGCGGTTTTTGAGAGCAATTTTGAACCGATTACGATTTTAGATAAGAACTGGAGCGTTCGCGCTTCGTTTCATCAACCGCTCGACACCAAAAATGAAATCATTATTGATCCCAAAATGAGTTTTGGAACGGGACATCACGCCACAACAAAGCTCGTGATGACTTTGATGGATGAAGTAAAAATGGACGATTCATTTGTTTTTGATTATGGAAGTGGAACTGGAATTTTGGCCATAATGGCGGCGATGAAAAATGCACAAAAAGTTTTAGCTATTGATAATGAAGAATGGGCGTATCATAATTCCATTGAAAATGCGGAAATCAATCAAGTGTCCGAACGTGTTGATTTTAAAATGGCGACTTTAGAATCCGCGATAGAAGAAGGATTTTTAAAGCCTAAAGAAATGCAATTTGATGTGATTATTGCCAATATTACCAAAAATGTATTAAAAGGTTCGGCAGAAACGTTAAGTACTTTTGCTAAAAAAGATACTATTTTATTTTTAAGTGGTTTTTATCAAGAAGATTTAAAAGAGGTTTCCGAAAAATATGAATCCGTTGGCTTTAAGACCGAAAAATGGCTGGAAGAAAATAATTGGATCGGTCTAAGAATGCGGTTTAGAAGTTAATTTCTTATATACGTTAATCTATTTTCACGAAAAAAAGTTAACCCAACGAATTCCTTATTTTACTACTGTATAATAATCTAATGTGTAATTTGGGTTAATATTTTCTACTTTTGTATTTTTTAAGAAAGAATACATTATGCGCATCATTGCAGGAAAATATAAAGGATATGTGCTCAAACAACCTCGGTTAGAGCCCACAAGACCCACAACCAATATTGCTAAAGAAGCTCTTTTTAGTATTATCGATAATTATTTTAATTTTGATAATATTCGATTTTTGGATTTGTTTGGTGGAACAGGAAGTATTACCTATGAGTTTGCTTCGCGAGGTTGCACCGATATAACTACTGTAGAATTGCATCAACAAGCGGTTCAGTTTATCCGAAAAACTTCCGAAAAATTAGAGATGGAAGGGCATCGTGTGTTGCAAATGGATGTTTTTGAGTTTATCAATAACACCAACGAACAGTTTGATATTATTTTTGCAGGCCCACCCTACAAAATGCCTTTTTTAGATACCTTGCCCGATGTAATTCTTCAAAATCAAATTATCGAAGGCCAAGGCTGGTTTATCCTCGAACACGACCCTAAATATAATTTTGACGACCATCCACATTTATGGCGCCGAAAAAATTATGGGCAAACCAATTTTAGTATTTTTGTAAATGAAATCCAACAACATGAAGCTTAAAACGATTTTAATAACTGGAGGAAGTCGCGGTATTGGTTTTGAAATTGCTAAGAAATTTGCATCTGAAGGATGGCAAGTAGGTTTTGGAAGTAAAAATAAAGAATCGGTAGCTTTGAGCTTATCCAATCTTCAAAATGAATTTCCAGGCGCAAAAATATGGGCGATTCCATGCGACTTTTCGGTAAAAGAAGATGCGCTTTCTTTTGCAGCGCAGGCCATAAAAGAATTTGGTACGATTGATATGCTCGTTAATAATGCCGGACAGTATATTCCTGGCAATATTACCGATGAAGGATTTGAAGACGGCTTGGAATCATTAATTAACACCAATTTATTGAGTGCGTATTGGGTTGGGAAAATCATTATTCCGAATATGAAAAAACATCAAAAAGGAATTATTTGTAACATTTCATCAATCGCTGGGCTTCAGGCATATCCGGGCGGCGGTAGTTATGCCATTTCTAAATTTGCACTTACTGGCTACACCAAAACCTTACGATTAGAACTCAATCCACACAATATTAAAGTCATGGGCGTTTATCCTGGTGCCACGTATACCGACTCGTGGAGCGCGAGCGACCTGCCAAAATCAAGATTTATTCCTGCCGAAGATATCGCCAAAATCATTTTTTTACATACCCAACTTTCCGAAAGTACGGTCATCGAAGATATTGTCATTCGGCCACAATTGGGTGATATTTGATAGGTTTTATTTGATTTTTATCTTTTGATTTAATAGACTAACCTTCCATTGAACGGAAGGATTACCACGACGTATGAATGAAGGAAAATACAATATCTTTTCTTGATTTGAATAAAATCGTATAGAATCTCCTAATTATACAAACAATAGTAATAATTGTATAACAAATTTAATTTCAATAGGTTATATCTTTGTATTGTTATAAAAATTCATTTATAATATTAAATTTAATCCAATGAAAAATCTAAAAAAAGTTATTACTATTTCCTTTATGGTAATTGGCGTCATGCTAATTGGTTGCTTTGAAAACAGTGAAAAGAGCAAGCAAGAAACAAAGGATAATATTAAAGAAAATGAAGATTATAAATTAGAGATGGATGAATATCGATTTCGAATTACCGAACAAATTACTACGAATGAAAATAGCATCATCGCATTTAGGTCTCGTATTGCCAATCAAAAAAAAGAAGCAAGAGCGGATTATGAAAAGAAGATCAATGAGTTGAACAATAAAAATACCGATTTAAAGATGAGATTAGATGCTTTTAATGCCGAGAATAAAGAAAGTTGGGAGTTATTTAAAGTAGAGTTTGGAAGAGATATGGATGAATTAGGCAATGCACTTCATGATTTTACCATAAATAGTCAAAAATGAGTACGGATAATAATGGAGGAGGCTCAATCCTCTATATAATAGCAATTGTTTTTATTATTCTTTGGGCTATTGGCTTTTTGGGATTTCATGTTGGTTATATCATTCATGTACTTCTTGTATTGGCTGTAATTGCAATATTGCTTCGAATCATTCGGGGCTAATTTTAACTTCATTTTAAAAACTGAAATCATGAAACATATAACTTACGTTATTGGCGTCTTTATGGCGTTTACAATTAATACATTAAATGCTCAAAATACAGAAATTAACTTTGGTGTAAAAGCAGGTGTTAATTACTCAAATGTCTGGGATTCGGAAGGTCAAGAATTTGAAGCCGATGGCAAAATTGGTTTTGTTGGAGGATTCTTTACAGGTATTTCATTAAATAAATACCTTGGTTTGCAACCCGAAATTTTATTTTCTCAGAAAGGATTTAAAGGCTCGGGGGTTTTATTAGGTACGACGTATTCATTTAGTAGAACGACCAATTATATCGATATTCCTTTGCAAATTCAAGTAAAACCTACTACATTTTTAACCCTTGTAGCGGGACCACAATTCTCTTTCTTGTTATCTCAAAATGACAACTATACTTTTGGGTCAAATAGTGTCGATCAAGAACAAGAATTTAAAAACGAAAATATTCGTAAAAACATGCTTGGTTTTGTAGGTGGCGGTGATGTTTATTATCAAAATTTTGTATTTTCGGGTCGTATTGGTTTTGATTTCCAAAAAAATAACGGAGATGGAACGTCCTTTACACCAAGGTACAAAAATCAATGGCTACAATTAACCGTAGGTTACAAAATTTAGTATTTATATCCTATCTATACCATTTTCTGTATGGATAGGATTTTTTAATTTCATTTTAATTTCATAATCATGACAAAAATTATTCTATTTTCATTTCTTACCTTTTTTTTGGGCTGTGCTACTTATACAAAGTTTCCTGTTTCAAAAGTAACTCCTGCCGCAGACATTTCGGCTAAGAAAAAAATTAATGATCAAAATAATTTCACTTTAGAAATTATTGCGAATAACTTAGCCAGTGCCAATAGACTTAATCCACCTGGTCACAATTATTCGGTATGGATCGTTACAAAAAGCCATGGTATTAAAAACGTTGGGCAGTTAAACGTTGAAAATGCTGAAAAAACAGTGTTTAAAACCGTTACTCCATTTGATTTTGATGAAGTTTTTATAACTATAGAAAATCAAGGAGATTTGAATTATCCTTTGGGTGTCGAAATTTCTAGAACTAAAATATAAATGAAAAAAATCGATGGTTTAAATCGACTTTTTATTTTTTATAGAAACTATAAAGCTTCTAATTTTTTGTGTATCAATGCCTTAAAAGTTATATTCAAGCCAAATTTTATCGGCAAGTTTTGCACCAATTGTCCACATTTTTGTCAATAAAATAAAATTTTGACCTTGTTTTAAATTTAAAGAGTATAATTGCACAAATTTTATATTAAAATGGCAAAAACGGCATTTGAAATAGATTTTATTATTAAATCTTCTCCAAAAATCCTTTATGATTTTGTAAAACAGCCTACACATTTGTCTCAATGGTTTTGCGAGCGCTGCGACACCAAGGGCGAAGAGTATATTTTTATGTGGAGTGGTTATTCGGAAAGAGCTATTTTAATCGATGATATTGAAGAAGAGTTGGTTGCCTATCAATGGAAAAATGCCGATGAGGATGAATTCTTTGAATTTGCTATTCAGGTAAATGAAATCAGTGGCGACACGGTTTTAATCATTACTGATTTTGCCGAAGACAATGAGGTTGAAGACCAGAAAATGTGGTGGGAAAATCAAATTGTAAAATTAAAACGTGCCATGGGAAGCTAATAAATCCCAAATAAGGATTAAATTCGTTTTAGAATTTTGAATATATAATCCGTTATCAATCCTTGCGAGCAATTTATATAATCGTCGTAACTGCAAGCAAAATAATGACTTAATTTATTGGTTTTTGCTTCAAACCACCATTGGTTAAGGTCTTCATATTTCCAAAAATGAAATGGCTGCTCCTCAAATCCTTCGGGTGCTACAATATAATTTTTGCACTGCGCTTTCATGGCTTCCGAATTGGGAGAAAAATCATATCGAAGGCTAAACCCTTCTAAAAAATACCAAATCGCTTGCGCATAAAGCTGTGCCGTTTGATTTCGCAAATCAAAATTAGGATTAAATTCATAAAAACCTATAGATTGGAGTCGTGTTGAAAGACCACAATAGCGTGCTATCTGACATAATTCATCACTAAAAAATCCATTCGGACTTTGCATACTTCGGCCGGGGGCATCGCTCTGTTTTACCGAAGCAATATCAATGCTCGCCACATGGCAATCTCTAAAAATATATTCATATTTAGGGATTTCATATCGAAGCTGACCTAAACGTAAATAGTTAAAATTCATTTTTTCGAGCTGCTCCAATTGATTTTCATACGTATAATACGTTTGATAACCAAAAAGATGCAAATTGAAAACTTGAGGTGTTTTTTGCATCACTACTTCTTTTAGGTAATTACTACTCAAAACCTCCTGACTTCGTCCATCAATATCGATGCGCTCGTCGACGATACATAAGTTTATAAAACGACTCACTTCGTCCATCGCTTTGATTTGTGGCACCGTAATATCTTGACTGCCGCCAATAATTACGACCGTTAATCCTTGATTGTGTAAATATCGCAAAACCGTTTCCACATGTTCCATCGTATCTTGAGGTGTTTCTCCTTCAATGATATTGCCCAAATCAATAATTTTTGGAAATAATCGAGCGACGTTCAAACGATAAAGAAATTTTCGAACCTCTTCGGGTGCCAAATCACAAGTAATATTTCCGTGATCGGCGTTGCGACTTTCTTTAACACCTAATATCGCGATTTGATATTCGCTAAAATCATACATTTCGTCCTGAAAAACAGAAATATAATTACCCATTTGATGCAATTCAAAGGGTTTATCATCACTGATATAAGTATAATCGAAAGAATTTACATATTTATGTATCATAATGAACGCAAAGTTATATCAATACCAAAATTAAAGCCAATTTGATTATTCACATACCATTTAAAATTGTATAGAATTTTAAACCGTTATGAAGGGATAGATTAAACTTGTGATTTGAATTTAATTGTGAGAGATGATTTCATCGGGTACATTTTTCATAACTGAAATTAAATGACAATGACTTATCGCAATTTCCTCAAGTGGGTAATCTAAATATTTATCGGCAAGAGAAATTGTTTTTAGTTCGTTCAAGTTACCTTCTCTATATGACGATTCGGTTATTGGAATATTTAAATCTGAAAAAATATTCTTGTAATCACACATTCGATTTCGGTTTTGCGGTTGAATTGTATTATCTATATATTCCCATTGACGGTCTGAAAACTGAAGAAAATTATAAATATTGATGGACTTATCAAAGTGAGCAAAATGGTCGGACATATCGATAAAGTGTGACATGACACCCTCTTTTTTATTTACGACCCGTTTAAACTCTATAAGAATTGGGATTAAAATACTCGGATAAATGTGTTCAAAAGTATTATTTGAATTTACTAAATCGATTGAATTATCCGATAACGAAAGTTTTCGTGCATCCTCAATAAGATACGTAATGTGGAGTCTATGTAGTATATCTTCTAAAGATAATTGATTGTAATGAGCCAGAATATCATTAAGGATTTGAAACCTTTCTGGAACATAACTAACGTATTTTTTCAATTGCTGTTTCTGGTCGCTTTCAACAAACTTCTCTAATGTATTTTTAAGTCGCTCTTTGGAAGTTAAAAAAGAGATGTCTACAGAATAAATTTTGTCGGCACCTATCAAAAAAAAACTAATGGGCACAATTGGATACCAGCCAGTTCCAATTTCTAAAGTTGTTTTAGGAATAGTATTGCCCGCATATTTTTGATAGCTATTAATGTGATCGCTTGCGTGACCAAGTCGGTCAAAAAAATATGCGTCAGACAAGTAAACTCCTTTAGTTACATATTTTTGAAAGAAGTAATTGATTTTATGACTCAAAGGCAAATAGCTAATTATTTTTTGAACTATCGCTTTCTGCTTCCATTTTTTCATATAATTCCTTTCTTTTTTTTCCATTTTCGAATTCTGTCCTTTGCATTTTTAAATGGTGAAGACGTATTCAGTTGTATCATTTTTCCTAATGGCCACTTTTCATAAAAAGATATTTCATATAGTTCTTCATTTGATTTACGATCAATTAACTTCAAAATATCGTTTGTTGAACGGTCAAGCTTTTCTATTAGGATTTTAAAATCTTCCTTTTCGTAGTCTTTATAGAACTTCTGTGCAAGCAGTCCGAGTTGATTCCAATTGAAACCCGTTTCTGGGAAATCAACCTCAAGACCCTTGCTTTTATTATCGTGCCACTTCAATACCAATTGACCCCAACCTATAAGATACGCAAGAAGATTGTTAATGCTCATCAATGTATTTTTTGAGTGCCCTTCCAATTCTTTATTTCTTGTTAAATCAATAGGTATCGAAGAAAGTTCGGCAGTCAACTTTTTGTAGTTATCAATGATTGCTTTTACTAGTTCTTCTTTGTCTTTTGGTACTGCCATTATTTATTCTTCTTATTTTTAATCTATTTGATTACAAATTTCATTCATTTAATCTTCATACATTCTGCCCCCGTGATCAGAAACATTAAAATCTACTTTCAGAAAGTCGCTCCAAGACATTGCTTGGTTTTCAATTTCAATAGTTCCATCTCCATACAATATCATGTGGTAGGTATTCATAGAATGCGAAATCGTAATTTTCCAACTGTTGATGGTTAATCTTTCCATCGAATATCTTAGATGATTATCATGTTTAGCATTTTTAAATCTTATATCGAGAGAAGGCTCGCTTTTTTCGGAGGGCTGATATATATGCATCAGATTATTGATATTCGGGAAAATTTGTTTGAGCATAGCCATATTTACCCAATCTTTGAGTTCTATATTGATATACTTTTCACCATATTCAAAATTAAAGTCGGGCAATTTTAGATTTAATTGAACCAGCCCAGCTAATAATTCTTTACTAAAACTAGACGTGATTTGATTGGTTTTAAGATCTCGGAAATAAGATTCTACGAGTCTTATATTTAATACAGGATTATCTACATTTGTATTGACAATCCAACTGGTAAAGTTGGGTGCCAGCCGTTTCATTTGCCATATAATAGCCGCCAATGTGTCTATTTCTGATTTTGATTTTCGCAATGGATTGGGAGCATATAAAAGGCGGTTTAAGTTCGTGTAGGCTGTAGAAATAAAGTTATGTTTTTCGGTGGCATTCAACATTGAAAATTTATCAAAAAAAGAAGATTTTTTTTCTGACTTTTGAATCCAAACGCCATTGTCATAGAGCGCTTCATAGCTAATTATATTATTTTTGTATACTTTATATGCACCATGTCTTAGGCCATTGAGATAGTTGATATCCACGATGACCTGACCGGTAGAATCCAATTCTTGAAAACGTCCGTTTATTTTTCCATCCAGCAATTTTATTGCTCTTATTTTTATACCATTTGAAGCATATTCTTCTATAAACTGTTCTCTATTTTTACGGATATCTACATAACTCAAATTTCCATTTTCATAATATTTTTGTTGAGTAAACGAATTGACAAATTCACTTTTTGTAAGTTCCACCGCTTCTTTAAGATTGCCGTTGGAATACCACTCTTTATTGGATGTAATTTTGTTGTTATTATAGGAATAATTTCTTTTTAATGTCTTTTCGCGTCCCGATTCATACCATTCCTGATACGTCGTATCAGCTCCATTGGTATGATTCATATACGATTTTATTTGTCCATTTGGATACCAAAAAGTTTCCTTTCCATTGTCTAGTTTAAGGTTGATTAATTCTTGTTCATGAATCAAAACGCCCTTTTCCGACCATTCCTTTAATTTCCCAATTCCATTTTCATCAAAATAAAATTGAAGCATTAGCCTTCCCTTTTCCGACCATTCTTCCTTTTGTGCTTGAAAGGGATATTTACCATTGATATTATAGAAATGATTTGCTTTTAGTTTTTTATCGTCGTGCCAATACCTCCAAACATCTTTTTTGATACCCATGTCATAACTCCCCACACAAATGGTATCGCCTAAAAAGTTAAATTCTAGAAAAGCGCCATAAAGCTTGCCCGATTTATAGTGCATGGATTCTTTTATTTTTCCATTATGGTGATAACGAACAGCAGGGCCTTCTAGCGAGGCAAATTCATGCGTACCGTCATTGCGCAATTGGTGGTGTTTTTCTTCTGCAATCTGACCGGTCATATCATATGTTTTTTCACACCCAAATGGAACTTGTATATAGGTATAACCTTCCTCATCAATCGTATGTGGAGGATGATTGGCTCTTTGATATTCGGTTATTTCACTATCTTTTATCCAAGAAAAATATTGATCAAACCTGAGTTTTTCGTCAGGAAAATAGGTTTTTCTATGCACGCATCTTCGATTGTTTTTATCTAAATAAAAAATTTCATGAAGCATCAATTTCCCATTTTCTCCAAAATTTTTGTATTCCCCTATGACCGAATCCCGCTTTTTTTTATAAATTTCTAAATAGGATATTAGTACATTTTCGGAAGAGTATACGATTTCTTTTTGGATTCTACCCGCTTTAAACATCCGATATAAAAAAGGTTTATTGCCTTGCATTTGTTCGCATTCGCCTTCTAAAGGAATTTGTGTATTGGGTTGATAAAACGTAGCAAAAACCCAAAATCCTCCTTTCTTAGATGAAGTAGAATACTTACAAGGCTCTTGAGCCATCATTGAAGCGGAAAGGATTATTAAAAATAAAGATACGATATTTCGAATTCTCATATAATTGAATATAGATTGAACAAAAATAGATAAAAAAAATTGTATCCATTTATATTCTATACAATCATTATGGTATAACTTAAGCTTGCGAGAGGCTTAAATTAAATTTACTCGTGAAATGTGAGCAAAGGTAGGGGTATTGTTAGTTTGACTATAAGGCCCGCTGGCTTTCTGATCGGCGGGGCGATTTAATGACAAATATAATTCAAAATAACTCACTCTCAAATAATAACTTACTTTACTTAGAAGCTCGCATCCCCGCTGTCAGAAAACCAGCAGTTATCGGTCGTTTTTATTTTTAAAAAGGGATGTCTGTTTCTATATCAATTATTTTTCCTTCTTTAATAACCCAAAGTGCGACATAAGCTCCTGCACCATCCCCGTTTGTAGTTGTTAAATAATATATGTTGTTTTTTTCATCCCAATAAAGTTCGTGGCTTTCAAGGTTTGGACAGAAGAAAGTTTCAGTTTTGAATATGGTTATTATGCTATCATATTTGATAATTGACTTGCCATATTGTTCGCGAGGCAAATCTCCATCTGTTCCATAAAAATCTTTTCCGTTAATCTTTTGCAGGTATGTTTCTTCTGTGCTTTTAGGGTTTCTTTTTCTATATTTCAGTTTGTTGTTCTTTGCTATAAAAGGTTCTTTGGTAATACTAATGTTTAATTTTTGATTTAAAAATGAAACTTGGTTTTTTACAACTTTCTCTTTAATCTTTTTGAAAGAAGTTAATAACTTGACTTTTGACTTGTGAATATAACCGCTGACATTTTTGCCTTTTCTTGCAAAACTACAATCTAACCAATCTCCTTTTTGTTCATCTAAAAATAAGATATAAAGTATTCTTCCGCTATGAAGAGTATCAATGATTCTACTTTTTGCCGATTGTTCACTTCTAATGTTTACATAGCCGTCTTTGTCTTCAACTATTCCATATTGAGAAAATACTTTTGTTGAGTAAATAAGGAAAAATAATATGATTATTTTGTTCAATTTGCTTTCAGTTTTGGGTTCGCTAAAAATGACCGATAACTCTTTAATATATGCAATTATAATAAAACTTCCACAAATACGATATTTTTTTGGATGATACGCCTTCATTTAACTACAAAAGTAACCATTTTTGGTCATTATAATAGACTTCACGTTGGCAACACTTTTATGGGCGGTAAAAGTATCGATTCAATGAAAATGACGCCTTGGCTTCCATAAAATACATCCACTTGCCCTTAAAAACCTTCATTTTTATGTTATTCCTTTGAACTATGATGAAAAAATTACGTATCTTTGTAAATAACAAATAATCTATAATATGAAAATATCATTTCATGGCGCCGCGGGCACCGTTACAGGCAGTAAGCATCTTCTTCATTTAAAAAATGGTAAAAAGATTTTGCTGGATTGTGGAATGTTTCAAGGAGGAGGACAAGAAACAGAAACACTAAACCGACATTTTGGATTTATTCCTTTAGAAGTAGACGCCCTAGTTTTGTCTCATGCACATATCGATCATTCGGGGCTCATCCCAAAACTGGTTAAGGATGGATTTAATGGCAAAATATTTTGCACTCCGGCCACTTATAGCTTAGCCGAAGCATTACTAAAAGACAGTGCCAAGATTCAAGAAGAAGACGTCAACTTTTTAAACAAAAGACGAAAAGCTCAATATAAAAAACCGCTAGAGCCTTTGTATACTTCTGCCGATGCAGAAAATGCACTCAATTACTTTCATGTAAGATCTTTGAATGAATCTTTTGAGGTAATAGAGAATGTCTCTTGCGTTTTTACGGAAGCGGGACATATTCTAGGAAGTGCCGTGGTAAATTTAACTATTGAAGAAGATGAAAAAACGACCCAAATTTGCTTTACAGGCGATGTGGGGCGATACAACGACCCGATTCTTAATTCGCCTGCTTCTTTTCCACAAGCTGATGTCATTATTTGTGAAAGCACCTATGGCGATTCGTTACACGACGATTTGGCTATTAGCGAAGACATCTTACTAAAAGAAATCATGAACACGTGCGTCCATAAAAAAGGTAAACTCATCATACCTTCTTTTAGCCTAGGAAGAACTCAAGAGATTGTATATGCCCTCAATAGGTTGGATATTTCTAAAAAATTACCCGACCTAAAATATTATGTAGACAGTCCACTTTCGTATTTGACCACGGAAATTACGAAAAAACACAAAGAATGCTATAATAAAGAATTGCGGGAATATATGAAAACAGATAGCGACCCCTTTGGATTTGAAAATTTAACTTACATTACAGATGTACAAGATTCAAAAGCCTTGAATAGCAATGAGGCCCCTTGCGTAATCCTTTCTGCTTCGGGGATGGCAGATGCCGGCCGTGTAAAACATCATATTGCCAATTGCATAGAAGATAGCAAAAATACGATTCTGATCGTAGGCTACTGCGAACCTTCTAGTCTTGGGGCGAGGCTTCAAACGGAATCGGGCGAAGTGAAGATTTTTGGAACGCTATTTAAGAAAAATGCAGAAGTCAAAAAGATTAAAAGTTTTAGTGCCCACGCGGATTATATGGATTTGATGCAATTTTTAAGCGGTCAAGATCCGAAAAAAGTAGATAAATTTTTTATAGTTCATGGCGAACCCGAAGTTCAAGAAAATTTTAAAAATAAGCTGATTAAAAAAGGATTTGATTTTGTAGAAATTCCACAAATTCATGAAACTTTTAATATCTAGTTAACTAACCAAACGTTTAATGCTCTTTTTAACGACCTGCTCTTCAAAATGGCACCTCTTTGAAGGAACTTGGATTTGAAAAAATTACTTTAACGCAACAATCATAATTCATTTCAAGTTTATTCATTGTTGTTATTACTTGATTTAGAATTATTCATTTGTTAATATCGATTACTTTTCTGAAAATTGAAGGTAAATTAACGCTACAGCAGCAACGGTCATAATAATTAAAGCGGTAAATCCTAAAATATTTGCTCCTCTTCCATTCACATTTTCGCCCATTATTTTTTTGTTGTTTGAAATGTGTAAAATAATTGCAATTAGCACTGGAGCTGTTAGTCCATATAAAATGGCTGTATAAATCAATGACTGAATTGGCGTAATTCCTATATAATTTAATAACAATCCGAGTATCAACGAAATGGCAATGATGATATAAAATGCTTTTGCTTTATGAAATTTTTTGTCTAGGCCTTGTTCCCAACCAAAAGTTTCAGTAATGATATACGAAATAGAACCGCTCAATACTGGAATAGCAATAAGCCCTGTTCCAATTACTCCGATTGCAAAAAGCAGATAAGCAAGATTCCCAGCTAATGGCTTTAGTGCCATTGCCGCTTGTTCAACGGTATCAATTTGATGGATGCCGCCTTTAAACAAAACCGTTCCTGTAGTAAGAATAATAAAATACATTACAAAGCCCGAAACGGCCATTCCAAAATCTACATCTTGATTTATTTCATGAATTAATTTTTTATTTACAATCAAATGATTTCGTTTATCCTTGAATTCTTCAACTTCTACGGATGCTTGCCAAAAGAAAAGATAAGGTGAAATGGTAGTGCCCAGTATGCCAACTATAATTGCAATAAAGTCTTTGTCGAATTTTATAGTTGGAATAAACGTCGCTTTCAGAATTTCGCTAAAATCCTGTTTATACAAAAAAGGTACAATGAAATATACTAACATAACAATGCACAAATATTTTAAAACGGATGCAATCTTTTGATATGGCAAGTAGATGATTAAACCAAGAAGCATCATCGTGAAGAAAATACTGAAATAATTAGCATCAATAGCCGGAAATAATAGACTTCCTACAGCGCCCATTCCTGCAATATCCGCACCAATATTCATTACTATCGCTGGAAAACTAAATAAAAGCATTAGATATAAAAGCGGTCTTGGATAGTGTTTTTTAAGTGTCCCGGTCAAACCTTGTGATGTTACGAGCCCAATTCTCGCACACATTTGTTGAATAGAAGCCATAAGTGGAAAAGCAATAATCGCTGTCCATAATGTTGCAAGTCCAAATGCCGCGCCTGCTTGAGAATACGTTGCAATTCCAGAGGGGTCATCGTCACTTGCACCTGTTACTAACCCGGGCCCAAGTTTTTTCCAACTACTAAAAAGTTTAGATGTAAATGTTTTCTTTTTTAACATTATTTTTAGTCGTTTTTGAATGGTAAGCAAAAGTAAAAAAAGTAATTGGAAAAGCCATCGTATTATTTATTTTTATGAAGTATTTGGTATAAAAATCTAGGTTAAAAAACAATATAAGTTTGTCGATACACAAAAAAAGCAAATCATCATTGTCCGGAGGATATGTATTTTATTTTTCATGATTTTTCTTTTGCGGTTGTCGGTTTTGTACTTGGTTCAATGTCAATAGCATATAAAGAATATATTAGGAAATAATCCGTCCATCTTCCATAACGATATTGCGTTGGGTATTGTCTGCAAAATTTTGATTATGGGTAACTACTAATAAGGTTTTATTAAAGGTATGGACCAATTCATTAAAAATATCAAATACAATATCGGTGTTTTTGCTGTCTAGGTTTCCCGTGGGTTCGTCACACATCAAAATCAGTGGATCGTTTATCATAGCTCTGGCTATGGCAATGCGTTGTTTTTCGCCTCCCGAAACTTGATATGCCATTTTATTGGTGAGATGTTCTATGCCTAGTTTTTTGAGTAATTCGTAGGCATGGTGTTCGAGTTCTTGTTCCGTCAATTTATTCGCTTTGAGGCCCGGAAGCATTACATTTTTCAATACACTAAACTCATTCAATAAATAATGAAATTGAAATACAAAACCAATTTTTTCATTTCGCACGCGCGCGCGTTCTGCTTCTGTTTTTCCCGCCATCAATTCATTATCTATCCAAAGTTCTCCTGTATAATCGGAGTCCATTGTAGAAAGAATGTAAAGCAACGTTGATTTTCCACATCCCGATTTGCCGGTTACGGCTATAAATTCTCCACGATTTATAGTAAATGAAAGGTCTTTTAAAACATCTATTTTTACAGGATCGTAAAACGATTTGTTAATGGATTTGGCTTCTAAAACGATTTTTTTTTCCATTTTATTTTCCTCTTATAATTTCTACTGGATCTACAGCACTGGCTTTCCGCGAAGGAAACCAACCTGCAAAATAGGTGGTGGCGATGGCAAAAATAACGGCGATAGCATAATATTGAATGCCATAATCTACGGGGTATGTATCTACTGTGGGCACAGCAGCAGAATTAAACGGGATGTTATCTATCATCACTGAAAAAAGTAAGCCCAGCAAGGCTCCCAACAAGGCCCCACTTAAACCGATACTCAACGAAATAGCTATAAAAATTATCTTGACATCTGCTCCCGAAAAACCTATGGCTTTGAGTATGGCGATGGTATCCATTTTTTCATAAATCATCATATTGAGTATGTTATAAATTCCAAAACCTGCTACAATTAAGAGAACAATACCTACTGCAAATGAAATGATGGTTCTGGCGCTGCTACCCGTTTCAAACTGTGCATTTGCTGTTTGTATATCTTCGGCATCTATATTAAAAAGTGTGGCGTATTCTTTTGCTAATTCAGGAGCCTTATCGATATCGTAGAGTTTGATTTGGATATCGCTCATATACGTACTCGTTTCGCCCAATAGTTTCTGGCAGGTAGCCAAACTCACATAACTCTGCACTTTATCCAATTCCACCAAACCTGATTGAAAAAAACCGACCACTTTTAGCGTAAATTGTTCGCCGTTAATGGTAGTCACTTGTATAAGATCGCCTTTTTTTGCTAGCATTTTGTCGGCTACCCCTTGCCCTAAAATGATACTATTGGAGCGATTTTCTAAATCAAAAGCATTGCCGCCAATCACATGGTCTTCAAATTGAAATAATTTGGCTTCTTGCGCCACTTCTATACCATTTACAACCCCATTGAGTTCAATATTCCCAAGATTATAAAAAACTTGGGCTGATAATTTTGGTGCTACTCCATACACACGAGAATCCTTTTCGAGGCGTTTAAAAATGGTTTCTACATTGTAGATTTCTTTTCGGGCATTTGCAGGCTTGATGGAATGGATGTAATGATGGTAATTTTTATAGGTCGTATCCAATGCAATCGGTTGATTGTCAGAGGGACGGATGTCGTTATAGAGCCGAATATGGGGCGTTCTATTTAGAACCAAGCCATCAAGCAAGGTATTCAACCCTTCCATGAAACCCAAAAGTGAAACGAAAAAAGCCACACTAAAGGCCACACCAATAGCAGCCACCAAAGTTTGCTTGGAGCGCGCTAAAAGCATTGCTTTTGCTATTTCGAAAATGTGCTTAATTTTCATTCTTTCGAAAGTTTGATTTTTGTATTCTCGTCAATTCCGTCAAGAACTTCTACCGTATTGTAATCCTTCAAGCCTGTTTTTATAGGGCGAATGGTTCCATTTTTTAGCATCACTGCCGTATCGCCTATCAAATAGTTGGTGGGAATGGTTAAGACCTCTTTTTTTTCATTGATAATGATATTTGCCTCCAACGTAAGGTTTGGGTAAAGCACTTTTGGAGCTTTTGTAAAAAAGGCTTCTACCCGAAAGGCTCTTTTCCGTTCATCCATCATCGGATAGATGAAACTTATAGTGGCCTCGAAAACTTGATCTTCATAACTATCCATTCGGACGATAACTTTTTGACCCTTTTTTATTTTTACAATATCTAATTCATCGACATTAAACTCAATAACAAAATCTTGTTTTCCGAGAACCGCTAAAGGTTTGGTTCCGCTGGCAAATTCTCCTTTTTTGGCATTAATTTTATACACAACACCCTCAAATTCACTTCTTATTATCAAATCGCTTTCTGTAGATTGAGCTATTTTAAGGTTGTTTTTGCTTTGTTCTGAGGCAAGTTTCAGTTGGCGATTGAGATCTTCATAAACTACGTTTGCCTTTTTAAGATTGGCTCTGGTATTTTCATAACGCAGTTCTTGCTGCTCCAATTCGACTTTAGACCCAATATTCTGTTTCCACAAGCTTTGTTGACGCACGAGTAAGATGGAATCGTTTTTTACGTTCTTTTGCGCTAAATCAATCGCGTTTTGAGCTTGCAAAAGTTTTAAATTATTTCGTTGATAATCATTGGTAAATGCGGTAGCCCATGCATTTTTAGTATTTAAAATAGTACTGTTGTTTTCAAGCTTAAAAAGTGGAGCACCTTGCCGAACAACGTCCCCTTCCTTTACAAAAATGGCTTCAATTTTTCCGTTCAACTCCGCAAAAACTTCATATTGATGATTACTTTTTACAATTCCCGCCGCATAAACGCTTTCCGTTATATTGGATTTTGTGGGATTAATCGTTTCCGTTGAATTATTACATCCAAAAGCGAGAAACAAGGATAACCATATGATTATTTTAGAATATATGTCCATTTCATTTTTTTTAGGTATTGTAGCGTTCTTATATAACGCATAACGGTTTCGAGCTAATCAAAGGCAGGGAATTTTGGCATCCTGCACGTTAGGGATTGATACGAAGAATAACCTTGGACCCTAGCACAAAACTTTCATACGAAATACTGAAATTGGCACTTTTGCCAAGCATCTATCTAAATTTCTAACCAAAATCCGTTATTTTGTTAAAAATATTTATAATTACAAATGTAACACAATATGACGAGTAACGCTATAAAAAAATTATTTTTCTTTTAACCTTTTGGATGTTAAAAGGAAAATACATAGGAATTCCTATTAATAGCTAATATTCTTGTCATGTAAGTTGTTTTTTTTCTTCCATTTTCTGATTCATCAGCCGTCGCTTACGTCTTGCGAGTGACTTTATTAAAAGCAACGCGCATACTTTTATTGTATGTCAACGTTACTTGCGAAGTTTTAGTTAAAAAAAGGAAAGCTGGGAGCTAATTATAAACTCATAGGTTTCGAGCAAATGCGGGGTCTACTCGTGCTGGATTAGTTGCTACTAACTGCCATCTTTTTTGTCTATGTTTATAAAATGATTTTGCCCAAGATGTTATAAAACCAGTCAGCATGCCACCATAAATAACTATCTCGTCTTCATAAATTATTGTTGTGTCGGTTTGTTTTTTTAATGACATTTTATGGTTCCAGACTTTCGCAGAATTGTCCCACTCTCTTGTCTGCAAAATTTTATTTACGTTGTCTATCTCCTCGAAAAAAAGCGAATGAAGTCCACCAAATGGAATAAAACCATAAACGAACATTTTTGTAGAAACCGTTTCGCCTTCTTTCCATATTTTAGGAAATTGTCCGCCTGTTGGTTTAAATTTTACTTTGCCTTCCGCAACAAAGTTCAATAATGCACTTGTCTGAACTAATGTCCAAGCAGTATCCATGTCGATTGTAATTTCAGAAGCCACGGTCAGTTTACGAGCCGAAACTTGTTTGCCTTTATAGTCAATTTTTATTTTTTCAATTTTTGTAATCATATTTTTATTTGTCGCACACGATAAAATTGTTAGTGAAATTATTGTAGTTCATATTAGACTTTTTGTTCTTTTCATTGTCGTTGTAGTTGGTCTTCATAGCATTACGTCCAACGTTTTGCAGCTACCCTAAGGTGGCGATTTCGAAGCACTTCACTCTTAACCTAGTACAAATTTTGACAGTAGAACATATTTTGATTTAACCCCTGCTCCGCCAATTTTTGGAAGGTGCTGTTAGCAAAGGTTTTATATCTCTTTGCTTAAATATTTTCTGCTAATATGTCATTTAAATGGTTTTGGCTAATAGGTTTTATTAAGTAATTACTTTCCATGCTATACTTTTTAGCTTTTTCAATATCCGCTTCATTATTAGAACTTGTGAGAATGTATATTTTAACAGGTTCTTCAATTGGAATTTTTGTAAACTCATCTAAAAACTGCCATCCATCCCAAACGGGCATATTTAAGTCCAAAAAAATAATTTTTGGTAGTTTTTCTTTATCCATCACTAACTTTTGAAGTACGTCAAACGCATCTTTTCCGTTATTGCAAACGAGAATTCTTTCAACATGACCTGAAAGCTCAATATATTTTTTGGTAATAAATATATGAGTTGGGTCATCGTCTACTATGCATACAAGATCTATTTTTTTAATCATCATTTTTTAAAAATTATTTTGAATGTTGTACCAATGTTTACTTCGCTTTCTACTTTAATCGTACCACCCATGCTTTCTATTTGGTTCTTGGTAATGAATAATCCTATTCCTCTAGAATCATCATGGCGATGAAAAGTCTTATACATCCCAAAGAGTTTATCTCCATATTTGTTTAAGTCAATACCAAGTCCATTATCTTGAAAAAACAAAGTTGTGGTTGACGTATCTTCTTCACAATAAATCCTCAAAAAAGACGCTCTGTCTTCACTTTTGTATTTGATGGCATTCGTTATCATATTTAAAACAATGCTATCAACATAGGCTGATATTCCTTGTGTATAAACTGCATCGGGGATCTCATTAATTATTTTAATTCCTGATTTATGAATCTGACTTGATAAGCTTTTGATGTTTTTCTCAATAACTTTAGAAAGTTGAATTTGCTGGGATTCTTCAATGGCAAGATTTACCTTTACTACTTCAGCAAGGTCTTCCACCGTTTGTTTTAGACTTTCTACACTACTATTCAACAAGGTTGTTAACTCGTTATTTACAAGGTTGGGATATTCTAAGTGCAACAATTCAATTAAACCCGAAATGCCCCCACTATGCGACCTTAAATTATGAGATACGATATAGGCAAAGTTTTTTAATCGGTCATTCTGATTTTCGGTAATACGTAGTAGTGATCTGATTTCTTTTTCTACTTTTTTAAGTTCTGTAATATCCGTAGCTACTCCTAGATAGCCCGTAATAGTATTTTCATCTGCAATCTTATTTATTGATAGTAAAATAGGAATTATGTGTCCCTCTTTGCTTTTATAGCTCCATTCTTTTGTATTGGGCTGACCAATTTGAGCTTCATAAACAAAGGTTTCAAAACCACTTATTTTCTTACTATACTTTTCGGAAAGAACTTTGCTTTCATTTTCTACTTCTTCAGGCAAATGAATAATAGCAGGTGTATATTTTCCCACTAATTCTTCTGCTTTATAACCAAGCATTTTTTCTGCTCCTGAATTGAAAAACGTAATTTGTCCTTCCGTATCCGTGGCAATAATGGAAACCTGTGTGCTGGCATCTAATAGGGCTTGAAAATTTGAAATAGCTTCCTTTAATTTTCTTTCCGCTTCTTTTTCCTTACTAATGTCTCTTACCAATGACCATATTAGCTTTTTACCTGCCGTATCTTTTACCACAACACCTTGCAGTGATACTGGATATCTTGAACCGTCTTTTCGGATATATTCCTTTTCAAAGGTTTCGCAACTTCCATTTTCTTCCATTTGTTTAAGAGCAATGGCGTCAAGGTTCTCGTACTCTTTTGGGGTTACATCCCAATAACTAAGTGCAAAAAAATCCTCTTTTGTATATCCCGTTGGCTCAATAAGTTTATCATTTACATCAATAAATCTCCCGGTTTCATAATCATTTAACGCTATACCCACAGGTGAAAGATTATAAAACGATGCAAGTAGATTTTTTTGGTAGTTTATTTCCTCTTCCTGTTTTTTTCTTTTAGAAATGTCAACGATTTGAGAAATAAAGTAGAGAATTTTACCCTCGGTATCTTTTACAACCGATACTGCAAGTATGATATAGACAAGATGCCCTTCCTTATGAAAATATCTCTTTTCCATTTGGTAATGACTTCTTTTGCCATCAATCACTTCATTGAGCAACGCTTGGTCAATAAGTAAATCTTCAGGGTGTGTGATATCCTGAAAAGTTAGTTTAAATAATTCTTTTTCGGGGTATCCTACAATTTCACAAACTTTTTGGTTCACTTTAATCCATTCCCCTTTTGGACTGATTATAGCCATGCCTATTGCAGCGTTTTCAAAATTCCCTCTAAAAGCTTCCTCGCTTATTCTTAATTCTTCTTCTTTTAGTTTCCTTTGAGTGATATATTGATGCGTGCCATACATCCATAAAGGTTTTCCGTCTTCTGTCCATTCAAAGACTTTTCCACGGTCATAGACCCATACCCAGTGCCCGTTTTTATGTTTCATTCGAGCTTCAAACTCATAGAATTCCGATTTTCTTTCAAAACATGCATTTAATCTTTTACCCGATTCTTCTATGTCATCCGGATGGGCTAGTTTCATCCATGTTTCTATACTTATTGGTGCCAGCTCTTCAAGGGTGTAGCCTACAATTTCGGCCCATCTCTCATTAAATATCGTTGCTCCAGATTGCACATTCCACTCCCAAGTCCCTACGTTTGTACCTTCAATTAATGATTTATACCTAAACTCATTGTTTTTGAATGATGTAATTTCGTTATGAACCCCAAGCATGCGAACTGGTTTCCCATTTTCATCTCGTATGGCTTTCCCTTTGCATCTTATCCAAACAATATGTCCATCTTTGTGTCTGTAGCGAACAATCTGATCGTAGGGATGATTTTCATCTGACAGATGTTTTTCTATACTATCTTTGGCTAGTTTTAAATCGTCTTTGTTCATGATGTCTTGCCAAGCACTTGGGTTATGAGGCATTTCATCGGGATTGTAGCCTAGTGTTTTCCAAAACATGGGGTTCATCCATTCATTTTCAGGTTTTTCTAAATCCCAAAACCATAAACCATCTAGACAAATATTTTGAATAAACTCAAATATTTTATCGTCTTTTTTTAATAAACGATACAACTCTTTTTTTAAGTAATAATCTTTGTCTGTATTGGATATGTTCACTTTCATATGGTCTTGTTAAAATGTATGCTAACGTCCAAGGTTTATAACATGTGGCCACTTTCAGCAATAAATACTATATAATCACTAAATATCTTTAGGCAAAAAGGGTTTTTTTGGCACTAAAACCATCATATTGCATCTAACATGATGTGTACCGTATTTTTGTTGTTATTAATTGCAAATATATACTTTTTTTTGTTATTTTTTAAAATTTAATGTTTTTTTTTATAAAATTGCATTTTTTATTTAATCTCGATTAGCAAGTTTCAATAAATAATTGAACTTGTTTTAATTATAACACAATTTTATTAAATTGATGATTTTTTGAGAAAGAAAAAGGTTTAAAAAAACCATTTTAAGAGATCACGGATACATTTTTCAAAGAGGACTTGACATTCAGGAAAAATATTCCGAGATGACGTCGATATCATACCTAGCTTTTGCGCGCTGGATAGTAGCGAGCACGAAGCGTAGCTAAGTAAAGCGAATAGCACCGATTCTCGGAATTTGCAACCCGAAAACGCGCCCAAAATTATTTTATTTAAAATCCAAAACCCTTACTTACAATGCATCTTTTCAGGGATTTCTTGGGGTTGTTGTTTTGAGAAATATTGCATTTCGAGGCCTCGGTAAATAAGCATCAACGCTACAAGAATCAAAATAATTTGACTTAAATATTTTTGGTATTTTCCAAAACGTTTGAGGAGCGCCTGACCAAACCAAGTCGTAAAAAACATCACCGGAAAGACGCCCACACCAAAGCCGAGCATCAGCAAGACACTTTGATCTAAAGAAGAAAACAGCAAGCTACTTGCCAGCGCGCTATAGGTAAGTCCGCAGGGAATCCAACCATTGATAAAACCAAGTCCTGCAATTTTGATTAAAGACAGAGGTTGCTGCATCCAATGTTGATATATATTTGAAATTTGGCCTCGAATCCATACCGAAAATTTCACTTGAGGCATCCATTGAAAAAGGGAAATAAATAATAAAAAAACACCAAAAAACAACGAAAGAAAGCCAAAAAAATGGGTAATTACAAACGGTAATTTAATCATAAAAACCAAAATAGCGAGTGATAAATAGGCTACAATGCGCATAAAATGGTACGAAAACACATAAATGCCCCGCCGCCAAGGCTCTAGTTTTCCTATGGGTAATGCCATCACTAAAGGTCCGCACATCCCCACACAGTGAAATGCACCAATGATGCCGATACTTAAACCTAGAATAAAAGGCGATTTGAAATCTAAAAGTGAAAAATCCATCACAAAGTTGTTATTGCTTAAATTTAATAACAATACACTGATCCAAACCATGATTTCTCAAATCCAATATAAGTCCATCGGCATTGGCGTATTTTTTTCTGGCGCGTTTAATTAAATTCGTTCGAATTGTATGGTATTGAGTTCCTGAAATAAAGCCTGCTTCAACAACGCCTAAAGTATCATAAGCCATAAGTGGCCTGCTGTCAGAAAAAATATAAAAACCCTCAATTTTATTAACAACAGCTTTTGATTTGTCTATTTTATCTTCTTCATTTTTAAATGAAAACATTGCTAAGACTAATATAGAAATTAATACAACATTCTTTTTCATTCTATTTTTTAATTTTCAAGTTAAAAATATGATATTACAAATATACTAAAAATTATTGGAATGCTGTTAAATCCAAATTTTAAGAAAGTTGTTTTGCTTTAATCAAAAAGAGCTAACAAACGTTTTGAGAGATTTTTTTTGAGATCCACCTTACTATCCCGAACCTTTTGTCTCTTCCCACTGCGTCATCCTCGAAAATTTTTTCGCAACTAAATGTTATTTTGAAAGCAGCTCTTAAAAGAAAAAATTTATCGGGGATCTATATAAGCAATTTGAGATTCCGCATATTTTTTTTACAAGGTTATTATTTAATCAAAAAAAATTGCGGAATGACGGGGTGCGTGTGAAATATCTACCTCTCTTTTTCAAATTAACCTCAAATTAATTAAATTATCTATTTTTGTACAAAATAAATATTATGTTTAAAGAATTTAAAGAATTTGCCTTTCGTGGCAATGTCATCGATTTAGCAATAGCTACAATCATGGGAGCCACATTTAACACTATTGTATCTTCATTGGTTGATAATGTTTTTATGCCCATAATCGGCATCATGATGGGAGGCATTAGTTTTGAACACTTGATTTTGAAAATTGGCGCAGCCGAGATTAAATATGGCTTGACATTAGGAGCTGGTTTGAAATTTATTTTAGTAGCAATGTTTTTGTTTATGGTCATTCGAATGATCAATAAGTTTAATGCTAAAAAGGTAGAAGCACCCGCACCTCCTCCAGCACCTACTAAATCAGAGGAACTTTTAGAGGAAATTTTAAAAGCATTAAAAAAGTAATCTTTTTTGAAAACCCTTGGAATTATTGGCGCAGGAGCTTCGGGGCTCTTTTTGGCTGCTAATATCGAACGCAACCCGAATTTAAAAATTTTGGTTTTTGAAAAAACGCACGAAGCGCTCAAAAAGGTCCTTATTAGTGGGGGTGGACGATGTAATGTAACCCATCAATATCTGCAACCCTCAAAATTTCCAACGAACTATCCGCGTGGCGAAAAATGGATGCAAAAGCATCTGAAACAGTTTTCGCCTTTGGATACTCAAAAGTGGTTTGAACAAAAAGGCGTTGCTCTTAAAACCGAACGCGACGGCAGAATGTTTCCCGAAACCAATACCTCTTCTACAATAGCCAATACCATACTTTCGGAAGCGACTAAAAAAGGCGCTGAAATTCTATATGAAACCGAAATTGTAAGTATTCAAATAGTTGATAATCAGTTTGAGTTAACAACAAACCATCAACAAAAATATGTAGTTGATTTTTTGGTCGGCGCTACGGGCGGCCCACAAAAGAAACAATCTTTATTGCTTTGGAATCAATTACAAATCAAGAATGTAGATCCAGTCCCTTCTTTATTTACATTTAAAACAACCGATAAAAAAATTACGGATTTGATGGGTCTTTCGGTGCCAGATGCCAAAATTAAAATCGAAAAAACCAAACTGGAATACCACGGTCCTTTATTGATTACACATTGGGGTTTTAGTGGCCCTGCAGTATTAAAATTAAGCGCATTTGGAGCGAGTTATTTGGCCGCAAATGAATATCATTTTAACGTCCAAATTCAATGGGATCAAGCATTGAATGAAATGGCCGCAAAAGAATGGCTCGAAATGGACTTGAATATCAAAAGTAAATCGCTTTTGGTTAATAAAAATCCAAATCTGATTCCCAAACGCCTTTGGCAGTTTTTAATCGAAAAAAGTGAAATTTCGCTGGATAAACGCATTTGTGATTTATCAAAAAAAGATTGCCATCGATTGATCGAGCAACTGATTCATTGCAAATTTGAAATTAAAGGAAAAACAACATATAAAGAAGAATTTGTAACAGCAGGAGGTATTGATCTTTCGGTTTTAAATACTACAAATTTTGAATGTCAGGAGATTAAAAATTTATTTTTTATTGGCGAAATTTTAAATATTGATGGCATCACAGGTGGATTTAATTTTCAGAACGCATGGACGAGCTCCTGGGTCGTAGCACAAGAAATCAATCATAGAATTAAAGCATAATAAAATGAAAAAAAATAATCAACTCGAATTGGCGCATCCTTGGCATGGCGTTTCAATAGGCGAAAATGCGCCTCATGAAGTATTTGCATTTATCGAAATTACCCCTTTTGATACTATCAAATACGAAATTGAAAAAGAAAGTGGATTGATGATGATCGATCGACCACAAAAATATTCAAATGTCGTTCCGGCGCTTTATGGTTTTGTTCCTAAAACCTATTGTGGCGACAAAATCGCGCAGTATGGAAAAGAACATGGCATGCAAGTAGAAAAAGGCGATGGCGATCCGTTGGATATATTAGTATTGTCATCACACCCGATTTCGAAAAATGGCATCTTGGTTAAAGCCATTCCGATTGGTGGCATCGCTCTAGAAGATGGTTTGGAAGCCGATGATAAAATTATAGCCGTTTTAAAAGAGGACCCGATTTACAGCAATTATAAAAATATAGAAGACTTGCCAAAAGCCATTCTAGAAAAAATAACACATTATTTCTTGACGTATAAAAATTTGCCTGAAGAAACTTCAGTTTGTAAAATTTCGAGAGTTTATGACTCAGAAACTGCCAAAATCGTTATTGAGAAAGCATCCCAAGATTACCAAACGTTGATTTCAAATTAATTTTTATTTATTATCAATTGATAAATAAGTCATTAAGGATTTTTTTTAATAAAAAGTTAGCATTTTGTTAAAAAAAAAGCATCGAAAAAATTAAAATGTATACTTTTGCACCGGAGGAATGCCAGAGCGGTTTAATGGAGCAGTCTTGAAAACTGTCGTAGGTAACACTACCGGGGGTTCGAATCCCTCTTCCTCCGCCCAAATCAAAAAGCCTTTTTGAGTGAATCAAAAAGGCTTTTTTGTTTCTTTAGGCTCAACACCTAATTATTTATAAAAGATTAAAAAATAAAATCATATCTTTGCACACTTTTTTAAAAACAAGAATAAAATATAAAATTTTAATATAATGAAAAGAACGTTTCAGCCTTCGAGAAGAAAAAGAGCCAACAAACATGGATTTAGAAAAAGAAATAGCTCTTCGAGTGGATATAAAGTGCTACAAGCGCGTCGTAAAAAAGGTAGAAAAAAATTAACGATCAGCGACGAGAAAAGATTGAAATAGTCTAATGTACTATTCCGTTATTTCTAATCATAATTATTTTGAATACCCAAAATACGCTTACTGTTTTTGAACGCATCAAAAGTAAGAAGTATTTTGAACTGTTATTTTCGAAAGAAGCCAAAGTTATTCATGAAAAAAATATATTAGCCAAGTGGGCAATCATTCCTAAAGATGATGCTTGTTTGGCTAAAGTTGCTTTTGTAGTACCCAAAAGAATTTGTAAAAAAGCCACAGAACGAAACTACTTCAAAAGAATCCTTAAAGAATCTTACCGCACATCAAAACATAATTTAATTGAAACTTCTGCGGATTTAAATCATACGGTTCTCATATTGTTTTTATATAAAAACATCCTTGATTCCAAGAAAGAGGCGTTTCAGATCATGGATTTACAGGTAAAAAGTATTCTGCAAAAAATTGAAAAAAAACAACCAAAATAACGATGAAAATCAGACAAATTTTAGCTTTGCCTTTTATTTTTCTAATTCGGATATATCAAAAAGTGATTTCGCCAAGCTTGCCTCCAAGTTGCCGATACACCCCAACCTGCTCACAATATGCTATCGAAGCACTACAAAAACATATGATTTTTTATGCGTTGTATTTGATTATCAAACGTATTTTAAGTTGTCATCCATGGGGCGGACAAGGCTATGATCCGGTTCCATAATAATGGATTATTTTAACGTAAATACATACGATTTTCCATTTATAAGAAACGTTGCTTGATTGTCACAATTATTGCTACTTAAAGGATTGCCATAATCAACTGAATAGGATAAATTACTTCGATTCATTGTAATTATGCCCTCTTGAATAAATCGACAACCAATACGGATTAATAGGTTTTTGTTTATAACTAAATTATAAGCAATTCCATTTCCCGAAATGCCAGATGCGTTTCCAGAGATTTCATAAACATCGTCTAACCAATTCAACGGGGTGTTAAATCCTTGTACCATTACTCGATCTCGATCTGACTTCCACGTAATCACTTTTCCATTTGATTTTGTAAGGGTTAAATCCGATTGAATTTTCCAATTGGGCTGATTGAGGCTATTTATTCCATTATAAGTTATCTTGCGGTTTGACGAATTGCTAATTGCTAAATTATCTACTTTATAATTATCAAAAGTTTAAGTTACACTTGAGTTAACTTTGCGGTATCCATTTGAAAATTTAAAAGTAATCTTTCCACTGCGAGTCCGACCGTCTTTACATAAAATGCCATTGGTACCAAAGTCTACCGTAATTGTGCTATCTGCCAGGTTCTTTATTAATTTAACGGTATCCGCCAATACAGAACGAACCCCTTGATCTTCTCGAACCAAAATCGTCGTTGTTGAGAAATATGCATCATCCGTAATTTTTGAAGCATCGTCATTAATTTGTTCAAAATATGAGTTGTCTTCTAAAATTTCCTGATCTTCGTTAGAAAAAGTTTCTTTTTTCTTACAAGATTCAAAAAAGATAAAAAGTGCAATTATTAATATTATTTCTTTTTTCATAAGGTTTTAATTTTTTAATTATGACAAAAATAATATATATTGGTTTAAATTCTAATAATTCTGTATTACGAATTAACAATAAATAAATATGTTTTCAATTTCCTAACCGAAAGTTTATTCAATAATAATAAATAAAGTGGATGAAAACCTTGAATTTTGCAAAAAAAACATGATTCGAGTTTTAATCCTTTTTTTATGTGCAGTTTCATTCACTTGTTATAGTAACGACGGGGTTTTTAAAATCGTAAGTTATAATGTAAAAATGCTGCCAAAAGTGTGTAACGCTTTATCCGAAAAAAATCAGATTTCGCAACAAAATCGATTAAACTATTTAATTGAATTTTTAAAAAATGAATCTTTTGATGTGATTAATTTGCAAGAAGTTTTTGATCCTAAAGCCGTAGCACAGATAAAAGAAGCACTCATGGATCAATATCCTTATTGTATCAAACCTTCTAAAAAAGGCATTGGATTTAGCAATGGGCTTATGGTTTTATCAAAATTTCCGATAGAAAATACAAAAACTATATTTTTTCAAAAGCTTAAGTTTTTTTGATTTTTTTGCTTCTAAAGGCGCCATATCGTATCATGTAAAAATTGAAGATCAAATGATAGGAATTATAAATACCCACTTACAATCGGACTATAATCCTTTAACTGCATCAAATACCCGAATTCATCAGCTAAAAGATATCCATCAGTTAATGTTGTCGAATACAGCTTGCTCTTTTATTTTAGCGGGAGATTTTAACTTTCAAAAACAATCCAAAGAGTATCAATATCTATCAAAATTGTCAATTTTTGACCCCATTCCTTCAAAAGTATTTAATACATTTTGTGGAATGAAAGAAAAAAATGACTTGAATGCGATTCAATTGGATTACTTTTTTACGAATCAAACATTTATTGCAAATTTTGATACTTGGATTAAAATATTGGAGGGTAAAAAAAATGAAATGCATATTTCAGACCACCGTCCATTGGTTTTAGAATGTAGTCCGACTAAACTACTTAGCGAATTTTAAATATTATTATTATTTTTGTAAACTTTAAATCAACACAACATGAAAGAAATTGTTCTAAGAGATGGAAAAAAAGTAGGAGGACACAATCCCGTTTTTATTATTGCCGAAATTGGATTAAACCATAACGGTGACATCGAAATTGCGAAAGAGCTTATTCGAAGAGCCAAAGAATGTGGATGCGATGCGGTAAAATTCCAAAAAAGAACTCCAGAAGTTTGTACTCCAAGAGACCAATGGGATATTGAAAGAGAAACGCCTTGGGGCCGCATGAAATATATTGATTATCGTTATAAAGTAGAATTTGGCGTAGCGGAATATAAAGCGATTGACACGTTGTGTAGAGAAATCGGAATGGTATGGTTTGCAAGCTGTTGGGACGAAGAATCGGTAGATTTTTTAGAACAATTTGATCCCATGATGTATAAAGCGGCTTCGGCTTCTTTAACCGATATTAGCCTATTAAAAAAGAAAAAAGATACGGGTAAGCCATTGATTATTTCTACAGGAATGAGTTCGATGGAAGAAATTCATACTGCAGTTCAAGCTATTGGTTTAGATAATTTGATGATAGCGCATGCCACATCTACATATCCTTGCAAGCCTGAAGAATTAAATTTAAATATGATTCATACGCTTTCCAATTTATTTCCAGATAATATTATCGGTTATTCAGGACATGAAACTGGATTAAGCACCACTTTAGCCACCGTTCCTATGGGTGCTAAATTTATTGAGCGCCACTTTACGTTAGATCGCTCGATGTGGGGAAGCGACCAAGCGGCATCGGTTGAGCCAGGAGGCATGGCAAAATTAGTGCGCGACATCCGTGATATTGAAGCCGCTATGGGCGATGGAATCAAAAAGGTTTACGAAAGCGAATTAGGTCCTAAAGCCAAATTAAGAAGAGTACAATAGGATTTATTAAAATACACTCTGAGTCTATTCATATCTTAAATATACATAAATGAAAAAAGATATTGAAACTCCTGAAGACTGTCTTCTTTTGGTAGAGGAATTTTATAAAAAATTGCTTGACCATGAAGAGATGCGTCCTTTTTTTATTCACTTAGATTTAGAGCCACACATTCAAGTTGTTGCTGATTTTTGGAGTACCATACTTTTGGGTACGGCTTTATATAAAAATAATACCGTAGCGGCTCATAAAGATTTAACACTAGAAAAAGCACATTTTGATATTTGGTTATCCTTATTTAACGAAACCGTAGAATCGCTATTTGAAGGCGAAAAAGCCAAAGAAGCCATTTCAAGAGCGCGCACGATTGGTTTAACCATGCGGTATAAATTGCTTGGCAGCTAGAATTAGATATTAGATTTGAGATACTAGAAAATAGATAAGTGATTTGTGATTTGAAAAATGAGGGATTAGAAAATGATTAATTTGACCCTAATTGCTTAACATTTAGAATAGAAATTTGTTGTGCTAAATTTTTGGCAATTTCTTCAAATCGTTCTTCTACCAATTCACTTTGATGATAAACGCCTTCGTCAAGACTTTGTCTTAATTTTTCTACCAATGGAACTTCCCCTAAAAATGGAACTTCATATTCCGTTGCAAGAGCTTTGGCACCACCATTTCCAAAAATATAATATTTCTTTTCGGGCATATCCTCTGGCACAAAATACGCCATATTTTCAATCACTCCAGCTACAGGTATTTCAACACCTTGTACTCCGTACATTGCTAATGCTTTTCGAGCATCGGCAATAGCTACTGCTTGTGGCGTGGATACAATTACCGCACAGGTTACTTTCATCGTTTGCGCAATCGTCAATTGAACATCACCCGTGCCTGGAGGCATATCGATGATTAAGTAATCTAAGTCGCCCCAAATCACATCATTAATAAATTGTTTTAAAGCACTGGTTACCATTGGGCCTCTCCAAACAATAGCTTGACGCTCATCGACCAAAAAACCAATAGAAAGTACTTTTAAAAAATCGTTATATTCGATAGGTAAAATATACATTTTTCCTTTGATCTCTCGTACGGTTGGTTTTTTATTTTTTAAACCAAGCATGGTAGGAATCGATGGTCCATGAATATCGGCATCCATCAAACCAACTTTAGCGCCCATAGCACTTAATGTTTTAGCAAGCTGTACCGAAACCGTAGATTTTCCTACACCACCTTTACCACTCGAAACACAGATAATATTTTTAACATTTGGCAATACATTAATACCGCTATTTCTAGAACTTGATACATCAGCGGTCATATTAATTTCAATCTCTACCTCTTCGCCCAAATCGTTTTTGATTTCTTTTACACAATTATTGTGCATAATTTCTTTCATCGGACACGCAGGCGTAGTTAATTTGACATCAAAATATATTTTATTACCATCTATTTTTAGGTTTTGTATCATTTTTAACGATACCAAATCATTCTTTAAATCAGGCTCTTCAACTCTACTTAGAGCTTTTAAAATATTTTCTTCGTTGATGTTTGACATTTTAATATTTTTAGAATACGAAAATACTAACATCAATTTCTAATTTTTTGTTCTAAAATTCTCGTATTTTTTTTATTGTTATTTGTATATTTGCATCTTTAAAAAATTAAAACTTACAATATGCCTTATTTATTCACATCGGAGTCGGTATCCGAAGGTCATCCAGATAAAGTAGCGGATCAAATATCAGACGCACTTATTGATAATTTCTTAGCGTATGACCCTAACTCAAAAGTAGCTTGCGAAACATTAGTGACAACAGGTCAAGTAGTATTAGCGGGTGAAGTTAAAACCGAAACATTCTTAGATGTTCAATCTATTGCGCGTCAAGTTATCGAAAAAATTGGATACACAAAAAGTGAATACATGTTTGATGCCAATTCTTGTGGTATTTTATCTGCAATTCATGAACAATCGGATGATATTAATAGAGGTGTAGACCGAAAAGCCGAAATCACAGACTTTGAAGCTAAAGCCAATGCACAAGGTGCAGGAGACCAAGGTATGATGTTTGGATATGCTACCAACGAAACCGATAATTACATGCCATTAGCATTGGACTTATCTCATAAATTATTAGAAGAATTAGCTGCGCTACGAAGAGAAAATAACGAAATCAAATATTTGAGACCGGATGCAAAAAGTCAAGTAACTATTGAATATTCTGACGATCACAAACCTTCAAGAATTGACACGATTGTAATTTCTACACAGCATGATGATTTTGATGAAGAAGGAAAAATGTTAGCTAAAATCAAAAGTGATTTAATATCTATTTTAATTCCAAGAGTTAAAAAACAATTAAAGCCCGAAATTCAAGCCTTATTCAATGACCAAATCACGTATCATATCAATCCTACAGGAAAATTTGTAATTGGTGGCCCTCATGGCGATACAGGATTAACAGGAAGAAAAATCATTGTAGATACTTATGGAGGCAAAGGTGCTCATGGTGGTGGTGCATTTAGCGGAAAAGATCCAAGTAAAGTAGATCGAAGTGCGGCGTATGCAACAAGACATATCGCTAAAAATATGGTTGCTGCAGGTCTTTGCGATGAAGTATTAGTTCAAATTTCATATGCTATTGGCGTAGCAAAACCTTGCGGATTATATGTTAATACGAACGGAACCTCAAAAATCAATAAAAATGACGGCGAAATAGCTCGAATTATTGAAACGATTTTTGATATGAGACCATATGCTATCGAACAACGTTTGAATCTTAGAACACCAATGTACCTAGAAACTGCTGCTTACGGGCACATGGGAAGAGCCAATCAAAAAATTACAAAAACCTTTAACAAAGGAAAATCGAACGAAAAAACCATGGAAGTAGAATTATTTACATGGGAACGTTTGGATTTTGTAGATCAAATTAAAACTGCTTTTGGAATATAAATCAAACTTTTAGTTCTATAAAAAAAAATAGCCCGAAATTTAAATTTCGGGCTATTTTTTTGATAATAAAAAAGCAATTTAACCAAAATTAATATTACATATTATACTTTTAATTAATCTAAAGCGAAAAATTTGAACTAACCTAAAAACGGTTTTAACATATCATAGGTTTTCTGGTCAATTTTAAAATATTTTGAAGAGCTCGGATTTTCAATACTAAAATAAAACAGTTTATAAACGGGGCTGTAAAACACAAAAATGGCTAACGGGGCATCTTGTTCACAAATAAAATCAATTTTTGCTACTTCATAATCTTTATCCGTTGGCTGTATCGATTCATTCTTAACCACAGAAAGTAGTTTTTCTTTATACTCTATTGGGATTTGTGTGGCTTGTTTGTTTTTAAAAACAAAAACCTCAATATTTTTACAATTTTGTTTAACCTTTTGAATAGTATAATCAATATTATTTCCATATAAAATATGAACACAAAAACTTAAAATAAAAAGAAAACAAAATTTAATCTTCATCGACTTTAATTTACTTACACTATAGTTTTATCAAAGCATGTGCCAAAGTAATTTTTTTTTTATTTATTTAGAAAGCGGTCTATTTTGTTTATTAAACGTAAAAAGAATCTCGATATTAAACAACTGTTCCACAAAATCATACAATTTCTGTATTGTAAATATTCCATAATTTGTACATTGATTATAATTATCCAAAACGAATCTTTGGATTATACCGTATATATAATCAATATAGTTCTATCTTCGATTCTCTTGATTGTACTATTTGCTTGTTATCACGGTGTTTACCCCTCTAAACTTATAAAATAGTTTGGACTATTTTATAAGTAAGATTGGTATTAGTTCCTATTTTTTATCTAAAAAGCCGTATTATTGCGCTCGAAATTAATCGTATATGTCCATTGAAATTCAATCTAATTTATTTGAAAACATCGCTACATTTGAACACGAACAAATTGTTCATTGTTATTGCAAAGACACCGGGCTAAAAGCTATTATAGCCGTTCATGACACCACATTGGGGCCCTCTTTAGGAGGTACGCGGGTTTGGAATTACACCCACGAAGCTGAAGCACTAAACGATGTATTAAGATTATCGCGTGGAATGACCTACAAAAGTTCAATTAGTGGCATTAATTTAGGCGGCGGCAAAGCTGTAATTATAGCTGATGAAAACGTAAAGCGCGATGAATTCTTTTGGAGACGATATGGTAAATTTGTAGATAAACTTAGTGGAAAATATATTACAGCCGAAGATGTGGGAACATCAACGAAAGAAATAGAATATATATCATTAGAAACCAAACATGTATCTGGCAAGCCTGTATTTTTAGGTGGTGGTGGCGACCCAAGTCCATTTACAGCTTATGGTGTATATTTGGCAATGAAAGCCAGTTGGAAAAAAATTACGGGTAGCGAATCGTTACAAAATGTTCATATTGCCGTTCAAGGCACGGGACACGTAGGTCAGTATTTAATTGATTTATTGGCAAAAGAAAATGCTAAGATAAGCATCGCCGACATTAACGCTCAAAATATTGCGTTAGTTACAAGCAAACATAACGTTCAAGTCGTTGATCCAAATGAAATTGCAAAAATGGAATGCGATATTTATGCACCTTGTGCACTTGGCGCTACGGTAAATAGTGCATCTATAGACCAGTTAAAATGCAAAGTAATTTGTGGCGCCGCGAATAATCAATTAAAAGATGAATTGTTAGATGGCAACGCGGTGATGCAACGTGGTATTTTATATGCCCCTGATTTTTTAATTAATGCCGGTGGAGTTATTAATTGCTATAGTGAAGTTTTAGGCAATTATAGCAAAGAACAAACCATGAGCCTTACCGATATGATTTACAATAGAGTTCTTGAAATTTACTTAAAAAGTGAAATTGAAAAAATAAATACCCAACAAGCTGCTATTTCAATAGCTAAAGAGCGTATTGAAAAAGCAAAAAACTTAAATGCCAAATGGTAATAATATGATTAGTCGACGAAGTGTACGAATAAAAGTAGCTCAAAGTATCTATAGCCATAGCTATGATATTGATTTAAATGAGCAAATTATTCTTAAAGATTTTAATGAAAGTATCGAAAAAACAATTTCATTGCATCTTGTAGTTTTGTATATTATTCGACAAGTTTTTAATTACTCAAATGAGCATTTGAATGTGTTGAACAATAAAAAATTATTAGAAGCTTCTGAAAAAAACGTGAATTTATCGATTTTAAATACACAGTTTATGAAGTTTTTAAATGAAGATGAAGACCTTGCGAAGAACTTTAAAAAATATAAGATTGTTCAATACAACATTCCCGAGTTTGAAAAAAGAATGTATTTTAAAGCTATTGAATTACCTGAATATAAGACGTTCTTAGAAAATCCAAATGAGCATTCGGCTTATGAATTTTACAAGAAATTTTTCAATAAAATATTTTTTGTAGATGAAGAGCTATTAAGTCATTTTGAAGACTTTTTTGTCAATGTAGAAGAAGATTTAGATTTAATTCATTTTGCATTAAAACGAACGTTAAAAAACAATTCGGAACGAAGCGAAACAGAGCGCTTTCGTCTTTCGATTGGGCATTATGAATGGAAAAAAGAAGGCGAATTTGCTCAAAATTTAGTTAAATCCTATATTCATTTTAATCAAGAAGCTACGGACGTTATTACCCCAAAATTAGTGGGTTGGGATTATGATCGTATCCCAAAAATTGAGATGATTTTGATCAAAATGGCATTATGCGAGTTTTTATTTTTCGAAACAATTCCTACTAAAGTTACCATAAACGAGTATTTAGATTTAACAAAAATATTTTGTGATCCTAAAAGTAAAACCTTTGTAAACGGTATTTTAGATGCTATTTTAAAGGATTTTACGAATCATAATAAAATATTAAAAATAGGTAGAGGACTTGAATAAAATTGAAATGTGGCAACCTCCACTAAAAGAAAAGAAATGATACAACAAAAACCTTGTGCTATTGTTATATTAAATTGGAATGGAGCTTCATTTTTAAGTACGTATTTGCCTATTCTTTTACAAAAAACAAATCCAACTTTAGCCGCTATTTATGTTGTTGATAATGATTCAACGGATGAATCATTTCAAATTGTCCAACAATTTGAAACCATACAATGGATTTCAAATGATAAAAATTATGGCTTTGCACAAGGATATAACGAAGGATTAAAAAATATCACAGAACCGATTCTTTGCATCATGAATAGTGATATTGAAGTGTCGGATCAATGGCTGGAACCAATTCTTAATGCGTTTCAACAAAATCCAAATCTTGGTGCTTGTCAGCCAAAAATTTTAGACCTCAAAAACAAACAAAAATTTGAATATGCCGGCGCATCGGGTGGTTTTATCGACCGTTTTGCTTACCCAGTTTGTAGAGGACGTTTTTTTGAAGATATTGAAGAAGACTTAGGTCAGTATGACGATGCCATTCCTATTTTTTGGGCAAGTGGCTGTTGTTTGTTTATCCGAAATGAGGTTTTTAGAGAAGTCGGTGGCTTTGATGGCGATTATTTTGCACATCAGGAAGAGATCGACTTATGTTGGCGCGTTCAAAATTACGGATATGATATTTATGTATTCCCAAAATCGGTAGTTTATCATTATGGAGGCGGAAGTTTACCTTATGGCAGCTACCTTAAATCGTATTTAAATTTTAGAAATAGTTTATTTAACATTTTCAAAAATGTGGACTTTCCCAAAATGCCTTTTGTGGTTTTTTTTAGGCTCGTTTTAGATGGCATTGCTGCAATACATTCTATTATAGATACCAAAAGTTTACGAGTGGTCAAAGCTATTTTTATGGCGCATATGGCTTTTTATTACAATATTCCAAAGTTGATTCAAAAACGAAAACAAATAAAACATAAAGGATTTCCCAAAACAACGTTTAATAAGTATATTCTTATCGACCGATTTTGGTATCGTTGCACAAAATTTACGGAGTTATTAAACTAATTTATAAATCCAAAATGAGTTTATTCAAAAGAGTTTTTGTAAGTTATTTGTTTGCATCCATACATTTATCATTTGTTGGTTTCTTGTTTGGTTATTTAAATGCATTAAGCCTCAAAGCGTCTTTTCATATTTCGGTCAGTATTTTTATAGTCTACAATTTAATGCGAATATTAAAAATTCAAGATTTTGAAAAAATACAAACGAATCCACATTTATTATGGGTTTCAAAAAACCTTACGGAGTTGGTTTTTGCATTATTCTTTGCAATAGTTTATTGGTTTATAGGGATTTCAGAAATCAAAAACCTTTTTTTATGGGCTTTTTTAGCTTTACTTAGCCTTATTTACATTCGTGCTCGATCTATTTTCTTAATAAAAAATATAATAATTGGATTAGTTTGGGCTTTAATTCCTTGGGTTTATTCCAATGCATTTTCAATAATCTGGACACTATTTCTATTTTTTTATATTACTTGGCTATCTATTATTTATGATGAAAAAGATACCGTAATCATTTGTGAAAAATCTATTTTAACTAAAAAGATAGGTTATCTTTTTGTGTTTATTTCTGTTTTGTTTTTCTATTTAGAAACAAAAAATATTCTACAAACCTCTATTTTTTCGATGCTGCAAATAGTATTGGTTTTATTCTTTAGAAAACCGAGGACATACGAAACGTATCTGTTCCTTATTGATTTATGGATTTTGATTCCGTTTTATACGATTCATTTAACCTAAAACAAACGCGCTTTACTACGTTTGGCTTTTTTGGTTTTCTTTTGTTCTATTTTCTGATTTTCTTCGGGAGTATTATAGGTAGGACAAGAATTCTTTTTACATCCAAAAAGGATTAAAAAACTAAAGAAAAGAATGAATTTATTTACTTTCATAATCTTAAGGAATATTTAAATATTTATGCGTTTGAATCGACAATTGCCAATCGGGATTTTGCTGAATATATTCAATTATTGTAGGGCTCAACGATTCTCGATGCTCCCATTCTACTTGTAGAAAGCACTTTGTTTTCATATCAATTTCACTTCGATGCGTTTCGGCCCAACGTAAATCATTTGGATGTGCTACGATGATTTTAAGCTCATCCGAATTTTTATAATATTCGGCTAGTGGCTTTTTAAAGCGCTTTGGCGAAAAACAAACCCAATCCCATTTTCCAGTTAGTGGATTTGTTCCAGAAGTTTCGATATGCGTGCGCCAGCCATTTTTATGGCACATTTGGGTTAAGGGTTCCAAGTTATGAAGTGTGGGCTCGCCGCCCGTTACAACTATGATTTGTGTTTTGGTTGCTTTGATATTGGCTTCCAATGCTTCTAAAGTCATCTTTGGATGCGCATCGATCGGCCAACTTTCTTTTACGTCGCACCACGTACAGCCCACGTCACAGCCACCAAGTCTAATAAAATAAGCTGCCTTGCCGCTGTAAGCGCCTTCTCCTTGTAACGTATAAAAGTGTTCCATGACTGGATACGAAATCATTCCAAATTGTATTAAAACTACAAAACTAATTAAAAAATAGGTAATTCGAGGATTTTTCAAAAAAATGGATGTTTGAATTCAAGGATTGCCAAATTTAAATTATATTTGCTCAACTAATTTTAAGGCATTGAGTTTTTTTATATCCAATTTTTGGTTTGTTTTGTTTTGTGCGGTTTTGTCATTAGGTGCCTCTTGGATATTGTATTTTTATCAAAACAAAAAGAATAAATTTGTCTTTAATGCGGCTTGGCAACGATATGTTTTATTCGTGCTTCGCTTTTTAGCTATATTTTTAATAGCGTTGCTTTTATTAAATCCATTTTTCAAAATTTCGCGTCAAGAAGAAATTGCACCAAAACTTGCTGTCTTGTTAGATGTTTCTAAATCCATAGGTTTGGCTAAAGGAATGGATACCAATACAATTAAAAATTGGACGAATAAAATCCAAGACGAGTTAGGTAATGAGTATCAAATTTCTATAATTCCATTTGCCGAAAAAATAGGTGCTACACCTAACGAAATTCAGTTTGATGGAAAAGCAACCGATATATATAATGCGCTGGCGCATGTCGATGCTACTTTTGCGCAAGATCATTTGACTTCGTTGTGTTTAATTACCGATGGCAATTACAATTTAGGTAATAATCCGATTTATTATAATCTGACGACCCAACCCAAACTAGATGTTATGTTGGTGGGCGACTCCACGCCATTTTTTGATTTTTCGGTAGATTTTATTGATTTTAATCCTTTGTCGTATCTGAATGAAAAAACAACGGTAGCCGTTCATATTCGAGCAGATAAAGCCCTTGGTGTTAAAAATCAATTGTCGCTTTTTAAAGTAAATGGAACGCAATCGCAGTTAATTCAGCAAACTGGATTTACTTCGAATCAAGAAAATTTTCAACAAATTTTATCCATGTCCATCAAGCCCAACACCTCTGGATTACATCATTACAGGGCAGTGATTGGATGCGCACAAGGCGAAGTAAATTGCAAAAATAATGTGATGGACTTCTATATTGAAGTTGTAGACGGGGAAAAAAATATTTTAATTTTAGCCGACGCGCCACATCCGGATATTTCCGCTTTAAAATCTACGCTAAATCGTTATGATAATTACGCTGTTGAATCCGAAAATATAGATGCTTTTTCTGGCGATATTTCTAAATACGATTTAGTTATTTTCCATAATTTGCCTTCAAAAAACAAAGATATTCAAGGCATTATTAAGTCATTAAAACAACAGCAAGTTTCGGTTTGGTTTTGGGTAGGAACTCAAACCAACGTTGCACTTTTGAATCAATCGCAACAATTGGCTAAATTAAATATTCAAGGCAATTATATCCAAGAAGCGCGCCCTATTTTTAATACTAATTTTTCATATTTTAGCGTCGATCAAGAATCTATAAATCATTTAAGTGTTTTTCCACCAACTACATTTCCTTTTCTTGAAATAGAACCAATTAAAGATATGCAAGTGTTTTTATATCAAAAAATTGGTGCAATTAGTACACAAAAACCTTTATGGACGTTAGGTTATGACGATCAACAAATGATTGCCATTACGTTGGGAGAAAATATTTGGAAATGGCGGATTCAAGAAAATGCAAAATTTGGAAATTCTAATGGTTTTGATGAATGGATTCAAAAGATAACCAATATTTTAGCTATTAAAAAAGACAAAAAACAATTCAAAATTTATGCTTCTAAATCTATCTATGATGAATTTGAAACGATCATTTTAGATGCCACGATTTATAATAAAAGTTACCAATTAATCAATACTCCAGATGTTAAACTTACGATTAACGGCAATAATGGTTATCGTTCTGAAGTTGAAATGATTAAAAATGGTGACAAATACACGGCCAATTTAGGAAGTATTCCATCGGGAGATTATCAAATTTCGGGTTATACCGTTTTAGATGGCAAAAAACTAGAAGAAACAATTAAATTGTCGGTAAAGCCACAAAATCTTGAAGACCAATATCAAAATGCCAATTATTTGGACATGAAAAATTTAGCTTTGAATCATCAAGGTGCTATTTATTTTTCAAATCAAATAGAGGAATGGATTAAAAAGATGAAACAAAATACCCCTCCATCCAAAATTAAAGAAATTCAAGACACTTTAGCAATGAACGATTTAATTTGGATACTTTTATTGATTTTATCCCTTCTTTCTGCCGAATGGATCCTTCGAAAATATTGGGGAAGTTATTAGGTGTTATTAATGACTATTGATAAAATTATTAAATTCCGTCTTAGCAATTGGACTATCGAAAAGCGCGCCGTGTTCACCACCTGGAATTTCAACAAACTGTCGGTTTTTACAACTTGAACAACTAATTACATCTTGTTTAAAAGTTGGCCATGAGTACATTTGAATAGGAGCGTCATTTAACCCTTGAACAAACAAAATATCAGACTTAAAACCATTTGTGAAATTAAGCAATGATCTTTGAAAATATGCGTTTGCGTTGTTTGAGGTCGTTCCATACACATTTTTAAGTTTGGTACATACCGCCCCAGATTGAACTTGCCCATTTTCCTCTAATTGACATCTATAAACAAGATTTAGTGGCCCTGGTGCATTTGCAATAACACCATTTGTTTGATGCATTGTATTAAGTCTTGTAACAATATAGCCTCCTTGAGAGTGCCCACCTAAGAATACTTTTTTTACAGTTATACCTAATTCCTGGCTTGCTTTATTTTTCAACCATAATAAAGCGGCTTCACATTGAACAATATTGTCGCCAAATAAAATATTTTCTTGTGGGTAAGCTACACTTACAATCATCATATCCTTTCTATTTAAAATGCTCATAAATTTATTAAGTGTATTATTGGCAGCCGTCATGATGCTACTATCATTTATAACTGTGCCGTGAAATACCAATAGGACGTCAACTTCATGTAATGCAGGTTTGTCAACTACAACATCTAGATTAATATTGTTATAGTTAATCGACTTTGATATTCTATAAGCGGTTGGATTAGACTGTTTTGTCGTGTTATCTTTGGAACACGAAAAATAGAATAATATAAATAACATCCACAATCTCATAAAACTAAATTTGATACTATTTTATTGGAAGATACTCCATTCTTTAAAGACAAAAATAATGCTTTTTACAAAAATATCGTATTTTATTTTACTAAAATACACTTTGTTTTTTCAACAAAGGCATCAAAAAGACAACTAGTATAACCCACGCCAAAACGATACTTAATCCGCCAATTAAAAAAGGAAATACGTTTAAATTTTCGCCAAAAAACCCGACCAAAATTGGAGGAATAAATTGAGCGAGCGATTGCATCGATTGATTGATTCCGAGCGTTTCGCCTTGTTGGTTCGGTGTGGCTTGTTTAGAAACTAAGGTTAATAAATTTGGAGAATTTAAACCTTGAGAAATAGCAATACAAACATTTAATAGTAATATAAAATAAATATGATTTGGAAACATCAGCATAAAAATGAAACTACCCATCAGAAGCATTGTAATTTGAATAATTTGCTGAGGGCTCCATTTTGTTGTAATTTTCCGAACTAAAAAACCTTGTGTAAAGATTAACCACAAACCAACCCACGCAAAAATATATCCGACTTCCACTTCTTTAAGATGAAATTTATTATACATATAAACGGAAAAGAATTGGGTAAAAAACGCAAATCCTAACGTATTTAAAAATGAAATGACAAACAAAATCCTTAAATTAGGCAAACTAAATGCTTTTTTGATATTTTGAAAACCTGTAAATAAAGAAACTTTAGACGCTTTGGAAGCTTTTAAAGTTTCTTCAAATTTAAAATGGACAAAAATAAAATTAGCTATTGAAAGCAATGTAGCAAAAATAAATGGTGTAGAAAGGGTAAAACCCTCATAAATTTCTTTAGAAGACAAAATCCCGCCTAAAAAAGGTCCTAAAATAAATCCTAAGGCAAAAGCAACGCCTATTAAAGCAAAGTTTTTAGGCTTATCTTCAGGTTTAGAAACATCACTGATTGAAGAAAATAAAACCGATAAGCTCCCTCCAAAAAAACCTGGAATTAATCGAGATAAGAAAATTAAAACTAAGCTATTGTAAGCCAAAGAAATGCCAAATAACGAATATCCAATTGCGGTACCGACAAGTGCAAACTGTATAATCTTTTTTCGGCCATATCGATCACTTAATGCGCCTAAAATAGGCGCTCCAAAAAACATCATAAAACTATAACTTGCAATCAAAAGACAAAACGTCCATCGAATGACATCAGGATTTTTAAGATTTGCAAAATGAACATCGCCTTGATTATAAAAAATTGCTGGAATCACAGGAATAATAATTCCAACTCCCAACATATCAATAAATGCGGTAACAAAAATGCTGATTAAAAAACTATTTTTTAATTTCAAAATATTCGTTTTTAAGGATTAATATAAATCGTTTGGATGCCATCCACTTCTTGAGGCTTAAAAGTAAGAATCACTTTGCGATAACGTGTATTTTGCCAATCTGGAATTTGCTGGTCGTAAAAGAAACTCGCAGGGTTTCCCGACTGTCCTCCTGGATAACAAATATAGGCTTCGGGGCGCTGTGGCTTCATTTCTACAATCATCCGCCAACTTGGTGCCCAGTCTTTCCAAATCGCATTAACAATATGCTTGTTCCCTCCCGTTTTTATATTGTAATGTCCAAAAGCGGGAATCATTGCCAAGTGAGGAATTTCAGTAGCTTTAAATTCCCACCAAGGTTCATTTTTAAACTGGCTTAACGCTTTTTCTAATGCCAATTGAATCATTTCTTTTGCACTTTCTTTTTCTTGAGTTGTTTTTAAGTCAAAAAATGCGTGATTCGGATTGTTTAAAGTAAGTTCGTATAAAACAATAGTCTTAGGAAAATCAAACAATTTCGTACTGTCTTCCAATTCATCCCAAACCAATTTTTCATAAGATTTGATCCAAAGTTCAAATAATGTAGCGGCATTACTTTCTGCTTCATTATAAAAATTCCAACGTTGCATTTGCATCAAATAATTTTGATCTTTTGCAGAAAAGCTCGAAAGCGGTTTGATATTTTTTAGAAACAAAGGCAAGAATTCTTGTGCCATCTTATTAAAATTATCGCCTTGAAGGTTTTTCATATCCTCAATACTCAGCTTTTCTTTTGAAGACAACACTTCAAAAATTCTACGGTTGCGATAGGCTTCAAAATCGCCACTCGAATAATAATACGGATACGAAGCATCGGTTGGATGTTGATTGGCACTGGTTACAAATCCTCTTTTCGGGTTAAACTCGGTTGGATTTTCATCTATTGGTATATATTCTGTGACTTTATTTTGTTTTTTAGTGCCGTCCAAAATAAATTTGTCATAATCTACAGCCGTTTTTGGAAATAATCCTTGCTGTTTTATAGCTACATTTCCTTCTAAATCGGCATAAACAAAATTTTGACCTGGGCAATAAAATGTTTTTAGAGCCTCATAATAATCCGTTTTATTTTTAGCCTTATTAAGTTTTAAGAATGTTTTTAATTCATTTGAAGGGAGGTAATTGGTCCAATCTAACGCTAAAAATTTTGGATATGTTTCTTTTGAAAATTTATCATCATAAATGACACGACCAAAAGAAGTAATATATTGGGAATCTATAAATTGTGGAGCGCCTTTTGCTTGAATAATATTTGTTTTTAGTGTGACATTTTCAAATCCAGAATCCACAATAATCTGCGATTTTGAGCCTTTTTTAAATTGAACATCATACCAGTTTCTTACATCTCTTCCGGCATTCGTAACTCCCCAAGCGATATTATTGTTAAATCCGATGACAATACCTGGAGCACCCGGCATCGTTGCGCCATATACATTTTGCTCGTCCGAAACCAAATGCATTTCATACCAAATGGCAGGAAGATGAATTTTTAGGTGCGGATCGTTAGCAAGCATGGCGTTACCTGTAGCAGATTTTGAAGCACTCACCGCCCAATTATTACTTCCTAAAGAACGATCAAAGTGTTCTAAAACGCGCTTTGAAAAACAATTTTTGGTGATGAATTGGACTTCGTTTTTATTTAAATCGGAGGATTTATTCATTTTTTGAATTTCGGAGCAAATCGGCTGTTGGTATTTGTAAAAATTGGGATACAATTCATCAAACAATGCTTTACCAAAAGTGTTTGCAAAATTGGTATTTTCAATATCCGCTTCCATTGCGGTTAAACGCATCGCCATAATTTTTAATAAAATAGCCGTATGAATCGGTTCATATTTTCGTGGTTTAAAACCCATTAATTTGTATTCGATAGGCAAATCCTTGTCACTTAAAGATTCGATATATGCGTTAACGCCTTGTGTATAGCGATGAACAACCGATATGGTGCCATCTTCTTCAAATTGTTTTAAAAGCGTTTGAGCCGCATCATAAATCCCCAATCGTCGCATCAAACGGTCATTTTCTAATGCAACAGGCCCCGCAATTTCACTCAATTCACCCATACCACTTCTTGATTGCATTTCCATTTGCCACAAACGGTCTTTTGCTAATACATATCCTTGCAAAAAATACAAATCCGAATCGTGTTTGGTAAAAATATGTGGCACATACGACGAGTCATAAATCACTTGTGAAGGTCCTCCTAGCGCACTCGTTTTTAATATAATTTCCTTTTTCAGTGTTGCGTTTTGAGCATTTTGAGCAAAACCCGTAAATGGATTTAAAAACATCCCTAAAGCTGGAATTTTGCCAATATGTAGACTACAAATAACAACTATTATTACGAATAAAAAACTATATAACCATTTCATAAATAAGAATTTTGAACTAATTTGAATTGCATTTTGTTATTTAAACAAAACGCTAAATTTGTATTTTTTGCAAATTTACAATCAATTGGCATTTTTACTTAAATTATATTTATATTCATCTAAAATTAAATTAATTCGTATGAAAAATTTGTTTTTTACATTATTGGGATTTTTTGGAATGCAAAGCTGCGACAGCCAAAAAGTTGTTAAAGAGCAGTCTATTTATGATTTTACGATGAAAAACATCAAAGGTGAAAATGTTTCACTAGCCAACTATAAAGGAAAAACCTTGCTTATAGTAAATGTTGCCAGTAAATGTGGACTTACGCCTCAATACAAAGATTTAGAAGCATTATATCAAAAATATAAAAAAGACGGTTTGATGATTTTGGGTTTTCCTGCTAACAATTTTTTGTGGCAAGAGCCGGGGTCGGATCAAGATATTGCTCAATTTTGTAGCCTAAATTATGGTGTGTCTTTTGATATGTTTAGTAAAATATCGGTTAAAGGTAAAAATCAACATCCACTTTATACCTTTTTAACGACAAAAAAATACAATAAATTAAAAGATGCTTCGGTTACTTGGAATTTTCAAAAGTTCTTAATTGATTCCAAAGGAAATATCGTACATGTTTTTAGTCCTTCGGAAGGTGTTTTAGATGCCAAAAATGAGCAGATTATAAAACAAACTTTGCCTAAATAAAGTACTACATTTAGTTTAAAACCCAAATCGAGAATCTTTTTGGAAATTTTGATCGGTCAGCGTATTCAAAAATGCAATTATTGCTTTTTGTTCGTTTTTTGTTAATGGAATTCCATTTTTTAACTTTGGATCCAATGAAGGATTTTGCTTGATGCCCGAATTGTAATGTTCTAATACGGCTTCTAATGTGGCAATACTTCCATTATGCATATACGGTGGCGTAATGGCAACATTTCGAAGTGAAGGGGTTTTAAATTTTCCTTCATCTTCAGGATTAAGCGTAATTTCATATCTTCCTTTATCTAAATGGTTGTCTAACTGAAAGCCGTTATTTCGAAATACAAAATCACTTTGAAGTACGCCCGAATGACACGTGGCGCATTTTTCTTCAAACAGTTTTTTACCCTCTAATTCAGCACTTGTAAACGAATAGGTTCCTTTTAAAAATTGGTCATAAGGACTTTTTGCAGAAACAAGCATGGCTTGAAACTCCGTTATTGCGGCCATTATATCCATTGTTTTGATTTCATCAACTTGATAAATATTTTTAAACGCTTGTCGATAGTAACTATTTCGATTAAGTTTCAAAACAACATTATTGATTTTTTCATCCATTTCCAACACATTTTCAATTGGAGCTAAACTAATTAAATCTATGTGTTGTACGCCGCCGTCCCAAAAAAAGGTATTATTCCACAAAAGATTTTGGATAGCCGGCGCATTTCGTTTGCCCAAGCGATCCATTACACCATGACTTAAATCGTGATCAATATGGCTAAAAGCACCCGCTTGTTGATGGCAAGTGCCGCAAGAAACCGTAGAATCTACAGATAAAATAGGGTCAAAAAATAACCGCTTACCCAATAAAAATCCTTCTTTGGTAAATTTTCGGTTTTGCATGTTTTTTTGCGCAATTTCCGGAAAATGCGAAGGAATTTCAGGGCCGACCCACGTTTCCTCTTTTTGACAAGAAAAAACCGTTAAAATCAAGAATACAAAAAATAAAAATGATTTTAATTGAATCATATTTTAAAGCATATTATTTTTTCATAAGACTACTTCCATCTAGATAAAACACATAAATCATCAACGCCAATACCATTACCGTTCCGATTGTTTGAAGTATAGAAAGTACTTTGTCGCTCACTTTTTTGCCCGTAATCATTTCAAATAATATAACGATGGCATGTCCTCCGTCTAATGCTGGAATCGGTAACGCATTCATAAATGCCAATCCCATCGAAATCAACGCCGTCAAAGACCAAAAACGAAGCCAGTTCCAATCATAACCAAACATTTGTGCCATTTTGATTGGTCCACCAACATTTTCCTTAATGTCCATTTCGCCAGAACCCATTTTCTTGAAGCTCAAAACTTGAATATAAAATGTTTTCCAACAGTCATAAAATCCAAACTTAATCGACGCGAATACATCATATGGTTTCAATGCATATTTATCGTAATGCGGAATAAAACCAGGAATAAAACCAACTTTTCCTGCCGTATCTACTTTGATACTTAAATCCATAATTTTTTCATTTCGTTTTACCTGCATCTTTACATTTTGATTGCGAAGCGAATCTAATGTAGTAAATAAGATTTCGAAATTATCAATAGGTTTGTCGTTGATGTTCAATATAATGTCATCGCGGTGAATCACCGATTGATTGATACCCGAAGCTACTTTTTCCACTTTGATATAATGGTATTTAGGGAAAAATAAAGGCCCAAATCTTAAGGTTTTAAAAAAATCTTTTGGCATATCTAATTTCAACGTTTGCGAATTGCCCAAGCTATCTTTTCGCAATACCGTATAATATCCTCCAAACAAAACAGAACTATGAATCAAGTCGTCAATACGCTCCACTTCATTTCCATTAACATTTACGATATAATCACCGTCTTGAAACCCAAATTTTTTCGCCGGTTCGGTAAACGTCATACCGCCATTTTTTAAAGATTCGGCTGTTACATACTCTTTTTTACTGAATTTTAGAAGACTAAAAAAGATAAGAAATGCAAAAATGATATTAAAAATGATACCCCCCATGATGATGATCATCTTTTGCCAATTCTTTTTAGAACGGTATTCCCATGGCTCAGGCTCTTTGCTCAAGGCTTCTTTATCCGTTGTTTCATCAATCATACCCGCAATGCTTACATAACCTCCCAAAGGAAACCAACCTAAACCGTATTCGGTGTCTCCAATTTTCTTTTTGAATAGCGCAAAATTAAGCACATTCGAAAGGGGAAACATAAAGTCAAAAAATAAATAAAATTTATCGACGCGGGTTTTAAACATTTTGGCAGCCAAAAAATGACCTAATTCATGAATAAAAATCAATATGGACAATGAAAGAATGAATTGCCCGACCATAATAAGTGTTTGCATAATGTCGTTTAGAACTAAATAATAATCTACAAAAATACAAAATTTAAGTACAAATTACGCATTAGATTATGATGCCTTAATAAAACAGTTCGTTTAAAGGGTTATACCAATACAAAATGAATCAAGAATTTGTTCATTTTCATTCTTTTGTTCTAAGAATGGTCTTATAATCCGTATCTTGTGTGCTTATTCAATAAAAAACAATTATATTTTGACCAAAGAACAAATGGATTTTCAATCCTTAAAAGTAATAGACCCTATACAAAAAGCCCTAAAAGAAGAAGGTTATACGCATCCCACTCCTATTCAGCAACAATCCATTCCTATCGTACTAAAAGGTACGGATTTAATGGGCTGTGCCCAAACGGGAACGGGAAAGACGGCGGCATTTGCCATACCTATTTTACAATTATTGTATAACAATAAAAAAGAAGGAAAACGAAATGTTCGTGCCTTAATCGTAACGCCAACAAGAGAATTAGCGATTCAAATTGGAGAGAGTTTTGATGTGTATGGCAAACATTTACCGCTTCGCAATGCGGTGATTTTTGGCGGCGTCAAACAACATTCCCAAACCAATGAACTCAAAAACGGAACCGATATTTTAATTGCTACACCGGGCAGATTGTTGGATTTGATTCAGCAAGGATTTATTAGCCTCAAAGATATCGAAATTTTTGTATTGGACGAGGCCGATCGAATGTTGGATATGGGTTTTGTGCACGATGTTAAGAAACTGATTACGCTTTTGCCCAAAAAACGACAATCCCTTTTCTTCTCCGCGACGATGCCCGATGACATCATTAAACTAGCGCAATCCATTCTTTTTCAACCCGAAAAAGTAGAAGTAGCGCCTATTTCATCTACTGCTGACACCATTCAGCAAAAATTGTATTATGTAGATAAAGGAAATAAAAATGCGCTTTTGATGGATATTTTAAACAACAAGGACATTAAAACGGCATTGGTTTTTACACGTACCAAACACGGAGCGGATAAAGTAGTAAAAGTATTGAGAAGATATGAAGTGACCGCCGAGGCCATTCACGGAAACAAAAGTCAGAATGCTCGTCAAAATGCATTAACCAATTTTAAATCACAAAAAACCCGAATATTGGTGGCTACGGATATTGCAGCTAGAGGTATCGATGTGGACAATCTGCAGTATGTGATTAATTATGAAATTCCAAATATTCCCGAAACCTATGTGCATCGAATAGGCCGAACAGGTCGTGCGGGTGCCGCAGGAACGGCTATTTCGTTTTGTGATGCTATTGAAAAAGAATATATCCGCGATATAGAAAAATTGATCAATAGAAGTATTCCTGTAGTAGACGATCATAATTTTCCATTAGAAGACCACAATCCTATTGTAGAGCCAAAGGTAACCTTTCAACGAAATACGCCAAGACCTAAAAACACACAACAAAAACCTAAAGGCAATGCCCCTTCTAAAAAGAATAAAAAGCCATTTGTGAAATAAATGGGAGTTTAAAAAGTGATTTAATAATATAAAAGCGCTGAGAAAGGTTTAGAAGACCATTTTTTAGAGATCACGGATACCTTTTTCAAAGAGGACTTGAACGTCTAGAAAAATATTCCGAGATGACTAAGATATATACGCCCTTGAGATTCCCAATTAATTTTTTATATTATACCGTATAGCTCCGTTTTACGGAATTTTCAACCATAAAACGCGCCCGAAAAACTAAAAAGGGTTTGTTTCTTACCACGTGCGAAACACATTTTGGATATGTTTCGACTTTTTTTGATATTCTTCTAAAAAGGCTTTTTGATATAAAATTTGCCTTGGGATGCTGTTGGTGGCTTGCGAGTCTTCATCGGTGGTTAAGACCATTTCATAGATTTGTTTACTCAATTTTTCCATTTGCGCAATATACACTTGGTTGATGATATCCGAAATCTCTTTTTTGAAAAACATACCGTAATGCGGGATAATTTTTGTGTCGTTGTTTTTACCCCATTTGCCAATAAATTCGTGTTCGTATTTAAAACAATTTTTGGCCACAAACTCCGAAATTTCGGGATCTTGGTGGATAGCATAAAACCGAAACGGCTCAATGCGCCCCGACAGGTAATTTGCTTTAATCGTATCAAACATTTTTTGACAAATCGGCAACTCAAATTCATAATCGTTGACCATATCATCAAAAACATACTGCAATACGATTTTATCATCATCCGAAAAAAACGGATTTTCGTGTTCATCAAAAACTTTATCGCCATATTCGAGGAGCACTCTGCAAAGTTCGATTTCGACCATATGCAAGCGGCTTGAACGCGGCATGTCTTCTATATTTTCATAAGAATCCGTTTCCCAATTTGCTTCGTCTTGAGCGGCATCTTGTTGGGGCGTTTCTTCTTTTTTGGCTTTTACCTTTTGTTGGATAATGGTTTTTTGCGTTTCGCGGGCAAGCAATTCTTCATCTACTTGCATCAAAATCGCACATTCTTTTTGGTAAAAACTACGTTTGATAGGGTCTTTAACCAAACTAATGGTTTTAATCATATCCCTGACCAATTCCGATTTTTTCACAGGGTCATTGCCTGCCTCTTGGCTGTATAAATACGCTTGAAACGTAATAATATCTTTCGCATTTTTTTCGATATAACTCTTCAAAGCTATACCGCCATGGGCTTTTACATACGAGTCGGGGTCGTGATTATCGGGCAAAAGGGCTAATTTTACGTTCATGCCATTCTGCAAAACCAATTCCATTCCACGAATGGCTGCTTTGATTCCGGCTTGATCACCATCGTAAAGAATCGTAATATTTTCGGTAAATCGTTTAATGAGCTTGATTTGATCTTCGGTTAGGCTGGTGCCACTACTCGAAACGACATTATGAATTCCGGCTTGATACAATTGCAAAACATCCATGTAGCCTTCTACCAAAATACAACCGTCGGTTACTATACTTTTTTTGGCCACATGCAGCCCATACAGCACCTTACTTTTACTGTAAATTTCACTTTCGGGGCTATTAAAATATTTGGCGGCTTTGTCGTCTTTTTTTAGCGTTCGGGCGCCAAAACCGATTGGTTTTCCTGATAAATTTAAAATAGGAAAAATGATTCGTCCTTTATAAAAATCGCGCAACGTACCGTCATCATTTTTTCGAACCAACCCTAATTGAATGAGATATTCTTCTTTATAGCCCGATTTTAAAGCGGTTTTGTTATAATCATCCCAGCTGTCCATACAATAGCCGAGCTTAAAGGAATCGATAGTTTCAAGCGAAAGTCCTCGTTCTTTAAAATAACTTAAACCTACGATTTTGCCTTCTTCGCGAGACAATAAATTATGATTAAAAAACTGTGTCGTGTACTCATTGACAATCAACAACGATTCTTTGAGGGTTCGATTTTCTTTTTCTTCTTGGGTATCTTCGGTTTCTTCGAGGGTAATCGAATATTTTTTGGCTAAATACCTTACGGCATCTACAAAAGACATTTTCTCGTGATTCATCAAAAACTTAACAGAATTGCCACTGGCCCCGCATCCAAAACATTTATAAATTCCTTTGGATGGCGAAATAACAAAACTCGGCGTTTTTTCGTCGTGAAATGGGCAATTGGATTTATAATTAGCGCCAAAACGACGCAATGTGATAAAATCGCCCAAAACTTCTTCAACTTTTGCGGTATCTAAAACCTGTTGAACCGAATTTTGTTTTATCATCCCAATGGATTACTTTTATGATATAATTTGGCAATATATTTTCCTAAAACATCAAATTCGATATTCACTTTCGACCCCACTTGCCAAGCATTGGCATTGGTATGCGATAAGGTATACGGAATTAATGAAACGTTAAAGGTATCTTTGGTAATTTGGTGGCAAGTTAAACTAATTCCATCCAACGCCACGCTGCCTTTTTCAATCACCAGGGCACTAAATTTAGAATTTATCTTAAAGGTAAAGACAATACTACCTTCTTTTTCTTCACGACCCGAACAAATGGCCACATCATCCACATGTCCTTGAACAATATGCCCATCCAAACGAGCTCCAAGTGCCACGCATCGTTCGATATTGACAATATCTCCTTCATTCCAATCACCAATGTTTGTTTTTGAAATGGTTTCTTCAATCGCTGTAATTCGGTATTTCGAAGCATTAATAACATCTACCGTAAGGCAAATTCCGTTATGCATTACGCTTTGGTCAATCTTTAATTCTTGAACGATTGTAGATTCAAACCACAAGACTAAATTGCCTTGAACAATATTTTTTTGGACTAATAAAGCCGTATTTTCAACAATTCCTGTAAACATGAATGCAAAGATAAAACATAGAGATTAAATATTAATTTTTAATAAAGTGGAATTATTAAAAAAAACAAAGACCTTCAATAATTTATAAAGAAAACAGACTTTTATTGTATATTTGTAGCATTTTAAAATTTATTTTTAAGTCATGAAACTTCGATACTTAAAATTAATATATTTTTGTATTAGTATTTTTGTTTTATCTCAAGAAGGAATAGGCCAAGCGCCTTATGGTTTTGAATGGATTGATTTTTCGAAGCCTCATTACAAAATGAGCGTGATCAATTCAAGATTATATCGGATTTCATATTCAAATTTATTAAACGTAGCGCCCGAAATTGCCAATGCAAATAGTAGCGAGATTTGTATTTTTTCGGAAGGCTTTAAAATTCCGATTTTTGTGAGTTGGGAAGGCTCAAATCCCGATTCTTCAAGTTTTATTGAGTTTTATGGAAACATTAAAACAGGAGCGCTAGATAGTCGATTGTATCGAGATACCAATTTTAATTTAAATCCATATTCCAGCTATTTTTATGATACCAATCATTATTATCTAACGCTTCGAAATGATTCTAATCTTCATATTTACTCAAAAAATATTGATACCGCTTTAGCAAGTTCGAGTGCCAATTTTTGTATCTCAAAAATCATTAATAGTTACCGCAATGGTTACGAAACGGGTAAAAGAAGTTATTTTAGCGCTACTGATTTTGTATTTTCTCCTGAATATGATGCTGGAGAAGGCTGGGGAAATGGAAGTTTTGCCTCACACAATATGGCGACACCAGGCTTTATAAATACGCCTGATTTTCAACCGAATGTACGATTTCGATTGTTTGCAAGAAACAACACCACCCATCGATTAAAATTTTTGATTGGCAATAATGAAATCATAGATACCTCGTTTTTGGGAAGTGGTGTATTTTCTTACCAATCCTCATTTAATAGTTCATGGTTGGCCAATACAACCATTTTTAGAATTACTCAAGTTTTAGCGAATAACCATACGTATTCGGTAGGCTTTGTAGAACTTAATTATCCTAGAGATTTTTCTTTTGGAACCTCACAATTGATGGCTTTTCAACTATTGCCAAATTCGGGTATTCAAAAATTTAGAGTTCCAAGTTTTGCAAGTAACAATTCCGAAATCATTCTATTGGATTACACCTCTCGATCACGTCAAACAAGAAATAGTTCAAATTTATTCACGTTTGCTGTTGATCCTTCGGCCAATGAGCCCATCAATTTATATCTCACCAACGCATCGCAAGTACAACCGATTACCAATTTTAAAAAAATAAATTATACTAATTTATTGAGCCTTAAAGGCGATTTTATTATAATCTCGGATACCATTATTGCTATAGATTCAAGCGGTCAAAATGTACTTGAGTCGCTCCAGCAATTTAAATCATCGGATGCTGGTGGAAAACATCAAGCGATTTTAGCGTATATGCATGATATTCAAGAATTTTTTGGTTATGGCCATAGCCGTCATCCTTTGTCAATTCGAAAATATCTTCAATGGCACAAAAACAATTATGTTTCAAATAAAGAAGGTTATGTATTTTTGGTAGGCAAAGGACTTAATAACATCCAAGTTAGAACCTACAACGCCGCCAATAATCGCATTCATATTATTCCGCCATTTGGCCATGCGATGAACGATTTACTATTTGCTACTTATGACACCAGCAATAACGCTTTTTATTCTGTGGGGCGGCTAGCCGTTACGCAGGCACATCAAATCAAAAATTATATAGAAAAATTAACTGCATACTACCAAAATTATAAAAGTACAAATCATACGCCAAGCGAAAAACAATTTCTTAAAAAAGTGATTCATTTGGGTGGCGGTTTTAATGATCCTCAAAAAAATGCGTATAAAGCCAATCTTCAAGAATTTGAAAATATAGTTCGAAATCCGAATGTTGGAGCGGATGTATTTTCCGTTTTTAAAGCAGGAAGCGACCAAATTCCTACGGAAAATTCTTTAGATGTTGAAAAACGAATTGACCAAGGGGTTGGGCTTGTTACTTTTTTTGGACACAGTAGCGCGACCATCTTAGATGTGGGTATTTCGGATCCAAATAATTTTAACAACAAAAATAGATATCCCATATTTTTAGCCAATGGATGTAGTTCGGGCAACGTATATACCGGTGCAATTTCGTATAGCGAGCAATTTATTAATGGTATAAATAAAGGCGCCATTGCTTATTTAGCGACTACAAATGCGGCCACAGATGCCGGATTATATACGTATTCCAAGGCGTATTATGAACTTTTGGGTCAACTTTCGTATAACAAGTCCATAGGGACGATTGCGAAAGAAGCGGCTCTTCGTGCGATGAACCAATCGAATAATCAGTTAAACTTCAGATACAGTACCGCACTTGAATTTGTTCTTAATGGTGATCCATCCATTCCAATGCCTCATTTTTCAAAACCAGATTATTATATCGACCGCGAAAGTGTGGCTATAAATCCACAAACCATTCGTTTTGACGATGATTCGTTTCAATTAAAAATCATTGTAAGAAATCTTGGTAAAGCGACTAATGATCCTGTTAAAATTACTGTTACACGAAATAATAATTCATTACAAAAAGTATATGAACATGAAGTTTCACCTGTTTTTTATGAAGATACCTTTTTATTTACCTATCCCGTTAAAGATGGAAATATTGGCTTTGGCGTTAATCGAATTCAGATAAAAGTAGATTCGGAAAATAAAATAGATGAAATTAGTGAAAATAATAATGAACTTCTAAATACCATAGATTTTAATGTATTAGAAGAAGATATTTTACCTGTATTTCCATATAATTATAATGTTGAAGGTGGTGCAGCACCTACCTTATATTCCTTGATTACGAATAACACTAAAGATAAAAGATTATATTTTATTCAAATCGATACTTCTGAGCTTTTTAATAGCCCAATGATTAAAAAACATGAAGTTTTGACCGAAAAAAATGGCTTTGAATGGAAACCAAACATCGAATGGCGAGACAGCATAGTATATTATTGGCGCGTTGCTATTGACTCTTCGGTAACCAAAAAACCTTTACAATGGAATAATTCTTCATTTATTTATCTAAAAGGACAAACTAAAGGTGGCTGGAATCAATCGCACTATTATCAGCATCTTAAAAATGAATATGAAGATTGTATTTTGAAATCAAATAGAAAATTTGAGTTTCCTACTCAAATTCGAAGTTTTGAAATCCGTACTAGTGCTATAAACAATTTTTATGAACAAGAATGGTATCTCAATAATATTCGTATGCAGGATTTTAGAGAAAAGGATCGTTTGCGTTCGGGAATTAATATCGTTTGGATCGATGGCAAAACGGGTAAAATAAAAGAATCTTTTGATACGTTTGTAAATAATACCCGATGGGGTGGATATGGCTCTGCCCAATTTAACTACTTCGACCTCCCAAGAAAAGGGTTTGTTTTTCAAGATACTGGCACGACTCCTGTAAATCATCTTTATCCCTCAACACCTTGGCATCAAGTTATTCTTAATTTTTTAAATCAAATACCTGTTGGAGATATGCTATTTTTTTATAGTCATTATCGACCTAATTATAGTCAATGGCATCCCGATTTAGTAAATTATTTTACTAATGCTGGATTTAAAGAAATGCAAAATTTGGCCTCAGGAAGTCTATCTGCACCTTTCATTTTTGTATGTAAAAACAAAGATACCTCCTTTAAAACTCTAGAAGAAGTTGGTATTAATTTTAGTTCTAAAATTGCAAAAAAATTTGAACTTAGCGGCAATTGGTCCGAAGGAAAAATAAAATCGGTAAAAATTGGCCCTGCAAAAAAATGGGGCTCGCTTCATACTCGAGTATCAAGTCTTGAAAATCCATCAACCGATCATTTTAAGATAAAATTATTCGGCATCAATCCTCAAAATCAATATACGTTATTGCATCAATTTAATCATGATATTGATACCTCAATTGCTCATATTTCGGCCAATACCTACCCTAATTTGGAACTTCAATTAGAGATGCTTGACACGTTGAATCTTACACCTGCTCAACTCAAATACTGGCGCGTTATTTTTGATCAAGACATCCCTGAAGTAGCAACAAATGTGGACCATTATTTTAATATCAAAGATACCATTTCTATAGGCCAAATACAAAAATTTGGTTTTGGTATTGACAATATTGCAAACGAAAACATGGATACTATTCTAGTTAAAATTACGCTTCAACAAGGTGCTAATTCAAAAATATTTTGGCAAAAAGTAGGTCCTATTTTGTCTAAAACTAAAATTAAGTTTGATTTTGAATTATCAATGCAAGATTATTTTATAGGTAAGAATGATATTCGAGTTGAGATTAATCCCGAAAACACCGCGTATTTTCAAAAAGAAAAATATAACTTCAATAACTTTGTTCAAGCTTCATTTTATGTATTTGGGGATACGCGAAATCCATTACTTGACGTTACGTTTGACAAAAAAAGAATTGCTAACAAAGATTTAGTTTCGGCAAATCCTGAAATAAAAATTACACTAAAAGATGATAATACTTTTTTATTATTAAACGACACAAGCCTTATCCAAATGTGGCTTAAAATGCCAAGTGGCGAGGTCGTTCCTATTTACTTTGCTCAACCTAATGTAACCTTTATGCCTGCTCAAGATGGCAACCTTAATTTGATGCAAATAGTTTATAAACCTACATTAGAGGCCGGGAATTATGAACTTATCATTAAAGATAAGGACCGCCTTGGCAATTCTAGTAGCTCAAACCGAAACTTTGACTATAGAATTGGTTTTGTAGTTTCTAACGTTATGAAAGTAAGTTCCTTTTTTAATTATCCCAATCCATTTTCAAAATCCACACAGTTTATATTTTATCTTACAGGAGCTAAAATTCCTGATGAAATAAATATTAAAATTGTCAATATTAAAGGTCAAGTTGTAAAAGAAATCTCTAAAGAAGAATTGGGTCCTTTAAAAATTGGATTAAATAAAACCAATTACCAATGGAATGGAAATGATCAATTTGGAAATTATTTATCCAGTGGCGTTTATATTTATAAGGTAGAAGTTAAAGATCAAAACAAAGAAGTTGATTTAATGTCAAATCAAGAATTATTAAAGTTAATTGAAAACGATCCCGAAATTTCTACCGTTTTGCTTCAGCAAAGTGGCAAAATGATTATTGTAAGATAATGCTATTCGACAATATCCATAATTGCATCAACATTTGATTTTTTGGTATTTACTTTCATTCCAATAATACCAATTAATATAATTCCCACAAAAAATAATTGAAAGTTATTAAACACTTCTTTAAAATAAAAAAGGTCAATAATACTTTGAATAAAAATGGTTAATCCCATCCATGCCGCATAAACGATGCTCATTGGAAGTAATTTATAAGCTTTTGATACAAAAATAACAATAATTAAGCCTAAAATTAAGTATAAAACGGCTGGAAAAATTAAAATTAGAAATTCTAAATCAAATATTTCAAATTTCAAAATACGATCTCCTATTTTACCAAATTGACACATTTTGAGTGTAATTCCCCACAAGGATTGAAAAAGTGCGGCTATAAAAATATAAATCCAAGCTTTCAAATTTTGAGTTTTGCGCTAAAGTATAAAATTCTATTTTAATTCGGAATTTTTTGTACAAATCGTAGGTCTAAATGATGTATTGCATTTTGCTGAATGCCTTTTATATTTTTTGGAACTATTCGAATGGATTGATCATAAAAAAGAGGCACAATTGGACTTTCATCTATTAAAATCTGTTCCATTTTTTTAAAATTAGCTTTACGCAAATTCGAATCGGAACTGGTTAAAACCGCTTCATAAAGCAGGTCATACGATGTATTATTAAATCTTGTATAATTTGGAGGCGCTCCATTTTTACTATAAAAACAAGCTAAATGCGATTCCGCATCAGGATAATCAGCGGTCCAGCTTCTTCTGAAAAAAGAAATTTTTCCTTCTTTAGCCAATTGCATCATCATTTCGGCAGGATGTAATTTTAAATCTACTTCAAAACCGACTTCATTCAATTGATAAATTATAAACTCTGCCAAGTCAATATAGGTGTTATTGATATGTAATTGAATCTTTGCAGGACGATTTTTATCATATCCGTATTTCTTTAAAATCACTTTAGCTTTTTGTGGATTATACGTAAAACCGGCAAAACTGGTATCAAAATTTGGCATTCCTACTGGAACAAATCCTTTATTAGCTTCTAACACTAACCCATTTTTAAGATTATTTACCAATTCCTTTCGATGAATAGACATATTTAATGCTTGTCTGATTTCTTTATTAGAAAGTGGATTGTTTTTAATCAAATTTGTGTCTTGTAAAATAGCTAAATACTCTGTATTTAGATAGGTCTGTTTGTATAAATTATACTTTTTGGAAAGCGATTTTTTTAAATTACCTTTCTTATCAAAAACATCATATAAAAAACTATTGTCAATATCTTTTATCATATCCAAGTCGTTATTCATAAATGCCAAAAATTCCATTTTCTTTTGTTCATTGAATGTTACTTTGATAAAATCAATATATGGCAAGCGAATTCCATTTTTATCTTTCATAAAGTAATTTGGATTTTTGAATAAAAACAACGCGGTTCCTTCTTCCCAATCTTTAAAGTGATAAGGCCCTGTTCCAACTGGATTTCGCCTAAATTTAGATCCATAAAAATCAACCGCTTCTTTAGGAATAACACTGCAATAAGGCATCGTTAGAATATTCAAAAATGGAGCACAAGGCTTAATTAAGTGAATTCGAATGGTAAATGAATCCAAAACTTCAAATGGCTTTAAAGTATCTACTTTATCATTTAATACCCAAGAACCTGGCGCGGCCACTTTTGGATCTATTAATCGTTTTAGACTATATTCCACATCCCAAGCCGTCATTTTTTTGGTTTGACTATGATTTTTAAAACATGTATTCTTATGAAAGAACACATCATTTCTTAAATAAAAGGTATACGATTTTCCATCATTACTTATTTCATAATGTGTTGCCAACATCGGTTTTAGTTGCGTTTGGCTATCTAACATTAATAAACAATCATAAATATTTCCCGAAATCCATGTCGTTCCCATGTCTTTAGCAAATGCGGGATCTAGAGAACTTACGCCACTAGAGATATTAAAACGAAAGACACTTCTTTCATTCATCTTTTTTTGATTATCGCATGCGTAAAAACAAATTAAAATTAAAAAAGTATATAAAGATCTTAACATGGTTCAAAAATAGATTATTTTATTCAATTTTTTGATCTAAATATTTTCAAATTTATTAATTTATTTAAAATGCTAACTAAAATACATTTTTATAAAAGTTAATAATTATATTATTTTTGTAAATTAATTAATTTGTATGAAAATTGAAGAAATCGTTCACCTTATTCATCAATGGACGCCTCCTAGTTTATCCGAATCTTATGATAATGTTGGCTTACTTACGGGTGATCCAAAAGCTTTATGTCAAGGAATTTTAATCACATTAGATACTACAGAAGCCGTTGTAGATGAAGCCATTGCGGGTGGATATAATTTAATTATTTCACACCATCCCATTATTTTTGGCGGCATAAAAAAATTAACAGGTGGTAATTATATTGAAAATACGATCATCAAAGCGATAAAAAATGATATTGCCATTTTTGCTGTACATACCAATTTAGACAATATTCTATCTGGCGTTAATCATAAAATTGCAAGTTTACTTCAACTAAAAAATACTAAAATTTTATCCCCAAAAAAGGATATAATTTATAAATTATCTACCTTTGTTCCCATTAAAGGAACGGATATGGTTTTAAAAGCTTTATTTGATGCTGGCGCTGGTCATATTGGGAATTATAGTGAAGCGAGTTTCGTTACAAAAGGAACGGGAAGTTTTAAAGGAAATGACCAATCAAATCCAACTATTGGAAAAGTAAATCAGTTAGAAAAAGTAGAAGAACATAAAATTGAAGTGGTGCTTCCTAAATATGCAAAAAACAAGGTAATCAACGCACTTTTTGAAGCACATCCTTATGAAGAAGTCGCTTATGATTTAATACTCCTTTCAAACGACAATCAAACGATAGGAAGTGGAATGATAGGACAATTAGAAAATCCGTTACCCCTCGAAGATTTTTTAGCTTTGATTAAAAAAACGTTTAACTGCGGCAGTATCAAATATACGCCTATTTCCAAAAATATTAAAACCGTTGCGGTTTGTGGAGGAAGTGGTAGTTTTTTAAGAAAAGAAGCCATGCATCAACAAGCGGATGCTTATATTTCCTCGGATTTTAAATACCACGAATTTTTTGATTCCGAAAATTTGATTTCATTTATCGACATCGGACATTATGAAACGGAACAATATACCAAAGAAATAATTTTTGACTATATTAAAAAAAATGCAGTATCTTTGCCGACCAAAATTTCAGCGGTTAATACAAACCCCGTTTTGTATTTCTAACGAAATAGTGTGTTGAACATCAATATTTTAAATAAAATAAAAAATGACAAAAAACTTTTAAATACTTGTATTTAAAGTTTGTTTCATTTAAGATCAAATTATAATTATATGAAAAAATTAGACATTTCAATTGAAGAAAAATTAGAAGCGTTGTTTCAACTACAATCTATTGATTCTCAAATTGATAAAATCAATTTTATAAAAGGTGAACTTCCATTAGAAGTTCAGGAAATGAATGATTCAATTATTGGATTAAATACAAGAATTGCAAATATCAAAGCAGAAGTTGATGAAGTTGATGGAGAAATTCAAAATAGAAGCCGAATCAAAGAAGAGTCTAAAAATTTAATTACAAAATTAGAAAAACAACAGTCGAGTGTAAAAAACAACCGTGAGTTTGAATCTATTAGTAAGGAATTAGAATTGGCTAAATTAGAAATTGAGCTTTGTGATAAAAAAATGCGCGACGGCAATGAAAAGAAAAATGGATTAACGCAACGATTAGATGCTGCAGTTAATGATTTAAATCTTAAAAATGATGAGATTGCGATTAAAAAGAAAGAATTAGAGCAAATAGAACTTGAAACTGATAAAGAACTTGATATATTAACCGCACAAAGCGAATCAGCAAAAGTAAACGTAGAAGATCGTTATTTAATTGCTTATGATCGCATTCGTAATGCTTACCGAAATGGTTTATCGGTTGTTACCATCGATAGAGATAGTTGTGGCGGTTGTTTTGCTAAAGTTCCACTTCAGCGTCAATTAGAAGTAAAACAACGTAAAAAAATTATTGTTTGTGAAAACTGCGGAAGAATCTTTGTATACCCTAAGTCTAAAGAAGTAGAAGATATGAACAAAGAAGTAGAAGAAGTTCCAAAAGTTGTAAGAAGTAGAAGTAAAAGAGTTCGTGGAGAGTAATTTAAATTTCAATTATATCAAAAACATCAAGCAATGCTTGATGTTTTTTTTTGCCATGAATTAAACTAATATCTAGAAAACATATTCTAAATATTTAAAAAACATATGAAAAACATAAGATTATCAACCATTGTTATTTTAATGTTTCTAACATTTAACTTATTTGGTCAAGAAACTTTTGATATTAATGAAGTAATTAATTTGAACAATCAACTACGTAAATCCAAAAATTATAACCCCCTTCAATCCGATAGCATTTTAGATAAGATGGCCTATTTACATGCTTATGAAATGGCAACAAAGTCTTTTTTTGCACATCAAAATCCACACAACCCATCTCTTGCTACCTTAAAAAAACGTGCTGAATATTTAAATTTTAATTATACGGTTATTGCCGAAAACATTGCTTATTTCTCTGGAAATGTCAACGATTTAAAACAGCCATTGGGTCATTTATTTTTTAATCAATGGAAAAAATCAAAGCCACATTATAAAAATATGATGATCAAAGAAGCGACAAGAGTAGGATTATCTTGTGTAAAAATAGATAAAAACGGTGTTTCATATTACTATGCCGTTCAAGTAATTGGAAATTTATAAAACTTACAACCTTTCCGTAATCTGTTTTAGTTTATCCTTTTTCCAATTTTCAAAGTTATCGTTCAAAATTTGTTGTCGAGCTTCTTTTACTAATTGTAAATAAAAACTTAAATTATTGATACTGGCAATTTGCATTCCCAATAGTTCGTTAGAGCGAATCAAATGTCTTAAATAAGACTTTGTTGTATTGTGCAACAATGGATTATTTGATAAATCATCGATTGGAGAAAAATCAAATTCCCACTTTTTATTTTTAATATTGATAACTCCCTGATTCGTAAAAAGAAATCCGTGTCTGGCATTTCGAGTTGGCATAACGCAATCAAACATATCTACGCCTCTTGATATGGCTTCTAAAATATTTTCAGGTGTGCCAACTCCCATTAAATATCGCGGTTTTTCTAGAGGTAAAATACCATTGACCACTTCCAACATTTCATACATTTCTTCGGCAGGTTCACCAACTGCCAATCCTCCAATTGCATTACCGGCGGCATTTTTCTCAGAAATATAATGCGCACTTTCTATTCTCAAATCTTTGTATACACTACCTTGAACGATAGGGAATAAATATTGCGGATAACCATATTTTGGAGCCGTATTATTAAATTGTGTAAAACAACGATCGAGCCATCGATGGGTCATCGCCAGCGACTTTTTTGCATACGAATAATCACAAGGATAGGGCGTACATTCATCAAAAGCCATGATGATATCTGCGCCTATTTTCCGTTGAATATCCATGACATTTTCAGGTGTAAAAAAATGGTACGAACCGTCCAAATGACTTTGAAAACGAACGCCTTCTTCTGTAATCTTTCGCCTATGGGCGAGCGAATAAACTTGAAAACCTCCACTGTCGGTAAGCATGGGTTTATTCCATCCTCCAAATTTTAGCAAGCCACCCGCCTTTTCAATAACTTCCGTACCTGGTCTTAGATATAAATGATAGGTATTTCCTAAAATAATTTGAGCGCCAATATCTTCTTTAAGTTCATGAAAATGAACTCCTTTAACTGTAGCTGCAGTGCCCACTGGCATAAAAATTGGAGTTTCTATAATTCCATTTTCTGTCTGTATGGTTCCTGCTCTTGCTTTAGTGTCTTTACAAGATTTATTTAAATTAAAAAACATTATGGTTTATAATTTACAAATTGCCAAAAAATCCGTTTCATATTTTACATTCTTTGAAATTATAATATCATCTATCGAATATTTTATAGTATTTTCTATTTGACTTGTATTTTTAATCGAACTTTTTTTAAATCTTCTTAAAAACTCAAAAAACCAAGTAAATAATCTTAATAAAAAAACTCTTAGAAAATATGGATAAATAGAAAATGTAGCAAATATTGAAACTAAACGCTGTTTTTTTGTTCTTTTTATTTCTTCTAATGCAAATTCATTATTACTTCCTATGCATAGAATTTCATAATTGTTAAAACCTTTTTGAAGTAATTTTTCAAAAGAACTTCTCGAGTACTCTTTTAAATGATGTTCATTCCAAGGACTTTGAATATATTTAAAAATTCTATTTTTACAATTTGGAGTAGTAATTAAAAGTACACCATTTGGTGCTAATAATGATTTAAGAAATTTTATATACAAAATAGCATCTGGAACGTGCTCTACTACCTGGAATGACGTAATTACATCAAAGTCTTTTTCATTTAGAGATTTAATTTCCGAAAAAGATAAATTTTCAGAAACATAATTTTTTTGTGCCATCAAAACGGCGTCGGGATTTATATCTACACCAATAACACTTTTTGCTTTTTCACTTAAAAAATAAGAACCATATCCCGAACCGCAACCATAATCTAATACTCTTTTGTTTTCTATAAATTTTAACGCATATTTATAGGTTGCAACGTGCATTAAATGATTATAATTTTCTGCTTCATTATTTATTTCTTGATTTAAAATATGCCACTCAATAGGTTCTTTCATAATTTTTATTTAAATACTATATTAAACCTTAGAAGTTAAAAACTTATGAAGTTTTACAAGTTCTTTATCCGATAGTTGACCATCCGCTACTTTATTTTTTGGATTAAAAAAAGTATATACCAGCGGCGCTTGATAATACATACTCATTAATCGAGTAAGACTTCCTTTGTCACCCATTCCGATGACAAGTATATCATGAATATAAGCGTATAAAGCTAATAAATTTTTTATATCCTCAATATGATTAATATTTGTAGCAATTTTTACTAAATCGGCTCCTAAATCCTTACATTTTTGAGCAATGACTCTCAATTCATGGATGCCCTCGGTTTTTTCATAATCATGATAAGAAACAATAACCGAACAACCATTTGTTCTGGCTATTAACATTAACTCATTAAATAATTTTTTATTCAAATCATATTCTAAATCAACAAAACGTGCTCCTGCATTTATAGCCGTTTTTAATGCTTCAAAACGATCGGAATCCGCTATGCCTTTTACTGGACGAAAGGTTGCCATCAAATTTGTCGATGCCGAAAATATTTTATGAATATCGTTTAATTGAAAATTAGCTTTATCTAATCGAACTTCATAAAGGTCGCCAGATTGAACAATTTTAACTACTGCTTCTTTTTTTCGCTCTTGTAGCGTATAACAAAACTCCATCTTTTTAAAATTTAAAATTTATTAAATGATCCAAAATCTTTATGATCCAATTCATACAAATCTTCTTTGCTTAGAGATTTAAAATATTCTAACGTTATTTTTAAGCCTTCTTTTCTTTCCACTTTTGGCTCCCAATTTAAAAGTTCTTTTGCTTTTGAAATGTTGGGCTGTCTTTGCATTGGGTCATCTTGTGGCAAGGGTTTATATACAATTTCTGGCTTCCCATCAAATAGTGCTTTAATCTCATTTGCAAACTGAGAAATCGTAATCTCATCTGGATTTCCAATATTTACAGGATACGGATAATCACTCATAAGTAGTCTATATATTCCTTCTACTAAGTCCGAAACATAACAAAAACTTCGGGTTTGAGAGCCATCACCAAAAATGGTCATTGGTTCACCTCGTAAAGATTGCCCAATAAATGCGGGCAAAACTCTTCCATCATTCAAACGCATTCTTGGTCCGTAGGTATTAAAAATTCGAACAATTCGCGTTTCTACTTGATGAAATCGGTGATATGCCATCGTAATCGCTTCTTGAAATCGCTTGGCTTCGTCATAAACGCCTCTTGGGCCTATAGGGTTTACATTACCCCAATAATCTTCCGTTTGCGGATGCACTAATGGGTCTCCATATACTTCGGAAGTAGAAGCAACCAATATTCTCGCATTTTTAGCTTTTGCCAATCCTAATAAATTATGTGTCCCTAAACTTCCAACTTTCAACGTTTGAATAGGTATTTTTAAATAGTCAATAGGACTCGCTGGTGATGCAAAATGTAAAATATAATCTAACTCCCCCGAAATATGAACATACTTACTGACATCGTGATGGTAAAATTCAAAATTTGGAAGCGGCATCAAATGCTCAATGTTTTTCATTTGACCCGTAATTAAATTATCCATTGCGATAACTTCATAATCTTTTTGGATAAAATAATCACATAAATGAGACCCTAAAAAACCGGCTGCTCCGGTAATTAAAACACGTTTAGCCACGAGTAACCTCCTTTCTTCCTATGCTTATGTATTCAAATCCTTCTTTTTCCATTTCATTTAATTCAAATAAATTTCTACCATCAAATATTAATGGTGTTTTCAAACTATGTTTTATTTTTTGAAAATCGGGCTGTCTAAACGCATTCCATTCTGTAACGATAACTAGTGCATCGGCATCTTGAAGAATTTCATACATGTTTTGCCCATAATTAATTCGATCGCCAACTTTTCGTTTTACATTTTCCATCCCTTCTGGATCATAAACAAAAACTTTAGCCCCTTCGTTTAACAATTCATCAATCAAATATAAAGCGGGAGCTTCACGAATGTCATCGGTGTTTGGTTTAAAACTTAAGCCCCAAATCGCAATTTTTTTATCTTTTAAATTTATTTTTTGTTTCATTTTTTCAAAAAACAATTCCCTCTGATTTTGATTCACATCAATTACTGCGTTTAAGATTTTGAATTGATATTTATTTTGATTTGAAATACTTTGCAATGCTTTTACATCTTTTGGAAAACAGCTTCCTCCATATCCAATACCTGGGAACAAAAATCGATTTCCAATACGGTTGTCGCTTCCAATTCCTTTTCGGATACTATTAATATCCGCACCCACTTTTTCAGCTAAATTTGCCATTTCATTCATAAATGAAATTTTTAACGCTAAAAATGAATTGGCTGCATATTTAGTTAACTCGGCAGACTTTTCATCCATAATATAAATTGGGTTTCCTTGACGAACAAAAGGGGCGTATAATTTCTGCATCCATTCAATTGCGGTTTGACTTGAACTACCAATTACAATTCGATCGGGCTTTAAAAAATCTTCAACAGCATAACCTTCTCTAAGAAATTCAGGATTGGACACCACATCAATTTTTACTTTAGCTTGCTCGTCAAAAATCTTTTGAACCATAGCCGCTGTGCCTACAGGAACCGTGCTTTTATTAACTACGATTTTATAACTTTTAAGACATTGACTTAGCTTTTGAGCCATATTTAAAACATAGCTTAAATCCGCAGAGCCGTCTTCGCTTTCTGGCGTAGGCAAAGCTAAGAAAATAATTTGAGCCTCATCCACTGCTTTTTCTAAATCCGTCGTAAAATCAATTCGACCCTCTTTTTGATTGCGATGCAAATACATTTCTAATGTAGGCTCAAAAATAGGAACTTGACCTGATTTTAAAGCATCCACCTTCTTTTGATCAATATCAACACAAATAACGTTAACACCCGTCTCCGCAAAACAAACTCCCGAAACCAAACCGACATAGCCCGTTCCGATTACTGCAATTTTTATCATTTAATTTTTGTTTTATTTAACTTCCAAATTACGATTCCTGCTCCAATTAGCATCATAAAAAATGAAATATATTGCGCTTGAGATAAACTAAAGCCAAAATAAGTATATTTTGTGTTTTCTCTTATAAATTCGATTAAAAATCGCTCTAATCCATTAAAAATCATAAATAAACCGGTAATTGCGCCTAAATACTTTGTCCAGCTTTTTCTAATTTTCCAAATAATTAGAAACAAGATAGTAACCATAATAAACTCATATAATGGTGTAGGGAAATGAGGTTCAGGCAACACACTACAAAACATCCCACTACAATCCATCATTGGTATTCCTTCGTTATTTACATTATGTGCATAGGTATTTCCCCATAAAAAATCTGGGACAAAAGCTGGTTTTGAAAAACCTGCGCTCGGAATTCCCCAGCATCCATCTCCCGAAAATTGACAGCCAAGTCTTCCAACGGCATAAGCAATAAAAAAAGAAGGCGCTAAACTGTCCGTTAATGCCCATAAATTTATTTTATTTTTCTTACCATAAATAATTATCAATAAAGCAGCAAGCCATAACCCACCCAAAACGCTTAATCCTGAAGTCAAAGATTGAATCGGGTTGGTTAATAATTCTTGCATCGAAGCCGGATTATCAATAGCATCCATAAGTTTAGAACCTAATATACCGCCAACGACAGCTAATAATAAAATATCAAAAATTCGATCTTCTGCGTTATATGAAATCTTTTGAATTACCGGTGGTGTTTTTTGTACTTTTTTTATTTTAAAATATTCATAAATGGCCATTGCTAATCCTCCAAGTAATGCCATAAGTTTATTACCTTGTATAGACAAAATATAAGATTGTGGGTCCATTCGGAAAACTTCGGGCTCTTGGATATATCCAAACAACTTGAGCAACACAAAAAATCCAAATAAAAAAGGTACAATTAAATCCGAAATTTGTGGTGCTTTGCCAATAGTGATTTCTTTTGTATTTTTCTCAAAAATGCCTAAATCAGTTCGTCTTTTTAGCTCTTGCCTCGCAAAATAAATTCCAACCATAAACGCAATTGCCATTAGCAATCCATAGGTATTTGGTGGCATTGAAATTATATTTGTACCGAATATATCATTTACAAAATCCCAAATGGTGGCATAAGCTCTTAAATATAGCATTTTTTAGCAATTTAAATATGCGTTATAAATCTGCAAATTTATTAAAAAAATAAGGACTATGGCGTTAAAATTGCTTTAAATATAAATATTTTTCTTAAAATTCCTTATATTTGCGTTGTTTAAAATTTAAGCCAATGATTAGTTCGATTATTTTTATATCCTTATTAATAATTTTAGGAATTTTTAGTTTTAAAAGATACCGTCAAATATATCAAAATATTCAACTAGGAATGCCTTGGTCGCCTTCAAATCAATTGAAAGACCGAATTAAAAATACGATTTTAATTGCTTTGGGGCAGAAAAAAATGTTTTCAAGACCTATTCCTGCGATTTTTCATTTGTTTATTTATTTAGCATTTATTTTTACTCAAATCGAACTGATTGAGATATTAATTGATGGCATTTTTAATTCGCATCGTTTCATTTTTCATTTGGCTGAAGGAAGCTTTGCCGCATCAATTTACATTGGATTAATTAATTTTATTGAAATTTTATCAGTAAGCGCATTTGTAGCTACATTGGTATTTTTAAGTAGAAGAAACCTTTTAAAGTTGCCTCGATTAAACATGAAGGAATTAACAGGTTGGCCAGCTAAAGATGCGAACATCATTCTTATTGCCGAAATCTATTTGATTAGTTGCATCTTTATTATGAATAGCGCCGATTTGGCACTTCAAGACCCAGCCAATAGTCAATATCATTTTTTGTTAAGCTCGCTTTTGGTTCCGTTTTGGAATGGAATCAGTTTTCATACCATCGAAATCTTTGAACGCATTGGTTGGTGGGGACATGTCATTGGAATTTTTGGATTTATTGCCTATTTGCCGTATTCCAAACATTTACATATCATTTTAGCTTTTCCTAATGCTTTTTTTAGCAATGATGACGCAAAAGGAAAAATTAACTATATGCCACAAATTTTCAATGAGATTCAAAGCATGATGGATCCATCGTTTGCAAGCAACTCAGATGGTTCTGAAATGAAATTTGGTGCTAAAGATGTACAAGATTTAACTTGGAAAAATCTTTTGGATGCGTATAGCTGTACCGAATGTGGACGATGTACCAGCAGTTGTCCTGCCAATCAAACGGGAAAATTACTCTCTCCAAGAAAAATAATGATGGACACAAGAGATCGCTTGGAAGAAGTTGGAATTAATATTCAAGAAAATGGAAGCTTTGTTCCTGATAATAAATCTTTGATTCATGATTATATTTCTGTTGAAGAATTAAGAGCTTGTACTACTTGCAATGCCTGTGTAGAAGAGTGCCCTGTTAATATTTCTCCTTTAGATATCATAGTTCAACTTCGAAGAAATTTGATTATGGAAGAAAGCAATTCGCCTCAAGAGTGGAATATGATGTTTGGAAATATCGAAACAAATGGCGCTCCTTGGAAATTTTCACCAACCGAACGAGGAAATTGGGCAAATAAATAATTTATAGAAAAATTAAAAATAGCTATATGATACAAGTAAAAACGATGGCAGACTATTTGGCACAAGGAGAAAATCCGGATGTATTATTTTGGGTAGGATGTGCTGGAAGTTTTGATGATAGAGCCAAAAGAATAACAAGCCAATTTGCTGAAATATTAACAAAAATTGGGGTTCGTTTTGCTATTTTAGGTAGCGAAGAAAGCTGTACGGGCGATCCTGCTCGAAGAGCCGGTAATGAATTTTTATTTCAAATGATGGCGTATCAAAATATTCAAGTTTTGAATGGATACGAGGTTAAAAAAATTGTAACTACTTGTCCGCATTGTTTTAATACGCTTAAAAATGAATATCCAGAGTTGGGCGGAAAATATGATGTATGGCATCATACCGAATTTCTTCAAGATTTAATAGATAAAGGCAATATAAAAATTACCGACACCAATGAGTATAAAGGAAAACGAATCACGTATCACGACAGCTGTTATTTAGGAAGAGGAAATAATATCTATGAGGCGCCAAGACAAATTCTTGAAGCCTTAGATACCGATTTGTATGAAATGAAACGATCTAAAAAGAATGGATTATGTTGTGGTGCCGGAGGCGCACAGATGTTTAAAGAAGAAGAACATGGTGGCATACGAGTTAATGAAGAACGAACCAAAGATGTTTTAGATACTCAAGCCGAAATTGTTGTTGCAAACTGCCCTTTTTGTATAACGATGCTTCAAGATGGATTAAAAGCCAATGAAAAACAAGATGAGGTTAAGGTTTTAGACATTGTAGAACTATTAAATGCTTCCATCTAAAAATGGATCCTTGGATTTTAGTTATTGACACCTCTACGTCTTTTTTATCCGTTTCTTTAGGCTGTAATGGCAAAGAAATAGATACATATCGGTCATTAGAATCGCTTAATCATGCCAAATATATTACGACTTCCATTATTAGCCTTTTGGAAAAAAACAATTTGGAGTTAAGCGCATTAAATGCTGTTGCGGTGCATTGTGGGCCAGGTTCTTTTACAGGGCTTCGAGTAGGCTCAAGTGTAGCAAAAGGCCTTTGTTTTGGATTAGATATTCCTTTGATTTCAGTAAAAGGATTAGAAGCTATAAGTAAAACACTTTCCGAACAAAATCCACTCCATTCTTATTTTACTTTAATCGACGCAAGAAGAAACAATTTTTATTATTCCTACTTTGATGCTGAAAAAAACTACTTACATCCAAGTAGTTTTGCTAATGAAGAAGAAATCATTAATATCAAAAACAAAATATCAAACGCCATAATAATAAAAAATACAAATGAAGAAGATCAAACATATTTTTGCTCCTCTTTTTTAGTTCAAGATGCTTTTGAAAAATATAATAATCAAATTTTTGAAGATATTGCAGCATTTGAACCATTATATTTAGTTAACAATTATATTAAATCATAAGTACATATGTTTTTTCCCAACATTTTAAATGCGTACCGAAAAATGTATTTAAAATATCGTACTTTAAGCAATCTAAATGCTATTTATTACTTGCATATTTTAGAAAATTATCCAGGGATAACCGTTAACGAAATTACCTTAAAGTTAAACGGAAGCCAACCTATAGTAAGTCAAAACTTAGCCGTTTTACGAAAATCAGGTTTTGTTAAACAAAAAAAATCAGGAAGAAACGTTTTTTACTATATCAATTATGAAGAAATTGATCAATTTATTCAATTATCTCACAACATATTTAATGTTACTTTAGAAAATCTGTCTGAAAATAGATATGAATCTTTAATGAAAATAAAACCCCTTCTCAAAAAAAGCTATTTATTATTTAAATCCTTAACGAATAAAAAAAGAATCTACATTTTAGATTTTTTATATAAAAGTAAAGCAGCAAAAATTAATGAAATGGCAAAAATTCTGGAAATGGACAGTCCAACAATTTCATTTTATCTCAAAGACTTTAAATCAATAGAAGCTATAGAGACAAAAAATAGTGGAAAACAAAAAATTCAATTGCTCAATGTCGATTTTTTTGAAAAACTACACAAGCTTATAACTAACGTATAATCTTCTAATAGGGTAACTTTTTCAAAATTTTTAATCATTATTTTCTATATTTGTGGTTCAATCAAATGATCATGTGGATAGAACAAGATAATATGCTCAAAAAAACTTTTGAGTTTAAGGATTTTACAGAAGCTTTTGCGTTTATGACTCGAGTCGCATTTTTGGCTGAAAAGCATCAACATCATCCAAACTGGTCTAATGTATATCATCGAGTAGAAATTGCATTAACGACACATGATGCAGGAAACATTGTAACCGAAAAAGATTACAAGCTTGCTAAAGAAATTGATTTAATTTAATAAACACCCTTTTATGACTTTAAGAATATTAGCCCTATTTTTATTATTTGCCAATACCAACAATGCGCAAAATATCGAAGATTTATCCAATAAATTTTGGAGATTAAAATCGGCTACAATAAATGGAAATTATTACGACTTTAGTAATGATATCAATGTGGCACCTACGATGCAGTTTAGCGGCGGTAATATTCGTGGAAACGGAGGTTGCAATGCATATCACACTAAATTTACTTTATTTGACCGCGCCATTGAGTTTGATTTTATAAAATCAACGAAAATGGCATGTAATAATTTGAAAGTAAATGAAAATGAATACTTTGAAGCATTAGCTCAGCGTCAAAACACGTTTTTTTATGCAGAACGTAATGAGTTGGTTTTAAAAAATATTTCCGGCGATGTACTTACTTTCTTTTCACAATTTGCACGTTCTGAAAATTCAATTACAACACCTCCTGTTTATAGAGAATCGAGAAATACAAGAATTAAAGAAAGCAAAAAAGAGCGAGGAAAAAAGGGAAAGAAAGGGAAAAAAGGAAAAAGAGAGAAAAATAAAAAAGAGAAAAAATCTAAAAAGTCTAAAAACAAAAAAGAACGAGGAAAAAAGGGAAAAAAATCAAATTCTAAAAAAGATAAAAAAAGTTCAAAGAAAGAAAAAGGGAAAAAAGACACTAAGAAAAAGAAAAAATAAACTATGAGCGAGAAGGAATCTTCATTAAATTTTATAGAAGAAATAATATCTAATGATCTTGAAAGTAAAAAATACGAGAGCATCATCACACGTTTTCCTCCAGAACCAAATGGTTATCTTCATTTAGGTCATGCGAGTAGTATTTGCTTAAATTTTGGACTTACGAAAACGTTTCCGGGTTCTACCAATCTTAGATTTGACGATACCAACCCGACAACCGAAGAAACCGAATATGTAGAGAGTATTAAAAAAGATATACAATGGCTTGGTTTTGAATGGAAAAACGAGTTTTATGCGAGCGATTATTTTGATACCCTTTATGACTATGCCGTTAAATTAATTCATAATAATTATGCATATGTTTGTGATTTAACGAGTGATGAAATTGCAAACCAAAAAGGAAATCATACCACACCAGGTGTAAACAGTCCGTACAGAAATCGTTCGATTGAAGAGAATTTAAGCCTTTTTGAAGCAATGAAAAATGGCAAATTTGAAGATGGAACGAAAACGCTTCGTGCTAAAATTGATATGTCGCATCCCAATTTATTAATGCGCGATCCTATTATCTACCGAATTAAGCATGCGCACCATCACCGAACAGGAAACAAATGGTGCATATATCCAATGTATGATTTTGCCCATGGGCAAAGTGATAGTATCGAAAATATTACCCATTCGATTTGCACTATGGAATTTATTCCCCACCGCGAACTTTATGATTGGTTGATCGAAAAGTTAGAAATTTATCCTTCGAAACAATACGAATTTGCACGTAGAAATATAAATTACACGGTAACCAGCAAACGTAAATTACTTCAATTAGTAAACGAAAAATTTGTTGAAGGTTGGGACGATCCTCGAATGCCTACCATTAGTGGAATGCGCCGAAGAGGCTATACCCCTTGGAGCATCCGCGAGTTTTGTAAACGAATTGGTATTGGTAAGCGCGAAAATATGGTTGATGTTGGTCTTTTGGAATTTTGTGTTCGCGAAGATTTGAACAAAATTTCTAAAAGAGTTATGGCCGTTTTAGAGCCAATAAAATTAACCATTGAAAACTATCCAGAAGGGCAGGAAGAATTTTTAACCACTGAAAATAACCCTGAAAATCCTGAGGAAGGAACAAGAAATATTCCTTTTTCAAAAACACTTTGGATTGAGCGGGAAGACTTTGCGGAATTTCCTGAAAAAAAATGGTTTCGTTTGGCATTAGGAGCTATGGTGCGACTTAAAAGTGCTTATATTATTGAATGTACTGATTTTAAAAAGGATAATGATGGAAATGTAATTGAAGTCATTGCCAAATATTTTCCAGATAGCAAAAGCGGCTCGGATACCAGCGGACTTAAAGCCAAAGGAGTGATTCATTGGGTGTCGGCGGCGCATGCGAAAACGGCACAAATCAATCTTTACGACCGTTTGTTTCGAGTAGAAGATCCAAGCCAAGAAGAAGGGGATTTTAAAGATTTTATCAATCCAAATTCGTTGACGGTTATTCAAAACGCATATATCGAACCTGAACTTGCTCATGCAAAAATTGGAGATTATTTTCAATTTTTACGTAAAGGATATTTTGTATTGGATAAAAATAGTTCCATAGATACGCCTATTTTCAATTTAACGGTTGGTCTAAAAGATAATTGGAAGTAGATTATTTATTTATCCAATCTAATACAATTTGTCTGTATGCTTCTTTATTGTAATACCAATAAATCGGAGAAATCACAAAAACTTCAACATCATTTTGGATACAATTTTGGATAATCGAAAATTGTTTTTCGCTTGGAATTAATATCGTAAACCATTTTTTTGTATTTGAGGTTTGATAAAATAGTATGGAATCGATATAAATGACTTCCAATAAAATATTTTCTGCTTCAAGGTCCCTTTTTATAGATGATGCTGTCGAATTCAAATCTTCTTTAATTTCATAAAAATCAATGCCTTTTCTTTCAACTTCGAATTGTTTGCTAGGATTTTGAAAATTCATTTTTTTTGATAAAATAGTTTTTAAATCTAAATCAATTACCCAATCAAACTGATTTTTAGAGGATTCCGAAATTTGATTTTCATTTATATTACAAATTACTATGGGTTTCAACGCATTTTTTTGATGTGTCAATAACTTTAAACCATTTTCATTTTTTAAATTATTAGCCTCTGTAAATAATGCCTCTATTCGATTTTTATTGTAATGTTTTTTTAATTTTTCAAACTTATTTTCGATAATAAAAAGCCAATTAGCTTCCATTTTTTGTTTTGACAATGTATCCATTTCCATAAAATAGTATGGAAATGTTGGGTCAAAATGAAGAAATAATGTCTTATTTTCATTCCAAAATTGATCCAAGATTTTCCTATACATTGAATATTCAATTTCTTCCGTTTTTACATTATTCTCAAAAACGAAATATTGTATTGATTCTGGAGCCTTTTTTATTTGTTTAAACAATTCAAATGCTTGTTTTAGCTGCTTACTATCAATAGATTGAATCCAATTTTTGATTTGAAGTATCGAGAAGTTTTCATAAGAATCCAATACTGGATACATTAAAATCTTAAAGCTGCTTAATTGATTTTTTGCTGTTTTATTTAAAGAAAATGAAGTATGATTTAGTTTATCATATTTGCTTAAAATCGGGTTTATAAATGAAAAAGAGTATGAATAATATATTTCGAACTGCTTTTCTAATTTTTCGCATTTTTTCTTAAACAAATTTAAACTTAAAATTTTTCTTTGAAGTACCTTAAAATTAACTTTTGGTTTAAGATTAAAATGTTCTTGATGTTTTTCTAATAAGATTTGTTTTGGAACCGAATTTTGAAGGTCATTTTCCAATTCGATACTTAGTTTTTGGAGCGAATCCGAATTTAAAAAAACATTTTTTAATCCAACTTGTTTTGCTTTATCATTATACTTTTCATTTATATTTATAATTTTTAGACATTTTTTTTCATAAGCAAACCTGTTTTTTGAATCTTTTACCAACAAACTTTTTAATCGACGGGTTTTAAATAATTTCTGCATTTCTTGTTGTAATTCCGCTTCAATAATCGAAGATAATGGCATGTCGAAGGCATCAAATTTTCTAAATTCAATCTCCATTTTATTTGCCAATTGTTCTATTTTTTTGAGCTGGCTTACTAACGTTACGTAATTAAAATGTTGAAATGCAAAGGGCTTTATGTCAAAAATAATAGGATTTGCTTGTTGCTTAAAATCGAGAAATTCTTGATATTGTCTTTTATAATTTTTCCAATCTTGATAAGAAGGCACTTTATGCAATGGTATTTTTGCGTCATTAAAATACGGAAGTGCATATAGTTTTTCCAAAAGTTCATAAACTAAAAATGGCGCGTTTTTAATTTTTAGATTTAATATTTGATTATGTTTTTTTATTAAACTTTTTAGATGTTGTTCTTTATTTTTAAAATACAACGCATGTTTTTTTAAATATCTTACATTCTGTTCAACAATATTTATTGCTTTAATTGAGCCCTCTATTTGATGAATTATATCATTTTTATCCGAAAATTGATTTAAAACTAAAGGTTTAAGATAATTTGCTTTCAAAATTGCACTCAATAAACGTTCATCCGATTTATTGTTGAACGTTATTAATATAGATTCATTTTTTTGTAAAGAAAATGCCAAAATATTAATTAAATATTGCTCTATAAAAACATCTAAACGACTATCAATCTGAAAGGATAATCCTTCATATAACAATGTAAACAGTTCTTTTTCATGACTTTGAATCGGCTTTACAGGTAAAAAATCATCATGAGAATTTAGCATTTTTTTATACGTATTATAATTTATCAAAAATAAAAAAACTAAATCAATAGCTCAATGTTTTTTAAATTTGTAAAAAACTACGATATGTCTAAAACATTTTTATTTATAGGTGCTTCCAGCGATATTGCTAATTCGGCTTTATTAGCCTTAAAGTCTGAAAATCACAAAGTTATTGGTATTTCTAGAAATGCCAGCGAACATGAATTTGATAATTTTTATACCATAGAAAAATACGACACCGAACATCTACCAGATATTGAAGAAACTATTGATGGGTTGGTTTATTTTCCTGGTTCTATTGTATTAAAATCATTTTCTCAGTTAAAAAAAGAGGATTATATTAATGACTTAGAAATCAATACTTTGGGCGCTGTGATGAGTATACAAAAATACCTTCCTAATCTTAAAAAATCATTGACGCCGTCTATTGTTTTAATTAGTTCGGTTGCCACACATATTGGCTTACCGTTCCACTGTTCGATTAGCTTAGCCAAAGCAGGCCTCGAAGGTTTTGCAAAAGCTTTATCTGCCGAATTAGCACCAAAAGTTCGTGTAAACATCGTTTCTCCTTCGCTTACAAATACTAAGTTAGCGAGCAAATTGCTCAATACTCCCGAAAAAATTGAGCAAGCCCAAAAAAGAAATCCACTACAAAAAGTAGGAAGTACCGAAGATATTGCAAACGCAATTTGTTTTTTACTTTCCGAAAAAAGTCAATGGATTACAGGACAAAATATTCAAGTAGACGGTGGTATGGCGGCTATAAAGTAATATATCAATAAAATTACTGATTTTCATACGCCTCTAAAATATCAATAGCACTTTGCGCAATGATGCTTCCAGGGCCAAAAATATGTTTTACACCAATTTGATATAAATCTTGATAGTCTTTTTGAGGGATGACACCTCCAGCAATGATGATTATTTCTTCACTTTCCTCTTTTTTCAAAATATCAATAAGCTGCTTAATCAAAGATTTGTGACCTCCTGCCAAAGAAGAAATACCCAAAAAGTGCACATCATTTTCTATAGCTTGTTTGGCTACTTCTTCAGGTGTTTGAAATAGCGGGCTAATATCTACATCAAATCCTAAATCTGCAAACGCTGTTGCAATAACTTTTGCGCCTCGGTCATGGCCATCCTGACCCATTTTGGCAACCATAATACGTGGCCTTCTTCCATTTTTTTTTGCAAATTGATTGCTTAAATCCAAAGCCTTTTGATAGAGTGCATTGTCTTTCATTTCTTTATTAAAAATGCCTGAGATTAAATTATTTTGTGCTGTATATCTTCCAAAAATATTTTCTAACGCTTTTGAAATTTCGCCTAATGTAGCTCGATGTCGCGCCGCTTCAACCGCAATTTCTAAAATATTCATCGAATCATCCGAAGCCGCTTTCTCCAATTGACTTAAAAGCGCCTCAACTTTTTCTTGATTTCGTGTTGATTTAATTTGTGTCAAACGGGATTTTTGAGCATTTAAAACTTCATAATTATCAATAGAAAGCACCTCAATCTCGGTTACTTGATCGGTTTTATATTTATTTACCCCAACAATTGTGTCCACTCCTGCATCAATTTTAGCTTGTTTTTTGGCCGCACTTTCTTCAATACGCATTTTAGGAATTCCTTTTTCAATTGCAGCGGTCATACCACCATATTGCTCAACTTCTTGCATTAAAATCCGAGCCTTTTCAATTAATTCGTGCGTAAGATATTCTACATAATGACTTCCAGCCCATGGATCGATAGCTTTGGTAATACCCGTATTTTTTTGTAAATAAATTTGAGTATATCGCGCAATAGCTGCAGAATAATCAGTAGGTAAAGCGATCGCCTCATCTAAAGCATTGGTATGCAAACTCTGCGTTCCCCCAAATGCGGCCGCTAAAGCTTCGGTCGTCGTTCTTGAAATATTATTGTATGGATCTTGTTCGGTAAGACTCCACCCACTCGTTTGACAGTGCGCTCTCAATGCTAATGATTTTGGATTTTGTGGGTTAAATTGATTAACAATTTCGGCCCATAAAACACGACCCGCTCGCATTTTGGCAATTTCCATAAAGAAATTCATTCCTACTCCCCAAAAGAAAGAAAGTCTTGGCGCAAAAGCATCAATTGATAAACCCGCGTCAATTCCTTTTCTTAAATATTCTAATCCATCCGAAAGCGTATAAGCCAATTCAATATCCGCACTTCCTCCAGCCTCTTGTATATGATAGCCCGAAATACTTATCGAATTAAATTTTGGCATTTTTTCGGCGGTGTATTTAAAAACATCCGCAATAATTCGCATACTTGGTTTAGGTGGATAAATGTAGGTATTTCGAACCATAAATTCTTTCAAAATATCATTTTGAATAGTTCCTGACAATTTTTCTACGGACACTCCCTGCTCTTCGGCAGCCACAATATAAAATGCCATTATTGGTATAACCGCACCATTCATCGTCATCGATACACTCATCTGATCTAAAGGAATTTGATCAAACAATATTTTCATATCTTCAACCGAATCAATTGCTACACCTGCCATACCCACATCACCAACAACACGAGGATGGTCGCTGTCATAACCTCGATGAGTCGCTAAATCAAACGCTACGGAAAGTCCTTTTTGACCTGCAGCTAGATTTTTTCGATAAAACGCATTGGATTTTTCTGCCGTACTAAAACCCGCATATTGACGAATGGTCCATGGTTTGCTTATATACATACTGGCATAAGGCCCTCTTAAAAAAGGAGGAATTCCAGAACCAAAACCCATGTGTTTTGAAGTATTTAAATCGGATTCTTCAATTTTATTGTATGCTTTAATCCCTTCAACAAATGTTGTTTTCTCTTGTTTTAAATTTGACGTATTCGATTTATATAATTGACTTAACGGAATTTCTTGTAACATATATATTTTTTTCTATTAAATCTAACTGCCTTTAACGTTTTTTACTATTTGTTCTATCATGTCCCATTGACTGCTATCAATTTGATTTAATAAATTAAATTGACCCGCACCTTGAAGCCATTCACCGCCATCGATTGTAACACATTCTCCATTAACATAGTCTGAAAAATCAGAAACTAAATATGCGGCCAAATTGGCTAATTCTTGATGATCACCAACGCGCTTTAATGGATTGCGAGCACCTAAGTCAAATTTTTTAGCCATTTCTCCTGGTAATAAACGATCCCAAGCACCCTTTGTTGGAAATGGACCGGGAGCTATAGCATTAAACCAAATATTATATTTAGCCCATTCTACAGCCAAACTTCTTGTCATAGCTAAAACGCCTGCTTTAGCCGTTGCCGAAGGAACCACAAATGCACTTCCTGTTTCGGCATACGTTGTTACGATATTAAGCACCTTTGCTTTTGTTTGTTTATTATTTATCCAATGTTTGGCCAATTCCATAGTACAATTTACCGTACCTTTTAAAACAATATCAATAATAACTCCAAACGCTCGAGCGCTTAATCGTTCGGTAGGACTAATAAAATTTCCTGCTGCATTATTGATCAAAATATCAATTTGACCAAATTTTTGAATGGCAGTATCCACCATTTGAGTTATCTGAAGATGTTCGCGAACATCACAAGCAATAGGAAAACAAACGCCTCCCGTTTCTGCCTCTAATTCTTTAGACGTTTTTTCTAAAACATCCATTTTTCTACTCGTAATAACGACTTTAGCACCCAATTCCATAAGATACTTCGCCATTGCTTTACCAAGCCCTGTCCCTCCTCCAGTAATAATTGCCGTTTTTCCAGCAAAAGCATTTTCTTTAAACATTCCTGTGTGTTGCATATCTATTTATTTTTAAATTATAATGGTATTGTTACTGTTTTATATATTGCTATATAATGGAAGAAGCTTGCAACTAAAACAAATATATGCCACAAGAAATGGGTATATTTCAAATTTTTACGCATATAAAAAGGAACGCCAATAAGATACGTTATTCCACCAAGTAATACGTATATAAAAATATTATGAGGCATGTCTTTGATTATTGGCTTAATAATGAATAAAACCATCGAACCTAAAAAAACATATAAAAAGACCGAGAAAAGACGGAATCTTCCCATAAAAAAATATTTCATGACAATTCCACCTATCAAAATAGTCCAAAGAATGGTTAAAAATATCGTTCCGAGAGGCTCTGAAATATATTTATTAACTAATGGTGTATAAGTGCCTCCAATCAATAAAAAAATAGCCATGTGGTCTAACGTTCTAAATTTTGTTTTTAGTTCTTTGTTTTCAATAAAATGATACATACTTGAAGTAGCATATACCGCAATCAAACCCACTGAAAAAATAACCAAACCTGCGATATTAACTTTTGATGGATTTTGAATTGCTGTAAAAATAAGATATGGGCAACAAAAAATATATAACAAAAGCCCAAAAAAATGGCTCCCAAAATTTAACTTTTCTTCAAAAGGCGTATATTGGCTCAATATGTTATTTTTAAAAAACAAAGATAGTATTTTTTTAATTAGAAACTTATAAAAAAGCTTGCTTTTTTTGAGTTTTTAAAAGGAATTCGTTATTTTTGTAAAAATACATTAATATGAAAAAAATAACTCGAGTTGGCGTTCTAACAAGTGGCGGCGATTCACCTGGAATGAATGCGGCGATTCGTTCCGTATTTAAAACTTGTAAGCACTATAATATCGAATGTTTTGGAATACGAAGAGGCTATCAGGGGCTCATCGAAAATGACATTTTTGAACTTAAGCCAAGTGATGTTAAACAGATTATTCATCTAGGCGGCACTATTTTAAAATCAGCTCGTTCTAAAGAATTTATTTCTCTTGAAGGGCGTCAAAAAGCATTCAAAAATCTTAAGTTAAATCATATTGACGCTTTAGTCGTAATCGGTGGTGATGGTACATTTACAGGTGCTATGTATTTTGAAAAAGAGTTTGGAATACCAATTATTGGAGCCCCAGGTACTATAGATAATGATATTTATGGATCAGATAGCACTATTGGATATGACACAGCACTCAATACAGCAATGGAAGCTATTGATAAATTACGAGATACCGCAACGTCGCACGAAAGACTTTTTTTTGTAGAAGTTATGGGTAGAGATGCGGGTTATATCGCACTCAATAGTGGCATTGCTTCGGGGGCTATTGAAATTTTAATTCCTGAAACGAAATACAATATGGATTTATTTTTTGAAAATCTAAGAAAAGGCGCTGAAAATGGTAAAATTTCAAATATTGTCGTTGTGGCCGAAGGAGAAAAAGACACCACAATATATGAATTGGCAGAGGCGACTAAAAAAGCATTTCCGCTTTATGAACCCAAAATAACCATTTTAGGACATATTCAAAGAGGCGGATCACCAACATGTTCGGATCGAGTGATTGCGAGTAGAATGGGCGTTGCGGCCGTAGAAGGATTGTTGGAAGGTAAATCTAGTGTTATGGCAGGTATCAAAGCGAATCAAATTGTTTATACTTCGTTTGAAGAAGCCGTTAAAAAGCGCGAACAGCTAGAGCCTCATCTAATAAAAACGGCAAGCATTTTAGCTATTTAGATTTTCATTTTTTGATTGTTCTTGCTTAAATAATTTTAAAAAATATATCCCAGCAAGTCCGCAAATAATGGTTAATAAAAATTTTGGTGAAAATCCAGTTCGAACTAACTGATAAAAAGCAACTAAAAAAATGCAAATTACTGCAAATGCCCAGTAATAAAAAATGACCGTTTTAAATCGTCCCATAATTATAAATATTTAGGACAAATTTAAACAAAATTTAATATTGTTTATCCGATTAATTCATAACGACTTCTTTATATTTGCTACTTTTTTTAATCCTATGAATCGCACATCACTTTTTTTAATTTTATTTGTTTTCATTTTTGGTTGCAAAACAACCAAAAATAATTTTAATAAAAACCCGAGTCAAACTGTAAATATTGAAAATAAAGAACGTTTGAATGTAAAACCAGATATTGAGGGCTCTAATAAAGAAGCCAAATCCTCAACGAAGGGAGTTTGTGTTTTTAATATTTTTTTTGATGCCAAAGAAGAGTTTAGTATACATAACCGACCACGAATTAAAGAAATTCAAAAAGTTTTAGAAGAAAATGTTTTTGAAAAAATAGAACTATATGGCTTTACCTATCGGAAAAATGACTTAAAGAAATCAAAAGAACGTATTGACAAAATCCACGAATTACTTATGACAAAAAAGTTGTCGAATGCTACTATTGAGAAATATCCTAAGGGAAATACAATACAGAAATATAATTCTACAAAAGATGACCGCGTTGAGATTCGAATGATTCCAAAAAAATAAATTGATTGAACTTAATTATTTTACATTCGTAACAATCATATTGCCTAAATTTAGCGTAATCATTCCCACTGAGATTGCCAAAAGAATAACTCCAAAAAGTTTACGCATAACCATGAGAGCACTTTCAGAAATGCGATTTTGAATCAGATATAAATATCTTAAAACGATATAAACAATCAATATATTGATAATAATCGCTATCGTCATTTCGGCATACATAATTTGTGGCTTTAAAGATAAAATTGTCGTTATAGTGCCCGCTCCCGAAATTAAGGGAAAGGCAACAGGAACAATCGTTGATGCCTTTGATTTGTTTTCTTGTTTTTTAATGATGTTGCGACCTAAAATCATTTCCATAGCAAGTATAAATAAAATGATTCCTCCAGCTACCGCAAATGAAGATTGTGTTACACCTAAAAAAGAAAGCAGACTTTCACCAAGAAACAATGCCAATAACATTATAACTAATGAGGTGATCGATGCTTTTTCGGCGTGAATAACACCATTACTTTTTCCAATATCAATTAATAAAGGTAAAACGCCAACAATGTCAATAACGGTAAATAGCGTTACTGTAGCTTTTAATATGGATGCAAAATCTAACATAATTTGAATTTAATAGTGAAATCGAATGGAATAAACGCCTTGATTTTTATTTTTTATAGGTTCCATATTTTTGTACTTTGAAAGCATTTTAATCACCTCATTTTTAAGAATCCCTTCGCCTTTTCCATGAATGATATCTAATTGATTAACTTTATTTTTTTGAGCTTCAATAATAGCTTCTTGCAATAGAATAAGTTGTTTTGATAAAACTTCATGGGGTTGCACTTTATATTGCTTAAAATGAAGCGCATCAAAGTGCAAATCTACAGATTCTATTTTATATTCTTCTATAATTATTTGTAAATGAGGCTCTTTAGTCTCTATTTCCGAATAAATATCTTTTGTTTTATGAACCAAATCCCGTTCAAAATAATATTCTTCAAAACCATCGTTTAGTAGAACTAAAATTTTTGATTTTTCTATTCCGATGACCTTTCCTTCTAAAGATTCATCGATGGGTTTTACTACGTCGCCAATTTTAAACTTCATTAAGTAACTTCCACAATTTATCTTTAAGCACATCAATATTTTTATTCATTATGGAAGAAATAAAAATAATAGGAATGTCTTTAAATTCTTTTTGATACCACGCTTCAATTTCTTCGTCAATCAAATCAGATTTTGAAATCGCTATCAAGCGCTTTTTATCTAATAATTCCGGATTGTATTTTTCGAGTTCGTGAATCAAAATTTCATATTCCTTTACAATATTTTCGGATGCGGCACTAATCATAAATAATAAAACCGCATTTCGTTCAATATGTCTTAAAAAACGATGTCCTAGACCTTTTCCTTCGGCAGCACCTTCAATGATACCTGGAATATCGGCCATACAAAATGATAAGCCGTCGCGGTAATTTACGATTCCTAATTGTGGCACTAATGTGGTAAACGGATAATCCGCTATTTCTGGTTTTGCTGCCGAAACCACCGAAAGCAATGTCGATTTTCCTGCATTAGGAAAACCAACCAAACCAACGTCCGCCAATACTTTTAACTCAAAAATAACCCAACCTTCCAAACATCCCTCTCCAGGCTGAGCATATTCTGGCGCTTGATTTGTAGCGGTTTTAAAATTATGATTTCCAAGTCCGCCGCGTCCGCCTCTAAATAAAATACATTCTTGATTTGGCTCCGTAAGTTCTATTAAAACCTCTCTAGTTTCCGCATCTTTTATAACTGTTCCTAAAGGCACTTCTAATACAATATCTTCGCCATTCGCTCCCGAACTTAATGCTCCCGAACCGTTTGTTCCGTCTTGAGCATGAATATGTTTTTTATATTTTAAATGCAACAAGGTCCACATTTGAGGATTGGTTCTTACAATTATATGAGCGCCCCGACCGCCGTTGCCGCCATCAGGTCCGCCATTTGGAATAAACTTCTCCCTTCGAAAATGACTACTTCCAGCGCCACCTTTTCCACTTCTACAAAAAATCTTTACGTAATCAATAAAATTTGCCATCTTCTCTTTTTTATTAAAACAAAAACCAAAATGCAATTGCATTTTGGTTTAAAGTCTTTATTTATAAATAATTTCTAACGAAATTGTCTTTGTTGTAATGCCTGGTTTAAAACCGTTTCATAATTCGTCATTTTCGTTTTAGCTTTTGTAGCTAAATCATTCATGCCTTCTTTAGAAGCAATTTCTACCACCGTATTTAGCATCGATAAATTATTTCCTACTTCTTCGGTATAAGGATTTACTTTTTTAATGTTTTTTGAATTGGTTACCCAGTCTAAAACAGCCGTAGAATTCTTATACATTTCCTCACTGATCATCTTTATCATCTTCGTGTTTTTTGCAATAGATGCCGCTTGAAGAACTAATCCATCGTATCGATCAATGCGCATTTTTTCTATTGGCATTTTTTGATACAACATTTCCATAACTTTATTTGCAGAATCTATTTTGCCCATTACCGCAAGATTTATAGCTAACGCCGCTACAGATTGTTTGATATTGATATAACTTTTAAATGTATTTTCATCCATTAAAATATCTTTTTCAATACCTCCAAAGTCAAATTTTTGAACCAATTCGTATGTTTTCTCCACATCCATTGCATCCAATCCATTAACCAACGGTTTTGAAAATGGATTAAAGACATTAATCATTCCTACAGATTGAAGATATGGAGCAATTCCTAAATCTTTAGGACCGTATGAATTGATAAAACAAATTGGACGATCTTGGAAATATCTATTTATTAACTGCAACTGAATAAGTCCTCCTTTAGAAAGCCCTTGTGGCAAAGTAACCGGAATTCGATTGCTGGATATATTCGCCATTTCTTGAGTAATATATCCAGCTTTAACTGCTTTGGACAAATCGGCTTCAAAATATGTTTTTGTAGTTGGTAAATAATTTTCTTGAGTTCCGTCGCCATAAGTTACTTTAGCGGCAGGATCATCACTCGTAACAATACTTACAATTTGACTAAAACTTAATGTAGAATCTAAAAATGGAGATCCTGAAGCTCTTAAATATTGTCTTTTATCTCCATTGACCAATTCAAAATCAAAGCCCAATTCCACGCTTGGATTATCGTTCATTGGTAATAATAATTGAGAAATATAAGGCGCGCCGTCTATTAAACTTGTATTGACTACACGAACGTCCGGCCTAACGTTTTCAATTTCTTGCGCATACCAAAGTGGATACGTATCGTTATCGCCATACGCAAAAAGAATAGCATCCTTTGGACATGAGTTCAACACATTTTTGGCAAATGCCAAAGTAGATGTTCTGTTGCCTCGATTATGGTCGTCCCAACCTTGAGAACCCATTAAAAATGGAGCGATAGCAGTTATTAATAATGCCAAATACATCGCATTATTTTTTAACGCTTTTTTAAATAATTCGAAAATAAAATACGTTCCAAAAGGAATCCAAAGTGCAAAAGCCCAAAAAGAAGGCGCCGTTACATAATCCCGTTCTCTTGGCTCTATTGGTGGCTGATTATGAAATAGAATTTGCATAACGCCTGTAGCAAAAAAGAGCATTAAAATATAGAAAAAGGTTTCTCTATTTCTTTTGTAATTGTAATATGCTCCCAATAAACAAAGCAATAATGGAATCATATAAAAACGATTCAATGCTTTATTTTCTGTTAATATTTCGGGTTTGTCAGATTGATCTAAATTTGCATTTCCCCAAAAAGTTCCTGCAAGATTGTCAATTATATTAATGCCCGATATCCATCTTCCTTTATCATTACTTGGTGTACCTTGAAAATCATCGGTTCTTCCCGCAAAATTCCAAAATAAGTATCTGAAATACATATAACCAATTTGGAAATTGACAAAAAATGAGATATTGTCGGAAAACGAAATATCGTCTTTAACTACATACTGACCTGGCTGACCTTTTTGATTTAACTGCTGCGCATATTGTTCGGCTTGTTCAGCTTGACCCGCAGGAAATTTTTGAACTTCTTGATTCGTTGCTCTATCAATTATTTTAAAAGCAGGGTTGATCCAAGTTCTGTAGAATGATTTTTTATCATCCCCTTCATGTCCCAATCGTGGAAAGAACTTTTTCACTTTAGAGTCATACTCATAGGCTCTAATTTTTCCAACTTCTTCATATCGGCCGGTTTTTGTATTTTTTTCATAGGTTGTTCCTTTATCTATAGTTTTCGTAATCAAAGACGGATCACCTACATCTGGATAATGAGGCCCTCTAAATAAAGGTCTTTCTCCATACTGTTCACGAGCAATATACGATTTTAAGGTCAAAAAATTATTCGGCACATTCATATTGATTGGAGGATTGGTATTGGCACGAATAACCACCATGAAATAACTTGTAAAACCAAAATATAGAAATGCAATAAAAAGCAAAACCGTATTCAAAGAAATTTTAAATAGATCTTCTCTCCATCCTAAAAACTTCGGATTGTCATGCGATTTTTTAATTAAAAAAGCAAATAGGAATATAATTAAAAATATTCCGAAAATAGATCCTGAATAAAAAGGCAAATGGAATGAATTAACAAACATCAAATCTAGTTTTCCTAAGAAATTTGGCGTTTGAATCAAAACAAAATTCATTACAAACTGAATAAAAACAATAGAAAGGACAAAGCTTATAAATGCGCCTAACCATGTAAATTTAAATTTATCAAAATAGATAATTAATCCTATCAATGGGAAAACTAATAAAGAAAGCAAGTGAACTCCAATACTCATTCCAGTAAATAGTGCAATCAAAAGCAACCACATATCTCTTTTTGAAGACTTGTCTTCTTTCCATTTTAAAATAGCCCAAACGTTGAATGACATAAAAAATACTGAAAAAGCGTAAACTTCGCCTTCGATAGCATTAAACCACATGGAATCAAGAAACGTAGCCGCTAAAGCCGCTAAAAATGAAGATCCTAAAATATAAAATTTCGTAATACCTTCTGGTTCTTCGCCTTTTGTAAATGCCATTTTTAAAATAATTGTAGCACTCCAAAAGAAAAGCAAACTACAAAATGCGGTACTAGTGGCACTTAAAAAGTTAATACTCATGGCTACTTTGCTAATATCACCAAATGATAAAAGCGAAAATATTTTACCTACTAACATAAAAAAGGGCGCTCCTGGAGGGTGCGCTACTTGCAATTTATACGTACAACTTAAAAACTCACCACAATCCCAAAGACTTCCCGTTTTTTCCATTGTAATTGTATAGGTAGCTAATGCTATAAAAAATACAATCCATCCTAAAACGGTATTTAACTTTTTAAATTCCATAATTATTTTTTTTGAATAGTTGACAAAGTTATAAATATTTTAATAATAGTTTCAAAATTTGATTTAACGAGCTTAAAATTTACTCATCATCAAAAATTTCTTCAACGGATTTTGTAGGTTCGGTAAAATTACAATCCATTTCAAATTTATACGTAGAGTCGGATTCCGAAACAAATGTTTTCTTACGCTGTAAATTTAAACTGGATTCATTGTAGGATTTATTTACAAATTTAGCCCAAATAGGAAGCGCACTACTTGCACCTTGTCCCAAGGCGGTCGAAGCAAATGAAATCGAAGGATCGTCAGCGCCAACCCACACAGCACAAAGTAATGAAGGCGTGCTTCCAATAAACCATCCATCCGAATTACTCTGGGTTGTTCCCGTTTTTGCCGCAATCTCCATTTTTAGTCCATATGAACCTCTTAAACGCGAAGCAGTTCCTTTTCCGGTTGTTACGTTTTGCAGCATTAAATTCATTAAAATGGCCGTTCTTTGGCTCATTACTTCTTTAGAAACTCTTTGATTTTGATAAATTACATTGCCGTCTTTATCTTCTATTCGATCAATATAATAAGGTTTTGTATAAATGCCTTTATTCATAAATGGACTGTATGCGCCAATCATTTCATAAACTGAAACATCCGTTGTTCCAAGTGAAATGGATGGAACGGCCTCAAAATCCGATTTAATGCCCAGTAATTTTGCAAAATCGATTAAGGCATTTGGTCCATATTTTTTAATAATTTGTGCCGCCACACGATTATCCGAAACTTGAAGGCCATCTTTAAGTGAAACCATTTCTCCGTCTATAAAATTTTTAGACCCTCGAGGATCCCAACTTTCAAAACCAGGGATATTTGGTGCGTTATACTCGACTTCGGAACATGGTGTTTCGCCTTGCTCTAAAGCTAATGCATATAAAAATGGTTTTATTGTAGAACCTACTTGTCGTTTCGTGCTTTCTTTTACGTGGTCTAGTTTAAAATGATTAAACTGAATACCTCCAACCCAAGCTTTAATTTGGCCACTAGATGGATCAATAGCACATAAACCGGCATGCAATATTTTTTTATAATGTTTAATCGAATCTACGATGCTCATTTGAGTGTCTCGATCGCCATAATGCGTATATATTCGCATTGGTTTTTTCGTTTTTTCTAGAATTTTTAAAATTTCTTCTTGCGAATTTCCACTATTTTCCAATGCTTTATAATCGGGCATTTCTTTTAAGATATTAATAACTAAGTCTGGATTTTTTTTGTCCCCATATTTATACGGATCCCGATTTCCCCATTCTTTTAAAAATGCTTTCTGTAAGAAAACCATATGTTCTTCCACCGCTTTTTCGGCATGTTCTTGCATTTTAGAATTGATGGTTGTATAAATTCGAAGTCCATCTCTATAAATATCATAACTGCCTCCATCAGGTTTGGACAAGTCTTCTAAAATATTTTCTAAATCTTTACGAATTTCTTCCCTCAAATAAGGAGCAAGACCTGTATTGTGCGAAGTAAGTTTATAATCAATTATTAACGGCAAATTACTTAATGAATCCGCTTCATTTTCGGTAATATATCCATATTTGCTCATTTGATGCAAAACAACATTTCTTCTTTGTTTCGCATTTTCAGGATTCGATTTTGGATTATAAATTCCAGGCCCTTTAAGCATACCAACCAAAACAGCAGACTCTTCGATTTTAAGACGAGCAACGTCTTTATTAAAATAGGTTTTTGCGGCTTCTTTTAATCCATAACTATTATGTAAAAATGAAACGGTATTAAAATATAATGCAATGATTTCGTCTTTTGAAAAATTCCGTTCTAACTGAATTGCAATATACCATTCTTTTACTTTTTGTATCGAACGAACAAAAATATTTTTTCGCTCCGAATCGTGAAATAAGTTTTTTGCTAATTGCTGGGTAATGGTGCTCGCTCCCGATTTTTTAGCCAAAAAGAAGGTTCTGAAAAAAGCTGTAGAAATTCCTAATAAATCCACGCCAGGATGTTCTCTAAATCTAAAATCTTCTGTTGCAATTAGCGCATTTACGGTATGCTGAGGTATGTTTGAATAATTTAACTCCGTTCGGTTTTCAATATAATATTTTCCCATTTCTTGTAAATCTTCGGTAAATACAATTGAAGAAATGGATTTTTGTGGATTTTTAATATCATCAATAGATGGCAACGCGCCCAACCATTCTTGAGAAATCATAAATACTAGAATCAGAATAAAAACGATTCCAATTCCTATGGCTTTTAAAAAAAATCTAAAATAGTTCCAAAAACGCTCTTTATCCATGATGTAAAATATTAAAACTTTACAAATATAGGCATTTCCTGAAATTTATATTTTTATTTTCTGAAAATTATTAATTAAAACTTATTCGATGGTAATCCGAATAGTCTAAAGTATCATTTTTATACTTTATTTTTAATAGTAGCCGATCCTCACATTTCTTAAAATTCTTCACGATACGATCAAGAATAATAAAACTATCATAAATCGTTCCGTTATAATGTTTAATATAAATAACATCATTTTCGTATCGATTTGAATTTACTGCTATTTTAATATAAAAGTTTGTTTTTTGATATTCTAAAAAATAATCATACTTAGCTTGCGGATATAAGTTTTTATAAATTTCTTCATTTATACTATTTCTTGAGATTTCAATTTGAGCTATCGGGATCTTATATCCGCCCATACAACAAGAATTTAATACACAAATAAATAAGAAAAATTTGTTTTTCATAATAATACAGCTTTTTTATATTTACAAAAATATTAATAAATCATTAATTACACGTATCTTTGTCGCTCAGAATTTTATATAAATGACGGAAAATAATACCAATATTCAAGATATCTCACTTTTGGCTAAAGCGATGTCAAACCCTATTCGAATACAAATTTTAAAGTTTTTAGCCGAACAAACTTCTTGTTTTCATGGTGACATGGCGGATACTTTGCCTATTGCCAAATCAACCTTATCGCAACATCTCAATGAACTCAAAGACGCCAATCTCATTTCGGGCACGATAAGTGGCAATAATGTCAAATATTGTATTAACCTCGAAGAATGGGAAAAAGCACAATCGATATTTAATACTTTTTTTAAATCTATCGCTTTAAAAGAATCGTGTAAAAAATAATGATTCGTTTTTATACGAACGTTCGTATATTTGCGAACAAATTATTTTTATGACGCCCAAACTTAAATTTTTAGATCGTTTTCTTACGCTTTGGATTTTTTTAGCCATGTTTATTGGCTTAATAATTGGTTACTTTTTTCCCATTGTTAAAGTCATTTTTCAAAACTTAAGCGTAGGTGCCACTAATATTCCTTTGGCAATTGGTTTGATTTTAATGATGTATCCACCTTTGGCAAAAGTTGACTATTCGCTCATTCCAAAAGCATTTGAAGATAAAAAATCGATGACGTTATCCTTGTTCTTAAATTGGATTATCGGGCCTTTATTAATGTTTGGATTGGCTATTATCTTTCTTAAAGATTATCCGGATTATATGATTGGGTTAATACTGATTGGATTGGCACGATGTATCGCGATGGTCATTGTTTGGAATGATTTAGGTGGCGGAAATCGGGAATATGCGGCTTTATTAATTGCTCTTAATAGTTTTTTTCAGATAATTAGCTATAGTCTTTACGTTTGGATTTTTATTAATATTCTTCCGAATATTTTTGGACTTGGCCATTTTAATGTATCAGTATCTATTTTTGAAGTGAGCCAAAGTGTATTGATTTATCTTGGGGTTCCATTTCTATTAGGTTATGTTTCAAGAAAATATTTTATCAAAACAAAAGGGCTCACGTGGTATAACACTACTTTTATTCCTAAAATTTCACCTGTAACGCTTTATGCGCTTTTATTTACAATAGTTTTGATGTTTAGCCTAAAGGGCGATCAAATTCTTTCCTTACCCAAAGAAGTTTTATTAGTAGCCACGCCGATGGTGCTTTATTTTATTTTGATGTTTATTTCCAGTTTTTTTATTAATAAATCGATGGGCGTTGCATATGATAAAAATGCTGCCATTTCTTTTACGGCCACAGGAAATAATTTTGAACTGGCAATAGCGGTTTCCATAGCGGTTTTTGGTATTCATTCGCCACAAGCTTTTGTTGGAGTGGTGGGGCCGCTTATTGAAGTGCCCGTGCTGATCTTGCTTGTAAAACTAAGTTTGTATTTTAAAAAGATTTATTATTCAAAAAAATAATCGTTATGACTTTAAAAGATTTTAAAGAAAAATTGTCGGAAATCCAGCAAATTCAATTTATGACACCGAATGGCAAATGGGTTGCGCCGCATTTTCATATTACCGAAATTGGTAAAAAAACAAAAACCTTTTTAGATTGTGGAAACGAATTAAGGAATGAATCATTTGTTACATTTCAATTATGGCATGCCAATGATTTTGACCATCGACTTATGCCAAACAAACTTTTAGGGATTATCGAAAATAGCGCGGCACTGAATCTTGATGCTTCGCTTTCTATAGAAGTGGAATATCAAACAGATACCACGATTGGATTATTTTCATTAGAATTTGAAACGGATACGTTTATGCTAATTGCAAAAGAAACCAATTGTTTGGCAAAAGACCATTGTGGTATTCCTGAAACACAAATGCCAGTTTCAAAAAATTCGTGCTGCTCCGACAGCGGATGTTGCTAATTTTTAAAATAAAAATATGTTCCCAAAAATAACTGAAGTTATATCTCAAATCGATTTAGAATCTATTCCTGAATACCGTAAAGAATTATTAAATCCAATTCGTGAGTTTATTCAATCAAAAATTGAAAAAAACGAAGCAATGGCTTTAAATTTCATTTGTACGCACAATTCGCGCCGTAGTCATTTGTCTCAAATTTGGGCACAAGTCATGGTTGATTATTTTGATTTAAAACATATTTATTGTTATTCGGGCGGTACCGAAGCCACGGCTATGTTTCCAAAAATCATCGAAACATTAATATTACAAGGTTTTGAAATTGAAAAACTACACGACGCATCCAATTCTATTTATGCTATTAAGTATGACGAAAAAGCGCCTGCAATTATTGGATTTTCTAAAGCGTATCCACATTTTTATAACCCAAAATCTGATTTTGTGGCTATGATGACCTGCAATGATGCCGATGAAAATTGTCCTGTTGTGTTTGGCGCCTCTTCTCGTTTTGCATTAAATTACGAAGACCCTAAACTATATGACGACACACCAATTATGAACGAAAAATACCTCGAACGCAGCTTACAAATCGCTAGTGAAATGTATTATTTGTTTGGGAAATAATTTTTAACTTCTTACTTCATCAAAACCAATCGTTGTTGATGACTAAATATGGAATTATCAATTTGAATATGATACTGGCCTTTTGGTAAATGATTTAACTGAAGTTGATATTGTGTTCGGTAGCCTTTAGATGGTACTTTTTCACGATGTACTTCCTTGCCTAATAAATCAATTATTCGAATTTGAAGTTCCGTTTGTGCTATGGAATGAATATCTAAATTTAAATCTCCTTCTATTAATGGAATTGGATAGATCAGAACTTTAAAATCAGGCAACTTGCTGGCACGTTTAGCGATTACAATTTTACTATAATCTACCTTGCCATCTAAATCAACTTGTTTCACTCGGTAATATAACCATGGTTTCATTTCCGATTCATGTAAAAACTTATAATACTGGGTCGTTGAACTGTTTCCGGCAGCAGGTATATTTTCAGAAACCTTATAAAACTGAACGGCATCTTCGCTGTATTCTACTTCAAAATGGCTCGTATTCTGCTCACTCGATGTGCTCCAAACCACCTCATTTCCATTTTCTAAGGTATTGACATCTACTTGATTCCATGTTACGGGTAAACCTACAACACCTCCATTATTAAATAAACCATTACTTGTTGGACCAAATGCAGCACCTCCAGAACCTCCGGAGAAACTCGTAATTCCAGAAAGCTCTACGTATGTTTGTCCATTTAAAGTGCCAACCGTATCTTCCATTAATTTAACTATTGTTCCATTGTGAGTATTTCCAAGCCAATTTGTTGGCGCATAAACTGTTCCCACTGTTTTGAACCATTCAAAGCCACTTTTTACGGCAAACGTGCTTGGATTGGTCGTGTTTTTTAATGTATCATAATCGTTGTCTCTTGCATTTAGCAACGCTGTGATATCTGAAGAATCAATAAAAAATCGCACCTTTACACCTGAACCTACTGTTCCAGTTGCATTTACATTCCAATAGCGACTCATAATATAACTGGCATGTTCTTGATTGGCGCCATTACTAGAAGCACTTTTTCGAAACTTATTTATATTATCAAGGGTAATATCTACGGTAGCGGTAAAGGTATTTCCATTTTTATAAATTCCAAATAAATACTGACTTGGATTACTTGGAAGTGCATAATACGTCCAACCATTAGATTCGGTACATTGCTCCACGGCTCGCGACACATTAGAGGTGGACAATCCTACGTATGAAGAAGCTGGATAGTAATTCACCATTTGACTTGCCGAGTTTATACATCCATTTCCATCCGTTCCTGTTACAGTATATGTCGTTGTTGCTGTAGGCGAAAAGGCAGCAGTATTGGTCGTAGAAGCACCCGAACTCCAAGCATACGAACTTAAACCAGCCGAAGCGGTAAGAGTAACACTCGAGCCTAGACAAGTAATAGCATTTGCTGGAGTAGCAGCAATAGTTATTGTAGGAAAAGCATTTATGGTCAAGCTTAGATTTTTAGTAATACTACATCCCGCAGCATTGGTTAGCGTCATGATGCCAGCATATGTTCCTGAAGCAACATTGCTTGGAATAGAAATAGTTGAAATCGAGCCTCCTCCTGCATTTGGTGTCATTGGAGTAGCTGCCTGATCGCTTAACCCTGCTGTATTTGCGGCAGCATCCCAATCAATAGAATATGAATTTGGATTATCTGAAGAAGCAGAATAAGTCAATGATGTTGTATTTGATGCATTATAGCAAATTGGAGATAGGATTCCGTTTGTTGTCAAATTCAGAGCAGGTGTGGTAAAAGAATCTATAATAGAACTCGCACTTGTATTCGTCCCATCGGTACTTCGTACACGATAATAATATTTTGCATTTGGGGATAAACCTGAAATGGAAGTTGAATTGGAAGAAATAGATTTATCATTATAATTAGGAATAAAATTTGGTGAAGAAGCATTATAATTGTGAGTACCTAAATTTGAGACATCATCCATATTAAATACATCCCATTCTGTAGCTAAAGTTGGAAATCCACTTGAAGGATTTACGGTTACTCCTGAAAATACGTTTGATTTTCTAACTAATGTTTTGTTTAACGTTGAAAAATTACCATTAATCCATTCTGATCCTGGATCTTCTCCAATCCTTCCTATTATATCTAAAATTACCGATGGGGATTTTTTAATTAAAACAACGGCATCGTTTCCATTAAAATTTAAATTAGCATTACTAATTGTAGACCCTGAATATAATGAAGTACTTGAATGTCTAACAATAGCAACCGAATTTATATTTAAGGTGCCCGTAAGACCAATAATAGTTGTTACACTTGTAGATCCATTAGCATATAAATTAATTTCATAATTACTTAAATTAACTGTTGCTCCCGTTCCATTATAAATTTCTATATATTTATTATTTGAAGACCCTTCTATATATTCCGATATAAATAAATCTGTTGCGTTTGATTTTTTTGAAAAAGAAAAAGAATCACTCACATCCAACTTATACCCAGAAGCACAATTCACTGCATTCCACGTCAAATCAAAATTTGAACAATTAGCATTTGAAGCAACTAAATTTGTAGGTGTAGAAATTGAATTGACGGTAGCTGCGACTTGTAAACGATTGGAAGATTCACAACCATTAACCGTTTGACTTGCATAATAGTTGGTAGATGAAAGTACCGAGGAACTATTCAATGGAGATCCTCCCGAAGATCCGCTATACCATTGAATAGAAGTTCCTGTAGCATTTAAATTGGCTACGGTATTTCCACTACAAAATGTTTGAGATGCATTTCCACTCGGTGCGGAAGGTATGGCATTTACAGTAACCGCAACGGCCAAACGATTGGATGATTCGCAGCCGTTTACCGTTTGGCTTGCATAATAATCGGTAGAAGAAAGGGGCGAAGTACTATTCAAAGCACTTCCTCCCGAAGCAGCACTATACCACTTTATTATAGTTCCGGTAGCATTTAAGTTCGACACCGTTTGTCCCGAACACTTAGACTGCGATGCCGTTCCTGTAGGTGCTGCAGGAATCCCATTAACAACAACTTTTACAAAATCAGACGCCAAAGACTGCGTTGTAGAAGTTTGAGCACAAGAATTATCCGTAGCATAAGCTACACAGAAATAGTATCGTGTTCCCACTTCACTTGACGATGATAATGGTGTAAATGTGGCACTCGTAGCGCCTGAAACAGCTGTAGCACCCGAAATCGTATTGCTATTGGTGGTGTTATAATACCATTGATACTGAACCGTTGGTGTACCTGTGCCTCCACTATAAGATGGTGTAACTGTATCTGTATTCAATACTTCATTTTCACAAACTTCTTGATCCATATTTGGTGTAACAGTTGCGCCGTTTGGACAATTGTTGGAAGAAGCTGATATTAAAGTTTTTACTCCTCCTGCAGAGGTAGAACCAGATTTTGTTCCAGAAGAAAAGTTAACATCACTAGTAGTTAATGCGCTAACGTTTATAGTATTACCACCTATTGGTGAGGCGACAATGTCTGTTGTAATAAAAATATATCCAGTTGAACCAGAGTTAATGGCTTGACTAAGCGAGGAAACAGATTTTGCACCGGATCCAAGACTTGTTGTTATCGTACTTCCTAATTGAGTGTTATCTCCTGTGGTTGCAAAACTATTATCTGCAGAATACCAAACTTTGAAATTTGAAACATCAGCAGCAGCATAAGTACCTATTGTTGTAAATGATACACCTGTTAGTGTAGCGTTAGCCGTTGTAACTGCGAGTGAAGATTGATGTAAAATAACATTGGTAGAACCTGCCGCAACGGAAGAAGCACTTACCTGACTGCCGTTGTCGGCGAGGGTGATGGCGGGGGTGAGTGATGTTGTAACTTGATTATTTGGATTATTGGTTGCTGTTGTTGTGTTAAAAACTGAAGTAGCACCTGAACCCTCATATTCGCATACCATAATCCTGTATGTTGTACCAGAACTTAAACCTGTAACTGACACCCCACTCGTATGTGTGCCGGTGTTATTATAAACACAATACCAACCGGTGGATCCAATTTGAGTTCCTGATTGAAAGGTCGTGTTTGCAGTATAAGTAGTTCCGTTTACAGGAACAGCTGTTCCTGTGCTTGCTGCAGCGATAAAAACTGCTCTTCTTCCAGCGGAACCATTTGATCCATCTGTCCAGTTGAGTGTAAATGATGTTGTTGCTACTGATGAAAATGTTACGCTACTAGCTTGTGTTGGGGCAACGAGGTTTAAATTTTGAATTCTTACACCTTGACCTGTTGTTCCATTATTTGAAAATCTAAATTTAGTTGTAGAAGTAAATCCACCTGAAGGAGCGGGAATTACTATTGGCCCACCTGTTATATAAGCGGAAGTACTTGGTGTAGCAGTAGTATATGTTGACGCCAAAGCTGTAAATGTAGAACCTGATGCAGACGAAACTTCAATTTTCATTGATCTAGCAGTTCCTGATCCAAAAGTTGCTACATTCACATTTAACACTACATAAGAATAGGCACTTAAATCATAATTTCCAGTTGTCAATAAATCGCTTGGATTTCCTGCTTCTAATAAAAGATAAGTTGATCGGTCAATAGCTTGCGCTGTTATATTATTTGTCGCTGTCCAACTGAGATTCGTATAACTTGCTGTTGTATTTGTGTAGCTAAAAATAGTCGTCTGCCCCCAAACGTTCCCCATTCCCAGCACCAATATAAAACATAGAGGAATGGTATGAGGTAAAAAAGAAAGGCTGTTAAAGATGCGATAAAAAAAATGGAAAATAAATTTTCTTGTTGCTTCGGTTTTAGGTTTTGAAATTCTTTTAAAAAATATATTTGTATTCATAAGAATTAAATTTGATACGAAAGTAAATTAGTTTTTTGACATGAATTGTTATGAAATAGTTAATGCAATGCTATTTAAGAATTTTTAACCCAAATTTAAAGGTTCTTATTTGGTATTTGAACCTGTTTGTAATTTTTGTTGCATCCCAAGATGCATTCTTGTAGATTTTGTTCATAAATATTAATTTTAGTTAAAACACATTTTCAAGTTTTTTTCACCCAACTGAAATAAACTCGCCTTATTTTATGTTAAAAAAAACAAAAATAATAAATAGTTTTGATTTTTATTCAAAAATAATTAAAGCAAAAATAATTTTAAATCATAATTAATCAAGCAAAATTTAAAAAATCTGCATTTTTTAACGACTTTTAACAAAGAATAATTTGTTTTTTAATATTTATATTTAAAAAAACGCCAAACAATAAATTGTTTGGCGCAAAAGTTAATAACAAACGGCTTTTATTTAAAAATGGGCTTTTATTGCCATAATAAAATTTCTCCCTGGAGCTACCAAACCTGAACTATATGGACGATACCTCAAATCCAATAGATTTTCAATGCCACCCGATAGCGTCCAATTCTTATGAAAGGTATATAAAAACTTATAATTTAATGTCATCCATGCCGGACTGTTGGGTTTGCCATTTTCATCACGAGCGTAAATCGCAGGTTTTTGCTGCTCTTCTTCATTTAAATTTTGATTCGATACACCAAAACTATATTGTGTATAAATTTCTTGCTTAAATTTATTTTTTTCGTAATAAAGCTTTGTCATCCCAAAAGGTGGCGCGGCGTGTCTGGATCGGCTTGTTGTTCCATTATCCATTTCTTCATAACCTATTTGATAGTTAAATCTCGAATGTAAACCAAATCCATATGGCAATTTGATTTCAAATCCAAAATTAAAGCCATAAACATTTGCACTTGCTGCATTTTGTATTGCAAACGTTTTGCTCATAATTCCGTTATATAAAATACTATCGGCACCATCTACTAAAATTGGTCTTCGAACCATTGCTTCATCTAATACGGTATAAAATCCTGTCAGATCTAATTTTATTGTTTTTTCAAAAACTTTTGAAACATGAATTTCGGCATTATAGGCATATTCCGCATTTAAATTCGTATTGGGCACCAAGACGTTTCCTGCTGTAAAATCAAACATTTTACCCATATCGTCAATATTAGGCGCTCGAAAACCACTACTTAAATTCATGCTAACTTTTGATGTTTTTTCAGGATTAAATACTAAACCCAGGCTTGCAGTTGGTGCCATTTTATGAATTGAAATGTCTTGGAAATTAAAAGGAAAAAATGGTGCATTTTTAGTAAAATCGGCATTGATATAAAATCCACTTGCTCTAACGCCTCCTTGGAAAAGCCATTTTTCGGAAAACGTGTATTGGTAATTCAAATAAGCGGCATAACTCAACCATTTGGATTGTGGATATCGATCCGCCACCGGAATTTCTTTTCCATTTCGAATATCCAAACCTTTTCCTTCGGAAACAACATCATTTAAAACTACTTCTGCTCCATAAAAAAAAGAATGTTTATTTTTAATTTTTTCTAAATCAAGATTTAGCGAATAGGCGTTTACAAACTCCGTATTGGTTCTCAAACGATGGTGATTCCACCTTCGGTCTATTCGACTTTCTTCAAAACGTTGATATGCCATCTTGAGTGACATTTGATCATAAAGTGGCGATTTTTTGTTATGTGTCATAGAAAAATGATGCATCATCCATTTTTGAGGCCCATAATTCCATACCGCCGAAATTGGTGTTCCGCTTTGATTGATTTCAATAAGACGGTCGTATCTCGAATAGGAAGACGTTTGAGAATAATGAAATCCATATTGAAAATCGAATGCCTTATTTGGAGCAAAACGTATTTTTTGCATCAAATTAAATTGATTGTAACCGGTTGGATCTTGAACTTGAGGATTATTATTTGCCACTACTCGATCTATACTATCAACTCGAATTGTAGTAAAAGGCTTTAGATATTCACTTGGTCCATTTGAGCCCATTTGTAAATTTCCAAAATTGTTATGTGATACACTGGTAAGCATTGCCCATTTTTTCCATCCCACTTGAACGTCAAAATGTTTGGTTAATTCTTGATTGGCCGATGCCGCTCGAAACGTAGCGTTTCCTTTTATTAGTGGCGACTCTTGCTCTGAAAATTCAGGCGTCAAAGTTTGAAAACTCATGACACCACCAATGGCATCACTTCCATATAAAATAGCCCCTGGCCCAAAAAGAACTTCAGCGCTTTCAATAGCAAAAGGATCTAAAGAAATTACATTTTGAATATTGCCTGACCTAAAAATTGCTGTATTCATACGAACTCCATCCACCGAATACAATAACCGATTGGTTGCAAATCCTCTAATCATCGGACTTCCTCCGCCTTGCTGACTTTTTTGAACAAAAACTTCATTAGACGAGGCCAACATATCTGCTGCCGTTTGAGGATTTTGTATGGCTATATCCTTAGATTTAATAACGGATACTTTTAAAGGAACTCTTCGTTGTGTTTGTTTCCACTTCGTAGCAGAAATGATAACGGCTTCTTCAAACTCTTTTTTGAGAATCGTGTCTTTTTGAGCTGTTAAAATTATTGGTACCGTGAAAATTATAAAAATTAATAATTTATTCATTTATAAAATTGATTTTGTAATAAAATAAAAACATAACCAATTATCGAATTGGAATATGCAAATTAAAAAAGTAAACTTAAATTATGACAAAATCATTGGCGGACGCCAAATAGAACCCGACTCCGTTTGAGAAACAAACGAAGGATTTTTTGGGTTTTTAATCGTTTTATCAGAAAAACCATTATGTGGTGAAAACAGCACTGCCGTTTCAAAAAATAAATTTTTCGAATAGTCAAACCATTTTTTAGTGTGTTGTTTGCTTTGTGGACTCTTACCTAAAAAATCCGAAACCATCCGATCTAAATCTTTATATAAACAAGATTCTTTACTATCCCAAATGACTTGATAAATAACACTGTCTTTCGTCTGTTTTTCAGTTACAATATCATACATTTCATTTTGATAACGAAATTCTTTGGAATGTTTCCAGTCCAATCTTTGAGCATCGGATTTGCTAAAACGAAGGGTCATAATCCAATCGGGACTTGCTCCATTTTTTATCTTACGTTTAATTTCGCGTTGTATATTTTTTTGTTGAACTGTAAAAACAAGATATGAACCTACAATCGGAAGGAGTAAAATTGAAATTAAAAAAATAGCAAAACCTGCTTTTCTCATATTCCCTTTAATTAAAAAATTGGGATATTACTGCAAAAATAGCTTAAAGTTTTTTATTTTATTTTAATTATAATATCTTTGTTGTTAAAATTTGTTTCAATGAAATCCTTTATAATTAAGCTGGTTGTTCTTTCTTTACTATTTTTAGGCTTTATTTTTTATGCGCCCGACGCCTACAAAATTATAGAAATTAACACAAAAAGTGACTCTTTTTCGTATCAAGCTATTTTCATTTTTATAGGTGTTATATTGTTTTTAAACATCTTCTTAAAACCCATTTTAAAGATTTTATCTTTACCGTTATCTTGTATGACTTTAGGTTTATTTTCGTTTGTTATCAATTTTATAATTGTTATCCTGGCGGACTTTTTAATACCTGAAATACAATTTACAAGTTATTTTAATGCTTTTTTGTTTAGCATTGTTTTCTCATTTACAAGTTCGGTAATTGATTTTTTTTAGGGTTTGCTGTTTAACGTGTATTAAACTACAAATCCACTTGTTTTATATCAAATTCAAGAGAAAAAGTGCAAGCTATTTTTGACATAAATCCAATAAATTCGTTTTTTACCCTTGCAGTACATCGCTACAAAAATACACTACTCAGAAATTAGTCATCTACTTTGTTGCAGACTACTCGTAGTATTCATATACGACCTCATAGTCTGCGCCTAGTATGTAACCAATTTCTGAGTTAAACAGCAAGCCCTAGTTAATCCAATTTCGCGATTTCGAAACGGCTAGTTTCCATTTACTAAATAATTCGGAAGCCGCTTTTTTTGAAATTTCGGGATAAAAGTTCTTTTGAACCCATTGAGATGCGTTCGCATCTTCTTTTTTAAATTGAAAAACTCCCATTTGCATTCCACACATCATCGCTACGCCTAATGCCGTACATTCTTGAAATATACTTTTTCGGATTGGTTTTTGTAAAATATTAGACATGCTTTGCAATAAAAAATTACTATTGCTTACCCCTCCATCTACAGCCATATCTAAAAACGGTTTTTGCGTCAAGGTTTCCATCGTGTCCATGACTTCTTTGGTTTGGAATGCGATACTTTCTAGTGTCGCTCTTACGATATGTTCTTTTTGCGTTTGTCGCGTAAGTCCAATAAGCATACCACGCGCCGAATCATCCCAATAAGGCGTACCAAGTCCTGTAAAAGCAGGAACCATAAATACATTTTCAGTTGAATGTAACGCATTTGCCATAGTTTCCATTTCGTCATAATGCTCAAAAAGATTTAAATTATTCTTGAGCCAATGCAAGGCAGCACCTGCATTAAAAACACTTCCTTCAAGCGCATAGGTTATTTGATTATTGATGCGCCAAGCAACAGTGGATAAGATTCCGTTTTTCGGTTGAAAAAATTCTGATCCTGTATTTTGCAAAATAAAACATCCCGTACCAATGGTGTTTTTTGCTTCAAAAGGATTATGACATTGATGGCCAAACAAAGCCGCTTGCTGATCGCCCGCCATCGCTTTAATTTCAATTATTTGCCCTTCAATATTGGCTGTACCGAAATCATAAATATTGTCTTTAATTTCGGGCAAAATATATTCGGGAATTTCAAAATAATCCAACAAATCGGCGTCCCATTTACCTAAATGAATATTCATTAAATTGGTTCTTGACGCGTTTGACGCATCGGTATAAAATGAAGCTCCTTGAGTTAAGTTAAATAAAATCCAAGAATCAATCGTGCCTAAACAAAGTTGCTTTTGCTGCAATAATGATTTGGCTTCGGGTATATTTTTTAATATCCAACGAATTTTTGAAGCCGAAAAATAGGCATCAAAAACCAATCCTGTTTTTTGAGCTAAATAATCCGCGCCTAATTTTAGAGCATCCGATTCACAATCTTTTGCCGTTCTTCGATCTTGCCATACTATCGCTCTACAAATGGGTTTTCCGGTGTTTTTGTCCCAAGCGACAATCGTTTCTCGTTGATTTGTAATGCCAATAGCTGCAATTTCCGACGGATGTATTTTTGATTCTTTTATTACATTTAAAATACATTCCCATTGCGATTCCCAAATTTCGTTTGCGTCATGTTCTACCCAATCGGGTTTAGGGAAATATTGTGTAAACTCCTTTTGAGCTATCGAAACCATCTGAAAATTTGCATCAAAAATAATCGCTCTACTCGACGTCGTTCCTTGATCTATACTTAAAAAATACATTGAACCGTTTTTTTAAATTTATAAATAATATCCTGCTTTTTCAATTTCTTCACGAACCAATTCGGGTACTAAATATTGTATCGATTTTTGGTTTTTAATTAAGTTTCTTATATTTGTAGAAGAAATTTGAATTTTAGGAACGTCTAAAAATATAATTCGGGAATGTTGTGGCGCCTCTTCAAGATTTGAATCATTTCGGTCATAAACATATATTTGATGGTTGTTTATGATTTTTTCATAATTTTTCCATTGTTTGATCGTTGCAATATTATCACCGCCCATCAATAGCGAAAATTCGTGAAACGGAAACTTTTCTTTTAAATAAGAAAGCGTATCTATTGTGTAATTAGGTTTGGGAAGACCAAATTCAATGTTTGAAACCAAAAATTTTGAATTGTTTTGTATAGCCAATTCCACTAAAAAATAACGCTGATGTTCATTTAATAACTGAGCGGACTTTTTAAAGGGACTTTGAGGCGATACCACAAACCAAACTTGTTCCGTTTCCGATTGATTTAAAACACTTTGTGCTATAATTAAATGACCCACATGAATGGGATTAAATGACCCAAAAAACAAAGTAACTTTTGACATTATTTTGTAAATGTGATTAATAAATTCATCGAAAAATTATAAAACATCACCACAATAACAGCTAATATTTTACTTATATAAAAGTTAACGCGAAACTTGTCATTAAAGAAATAAATAATACCATTGTTTATCAAAAGTCCAACGGATGCAATTGCCATAAATTTTAGAAATTGTGCCGTTACATCAAGGTCTTGACTTTTAAATGTCCAAAGGCGATTCATAAAAAAGTTAAATGTGGCCGCAATTAAAAAGCCTGTGGTGTTGGCAATAAATTTGTTGATTTTAAACCTTTCTTTAAGAAGATAGGTCATTGAAAAATCAATAATGAAAGATGAAAATCCGACAATACCAAATTTAATAAAAACCGAAAATATAGCTTTAATATTCAAGTTAAATGGTTTTATTGTTTACGAATGCATTAATGTTTCAATTTCTTCTACTTCGATAGGACAATTATTAAGAAAATCTATATGTACTCCGTTAGACTTTAATAAAATATCATTTTCAATTCGAATGCCTATGCCTTCATCTTGTATATAAATTCCGGGCTCACAAGTTAAAACCGCATTTTCGGGCAATATTTCATAATGATTACCAACATCATGAACATCTAGTCCTAAAAAGTGAGCAACGCCATGCGGGAAATATTTACGATATAACGGATTATTTGGATCTTGTTTCAAGACTTCATTTTTATCTAATAATCCTATTTGAATGAGCTCAGACTCCATAATTTTTTTACACTCATTATTGTAATCTAACAAACTTATCGAGCAGCTCATCAACGCTTTTGATTTTTTAAATACATTTAAACATGCATTATAAATGGTTTTTTGTCTCTCCGAAAACGTACCTGAATATGGAATGGTTCGTGTCATATCCGAAGCATAGTTTCCAAAACGCGCCCCGTAGTCCATTAAAATTAAATCTCCCGCTTTCAACGGTTTATCATTGTCATTATAATGCAACACATTGGCATTGTCGCCCCCCGCAATAATTGGATTATAAGCGTGTTCGGCTCTATTTTTATTAAAAAAATAGGTGATTTCTGCTTCGATTTCAAATTCGTGTTTGAAATGACGCATATTTTTAAGCAAATGGACAAACGAGTCTTTAGTAATATTTGCAGCCTTTTGCATTAAATCAATTTCATAATCTTTTTTTGCCGTTCTTAATTGCGACACTATGGGTGCACTTCGATGGTATTGATGTAGAGGAAACTTCGATTTTAATTCTGTAAATAATCTAAAATCCTTGTAATCGCCTTCAAAATGCGATCGATCGTGTTCATTGAGATTAATATAAACATGCTGCGCTTGATGCATCATCATTTTAATTAAACTATTAAATGTACTATTCCACTTAATCGTTTTGATACCCGATAATGCATTCGCTTCCTCTTGCGTATATTTATATCCTTCCCAAATTTTGATTTGTTCGGAAGTTTGTTTTAAAAATAACACTTCTCTCCATTCCGGAACGGGAGCATCTGGAAACAATACTAAAATCGTATCTTCTTGGTCAATGCCGCTGAGATAAAACAAATCGGGATTCTGATAAAATGTATGCGTGGCATCCGCAGATTTTAAAAATTGGTCTCCCGAATGAAAAATCGCAATCGCATTAGGTTGCATTTTTGACATCAATGCATTCCTGTTTTGTACAAAAAATGCTGCGTTTTTTTGAATAAATCGTCTCATATATTAATTTAATTAAACCGAACCTGGAGGTCTTGAATCATTATTATTTGAATAAACTGGTGGGGTATCGTTGTCTTTTATTCTGCCAAAACTGTCTTCATATTTTTTGATGTTGTCTTTTAAAGCACTCAAAAATCGCTTCGCATTTTCGGGCGCTAAAATCACTCTTGAACGAACACTTGCATTGGGTGCATTTGGAATTAATTGCACAAAATCAAAAACAAACTCGGTTGGAGAATGTGAGATAATGGACAAATTAGAATAAACGCCAAACATAACATCTTCTTTAATATCTATTTGAATTTGATTTTCCATAAAATAATTGTTTAAGAAAGCAAATTTACAAATTTTGAAATAAGTTACGTATTTCTTTTATGAATCAAAGCATATTCAATAAGCGTCATTATCTTTTTTCTATTATTTTGTTACAGTTTTATATTTATTTTATTTAAAAACATCAAATTATAATTATTATATTTGCCCTAAAAACCATTTGGATTGAAAATAAAAATTACTTTTTTTTTATTAATTATCTATTTTAACACCAAGAGTCAAATTCGATTTTTAGAAGGTGGACAAAATGGTTGTGCCCCGTTTAATATTGTAGTGGTTAATGACCCCAATCCTGGCGGATTTCATACTTGGAATTTTAATAGCTCCTCAACAATTACCGACACCTTTCGGTTTTTAATAACGACTACAGGAAGTTTTACTTTATCTGTAAATAGTGGTGCTTCAATTACAATTAATTCTCTAAACAAACCAACGGGCAATTTGTTAACCAATAAAGATAGCGGCTGTTTACCTTTTATTTTTAATGCTTCTACCAATATTATTTATCCGAGTGGAATAAGCCCAATAACCGAAAAATGGATTTTTAATGATGGAAGTGAAGCGATAGGAAACAATGTTTGGCACAGCATTCAAACTAAAGAAGGAAACATTTCGGCTTCTTTTGATGTCATTACGAGTCCTCCAAGTTGTAATTTTAGAATTAATAAAAACAATTATCTATTTACCTTAGAAGTTCCAAAAACCAAATTTACCATATCCGACACCTTTAGTTGTTTTATTCCAAAAACCATTAGTGTACAAAATCTTTCTACACACACAGCACTTCAAAATGTTAAATACGAATGGAATTGGCAAAATAATGGTAATCAATCCAGCACTAATTTTAATATTAATAACCAAACCTTTAATCAAGAGGGCACGTTTAACTTTTCGTTAAAGACAACGAATCAGTTAGGATGCAGTTCTCAATTTTCTAAAACGTTAAAAATTGAAAGACCCAATGTAGGCTTTACAACGGTGGATACTTTTTGTCAATCCGATATCAAGTTTAAATTATTCATTAATAATTTTGACACCAATTATGTTTACACATATTATTCTAACAATTACGCAAAATCTGGAAACCTTGGACCACTATCCGATTCAAATGAATTTTATAACATGGTTTCTTTAAGAAACAACTTCCCTTTATCCATTATAAAAACGCTTAAATCCAATTCTTTGTGTAGCGACACGATGACTAAAAATATCTTTCTTTTAGAATATAAGCCTACAATTAAATTTTCCACTGCTCAAATCTGTAATTTTCCATTTATTTTTAAACCCAAAACCTTGGTTTTTGATCCATTGATTAAAAATTATGATTGGAAATTTAAAGTATACGATTATTTAAATAAGATGATTCAAAGTGATAGTTCTACTTTGGAGGAACCTACATTTATTGGTGCATTTTCTAATAAAAAAGATAGCTTTTATCGCCGAAGTGTTCTGCTTGTAGATATACAAATTGGTGTATTTAGTCAAGACTTTTCTTGTAAAAGCTACTCAAATAGTATGGAAAATTTTTATCCTTTTTCAACCTATTTAGTTGCCACAAAAACATCGATGTGTAAGGGTGGAGATTTAAAAATAATGGCAAGATCAACAAAACATCACAAAATTAAAAAAGTGTCTTGGTTTGTAAACAATAATCCCCTTTCGCCTTCCTCTTCGGATTCTATTATTTCTCAAACATTTAATCAATCTGGCACCTTTCGATATTTTGCTGTTGTGGAAAGCCAAGCGGGTTGTTTGGATACCACACAAATTTTAAATATTACCATATACGATTCCATTATTTTAAATAAAAATACAACGTTTTCCGTTTCAAAAAACAATTTGTGTGCACCCGATTCTTTAATAATTAAAAATACAATCCAAGATTCTTTCGACCATTTTCATCTTTGGTTTAATAATAAACCCTATTATTGGAAAAAGGGAGATAGTCTTGTGATTAAAAACTTTGAAAATAGGCCGCAAAATATTATAACTTATGTGGCACAAAATGGAAATTGTAATAATATTGTACGAGATACGATATTTTTAAATAGTGCCGCGACTCGAATTGGATATCATTATAATTGCAACGAACGCAATCGATTTTATTTTTATGAAGACTCGGGATTAAACGCCAATAACTATATTTGGAATTATGGCGACGGAAACAGTTATACAAAAAGCGCTAAAGATACACATTCGTATCAATATACGACACGTGGCGATTACTGGGTATCACTAACCAGTAAAAATGCGGCCAATAATTGTGAATACAAGGATAGCGTAAAAATTCATGTTCGTTTTGTAAAGGCAATTATTGATACGCCAAGATATAAATGCCGTGTAGTAAATGAGTCGGTTCATAACGGTTTTCCATATTTGGTAAACCCCAACTTGTCTAAAGATGCCGAATATCAATGTAGTTATTTATACACCTGGTTTTTTGAAAATGCCAAAAGCCCTATTCGAAGCTATACGGTAAGAGATTCTGCAGAAATTGATTTTCCTAAGAAATCATTTACTTTAGGACTAGTAGCACGCGATTTTTATGGTTGTACCGACACCGCAAGAATGGCTTACGCGTTTGATTCTTTTTCATTTTCGTATCAACTCAACAAACCTGTTTATTGTTTGGACGATACGTTAAAACTTAAAAACACTAGTTACAGCAAACATCCTATTTTAATTTCTGATTGGCGCCTTGAATTAATTGAAGACGGCAATTATGTTTTTTTAAAAGGCGGAAGTGGCTTGGAAATTAATTTTCCTGTAAAGATTAATCGAATTGATAAAGATTCTATCGTTTTAACTTTAAAAACAAAAGATACCGGTACCTATTGTTTGGATGAAACGGCAACCATTTCGGTTCCATTTTATTCAAATGATCAAAAAAGCATTTTTTCTGAACTCAATGATTCGGTTTGTGTTGGTTTAAAAACTATATTGAATTATAAAGATTCATTTAAGCCCAATAATGATTATATTTGGCTAAACCCTTTATTAGATACTTTAAAAAAGACCGACACGTTTGTAGAAATTGAATTTAATCAATTGGGGAAACAAAAATACACGCTTCATACCATTCATAAATCGTATCAGTGCCGAGATACAATTATAAAAGAGTTTGTTGTAATGCCAAAAATGAGATTATTTGATTCAATTTCAACGGCCTCAAAACCATTTTTATGTTTTCCTGAAACCGCGCGCGTATTTATAGATGATTCTGGCCGATCAAACTATAGCGTAAATTGGTACTTAAACACCTTTAATAATTCGGTTGGAGTTTTACCTTCGAGTACCATCGCTTTAGAAAAAGGACTTAATTCGATTTGGGGCGTCATTAAAAATAATTATTCTTGTCTTGATACGGTTTCATTTTCCGCACTTGTTATTAACCCTTCTGCCGATGTTATCTTATCTGAAGATTCTATATGTAAAAAAGATGCTTTAATAATAAAACCTATTAATGCCATAGATGTAGATTCATTTTATTGGAATCTTGGTTATCAAAATGTTTATGCTTCAAAATCAGACACCTCATTTTCTGTTAACTTTAAGAATAAATCTTTAACTAGTGATTCCGTTTTAATTTCAGCTATTTTTTATTCTCCTGGTAATCAGTGCGTAAGCAGCTATTCTAAAACCATTAAAATTTATGATTCTAAAACCATTTTAAATAAAACAATAGATACGTTTTGTCACTTAAATGGCGAATCTCTTAATCTTTCGGATAGCGGATTAAATCATCAATGGTATATAAACAATATCTTTTATTCAAATACTAAAAATCTAAATACGTCTAATCTGCTACCTGGTGGTTATTTGGCTAAATTAATTTCTAATAATAAAACCCTAACTAGATGTAAAGATACGTCCATTTTGGATTTAACTATTTTGCCTAATCCTAAGCTTATTTTTAAAAATGACACCGTTTGTTTTGGCGATTCTTTAAATTTAAATATTCAAGACACCTTATCAAATACCTTTTTGTTTTTTAATCCAAAATTAATTTCGGATTCTCTAAAACTCCCTGTAAAAATAAAACCGACAGAAAATCAGCTATATCAAATAAAAAGTAAAAGCCATTTTGGTTGTTTGGATAGCATATCGTATGAAATTTTTATTGTGAATCCTATTGTTTTAGATTCGCTTGATACGATTGTGGCTCAAGGCCAAAAAGTAATTCTTCCGCTTGATTATCAATCTAATTATATTTACAAATGGAATCCTAAACCCGATAGCACCAATTGTTTACACTGTACTAATCCAGAACTTAGAGTCCTTGATAGTTTATTCATAAAACTTTCGATTTCCGATTTTAAAGGCTGTTTTGAAAATAATACTTTTTATAGAATTCGGGTTTATCCCGATATTCATATCAAGGTTCCTGCAGCATTTACACCAAACGGAGATGGCAATAATGACATTTTATTTGCACGAGGATTTGGTATAAAGAAACTTATATTTTTTAAAATATTTAATCGGCAAGGGCAGTTAATTTTTGAAACCAATAATGAAAATTTTGGCTGGGACGGCACTTATAAAGGTTTACTCCAAAATCAAGATGTTTATTTTTACACCTATGAGGCTGAAAGTTATACTCCAGGTAAGATTATAAATGGCGAAGGTAGTTTTATGTTATTAAAATAGTTTTCTATAAAATATAAGGTCTTTTATTTATATTTTATAATTTTGCTAAGATATATGCGTTATGTAAATATTTTGGTACATATTTGAAAAACAGGTCGGTATTTATCTATTTTATTTTTGATTTGATATTCCTTTTAATATCACTTTTTGCCTTTATTGCATACTTTTCAACGCAATCCGACGCTTCCGTATTTTTTGATTTTTTATCCTCTAAAAATTTTCCATTTTTATATCCCTTTAGTTATATATCATTTTGGTTAATTTTGTATTATTACTCTGGGTTTTATTGGTCGGTTTTTGATAAATCAAGATTTCGAGAATTTTACAAAACCATTTTCATTCATTTTCTTGGGTTTGCCGTTCTAAATATTTTATTATTTATTTTCATTACCTGTAGTTTATCAATTAAAGAGAATTTTTTATTATTTACGACACAAACTTTTTTGGTTTTATTGTCGCGAATTTTAATTGTATCCTTTGCTATATATAAAATGAAACATGGATTTTCTGTCTATAAAACAGTGCTTGTTTTTGATATTTTTGACCCTATACGATTTGAAGAAATTCTAAAATATAAGATACCCGGTCAAAAAATTATAGGTTATGTAAGCCACCAAGCGCGTCCCGAAATTAATGATTTGAAAATGTTAGGATTTTATGATGATTTATCCAAAATTATTGAAAATCATGAAATTAATGATGCTTTAATCGTTTCAGATAAAAAAGAATTTTTTATAAACACCTTGCACAAATTAGCTATTTTGCCCTTACGAATCCGAACCATAGCCAATATTGATGACATTGTTTTACGAAGCTTTCGTATTCAAAAAGTGGAAACCCCTTTATATTTAGAAATTTATCCTGACGTGATGCCTTTGTGGGAAAAAAATATTAAATCTTCTTTGGATAAACTGATTTCATTAATTGCTATAATTTTGCTATTACCTTTATATATTTTGGTTTCTTTGCTTATTAAATTAACTTCTAAAGGGTCCATTTTATACACACAAGAGCGTTTGGGATATTTAGGAAAGCCTTTTCAAATCATCAAATTTAGGACCATGTTTGTCAATGCAGAAATTGAAAAACCTTTATTAAGTTCTAAAAATGATCCCAGAATAACTAAAATTGGTCGGTTTTTAAGAAAATGGCGCATTGATGAGTTTCCGCAATTCTTTAATGTATTAAAAGGCGACATGAGTCTTGTAGGTTATCGCGCGGAGCGTTCTTATTTTATTAATCAAATTATGGAACAAATTCCGTATTATCAACATTTGTTCCGAACGAAGCCTGGCCTAACGTCTTTAGGAATGGTAAATTATGGCTATGCCGAAAATATTAATGAAATGATCGAACGACTAAAATTTGATATTATTTATATTGAAAATATGGGCTTGATTTTAGATTTTAAAATTATGATTAAAACCATTTTAATATTATTTCAAGGCAAAGGAAGATAATTTGATATTTTTGTATTACATTTTAAAAAATTCGTATATGAAACCTTTTTTAATTATTGCTTTTTTATCACTTTCTCTCATTTCATTCGGACAAGAAGAGCGAAAAGAAGATTGGGATAATGAAAAAGTATCAAACCCCGAACCTGTTTTAAATTCGACAAACGAATTTCGAAGAAACGTTCGTATTGGTGGTGAATTTGGGCTTTCTTCTGTAAATTTTAACGCACGAACACCTTTATATGGAATGTTTTTTGCATTAAAACCTCAAATTACGTATGTTTTTAATGATTTTTTTGAAGCTGGAATTTCTACGGGTTATTCCTACATGGGGACTTTTGGTACTGTAAATTATCATTGGTTTGAATTTGGACCTATTGCTCGTTTTTATCCTACAGAAGGACTATTTATTCAAGGCGAATGGAATATCACAAGAGCTTCTTCTAATATTAGAGATGTTAAAAATTCTGACACATATGACAATTTTTTTGTGGGCGGCGGTATGCGCAATGCGATTAGTGAAACGTCATACATTTTATATGGTATTAAGTTTAACTTAAAGAAAAATGAATATACGTTTGATCAGATTATTCCTTCTGCATTTTTCACATTTCATTTTGGTTTATAAAAATCTCATAAATATTTAAGATTTTTATGAAACCGCATGTTTTAAGTTTTTATTTTTTTATAATTTTATTCGTCGTTTCTTGTGCGCAAGTGGTCATTCCATCTGGTGGGCCAAAAGACACCACGCCGCCAAAACCAGTTAAAAGTTATCCCGAATGGGGCAGCACTAATTTTGACGATCAAAAAGTAGTACTTCAGTTTAATGAATTTGTAGTTTTAGAAAACCCAACCCAAAATATAACGGTTTCTCCATTTTACAAAGGAACGATTAAAACAAAACTTTTAGGTAAAAATGTTGTTTTATTTTTTGAAGAAAAACTTAATAAAGATAAAACATATATCATTTCATTTAATAAAGCGATTAAAGATTTTAAAGCCGACAATTTTTTAAATTTTTATGAACACCGATTCAGTACGGGTTCTAAAATTGACTCCGGTTTATTAAAAATTTCGCATATTTTTTCTGAAAATGGAAAATCTATAGAAAATGGTACTGTTGTTTTAGTTCCATCGCATCAAGACTTTGACAGTTCTAGATTTTTGTATTATACAACAACTGCAGAAGGTGTTTCAAAAATGCAGAATTTAGACTCAAATTTGTATTTTCCGTTCGGTTTTTTAGATAGCAACTTTAATAAAAAATGGGACAAAAACGAATATCTTGGTTTCTATAATAAAAAGATTTCGGTCATAGATACCGGTATTTTTTTACAATACTTTAAAGAAAAACCAGATTCAATAATTTTTGAAACCAAACATTTAGGCCCAAATTTGGTTTCCATCGAATTTAATTATCAAGCCGATGAAATTAAATCGAAAGATTCTAAAAACTATGATTTAATCAAATCTTCAAATAATAAATTTTTCCTTTTTTCAAAACAACCTTTTAAAGAACGAGTTAATATCTTTTTAGATAATAAAAAATATTTGTTAACCATTCCCGCGGTCAAAAATTTAGACAGTTTTAAAGTTTTTCTTTTAAGCGAAAATAAAACGGACAAAAGACAAGCAGAAATAAAAGTATTTGACACGCTATCATTATTGTTTAATTCGAACATTACTAAAATTGTCGACTCAAATATTATTTTTACATATGATACGACTAGAGACAAAAAAGTAAAATATATTGTATCAAATAATAAGATCAAATTTTATAATTTAACGCCTAACAAAAACTATAAAGTCCGGTTTTTAAAAAATTCGGTTTTTTCGGATCTTATTAAAAATGATTCGTTTGATTATTCTTTTTCTACTTTATCAGATTCTTCCATTTTTGATACCGTTCAAGTAACTTTTAAATTCAAAGATACATCAAACAACTATTATTATAAAGTTAATGAAATTGATAATAATTCATTTTTTAAAATAAGAAATAACGATGTCGTTACATTAAACAAAATCTATTTTTCTTCGCTTCATTTTTATATTTACAAAGATGAAAATAATGATGGACAAAGAGAAAAGGGAAGTTACAAAGAACGAAAAATTCCTGAAAAGTCCATTTTTAAAGATTTGGTTTTAGAGAAAAACAAAAAAACGTATACCATTGAATTTTGAATTTAACGATGTATTAAAAGGAAAACGATTGGAATTGATTCGTACAATTCCTACATTAGCTTTTTCTGAAGTTTTATTTGAAACCGTTGGCTCAAATCGAGAACATTTAAAACCTTGGTTTCCTTGGGTTGATCAAACACTTTCGTCGAAAGATAGCTACAATTATTTATTAGACAAAGAAGAAAAAACAAAACGTAAAGAAATTGTTGAATATGGGATTTATTACTTAAATCAATATATTGGGAATATTTCGATTTTTGATTTGAATAATATTGTGAAATCTGGTGAAATTGGATATTGGATTTCGAAAGAATATACCAATAAGGGTTTAATGACCGAAGCGGTAAAAATACTTGAAAAAGAATTTTTTGAACATTTCGAATTTAATCGCCTTCAAATAAAAAGTGATTTTTTAAACGAAGCTTCCAAAAAAGTAGCTTTAAATTGTAATTTTAAAATTGATGGCATTTTAAGAGACAATCGATATAACAATTATTTTGAAAACATAAGATCTACTATTATTTTCTCAAAATTACGCTCAGAATATTTTGCATAAAAAAAGGCCGACATTTGCCGACCTTATATTTTATTAAAATTTTTGACACGTTGATCCTGGAGGGCCAAATTTTTTATATAAAGTAATAAATGAATCTGCATTTTTAATGTCTAAAGTATATTCTTTAAAAGGTTTTGTAAGGTCCGTTTTTTTATAAACAATAATTGCCGTTTGTCCTGGACAATATTTTGAATAATAAACTTCGTCGCAACATCTTACACAACCGGTTCCTAGCGTTTCGGAACAAATATCATTATTTTGCTTGTCGCCACATGAATTTACCGAAAATAAAAAAACAAAAAGAGAACTAAATAATAAATATTTCATGATTTTAAAATTTATCTACAAAAATACAAAATCTTATTTTAAATAATTTCCAATAAATTGTATTTTAACTAATCTTATATCTTCAACAGGTAAATCATCTTCTACAAAATGTTTAAAACATGCTTCTATATCGCCAGTTTCATTATTTTTAAACCAGTCGTACATTTCCTCTAATAAATCAAAATCTAAAATCTCATTGAGATAATAATTGATATCCAATCTTGTGCCGCTCATTATAATGCTTTCCATTTCTTCTACCAATTCTTCAAAACTACATTGTAATTCTCGAGCTAACGTTTCTAGTTGAATTTTTTTATCTACACTTTTTATGATTTTTATTTTATCGTTGCTTTTATTTACAACGGTACGAATAATCATATCCACCGAACGTTCAATTTGGTTTTCTTCTACATATTTTTTAATTTCATCTACAAAAATCTGACCAAACTTCTGCACTTTTGATTTGGTAACTCCTGTAATATCTTCTAATTCTTCAAGTGTTATCGGATATTTCAAACACATTTCTTCTAAAGAAGGATCTTGCAACAAAACGTATGGTGGAAGCTTTTGCTTTGCGGCTTCTTTTTTACGAATATCTTTTAATATTTGAAACAAAACTTTATCATGTGCCGAATGATTATTTGAAGCTAAAACTATAGCCGTTTCACTTTCATAATCATGATTAAGCGCAATTTTAATTGAATACGGTTTCTCAATATAATCATGACCCTTTGGATGCATTTTTAATGTTCCGTATTCTTCTATTTCGCGATAAACTAAATTTTGAATAATTGCATTTCTAAACACTGAGGTCCAATAAATTTCATCTTTATCTTTTCCAAATCCAAACTGTGGCAATAAATGATGTTTGTATGAGGCTACCGAATCACTTTTTTCTCCAACCATTATTTTGGTTAAATGATGAATAAAATTAGATTCTTCACAATCAATAATGGTTTTTAAAGCCATAACCATATCTTCGGTGATATCTTTTTCTTCCTTAGGATTTCTACAATTATCACACATTTTTTGCTCCGAACACGACTCATCTTTATAATCTTGTCCAAAATAATTTAGTAAAAATTTTCTTCGACATTGACCCGTTTCGATATAGGCAACCGTTTCATCAATTAAAACCATGCCTCTTTCACGCTCTGTAACGGTTTTATCACTTAATAATTTTTCGACTTTATTGATGTCTTTATAATTAAAATACGCAATACAATTTCCTTCCAGGCCATCTCTTCCTGCTCTTCCTGTTTCTTGGTAATAATTTTCAATACTTTTTGCAATATTAAAATGAATCACAAAACGTATGTCTGGTTTATCAATACCCATTCCAAAAGCTACTGTGGCTACAATGACATTTATTTCTTCATTTAAAAAAGCATCTTGTGTTTTTGAACGTAATTTTCCTTCAATTCCAGCATGATATGGCGCTGCTTTTATTCCATTTACAGATAAAATTTCTGCTATTTTTTCTGCAGATTTTCTATTTAAAACATATACGATTCCAGATTTATTTTCTTGTGTTTTAATATAGTGAACGATATTTCGGATTGCCCAATCGTCATTAATTTTATGTCGTATTTCATAGTATAAATTGGGGCGGTTAAATGAACTTACAAATAAATTGTAATCTTTTAAGCCTAAATTTTTGGCAATATCTGACTGTACTTTTGGTGTAGCAGTTGCGGTAAGCGCAACTACAGGAAAGGTATAATTAAAACGATTTATAGCATCTTTTATTCTTCTGTATTCAGGTCTAAAATCATGACCCCATTCAGAAATACAATGTGCTTCATCAATAGCAATAAAAGAAATTTTAAAAGAATTATAAAAATTAAAATTATCTTCTTTAGCAAATGTTTCGGGAGCCACATATAATAACTTGGTTTTTCCCTTTTTTACATCTTCTTCTACTTGTCTTTTTTGAGTAACGTTTAAAGTACTATTATAAAAATGGGCAATGGTGTCGGTTTCATTATAATTTCTTATTAAATCTACTTGATTTTTCATTAATGCAATTAAAGGCGAAACGATAATTGCAGTTCCTTCTGAAATAATTGCTGGTAATTGATAACATAATGATTTTCCTCCTCCAGTTGGCATTAATACAAATGTATCTTTGCCATCCAAAATAGAATTAATAATCTCTTTTTGATCTCCTTTAAATGAATCAAAACCAAAATTCTTTTGGAGTAATTGATTTAAATTAATTTCTTTAGAAATTGCGCTATTCATGTTTACCTATATTTTACGAAGTTAAAGATACAATGAATTTTTTTTTTCAAGTCAAATATTTAATGATTTCTTAAAATTTTTAGTAAAAGGTTTTATTTTATTATTTTAAGGTTCACATTATTTAAATATTATGATTCAAAATGCGTCTTTTCATAGGTAAAATCTATGTTAGGAAACTTTTTTTGGTATTGAATAATCTTTTCTTTATAACTCTTAACAAACTTTTGATGTTCTTCGGAGTGTAAATTTTTAGTTTTGTGCTTTATGGCAAGATATAATTTATTCATTTCATCAATTATATCAGAATCTTTTTCTTCAATACATAATTGTTTAAAATAATCAAATACAATTTCAGTGGCCAAATAATTTGGATGTGCAAAATCAATGTCAAAAAATCGATAATCTCTTAATACATCAATGACTATTTCATAAGCCGGAAAATAGTAAAATTTTTGATTTTTTTCTTGAAGTCTTGTCAACGCTTCAATTAACCTCGATTTCGATTTATTGTTTTCTATTACTCCATCTCTTAAATGTCTTACCGGGCTAATTGTAAATATTATTTTCGTTTCCGCATTTAGCGATTTAATATTATTTATAATATTAATTAATTGATTTTCAATTTCTTCTATAGATACTAAAACTTTTTCAAATTGATTTTGTGGATATTTATGACAATTCGCTACAAACTTCTTTTCTTCAACTAAACGATACGAAAACGCACTACCCAAAGTAATAATTACAAATTTTGATTTTTTTAAAAATTGATTTGCATTACATATAGAATTATTGATTTTTTCTATCGTATTTTGACTTTCTATATAGTTAAAATCAGAATGATGATTCCAACTTAAATAAACATCTTTATATTTTACAATATCATCAAATTGATATATTTTATTATTTTTAATATCCTCAAAAGCTCTTGAAATTGATAAGGTATCAAATAATATTCCGTATGGATTTGACAAGACATCAAATTTTCGCCTTTTTAATTTTTGATACATTTCGGTAGAAAAACAAGATCCTATTAAAAATATAGAATCGAACGCTTTTATTTTATCGTCATTTTCACTAAATGTTGGATTTAAAATTAACTGCTGTTGCATTAAATTTTAATAAACTATTGATTAAAAACAAATTGAATAATATTAGCACCCATTTTCAAAGCTTTTTCTCTAACATCGGGAGTGTCTTTATGCACTTCTAAATCTTCCCAACCATCTCCTAAATCGGATTCATAGCTATAAAAACAAACTAATCTTCCTTTCCAAAATAATCCAAGACCTTCGGCCGGTTTATTATCATGCGCATGAATTTTTGGTAATCCATTCGGAAACTTATATTTTTGATTAAAAATAGGGTGATTATTTGGAATCGAAACAAATGAAAGTTCGGGAAATACTTTTTGCATCTCTTTTCTAAAAAATTTATCTAATCCATAATTATCATCGGCGTGTAAAAATCCACCAGAAATTAAATAATTTCTTAAGTTTTTGGCTTCTTGATCTGAAAAAATTATATTTCCATGGCCGGTTACGTGTACCATTGGGTAATTAAAAATTTCTATACTACCAACCTCAACGGTTGGCGATTGCAAACATAAATTTGTACCTAAATTTTGATTACAAAACTTACTTAAATTAGGTAACGATGTAGGATTTGCATACCAGTCGCCTCCTCCGTTATATTTTAAAAGAGCAATACAATTTTGACTGTAAATTGTGTTAAGTAAAAAGAAACTAAAAAATATAATTACATATCGTTTTTTGTACATTTTTCTTTTTTTTGCAAATATATATAAATTGTCTCTAATTCTATAAAAGTATAATAATTTTATATGATATAAAGTGTTGTACTATTTTTAATACACAATGTGGAAAAGATAATAAAAGTCTAAAATTATTTATCCTAATTTTGTTACAAATAAATTTTATACTATGTTTGATATATTGAGTAAATTAGGAGATATTAAAGGAAAAGCAGAAAATGCTAAAAATGAAATTATTAATAAAAAAATAAAATATTCAGATTCGAATAATTATATACAAATAACACTAAATGGAAAAAAAGATATTTTAAATATTCAAATTTCGGATTCATTTAATGAATTATCAAAAGAAGAAAAGCAAAATGTTTTATTAAAAGCATTGCAAGAAGCACTAAAAGAAAGTGAAAAATTTACTATTGATCAATTTAAATCGGTTGTTCCTAATATACCAGGATTTAATTTATTTTAATAAAGACTTGATTTTAAGAAATATAACAATTGTTTAATTTAATTGTTAGTAGTGTATTAAAACAAGGTCAATTTTAAATAAAATGAAAAAAATCGATTTTTTATCCAATATTGCTAAACAAAGTTGTTCTATAAAAAAACAATTTATTAACAAATTTTATAATTACTAAATATTAACATTACATTAATTTTAAATTTGTGGACAATGTATAAATTATTAAAAATTAATATTTTATAATAATTAAAATAATGTAAAATTGTTAGTTAACAAAAAAGCAAATAAAAATAATATAATTATTAAGAAATCCACAGCCCTTATTATTATATATAGTTTTTTTATTTAAAAAAATATTTAATATATAATAAAGAATGTGCATTACTTTTGTCATAAATCAATAATCAAAAAATTATAAATTATTACATCAGTAAAATATGAAAATATTAATTTTTTTAATTCTTTTAGCACAAACCATGTTTTCTCAAGATTTTTTTAATCAGCAGCTTTTGTTTCCGCGAGTTGGAAATGCTTTTATAAGTAAAAGAGATAGTATTCAATTGTTATTTAAAAATAATAATATTGAAATAGAAAATTTGAATCTTTTTTGGCGTGCTACCAAATGGAATAAGAAGTTAGAACTTTTTGCTTTTGATTTTAAGTTAAATAAATATAAGCTAATAAAGATTTATGATATTTGTGCCATCGTTGGTGATTTGGGTCCAAAACGCAAAGAAGGCGATTTACAAATTCCTGAGGGATTTTATTATATAAAAACATTTAATCCAAATAGTAAATATCATTTATCATTAGAATTAAATTATCCAAATGAAAGTGATTTAGTTTCGTGTGATCCTATAAAACCAGGTGGCGATATTTATATTCATGGTAAATGTGAAACCATTGGCTGTTTGCCGATGACGGATCAATTAATGGAAGAAATATATATAATTAATTTATATGCAAAACAAGCCGGTCAAGAATATATACCTGTTCATATTTATCCAACAAAACTTACGGTAAATAATTTCAATAAGTTAAAATCAGATTATTTTAAGAATAATATTAAACTTTTAGAATTTTGGACCAATCTAAAAGAGCATTGGGATTATTTTGAAAAAAATAAAACCCTTCCTTATTATGAAGTAAATAGAATTAATGGAAAATATATAATAATTAATAAATGATAGATTCAAATTCTTTTTTTTTTGACATTTCAGAGTCTTTAGATAATTCTAATTTTATTGATTTAATAAAAGAAAATGAATTATATATTTATTTAAATGAGAATTGGTCTGACTTAAAAATGCAAGTTGAATTTTTATTTGTTTCCTCTACTGAAATGATTGATTACAATAATCAATTTTTAAATCATAATTATGATACTGACATATTAACATTTAATTTATCCACAGATAATTCCTTTATAATAGGCCAATGTATATTGTCAATTAACAAAATAAATGAAAATGCTGTGGATTATAATGAAAGTTTAGAATCCGAATTGAATCGAGTTATTTATCATGGTTTATTACATTTAATCGGTTATAATGATGAAACCAAAAATGATAAAGTTGTGATGCGAGATTTAGAAAATAAGTATCTAAAATTTTTAAATTTATAATTTGAAGAGATATTTATTATTTTGTTTATTAATTTGTAATTTTTCATTTGCTCAAAACTTAGTTCGAGTTCAAGAAAAAGAATATGAGTTTTATTTTAAGAAGAATAAAGAAATAGAAAAATATAATGATATTTTAGAATATAAAATAAAAGTAAATCAAGATTGTACTTTTGAAGTAATAGATTATGGAAAATCCAGAATACAAGCTAGAAATATTATTAATAAGTTTTTAAGAAATAAAAATATAAATGATATTATTTATGATTTATATTTAGTGGAACCTCGATTTAGTGAGAAATTTAAACGACCGTATGCAGAGAAAGTACAAAAAATTAAAGAAGAAGATTATTGTGATTTATTAAAAGATAAAGTGCTTTATTATAATGAATCATTTAAAGACATCTTTTAAAATCATGTTCCACGTGGAACATTAATATTTAAATATAGTTTAATAAATTCAATTGTTCCACGTGGAACATCTTATTGACCAAACAATTCTTCATACCTACTTTTTAATAAACTATCGTTTTTAGAATTGTTTTCAATCTTAATCATAGAGTCAATTTTCTTTTGTTGTAACTCTAATTTATAAAATCGATTTTTCTTTTCTTTAGTTTCTTTAAATTGTTTGTAACCAAAATAACAAGCTTTTAATTTTTGACTGAGTTCATACATGGAAGCATCCAAAATTTCATCTTCAGAAAAATAACAAAATCGTATTATTTCATCCAATTCATCTGGATCATTAATTCTTAAAATAGACGAAATATAATCTCTATTATATTTTTGATTGGCTATTTCTCGCTTTTGAATTAAAACTAAAGCATTTAATCTACGTTTTTCTTTTTTATTAAAAGCATAATATAACATAGATATAGGACTCGATATAGCATTAATAGGATTACTAAAATAAGATTTTGGATTAAATATATTTCTTTTTATCTCAACGTCTTCTTCCTTTTCTTGATAAACTACAGAGTTTTTGGCTAAATTTTCATGTCTAATTATCGCCGGTTTTATTTGTTTTATGTATTGTAGTAATTCAAATTGAATAAATTTAGTGCTTTCTGTAATGTAAATAAACTCGGTTTGTTTTCCAATATAAGATGCTTGAATCATATCACCAATATTTCCTGTAATCATAAATTTTCCTTCTTCATTCGTAATAGTGCCTCGGTCGGTATTAATATTATAAATAGAACACCCAGAAATAGGTTTATTCGTATTTAAATCAAATACAATTCCATAGTATGTATTCTGACTTAATAAAGAAATATTTATTGAAATAAATAATAAAAAAAGAAATTTATACATTTAAAGTTGACAATTTAATGTAAATATATATAAAAAAAGCTATCTCATTGGATAGCTTTAAATTTTTATAATTTTATAACATTTTCATCTTTGAGCTGATATCGTTCGCCATTTTTACAAATAGCCAATCCATCCGAATCAAAATGTAATCGATGACCTTCCTCGCTATACCAACCTTTTTGTTTTGCTGGATTACCAACCATTAGTGCATAAGGTTTTACATCACTTATCACAACACTTCCGGCACCAATAAATGAATAAGCTCCTAATGTAATTCCACAAACTATAGTAGCATTAGCACCAATGGTACAACCTTTTTTTACTATGGTTTTTGCATATTCGCTTTTACGATTTACACCACTTCTTGGATTAATAACGTTTGTAAATACACATGAAGGTCCTAAAAAAACATCATCTTCACAAATGGTGCCTGTATAAACAGAAACATTATTCTGTATTTTTACATTGTTTCCAAGAATAACATCTGGACTAATCACTACATTTTGTCCAATATTACAATTTTTTCCTATTTTAGAATGAGTCATTATATGACTAAAATGCCAAATTTTAGTACCCTCTCCTATTTCGCAAGGTTCGTCTACATAAGAAGACTCATGAATAAATACATTTTTCATATTAAAAGTTTTTTATAGTTTCTACAATATAATGTAATTGACTCTCTGTCATTTCTGTATGTATTGGTAATGAAAGCACTTCTTTAGATAATTTTTCACTTATACTTAAGTCATATGACGCATTATAATGCATTGCATATGCTTTTTGAAAATGTAATGGCATCGGATAATAAATCATTGAAGGTATTTCTTTTTCTTGTAAATAAGTTTTTAAGGCTTCACGTTGACCATTTTTAATTTTCATTGTATATTGGTGAAATACATGTGTGGAATTTTTAGATCGAAATGGTGTTTCAATCCAATCCATTTCTTTTAAAGCGTTATCATAAAAATCAGCAACTTCATTTCTTGACGTTTCATAATCTTTTAAACGTTTAATTTTTGCATTTAAAATGACAGCTTGTAACGTATCAAGTCTCGAATTACATCCTACAATATCATGGTAATATTTTACACCAAGTTCGCCATGATGACAGATACCTTTAAGACGAACAGCCAAATCATCATCATTGGTATATATAGCGCCTCCATCGCCATAAGCGCCAAGATTTTTAGATGGATAAAAAGATGTCGTTCCAATATTACCAATTGTTCCGGCTTGTTTTACAGCACCATCTGAAAATGTATATTCACTACCAATGGCTTGTGCAGTATCTTCAACAACAAATAAATTGTATTTTTTTGCCAATTCCATTATTTTTTCCATCTCACAAGTTTGGCCATATAAATGAACCGGAACAATGGCTTTCGTTTTTGACGTAATTTTTTCTTCAATTTTATTGACATCAATATTAAAGGTATTATAATCAGCGTCTATAAAAATAGGTTTTAGTTTTAAAAGTGCAATAACTTCAGCAGTAGCTACATACGTCCAAGTAGGAACAATCACTTCATCGCCTGGCTCTAAACCCAATGCCATTAAAGCCACTTGAATCGCATCCGTACCATTAGCACAAGGAATAATGTGTTTTGCTCTAGTAAATGATTTTAAAGCTTCTGTAAATTCTTTAACTTGTTTACCATTTATAAATTGTGAGGATTCAAAAACCTCTTCAAAGCCTTTATAAATTTCTTCTTTAATTTTCAAAAATTGACTTTTTGTGTCAACCATTTGGATGTTTAAATTCATATTTAATTAGTTTAATGTCGTAATGATTTTTGTACTAAATGTTTTATTAATAAAAGCGCTATTTTTAGATAAAGATTTGTTGTTTTGAAGATTAAAGGTTTCTGGATTATTTAAGTCAACGATACTAAAACGTCCTTTTTTTCCTTCTTCAAAATGTCCAAGATCAATATTAAAATAATTGGATTGATTTAAAGATAAAACATTGGAAATTAATTCTATTTGACTATTACCTAATTTTTCAATAAGTGCTTGAAAAGTGGTTTGTAGTCCAATATTACCATTTTCGGCCAAATCAAACTCTAAAACTTTTTCCTCAGGTGTTAATGGTGTATGTTGCGTGTAAACAAAGTCAATAGTGCCATCCATTAAAGCATTTAATAGAGCCTCTTGATCTTCTTTAGCACGAAGAGGTGGATTTAGCTTAAAATTAGTGTCAAAATCTAAAACGGAGTCTTCATTAAAAATCAAATTATTTATAGAAACGCCCACTTTAAAATCCATTTCTTTACGATAATTTTTTACAATGTCGATACTTTCTTTTGTAGATAAATCAATGATTACAGGCGCATAGCAGCAATATTTTGCTATATCTAATATTTCTTTTAATGCAATAGTTTCGGCTTCGGCCGGAATTCCTTTAAATCCACAATAAAGCGCACTTTTCCCTTGATGAATTTGGCCGCCTTTACTCAAACTCATTTTCTCTGGATGAACAAAGAAATGCGAATTATTTGTTTTACAATAATTAAAAAGATTTACTAATAAATCAGCGGAAAGCGAATGTTGGTTTTGATTGGTAAATCCGGCAATATTTTCATTACTGATTTCTAAAATTTCGCTCATTAAATTTTTAGAATCCGATTTTACAATGTTTGCAACAGGATGTATTTTTACGTTTTCGTTTATATATTTATTTATAAATGAAATATCACTTTTTGAATCAAAAGCATTTTGTATGCTTGGAAAATGAAAAATATTTGTAAATCCACCTTTTTTGGCCGCATGGCATAATGAGTCAAACGTTTCACGACTTGAAACATTAGGTTCACCCGAAGTACAGTAAATATCAATTAGGCCAGGAATCAAACACAATTCGTTTCCATCAATAGTTTCATCTACAATATCGGTTATTTTTGTATCAATTTTTTCAATGCCTTTTTCGCTCCAAATAAAATCGACGTTTTTATTATAAAATGAAGAGCCAGGAAACAGAATTTTTACATTTTTAAAAAGTGTTTTTTTCATTTGTAAAATATATTTTTATAATAGAAAAATGTATTGCAATTTATTTACTTAAAGAAGAAACATCACAAAATTAAAATATTTATTCAAAAACGGGTTTTTTACTTAAATATTTATAAAAATTATAGTAAAATTAAATAGTTTAATAATACAACAATCATTATAAAATTTGAAAAAAATGTAATTTTTAGGTGTAAATTAATTAAAAAATCAAATGGAAACAATACAAATAAAACTTAAAAACAAACAAAATGGCTTTAAAATTATATAAAGTTGATAAATACAACGATTTTATATGAATAAATTTACAGTTTAATTTTACTTAATGCCTTTTTAGCTGCCTCGCTATTTTTTATATCTAAAAATTCAATAATTAGGTATTCGGAAGTATGTTTTATCGAGCATCCAAAAGGAATTTTAGAAACATGTTCCAAAATTTTTCCAAAGGTTTCAGACTTATAATATAAAGAGTCTTTATTTTGAATTAAATAACAACGCATTTTATTGTTTTTTAAAATAATGCGTTCGATGCCTAGAGGCGAAGCAATCCATTTTAAACGAAGCGCATTACAAATTTCATTAATTTGATTCGGAAGTTTTCCAAATCGATCTTTAAGTTTCTTAAGAAAAGTCTCAAGTTCTTCTTCGTTTTTTAATATATTCAGCTCGGTATAAATTGAAATACGCTCCTGACTTTGAGAAATATAATTGTCGGGAATATATAAATCATAATCCGTTTCAATCACACAATCTTTAGCATAATTGATTTGATTAATATCTAAATCATATAAATCTCGATAATCATTTTCTTTGAGCTCGGTAATGGTTTCATCCAAAATTTTCATAAATGTGTCGTATCCAATATCCGAAATAAATCCACTTTGTTCGCCACCAAGTAAATTTCCTGCACCTCGCAAATCTAAATCGCGCATCGCAATTTGAAAACCGCTTCCTAAATCCGAATTTTGTTCAATCGCTCTTAAACGCTGTTTAGACTCATTCGTTAAACTATGAACATTTGGACACAAAAGATAGCAATACGCTTTTTTATTACTCCTTCCTACCCGACCGCGCATTTGATGTAAATCGCTCATCCCAAATTGATGTGCATTATTTATGATAATCGTATTGGCATTTGGAATATCAATCCCACTTTCTATAATGTTTGTGCTAAATAAAACATCATATTTTTTTTCCATAAAATCAACGATAATATTTTCCAATTTATCGCCTTCCATTTGACCGTGCGCCAAAACCATATCAATATTTGGCATCAACGGTTTTAAAATGCTCATTAGTTGTTCTAATTCTTTGATACGATTGTTTATAAAAAAAACTTGACCGCCACGAAAAACTTCGTTTTCAATAATTTCTTTTATAAAATCGGGTTCAAATTGTGCAATTTCGGTATAAACCGGAATTCGATTTGGCGGAGGTGTTTGTATTAAACTGTAATCGCGCGCACCTAATAATGAAAATTGTAAGGTGCGAGGAATTGGAGTAGCAGTTAAAGTAAGCGTATCAACATTTAATTTTACTTCTTTAAGTTTTTCTTTAACCGCCACGCCAAATTTTTGTTCTTCGTCAATAATTAATAAACCTAAATCTTTAAATTTAACTTTACTTCCAACAATAGCATGCGTACCGATTAAAATATCAATTTTGCCACTTTCAAGATTTTTGAAAATCTCCGTTTTTTGTTTTTGTGTTTTAAATCGATTGATAAACTCAATGCGACAAGGAAAATCTTTGAGCCGTTCGCTAAAGGTTCGGTAATGTTGAAGCGCTAAAATAGTAGTAGGCACCAAAACGGCAACTTGCTTACTGTCCGCAACCGCTTTAAAGGCTGCACGAATGGCAATTTCGGTTTTACCAAAACCCACATCGCCACAAACTAAACGATCCATCGGAATCATTTTTTCCATATCTTGTTTTACTTCAAGCGTTGCTTTAGCTTGGTCGGGCGTATCTTCATAAATAAAGCTTTCTTCCAACTCATATTGCATATATGTATCGGCACTAAAAGCAAAACCTTTACTAGATTTTCTTTTTGCATAAAGCTTTATCAAATCTTCGGCAATATCTTTTATTCGTTTTTTTGTTTTCCGTTTTATGGCTTGCCAGCTATCGCCTCCAATTTTGTTTAATTTTGGTTCGGTGCCTTCTTTACCAACGTATTTGCTAATTTTATACAACGAATTGATATGCACATATAAAATATCATTATTTTGATAAATCAAACGAACGGCTTCTTGAATATTTCCATTGATTTCAAGCTGCTCGAGCCCCGAAAATTTTCCAACACCATGATCAATATGCGTTACAAAATCGCCTGGTTTTAGTTCTTTAATGTTTTTAATTAAAATCGCTTGCGCCGATTGATTTGAACTTTTAGAAAAATCATTTTTCTTAAAACGTTGAAAAATCTCATGTGAGGTAAAAAACACTAATTTTTGCTCAAAATCAATAAAGCCAAAACTAAATTCGCCAAGATGTTTTACATAGGTAATGTTTTTGCTTAAATCTTTAAAAATAACATCATATCGGTCAAATTGTTTTTCGTCTTCGCACATTAATGTAACCACAAAACCGTCCGATTGGTATTTTTCTATTTCTTGGCAAAGTTTATTAAAGTTTTTTTGAATGACGGGCGAAGGTTCCGAAATCGTTTCGTTTAAATATTCAACATTCGATTTTTTTATGCTATCAATTGAAATAAAAGATTTGTGGCTAAATAATTCATCAACAGCATTCGGCTCAATAAAATAATTTGCTGGGATAACATCGTCGGAGTTATCCATTCTTTTTTCGTTAAAAAACAAATGAAGTTGTTCCATTTTAGTTTTTAACTTATCGGAATCTTTTATCCAAAAACGCGTGTCTGTAGGAAAACTTTCCCAAACAGGAATAAACGAGGTTTCTTTATTCTTAAGATAACTGCTGCTTAAAATAAAATGATCATGAAACGAAACGGAAAGCTGGTCTTCAATGTCAAAACAACGAATTTCTTCAATTTCATTATCAAAGAGCTCTATACGATAAGGTAAAGCATTGCTGTAAGAATAGACATCTAAAATATTACCTCGAATAGCATATTGACCAAACTCATAAACAAATGGAACGCGCTCAAAACCCATTTCGTCACAAAGCGCAATAAATTTTGGAATATCTAAAATTTCGCCCTTTTTATATGATTTTAAAAAACGCTGTTGCGAAGCCATTTTTTCGTAAAGGGCTTCAGGATATGTTACCGCTATAATTTCTTCCCGTTTTAAAAACTGATCAATTTGAACGGAACGATCACTTATTTTTGGTTTTAAAATAGAAATGGATTTATTTTTGATTTCAAAAGCGCTATCTAAAAATAAATAAGGATATTCTGAATGCACAATTTTAAAATCGTTGAGCATTTGAAGCGCTTCTTCCCGATCGGATAAAACTATAATATTTCTCTTTTTTGATTTTTTGCAAACATTGTAAATAAAGAGATTATCTATAGAATTCGATTGCCAAAAATAACCGCAGTTGGGGTTATTTAATGATTTTTCATAAAAGTTTTGAATTCTTCTGTCGTTAGAATATTTTGAAAACAACGCCTAATTTTTAAATATTATAAATTCATTAAAATTTCGTTCTTTTTCGTTTCAAACTCTTGCTGTGTAATCAGCCCCGCTTCATAAAGTTTTTTAAGTTTCGTTAAAACTTCAGTTGTTCGATCTTCAGGCGTTTGTTCAATAGAAACAGGTTCATCAATAATTTTTTCTTCTTCTACAATAATCTTTGAATCTTTGTTTAAATCAATTTGTTCTTTGCTAATTGCATATAATCTTCGCGCTTGACTTTTTGGAAGATAATCCATTTCTAATAAAGAGCCGTCTTTAGTTTTTACTTTAATGTCTGCACCCAAAAGACCTTCTTTTAAAATACAATCCACAATATTTTTCCAATAGTAATCGACAAAATCCATGGAAAGACCAAGGTTTTTTTGTTTACAAAAAACAATACGTTTATTTGTAATCGCGATGCAATCGGGAGCAATATTACCAACAGGTTTTTTTTGAATCGCCAAATACATAAAATCTTCACCGGAAGTCATCAAAGTGATTAATTTTTTATGCAATTTACTAACGGTTTCAGGATCTTGTTCGTCTTGAATTAAATGTTCAAAAGTATTCATAAAATTGGATTTATCTACAAAAGTAAAAAATTTCTCAAAATTAAATCTTATTTATTCAAAAAGTTATACTTTTGATAAAAAATTGAAGTGAAAACAAAGAATATTTTTTTTGTTGGATTTATGGGAAGCGGAAAAACGTTTTTTGGTAAAAAGTTGTCCAAAAAATGGAATAGACCTTTTGTTGATTTAGATCTCTATATTGAGCAAAAAATGGAAAAATCAATAGATTCTATATTTAAAGAATATGGAGAGCATTATTTTAGAAAACTAGAAAATCAATTTTTAAAAGAATTGTCAGCTCAAGAAAATTTAATAATTAGCTGTGGTGGCGGCACACCAATTTTTCATAATAATTTAGAAATTATGAAAAAATCGGGCATCGTTATTTATATAAAACAGCCTAAGGAAATTTTATTAGGAAGAATAAGAAGAAATAAACAAAAAAGACCTTTGGTTCAAAATTTAAACGATGACGAATTAAAAGCATTTATTGATCAGAAACTAGAAGAACGAGAAAAATTTTATAATCAAGCGAATATTATTATTGAGCTTCCAACACTTGAAAAAATGGAACAGCAAATCTTAACATTATGTTAAATCGTTAGTTTTCAAAATAAAAAGTCATCAATATTCAAAAATTTAGATATTTTTGTATTTCAAATAATTTTACACAATTTGTGTATTTAAATTTTTAAGTTATGAAAAAACTTCTACTTTTAATTGCTTTGACCATTCAGTTGTTGATCCAAGCGCAAACAACCATCTTTTCAGAGAATTTTGGTACGCCAACAGGAACCACAGCGATTCCAAATTATTTAAATGGAACGGCACCAGCGACTTTTCAGAGAAAAGCGACACATTTATTTGCAGGAAGTGCAGATATTCGTGTTACTGGACAATCATCAACATATACAGGATTTTCAGCAGGTGGAAATTTATGGCTAGCCGCTACAGCCAGTAGAGATTTAGTTATTTCAAAAATCAATACATTAAATCACACATTCATTACCCTGTCATTTGGTTTTTTCCAAACAAGCTCAACGGCCCAAATTATATTAGCTGAATTTAGTACTGATAGTATTAACTGGACAAATATTGCTTTTACAAGACCCTCTTCAGGAGCTTGGGCCTTGGTAACAGCAACGACAAATTTGCCAGCGGACTCTAATTTAAAAATAAGATTTAGACAACCAGCTTCGGGAACATTAAATTCCTACAGAGTGGATGATATAAAAATAACAGGTTTTGCAAATACCCCTTGCGCCAGTTCTCCTGTCTTGAATTCTTATCAAGCTACCAACACCTGTCCAAACTGGCAAGTGCAATTGGATTCGGTATTTATTCCTACCAATAAGCCTGCTACAAGTAAAATCACATGGCATACGGGTGACACCGCTAAGAATAATAATAAAATGGGCAATTTGAATGTAGACCCAGGAACGTATTATATCTCGTTTTTTGATAGTGCCAATAATTGCTATTCGGCTACAAAAGCGGTAACGGTAACACAAACGAATTGTAATTTAATTTGTTTTTACAACGAAAATTTTGGAACACCTACCGCTACGACAGGTGTAGATACCTTTTTAGGATTTCAAAGTGGGTCGCCTATTTCTTATAAAGGAAACGTGGATGTGAGAACGGCATCTGCTTCTTCGGGCTATTCAAACGCTTCGGGAAGTGGTCAGGTGTGGCTAAGTAATCAAAATAGCCCTAAATATTTAATGGTTTCTGGTGTTAATTCATTGAATTATAAAAACTTACAATTATCTTTTGGTTTGAGAAAATTTAATGCAGATACTTCAAACTTAAAACTAGGCATTTTAGTAGGAACAGATACTATTAATATGACACCGCTTACATACACAACTAGAATTACAGATTCTGCATGGGGCTATGTTCAAACCAACGGAACTATTCCAAAAACTACAAATTTATACATTAAATTTACAAATTCTAGTACTTCTATTGGATTTCGACTTGATGATTTAAAATTATGTGGTGAGCCTATTTGTAATTTAATACCTACGTTGAATGATACGATGGCTACGAATGACTGTCCAGACACAACCGTAAATTTGGGTTTATATTTTCAAGCACCTAATCAACCAACCAATTTAAAATTGACTTGGCATACGATGGCTTCTGCCAATCCAAACAACAGAATGACCAATTTGACTGTTTCAACACAAGGCGAATATTTTGCAAGTTATTTTGATAGCCTTAACAATTGTTATTCAGCTACTAAAAAGATTGTATTTAATAAAATCTCTTGCAACACTCCAATTTGTCAAGTAAAGCCAATATTAATAGATACAATTATTTCGAATACGTGTCCAGACACTACCGTTAATGTTGAAAACGTTATTTTAGAACAAAATAAACCAACAAATGCAAAATTTACTTGGCATAATAGCCCAAATGCTACTCCAAATACAAAACTTACAAGTTTAATTCTTTCTCAAGCAGGAAATTATTATGTAAGTTATTTTGATAGTACTAACAATTGTTATGGGCCAACGCAAAAAGTGATTTTTGACAAAATAACATGTAGCAATACGTGTGTAAACAAACCTAATATTACAGACACTATTTTATATAATATTTGTCCAGATACTACAATCAATACAAATGTAGTTATAGTAAATGGAGTAAATTTTGGACAAGAGGTTACATGGCACAATTCTCCGGTTGCTGATGCATCGTCGGAAATTCAAAAACCATCGTTTGTGCTACAAAATTCAACGTTTTATATTGCATTAAAAGAAACATTAAACAACTGTTATACCCCAACGCAAAAAGTACAATTTATAATAAGTAAACAAGTTGGAGCCAATTCGTTAGTATTAGATACAGCCATTTGTTCTTCATCTTCTATCAAATTTAATGGAAGAACCTATACTCAAAAGGGAACATACACCGATACGATAATTAAAAAGGGTGGTTGCGACAGTTTTGTTCGCATTCGTATTTCGCACTTAGATTCATTAAAAACGCCAAATTTTGGACAATCGATAGTTTCAAATATTTGTCCAGACACAACAATAAACCTAAATCAAAAAGTTACTCTTTTAAATAATTCGGTTGGCGCTATTTTACAATGGCATGACACCACAAAAGCAACGCCAAATAATAGATACTTTGATTCTATCGTTTACAGTTCAAAGCTTTTATATGCATTCTTTAAAGACACAAATAATGGATGTTATTCAAACCCAAGAATGTTGATGATTAATATTAAAAAATGCGACACTACATTATGTGACACATCTAAAATAATATTATCGTTTTCGTTTGCAAATAAAATATTAAGCGCAAATGTTGCTGGGGCCGCATTACCTATTTCTTATTTTTGGAACAATAACAATGTAACAAAAACAATTACTGTAAATAATTCGGGAACCTATTGCGTGACGATTGTGGATAAAAATGGATGTATAAAATCGGCTTGTACCACAATTCAAGTTTTGCCTCCAGTTAATATTACATGTAATTTGACAGCAAATTTTGTTTGGAATACACAATCAAATGGAAGCATACAGTTTATGGATAGCTCAACGGCCGCGGGAAATGGAATGACCTATTTATGGAGTTTTGGAGATGGCACATTTTCTCAATTAAAAAACCCACTAAAAAATTATAACGCTTCAGGAACATACACCGTCACATTATTGGTTTATTCTTGGTCAAGTAGTCAAAACCAAATATGTGCCGATACGGTTCAAAAACAAATTACAATAACAAGTAATAATACCAATCCTTGTAGCCAAATTATTCCAAATTTTATTTGGACTCAAAATGGCAATGTTTATAATTTTTCAAATACAACCGACACGGCATCGATAACCATTTTAAATACGCAATGGCAATTTAGCGACGGCACGACTATTAATTTTGCTAACCCGTCAAGATCTTTAACTATTGCAGGGAATTATTCCGTTGTAATGCGATTGGTGGTTCGACATAAAACAACCAATCAAATTTGTACACTTCAGGTTGCAAAAATTATCAATGTGATAAACAATAGTAATGTTTGCGCTAATCTAAAGGCAAGGTTTAGTCATACTAAACAAAATAATGTCGTAAGTTTTGTAAACCAATCTACAGGAATTGTGGGCTCTCCTCAATATTTGTATATTATAAGTAATGGAGATTCTATTAAAACGGCGAATGGTCAATATACATTTACAAAATCAGGTATGTATAGAATAACCTTTAAAGTGCGTCAAAATATTGGAAATACAATTTGTACAGACTCTACGTCTCGTTTGATTCAAATATTTTTGTCTAATAATTGTAAAGACTCGATTTATCAAGATACATTTACAAAATGTAATACGTTTGTAAGTCCTGTTTGTGGATGTGATTCAATTACTTATGCTAATCCTTGTTTAGCATTTAAAGCAGGCGTTAAAACTTACCGACAAGGCGTTTGTGCAAACGACCCTAACTATGTAAAAATTTGCGGATTTGTTGTAAATGATACGAACAGAAATTGTCAAAAAGATTCAACAGATGCTGGAATTCGAAACATACGTGTTCGAATAAACAGTGGAAATACATCGCGTGTAGCAATTACCAATGCGTTTGGTTATTATGAAACGTGGATGCCAAAAGGTACGTTTATTATTACACAAGAATTAGTAGTAAATAATACCATCTTAAATCCAGGGGTGTTTCAAAGATGTAATTTAGCGCCGATTTCTCTTAATGCAAATCAAGGCGGTCAGACCTATTGTGGAAATAATTTTTACGATTCATTAAGTGGATGTAGAGATTTAAAAGTAGCTTTAAATCGTTATACAACAACGACGCCAGGTTTTTCACAAAATAATATTATTTCATATCAAAATAATAGTCCTAACACCATACAAAATGTGGTTTTAAAATATAAAATGACAACAAATACCACACTTACTTTTGCTTCGCCAACATATACGGTATCTTCAAATATTATTTCGTGGAACTTAGGAACATTAGCACCATTTGCATCAGGATCAAAAACGGTAAAATCTTTAGTGCCTGTTAATTATGGACTAGGCGTTGTTAGCATTGACAGTGCTTGGATTGAACCATATATCGGAGATTGTAATATTGCTAACAATAAGGCCGTAAAAGTAGATACAAGCGTCGGTAGTTATGATCCAAACGACAAAACGGCATTTCCAGGAGGTAACATAGATACATCCGTAAAATCGTTGACGTATTTAATTCGTTTCCAAAATACGGGAACGGCACCAGCTAGAAACGTAGTAGTAGAAGATGTCATTACAAATAATATTGATTTCAACTCAATTCGATTAAAATCACTTTCTCATGAAGGGCAAATGTTAATTGAAGAAAACAGAAAATTAATTTTTGAGTTTCCAAATATTATGTTACCGGATAGTGCTTCCGATCCAGAAGGAAGTATTGGATATATTACATTTACTGCAAATCTAAAAGACGGCATTTCCGTTGGCGACGAAATAAACAACTTTGTGGACATATACTTTGATTTTAATGATCCAATTCGAACGAATACAGCTAAAAATAAGGTTGTTCTAGAATCCAATAGTTCAATTAATGATTCAGATAAAGGCTATGAGATTCGTTTTTATCCAAATCCAATGACCGAAGGAGATGCCAATATTTTAATGTTGCTACAAAATAGTTCAAATATTCAATTTAATTTATTTGATATACAAGGAAGATTAAAATGGAATTATGAAAAACTACGTTCGGGCAATCAATTTTTAATTCCAGTACAATGGCACGATTTACCAAAAGGAATTTATTTGCTACAAGTAAAAGTTAATGGGATATCTAAAGAAGTTATCCGAATCGAAAGATAGTATTATAAAATTTATTTATAGATAGAAATGCGCTCTAATTAGAGCGCATTTTTGTTTGATATTTTTATTAAATAATATAAATGTAATATTTAAATATATTTGTAAAGTTAAACCATAAAGAAAATGAATAAAAAACTAAAATTTACATTGATTTCAGCTTGGATACTTTTTTCAAGAAGTTATGATGCGTATTGTACTTATTTATTAACACCAGATTTAACTAAAGAGGCAAATCCGCTTGTGACCATTTTAGGTGTTTCTTCATGGTCGACTTTACTTGTGATTATTGGTGTATTGACAATTTTTGTTATATACGCTTATTTTATTAGTGTTTTTAAACCAATGGATTTAATGCCAAAAGAAAAAGGATATACATTTAGTCAATTTATTACTTTTCTATATTTAGGAAATAAAGAAAATGTGTTCTCGATATTTTATAAGTTGCCTAAAGATTTAAAAAGAGCAAATACATATTTTGGACAGATATTGACGCAATGTTTAGTTTATGCAGGTGTTGTTTCAACTATAATGTGGCTATTTATAAATTATACTGATTTTTACAAGACAATTCATAGTGCACCTTTAGTTTATTTAATCTTAATTGGAGGCTGTTTAATTATTGCATATAAATGGAATAAAGATTTATATAAAAAATATCTAGCTGAAGTTATCGTGTAATAAAATACAAAAGCAAACACTAATGAAGCCTCAGTTTATTTCCTATAAATAACACTTGCTGCAGCTTGTTGGCTTGGCAAAATAGTAACATCGGCGATACAAACATGTTTTGGAGCAGATAAAACATACCAAACCAAATCTGCAATATCTTCGCTTTTTAATGGCTCAAAACCTTCGTAAACCTTTTTTGCTCTATAGGCATCGCCCTTAAAACGCACTTCCGAAAAATTGGTTTCTACTGCGCCAGGTGCGATATTGGTAACTTTTATATGCTTTGAAGTTAACTCAAGCCTTAGTCCTTCACTGATGGCTTCAACCGCCTTTTTGGAAGCACAATACACCACACCGTTTTCATACGTTTGTTTTCCTGCGATAGAGCTAATATTTATAATATGCCCATTTTGATGCGGTTCCATAAATGGTAAAACCGCTCGGGTTACATACAAAAGGCCTTTTACATTTCCATCCATCATTAAATCCCAGTTTTCGATTTCGTCATCCGTAATTTTTGCCAAACCATGCGCATTGCCTGCATTATTTATCAAAACATCAATATTTGGAAAACTCGTAGATAGTTCTGAAATTTCTTTAAATACTGTTTTTTGGTCTCGTACATCAAAACACAAAATTTTACAATCTTCGGGGGCATCCATTTCAGATTTTGTTTGCTTAAGCCTGTCGATTTGTCTGCCACAAATGATGGTGTAATAATTGTTTTTATTGAGATTTAATGCTATCGATTTTCCGATTCCTGAGCTCGCGCCGGTTATTAAAGCAACTTTTTTCATTGGTAAAATTTTCAAAATGACATGAATAAAAAGAAATACAAAAATAGGGGTTCTATTTTTAGTCGAATTTTAATTTATGATGTATTACTTTTGCAAGAATAAAAATAGGTATAAAAATGGACATCAATCCAAGAAAAAATAGTTTGATGGAACAAGAAGATCAAGAAATTGATAAGGCGCTCCGACCAAAGCGACTTAAAGATTTTACAGGTCAGGAAAAGTCTGTTGAAAACCTAGAAATATTTATACAAGCTGCAAAGTTACGAGGAGAAGCCTTAGATCACGTTTTGCTTCATGGGCCTCCCGGTTTAGGAAAAACGACACTTTCTAATATTATAGCTTCCGAATTGGAAGTGGGTATCAAAATTACTTCAGGGCCTGTCCTCGAAAAACCTGGCGATTTAGCGGGTCTTTTAACTAATTTAGAACCGCATGATGTTTTATTTATAGATGAAATCCATCGCTTGAGCCCTGTTGTTGAAGAATATTTGTATTCGGCTATGGAGGATTATAAAATTGATATCATGATTGATACTGGCCCGAATGCGCGCTCGGTTCAGATTTCTTTAAATCCGTTTACGCTTATTGGAGCTACAACACGATCGGGTTTATTAACGGCTCCGCTTCGTGCGCGATTTGGAATTAATGTTCGAATGGAATATTATACATTGGACGTTTTGGCGGGTATTATTTCCCGAAGTAGTTATTTATTACAAACAGATATTGAGAATAAAGCAGCTTTGGAGGTTTCTCGAAGAAGTCGTGGTACGCCAAGAATTGCTAATTTATTGTTAAAAAGAGTTCGCGATTTTGCTCAAATCAAAGGGGATGGTGCAATCACTTTTGAAATATCAAAATTTGCTTTGGATGCGCTGCATGTTGATGAATTTGGATTAGACGAAATGGACAATCGAATTTTAACGACGTTGATTGATAAATTTAAAGGCGGACCGGTTGGGTTAAATACGATTGCTACTGCCGTAGGAGAAGAACCAGGAACGATTGAAGAAGTGTATGAGCCATTTTTGATTCAAGAAGGCTTTATTAATAGAACCGCAAGAGGTCGTGAAGCAACCGAAAGGGCATATACGCATTTGGGAAGAACACCCATTGCTAAACAACAAAACTTATTTGATTAAAAATTTTTAAAATGAATATTGGACTATTAATTATTTTAGTTACTGTTTTTGTTTCCTATCAAGGATTTAAAGATGTTGTATTTTTTGAAAAATATAATTTTAATCCGTATCGAATTAAACGACATGGAGAATATTATCGGTTTCTAACGCATGGTTTTTTGCATTCAAATCAAATGCACCTGATTTTTAATATGTTGACGCTGTATTTTGTTCAATTAAGTCTTGGAAAAGTATATGGAGATTTGTTTTTACCATTTTATATTTTTTCTATTGTTACATCTACATTATACGAGTTTTTTAAAAATCAAAATCAACCATATTACAGAGCTTGTGGCGCAAGTGGAGCGGTTGCCGCCGCATTATTTTCGTTATTGATTTTTGCACCTTGGGGAAGGGTTTATGTGTTTTTTATAGTTCCCGTTTCATTTTTAATGTTTGCGACTTTATATATGGTGTATTCGATTACGCAATTGCAAAAACAAGGTGAAAAAATCGCGCATAGTGTTCATATTATGGGTGCGATAATTGGTGTTGTGACTTCTATTGTTTTATTTCCTGCGTATTTTCAAAATTTCATAAATGAAATCATTCATTTTCCGGGCTTAGGAATACTTATTTTTGGACAATAGTTTTATAAAATTCCCACGCTCTTTGTTCGCTCCAATATTGTTTGCGAAAATTAACAAAGCCTACATGTCCTCCACTTTCAGGAGTTTCTAAATAAAGAAATTCGGAGTTTTTAGCAATTTCATATGGAAAACAGCTTGTGTCTAAAAAACTATCATTTTTGGCATTTACCAATAAAGTAGGAATACAAATTCGGTCTAAAACATATAAACTACTTGCATTGCGCCAATAATCTTCTGCATTTTTGAATCCATGAATAACGGCTGTATATCGGTCGTCAAAGTCTTTAAAGTTTTTAATTTTATGGTATTCGTTTGCATCCAAATGATTGGGGTAAAATTTTGATTTCGCTTCGATTTTAGGTTTTAGTTTACGAATAAACCGTTTCATATAAATCGCATTTTCTTTACGCATCATTCTTCGGCTGCTACTTTCTATATCTACAGGAACGGAAAAAGTAATTGCACAATAAATGTTTTTTGAAACATTTTCAGCTTGTTCGCCTAAATATTTTAAAATGACATTACCTCCCATCGAAAAACCGATTAAAACGATTTTTTTATAGTGATAATTTTTTTGAACATGTTGAATAATGGTATGAATATCTTCGGTGTCTCCAGAATGATAAAATCGAAGATTTCGATTCATTTTTTCACCACAACTTCTAAAGTTCCAAGCCAACACATCCATTCCATTTTCATAAAATTGACGCGCCATGCCCAAAACATATGTTCGAGAAGCATTACCTTCGAGTCCATGAAGAATTATTGCTAACGAGTCCGCTTTTTGCGAATACCAATCCAGTTCCAAAAAATCATCGTCAGGCGTATTGATTTCTTCCTTACGTGGTTTTATAAATTTGATTTTCCGAAATAAATTCGGAAAAATAGTTTGAACGTGTCCGTTTGAAAAAAAACGAGGCGCTTTAAAATCAGAAGGTAAAAGTGGCATTATTTAAATATTTATACAAATATAACTACATTAATTACATCTATAACAATTGGTTTTTATTTTTTAATTATGAGATCAAAGATTTTAGATATTAGATTAGAGATAAGAAAATGAAGCTATTCGTTTTTGGAAAGGATTAATTATAAGAGAATCCCGAAATTTTTTAATTGGCTTTATTATTTTATCTTAAAGTTTTGCTTGCAAAATTTGTAAGGACCATGCATAAACAGGCTTTCAAATCTAATTGTTTCGTGAGGCTCGTCATCCTCGAAAATTTTCAATCTTAATGCATAATTTAGGAAATCTAAATAGTTGTTGAAAATTTATCGGGGATCTCTAATCCTAAGCCAAAAAAGTTAACAAACAATGTTTTTTCAAAAAGAGCCGTATACGCTTAAGTTTAAATCAAAAGATGAAAATCTTAATTTAAAATATTATTTATTAAATTTGCAACATGCAGTTTAATGATATTTTAGGACAAGACGTATTGAAAAAAGAGCTAATCAAGCAGGCGAATAGCTCGAGACTGCATCATGCCCATATGTTTGTTGGTAAAATGGGTTTTGGCACCTTGGCGGTCGCGTTGGCCTTCGTTCAATATTTATTTTGTGAAAATAAAAACGAAAATGACAGCTGTGGCGAATGTCCTCAATGTAAAAAAGTGGGTACACTCAATCATCCCGATGTGCATTATACGTTTCCAACATTTAAAGATAAACAAAAAAGCGAGGAATTGATTCCGTCCTTCCGGAATATGGTCTCCGAAAAAAAAGCCATTTTTGACACAAATGATTGGCTTTCGGAACATAAAGAAAAGAATCTAAAGATCCGAAATGTTGAAATTCAAGAGATATTAAACACGTTTAATACCTATTCGTTGGAAGGGGGGTTTCGTGTTCAGGTAATTTGGATGGTCGAAATGCTGGAAAAGGAAATAAATAAAATATTAAAAATCCTTGAAGAACCCAATCCAGATAGTTTGTTTATTTTGGTCGCACAAAGTACCGATTTTATTTTACCAACCGTTTTATCTCGATGTAATATTCATAAATTAAAAAAACATCAAAATGAAACCCTATCGCACTATATTCAAGAAATAGAACCTGGAATATCTGAAAATAAATTAAGGCCGATTTTAACTTTTGCCGATGGCGACCAAATAGCCGCGCTTCGGTATTTGGATGATATGGAACAAGAAGATTCTATCGAAAATACCGTTTTGAGTTTTTTAAGAGGAACGGTTAATTTTGAAAAACGCCCAAGTAAAAACATCAATGAATTGATTGAAACCGCACTTTTTGTGGCAAATCAAAAAAGAGAATATCAAATTTTATTTTTAGAACATTTAAATCACTTTTTCTCTGAATTGGTGGTTTTTAAATTTACCCAAACCTCGACGGCTCAAGAAAATTATCAAAAAGCATTACAATATTTTTCGGCGCAGGTAGAAGTAGATCAAATCGAATTTGCACAACAAGAAATTGATAAAATTTATTCAATTGTAGATACTCCCGCACTATCTAAATTTTATTTTATATCTTTGGCGCTAAAATTATGTAAAGCAATGAGTCGAAAAGAGTTTTTGATTCATCATAAATATTTATAACGTATTTAAATTCAAATATATGGGATGTAGTTCAGGTGGATGTAGTAGTGGCGGTTGCAGCAGTGGCGGCTGTAATAAATTAAATACTTTTGATTGGTTTGCCGATATTCAATATGCTTCGGGCGTGGATGAATATAATGTTGTGGAAGTTTCATTTAAAAATGGTTCTCGAAAAGATTTTTTTGTAAATGAAAAATTCTTAGATCTAAGAAAGGGTGATAAAATTTGCGTCGAAGGAAATGGAGGCTACGATATAGGTGAAGTCAGCCTTAAAGGCGAATTGGTAAAATTGCAACTAAAAAAGAAAAAAAACAATACGCCAATTGAGGAGTTGCCAAAAATCTTGAAAAAAGCGACGGAAAAAGAATTGGAAATACAAGAACAATATCGACAGAAAGAACATAAAACGATGGTTCAGGCGCGTGAACTTGCTAAAGAACTCAAGCTGGAAATGAAAATCAGCGAAGTAGAGTTTCAAGCAGATGGCAAAAAAGCGACGTTTTATTTTATTGCTAACGAACGTGTGGATTTTAGAGAATTAATCAAACGATATATCGCCGAGTTCAAAATTCGTATTGAAATGAAACATATCGGTGCGCGCCAAGAAGCAGGACGTATTGGAGGCATTGGTAGCTGTGGACGCGAACTTTGCTGCAGTACGTTTTTAAATGTTTTTCCTTCGGTAACGACCCAAGCCGCGCGGTATCAAAATTTATCGATTAATATTGAAAAATTATCTGGGCAGTGTGGTCGTTTAAAATGTTGTTTGAATTATGAATTGGCTCAATATATTGAAGCCGTTAAAGAAATTCCACAGCAAATTACTCAAATCGAAACACAAGAAGGTTTAGCCGTTTTAAGAAAAACGGAAATTCTTAAACGAATCATGACTTTTACGTATAAAGAAGATCCATCGAGTGATTTTTATAAGTTGACGATTGAAAACGTTAAGAAAATAGCCGAAATGAATAAGCGAGGTCAAAAACCGGAAAGCTTAGTTTCGTTGGCAATAAAAGAAGAAAAAATAGCTGTAGAAGAAAAAGATGAAGATTTGGTAGGACAAATTCAACTAAAAACCTTAGAGAAAAAGTCTAAACCAAATAAAAAACGCAATAAAAATAAAAATCGAAATAATAGTCCTTCAAACACGCCACCTCAAGTATAGATTTTATGATAAAGTGTTACTTTATTTTAGTATCCATATTGTTGTTTTTTTGCTCTTGCGAAGAAATGAAAGATTATCAAGAATATAAGCCTTTAAAAATTAGTGGCTGGGATTTAAACGACACATTAAAATTCCAATTTGATGTAACCGATATCAAACCAAAATATAATTTATATTTGAATGTAAGGCATCGCGATGCGTTTGAGTTTCAAAATTTTTATTTAAAGATTTTTACAAAAATGCCCGACGGAACGCAAAAAGTGGACCTCGTTTCGATGTATTTATCCGAAGAAGATGGCACTTGGAAAGGAATGTGTTCGGGAGATGTTTGTATGTATTCTACGTTAATATTTTCTCGTTTTCGTTTTGAGCAAACAGGAACCTACCAAATTATGATCAAACATGAAATGCGACAAAACAAACTAAAAAATCTTTTGGATTTGGGTTTAAAACTTGAGAAAGCCCCCGCTTTAGTAAAGCAAGAAGCGGAATAGTATTTATAAAATCTTGATAAATAATATCTTAGTTATAATTTTTAGATTATTTTTGTGTCTTAAATATAAATAAATGAATAACACAGTCCATTGGACTTAAAATATTTTTATAATTAGCGTTTAGCTATCTTGTAGTCGAAAACTAGGAATCTTCAACCATACAAGAGAAAGTTTAATCGCTCACCGATTGGCGTGAGCATTATCTTCTTTGTATGGTGGTATCCTAGTACCTCGACTACAGACGGATAACTGTCTCACGCTTTTTTATTTTATAAATGCTACAGAGAGGCGGTGTAGAAAATTAAATTAAAATCAAATGGAAAAACTCAAAAATTAGCAAAAAAACATCAATTTATAAATAATTGATAATCAGAAAGTAATGCAATTAATTTATTTTTTTTGTTAACCTTTTTGCAAAAAAACACACTATATGTATATGGCGGCCTCCGAAAAGCCAAAATCGAGTAGGAAAAATTTAAAAAAATAATAATTATAAAATATGAAAAAAATAACAACAATTGTCCTCGCAGTAATATACACTGCAAACATCATGGCACAAGTGCCCAATTATGTCCCAACCAACGGACTTGTAGGCTGGTGGCCGTTTAACGGCAACGCAAATGACGAAAGCGGGAATGGTAATAATGGAACGGTAAATGGAGCTATACTAACTACAGACCGTTCTGGGAATATTGGGAAAGCTTACTATTTCGGTGGAAATGGAAAATACATTGATATAGGAAGTGCTGGTCTTAGTTCCAATCCAGATACATGTTCATTTTCAGTATGGACACTTTTAGATTCTCTATATTTCGGAAAATTTGGTCAAACATCTGTTATTTTGACTAAAAGACATGTAGATCAGGGACCTTCATGGACAACAATTCAAGTGAATAGCGATTCTCTTGTAAATGTTTGTATTGATAGACCAAGTACTATTGATAATCTTTCATACAATAATAAAATAGTTAGAGGTCAATGGGTTAATATCATTGTATTGAAAAAACGAAATAGATATAGTCTTTATGTGAATGGTCTGTTTTATAAAGATACTTTGATAAGTTATAATCATGTAGGCTCTTCAGGTAATATGTATGTTGGACACTCTGGAGCATGGAACACTTTTTACTATGGTAAAATTGACGACATCGGAATTTGGAACCGTGCCCTTACTCAGCAAGAAATTACTGCATTATATACAGGTTGTTTTAATAATTTAGCTATAACACCAGTAAATAATAATAAAATGATTGGAGCTAATGCTACGTTTACGGCTACGGTAACAGATCCTAATCCAAGTTATATCTGGCAAAGTGATTTTGGTCAAGGTTTTCAAACGTTGAATAGTCAAGGTAACTATTCAGGAACATCAACCAATACAATGAGTATCTCAAATGTGCAGTTGTCGAATCATATGGAACCCATTCGTGCGATATCGGTATCAGGAAATTGTAGAGATACATCCAATATTGCGTATGTAAAAATTACAGATACGTGTATAACAAAAGTAACTAAATACGACACGATTAAAGTGACCGATACCTTGGTCATTAATGCGACACTTTCAGGAGTGAGTGCACCAAATAATACCAATCGACTTATTGTTTATCCAAATCCTGCAAAAGATCATATTACGATTGATTACGGTGTATTTAGTCGTATGAGTGGTTATACGCTTAAAATTGTCAATACACTAGGACAGACGGTATTTTCTTCACCAATTAATCAGCAAAGTTCATACATAAACCTTTCTACTTGGACAGGTAAAGGGATGTACAATGTTCAGATTTTTGATACGCAAAATAATCTAATAGAAAACCGAAAAATTGTTTTACAGTAAGACAATCAAAGCACCTCCAACGAGGTGCTTTTTTTTTGAATGCTGCAAGTCCTAACCAACACTTCGTCATTCCCGAATTTTTGCAACGTTGTATTCTAAATAAAAACAATAAAGAAAAATCAAAAATATCGGGAATCTCAAAAAGAGACCACGGATAAATTTTTCAAAGTAGACTAACAATTCAGGAAAAATTTTCCGAGGTGACGTAAGTTCCGAGAGCCTGCGATTCGGGAACGTAAGCCCAATTAACCCCCTCGTCATTCCCGAATTTTTGCAACGTTGTATTCTAAATAAAAAAATGAAGAAATATCAAAAATATCGGGAATCTCAAAAATAGACTTTAGATACTAAAACTTTGATAATTGAAGAAGAGACCACGGATAAATTTTTCAAAGCAGACCAACTATTCAGGAAAAATTTTCC
>JAFEIJ010000034.1 GCA_017495115.1 Chitinophagaceae bacterium | reverse complement strand
AGATAAAACAGAATCCATAGAAGTTGTTAGGGAGTCTGTTTTGATTTCTTTATCAACTTTTTGTGAAGTTAACGTAGAGTAATGAGATTTTTGAGATGCTAACCATTTATTGAAAGAAGTTTCATCTTCAACAATTACATTTGTTAACATACCATAGTGAGATTTTCCACAAAGTTCAGCACAAGCTAGCTCAAAAGTAAACTTAGTAAATCTTGGTTCACCCGTTTCAGGGTCAATTGAACTCCAGTATTTGTTAGATTTCAATTCTTCTCTAGTCTCATCATTTGTTTTAACTGGTGTAAATCCTATAGAAGTTGGAACACCTGGAACACAGTCCAATTTTAATCTAAAATGAGGTAAATAAAAACTATGTAACACATCTAAAGCACCTAAATTAAAACGAACTTTTTTACCTTTTATTAAATGAATTTCAGATGCAAAAAAATCATCCTTACTAGCTGGGTCATTCCAATCGACTCCAAGTTCGTTATCAGGAGTAATAAATTGCTTAGAAATAACTCTTCTTCCTAATTTTCCATCTGGACCAGGATATCTAACAATCCAATTAAACTGTTTTCCAGTTACTTCAATTATCATCGTATCCGCTTCATTCAAATTCTTTTTATTTGGAAATATTTTAAACCAAGTATTTAATCCCATTACTACAAGAACTGCCATTGCTAATGCAGGAACTGAAGTCCAAAGAATTTCTAAATTACCACTATGAGCAAAGAACGTTGCTTTTCTATTTTTACGACCTCTGTATAAATATACAAAAGCAAACATTGCGATATGCGTTAAAATAAAAACAACACCAGTTATTAAAGCTGTTATATAAAACAAAGAATCTATTTCAGAACCAAAATTAGATGCAGATTCTGGTAAAACTGCATATTCTAAATATTTAAAAGAAGCTCCAAAAAAAGCAAAAAACAAAATACCAAAAATTAGAAATAAAACAGAATGCGTTTTATTTAATTTATAATAATTTAATTCTTCACCTTTATGCTCTCTTAATTTTTCGATAATTTTAGCGAAAATTACAATTACTGCATAAAATAATGAAATTACAAATAAGGTTAAAAGTATATTGAACATTTCTTTTACTTTTTAAATATTTAGAATAAAATTTTAATAATTATGATTTAAACTTTCTTTGAAAAAAGGATTACTCGTAGGAGGAACAATTCTATTTTTACTTAAAACTGTCATTACGGTATATATGAATAACCCTATAAATCCTAAGAAAATAAAGATTTCAATAATTCCAAAAGAAGCTAATGTTGTGGAATTTCCATGTTTTGAGTGCGAACTTGCTGCTTCATGAGAATGATCTTTATGATCAACTACAACGTCCGTGCTTACTTTAACAGCATCGTTTGAAGCGGAATCTAAAACTGTTTTTTCATTTTCAATTTTAGCAGATGCGGATAAAACGTTATTTAAACTTGCATGATGATCATCATGCGAAGCATGTTCAGAAATTGCATTTGGCTCAGGCATAACCATTAAATAGAAATCTAAATAATGACCAAATATTAGAATTACTGCTGCAATATTCATTATCCAAAAATTTCTCTTTGCATTTCTTCTTAAGAAAAATAAAAATGGAAATATAAAGTTGATAATAAATGTTACAAAAAATAATACTTTAAATAAAGGCACATTGAACCTTTTAACAAAATACATAGTATCTTCAGGAATATTACCATACCAAATCAACATAAATTGACTAAACCATAAATAGGTGTAGAATACACTAAAACCAAATAGAAATAAAGACAAATTATGTAAATGACTTTCAGTAACATTAACTAAATGACCTTTATATTTTAAATAAGTAACTATTAGAATTGCAAAACTTAAAAAAGCACACATGTAACTGGCAAAATTATACCATCCAAATAACGTAGAATACCAATGAGGATCTAAAGACATGATAGCTACCCATGAAAATATAGAAGTTGTTACTCCAAAAATTACGATATATGCTGCTGATTTATATTTTGCAGTTTGGTTATGTTTAATTGGGTCTTTGGCATTATCTTCATTTAATGAGTGACGTCTCATTAGAACAACACCAAACATCCATAATGCACTAAAAAAGATTACTATAAAAGAGAACATATTCTTATTAAGAAACGCTTTTTTGTCTCCTACAATAGTGTCCGTTTCTGGTGCATGAGTCCAATGATGATATAGAGAATGCCAATCCAACCACATTCCAATAACTATAATAAGAAAGAAAATAACGGTTATAAACACAAAATAACCAAAACTTTCAAAAACTCTTTTTAAGATAGTCTGCCATCCACCATAACCTATTGAATGAGCCGCTACCAAAAATACAGCTGAAATTGCAATACCATTAAAATAATATGTATTTAAAAGAAAATTAGACCAAAAACGACTATGATGATTTTCGGTATGACCAAAATAAGCCCAAACCATACCTATGATTCCTAGTATGATAAAAATTATGCTCATTTTCTTAAGACCACCTCCAAAAGTAAAATTTTCTTTTTGAGGATCATGACTAATAGTATTATGATGTGCCATCTTATATATTTATATTATTTTTTTAATGATTTACTTTTTTGTTGTATCTACAGTTTGTTGAACTTTATTTAATCCTGCTAACTCTTTAATATAACAAATTAATTTCCATCTATCATCAGCTTTCACATGTGATGCATAAGAACCCATCATTCCTTTTCCATAAGTTATAGAATGAAACATTTCACCATCTTTTAAAGTAGGTAATCTGTCTGAAAATGCTGGAGGAACAGCTGTATAAGCGCCTTCAGATCCATCTTCTCTAACTATTAAAGGACCATCACCATTTCCACCTTTACCATGACAAACTGCACATTGTTTAGTATAAACAGCCTCTCCTCTTTTTAGGATTTCTGCTTCAGGTTTATATGGATTAAAAATTGATGAACCTGCTCTCGCTTTTTCTTGATCATTATTACTAAAATGTTGAGTATATCTATATGAATATATTACGCTAGGCTCTTTTGAATACAACTCATTAGAAGGTAAACCTTCCGTAGGAATGGTATTAGCTACTGGTAATAAAGAGGATAAACTAAACTTTTCTTTATTAAACCAAAAAGTTAAAGGACCTTTTGTATACGTTTCATATGCTTTTGAATGTCCCATATCCGGCATATATTCACTACCAGTACTTCTGTTATTTTTAAACAACAAAAAACCAATAATTAAAAGTAATAAGGCAATTATTGTATAAAATTTTCTATTTTTCTTATTCATATTAAATCAATTGTATTTATTCGAAAGACTTTGTGTGTACTTCTTCAGCGCCACTAGATTGTAATAATCCTTTAATTTTATCTACATTATCCGATGACATATCATCTGTTCCAAAAGCTAAAGCAAATTTATCATCCGTAGTTCTTTCATCAACCATTAAAGGAATTTTACCAGGAAATAATTCATTTCTTTTAATGTAAACAAAAAACATACCTACAGCAGCCATTAAAATGGTTAATTCAAAAATAATAGGTACAAAAGCTGGAAGTCCCCAAAATGGTTTACCTCCAAAAATTGTTGGATAATTTATAAAAGAAATCCAAGTAATGACACCTAAAGCTGTAAACGTTCCAGTTAAACCTAAAACAAATCCAGCTGTATGCAATTGAGTTTCTTCTAAACCTAATTTTTCATCAATACCATGAACAGGAAATGGAGAGTAAGCATCATCTATCTCTACTCCATTTGATCGTATTGAATCTATGGCATTTAAAAAATTATCTTCATGAGAATAAATCCCATAAATATAGTTTTTGTGCTCTTTTTTACCCTTATTCATTATTAATATTTTTGTTTCTTATATTATAATTAATGTTTATTGTTTCTTTCTTTTTCTTGTGCGGCCTCAGATATTGAAGAAAAAATTGATTTTACTTCCGCTATTGCAATTACAGGGAAAGTTCTAGCAAAAAGCAAAAATAAAGTAAAGAACAATCCTAAACTACCAATAAAAATAGCTATATCTACCCAAGTTGGTGAAAAATAATTCCAACTTGAAACTAAGAAATCTTTATGTAATGATGTAACAATAATTACAAAACGCTCAAACCACATACCAATATTTACAAATATAGACATGAAGAAACTCACAAAAATACTTCTTCTAAATTTCTTAAACCAAAACAATTGTGGAGATAATACATTACATGTCATCATACTCCAATAAGCCCAATAATAATCACCAAAAGCTCTATTATAAAATGCATATTGCTCATACAAATAACCTGAATACCATGCGATAAATAACTCTGTAATGTATGCAATACCTACAATCGAACCCGTCAAGACAATAACTTTATTCATTGACTCAATATGAGCTATAGTAATATAATCTTCTAACTTCTGAACTTTTCTTGCTATTAACATTAATGTTTGTACCATAGCAAAGCCAGAGAAAATTGCTCCTGCAACAAAATACGGGGGAAAAATAGTTGTATGCCATCCAGGAATAACTGATGTAGCAAAGTCGAAAGATACAATTGTATGAACTGAAAGTACAAGTGGAGTAGATAAACCAGCTAAAATTAAAGATAAACTCTCAAAACGAGACCATTGCTTAGCTGTACCTCTCCATCCAAAACTTAATACATTATAAATAAACTTACGTTTCTTTGTCTTAGCACGATCTCTAATAGTAGCAAAATCAGGCATTAGTCCACTATACCAAAACAATAATGAAACGGTAAAATACGTTGAAATTGCGAATACATCCCAAAGTAAAGGAGAGTTAAAATTAACCCATAAAGGTCCTCTTGTATTTGCATAAGGAAAAATAAAGAAACCTTGCCAAATTCTTCCCATGTGAATTAAAGGAAATTGACCTGCACAAATCACGGCAAAAATAGTCATTGCTTCAGCAGCTCTGTTAATACCCGTTCTCCATTTTTGTCTAAATAATAATAAAACAGCCGAAATTAACGTACCCGCGTGACCTATACCAACCCACCAAACAAAATTAGTTATATCCCAAGCCCAGTTAACTGTTTTTTGAAGACCCCAAACACCAATACCTTTAAATATGGTCCAACCTACAGCAACAAAATATAATAAAAGACCTAATACTGCAATAGCAAAAGCAATCCACCATTCTCTAGGCGGGTTACCTTCCGTATTTCTAACGATATCATCCGTAATTTTACGATACGTTTTATCTTTTCCTAATATTAATGGTTCTCTTATTAAAGAATCTACGTGTGACATAATTTATTAATTTCTTTGTTATTGTAATATTAAGCCTGATTTTCTGTTTCTCTATTTCTAACTTTAGTTAAATAGCTCACAGATGGTTTTGTGTATATCTCTTCGATTACTCCAAAAGCTCTTTCATCATTTGTTAACTTATAAACTTGAGTATCTTTATTATTTACATCACCAAATGTTATTGCACCAGTAGAACAAGCTAGTTGACAAGCAGTTTTAATTTCTCCGTCATTAAGCATTCTATTTTCTTTTTTAGCTTCTAGTTTACCTGCTTGAATTTTTTGTACACAGAAACTACATTTTTCAATAACTCCTCTTGAACGAGTAACTACATCAGGATTTAGTACCATACGAGCTAAAGGATCAAGACGATTTAAAGAATCCTCATCATTAACTGAACCCCATGCATCAGAACCCATGTAATCAAACCAGTTAAATCTTCTTACTTTATAAGGACAGTTATTAGCACAATATCTTGTACCAATACATCTATTATATGCCATTTGATTTAATCCGTCCGTACTATGATTTGTTGCACTTACCGGACAAACATTCTCACATGGAGCATTATCACAATGTTGACATAACATAGGTTGGAACGTAACATCTGGATTGTTTACATCACCTGTATGATATCTATCAATACGCAACCAATGCATATCATGAGAACGAATTACTTCATTTTTACCTACAACAGGTACGTTATTTTCAATACTACAAGCTACTACACATGCACTACAACCTGTACATGAATTTAAATCTATAACCATACCCCACTGATGACCTGGCATATCATGACCTGGATACAAAGTAACAAGATGATGCTCCATCCATTCCTTTCTACCCATTCCATTTATCGTATTACCTGATTCAGGATTGGCTTTATAATCTTTTAAAGTTGTTTCTTTAATTAATTGTCTTGTTTTTTCACCGCCAAGACCTTTATGAGTTAAAGTAAAATAAGATTGAACCGAAGCCAATTCTTTAAAATCAGCAACCTTTAAAAACTCTGCAGTTTTTGAAACATTAGAAAAATAGTTATTTACTTTTGTTAATGCCGAATAAACATTAAATCCGTTATTATAAGCATTATTACTAGTAACTGTTCGTCCAAAACCATATTTAATTCCTATAGTTCCTTCAGCAACACCTGCAACAGGTACTACAGGTAAAGAAACTTCTACTCCGTTAATTTTTACATTTAAAACTTTGTATCGTTTTTCGTTTAGAATTGGAGTTAAATTATTTTTGTCTGCCCAGTTTGGATTTGCAATAATATAATTATCCCAAGTCATTCTTGTTGTTGGATCAGGTAATTCTTGTATGAATGGATTATCAGACATAGAACCATCTCCTTGAACCGACTCATAGAATTTCACTTCTAAATTAGCTTTTGGATATGATGCTTGAACTTGACCAACTAAAGTAACTAAACCAGAATTAGAATAGCTTGCACCACCACTATTTAAATCTGCTCCATTGGAAACAAATTCTCCGTTTTGTATTGTATATTCCCAAAAAGCATCAAAATTATGATAACTACCATTTCCAAAACTTTGAGCTTGTTTTTTAATATAATCATAATATGTTCCTTCAATACCGCACCATTTCATTAAAGAACTTTGTGCTTGACGCGTATTAAATAAAGGAGAAATTACTGGTTGAGCAATACTATAAATTCCTTCTTTTGGTTCGTAATCATTCCAAGATTCTAGAAAATTATGGTTTGGACATATAAATTTGCAAACCGCAGAAGTTTCATCAATTTTATCTGAAAAAGTTAAACTTAATGGTAACGCTTTTATTTTTTCAGCTAATTTATCCCCATTTGGTAAAGAATAAACCGGATTAGAATCCAAACAAATAATACCTTTAATTGATCCATTATTAATTCCATCAATCAATGTATCTACCTCAACTTGGCTTCCTTTCTTATAGTTTACCTTACGATTAACAACTACAGTTGTTCCGATTGCACCAAGAAATTGATTAATAGCAAAAGTTAAATGCTGAACATTTTTATCATTAGATCCATTAACAACTATAAAAGATTTACCTTCAGCTTTAGCTTTTAATAATTCATTTTTTACTTCATTAACTGCCTTAATTGGAGAAGAAGTACCAGTAGTAAGCGCTGCATACAAATCCGCTGCAAAACGCGCTTCTTCAGAAGCAGAAACGACAAAACGCATATCAGCAGTAGCACTCGTAGGACTTGGTAAAGATTCTACTTGAATATGTTTACTCATATTCGTATTTTCTTTACTTACTTTTCTTCTTGTAATGTATTTTTTTGAATATTCAGTTGGATTGATCCAAGTTGCTAAAAAATCAGCTCCGATAGATAATACAACATCCGCTTTATCAAATTGATAATCTGGAAGTGTTCTTTTTCCAAAACCCTCAGCAGTAGCATCTAATAAACCCGAATAGTTTATTGGATCTAAAGTTACATGAGTAATATTTGAATATTTTGTAATTAATTCAAAAATAAGACTATTTGTACTTGGGCTAATTACCGTTGAAGTAACTAAAGCTACTTTTTCATTTTTTGACTTTAAGTCATTTAATGTTTTAATAATCTGAGCATCGATCTCTGACCACTTCACTTTATTTCCACTTACAGATGGATTTTGGTGTCTTTTGCTATCATATAGATTAACTACAGAAGCTTGAGCTAATGCTGTTGTACCGCCTTGAGTTACAACAGATTTAGGATTTCCTTCTATTTTAATAGGTCTTCCATCTCTATTTTTAACTAATATACTAATATACTCTCCATTATTTACAAAAGCTGAAGCATAATAAGTAGCCATACCTGGCATAATATCTTCAGGTCTTTTAATATAAGGAATAGATTTCTTTTCAGGGATAGAACAACTTGCAGCTAATGTTGCCGCTCCAACTGTAAATCCAAGTGTTTTTAGAAAATCTCTTCTATTTTGATTATTATCTGAAATAGGTTCAACAATTCCTTGTAATACTGGTAAATCTTCAGCAAACTCTTTAAAATCGCTATTTGTATTTTCAGTATTCAATTCTCCTAAATGTTGCCAATATTTTTTCTCTTGCATAGGTAATTTATGATTAATTATTGCAATTTATTTTATTTATAAAATCTAGTAGTGACATTTTTGACACTCTGTACCACCTATATCACTTACAGTTACTCGTTTACGTTTTCCATCTTTCATTTCTTGATGGAATTTTTCAAACGTTTTGTAGTATGAATTATCAACAAATTGAACATCGTGATTTCTGTGACAATTTACACACCATCCCATAGATAAAGGAGCATACTGATATACTTCTTCCATGGTTTCAATAGGTCCATGACAAGTCTGGCATTCCACTTTACCTGCCGTTACGTGTTGAGCGTGATTAAAATATACATGATCCGGAAGATTATGTATACGAATCCATTCGATTGGTTTTTCTTTTGACTTATCATACGTATCCGTAGCTGGATCGTACCCTAGGTAATTGTATATTTTTGCAATTTCCGTTTTACCATATTTAGGGCCACTTTGAACAGCTTTATGGCAATTCATACAAGTACTTAACGAAGGGATATTTGAATGTTTTCCTTCTGCTGCAGTGGTATGACAATACTGACAATCAATTTTATTTTTTCCTGCATGTAATTCATGAGAGAATTTGATAGGCTGCTCTGGTTGATAACCTTGTTGTCTTCCTAAACCAATTGCATTTTTGGCCACAGCATATACTAATAAAACAACAACTAAAAGCATTAATGCCGATTTAAAAGAATTTCTTAAGTAGAAAGGTTTTTTAGATGTTTTTTCAACTTTAAGTTTGTAAGTACCATCCTCTTCCTTAGAAACTTTCATTTTCTGAATTTGACTAGAGGTTCTTCCCAAGATATAAACTAAAAGTAATAGAACTATAAGTGCTATAAAGATACCTATAGTATATGTTGAAGTTCCTTCGCTATCTGCTGCAATTTCAGAAGCAGCAGCTGCTACTGGTGAAGGTCCAGACGAAGCTGCGGAAGGATTTTTTAAATACTCCATTAAATTGGCCATTGCTGCGTCATCAATTTGACCTGCAAAAATGCTCATTTCACTAGCATCAAAATCTTTCATTTTTATTGCATATGGCAAACCTGCAGCAACTGGGTCTTTCCAATTAAGGATCCATGATTTTAGCCATTCATTGCCTGACTTTCCATTAAATTCTCCAATGGCTTCCCAACGCTCAACAACTCCTTGCAAGGCAGGACCTGTCATTTTTTTATCCATAGCGTGGCAACTTGCACACTTGCTTCTAAATAATGCCTTACCAGCTTTGGCATCTTGAGCAAAAGTTGTGTTTGCTGTAGAAAATAATATTAATGCTAGTAAACAAATCGATTTTAGTACTTTTCGTATCATTACTGTGTAAGATTGTGCTTTATGTTTAAAATACGGCGCAAATATATAAAGTTCTAGATAAATAATTAGAATTGAGATTAAAAAAAATAAAACATTTTACTTATTTATAATAATTCTAATTAAATATTTTTGTAAATCAATTATTTAATACAGAAATTAGTGTAAAAAAAAATTAAAATTGTTTCTTAATTCGGTCTAAATTTCGCTTTTGATCTTTTTCTTTTATAGCATTTCTTTTATCAAACAATTTTTTTCCTTGAGCTAATCCTATCTCTATTTTTACGTATTCTGTTTCCGAAATTTTGATTGATAAAGGTATTATCGTAAGGCCTTTTTCTTTTATTTTGATCAACAATGAATTTAGTTCTTTTTTATTTAAAAGTAATTTACGTTCTCGATTAGGAATATGATTCATATACGTACCATGTTTATACTCACCGATATTCATATTTTTAATATAAAGCTCATTTGCTTTAAAATAACAATATGCCTCATTAATACTGACAGCAGATAATCGAATTGCTTTAACTTCTGTACCTTTTAAAATAATTCCGGCCGTATATTTTTTTAGAATATTAAATAAAAAAGTTGCTTTCTTATTTACAATATGTATATTTTTATTTACTTTCTTTTGCATCTTCTAATTTGTATAAACGTTACCAATCCAATCTCTTAAAATAGCTATTGAAAATATCAAAATTAAGGACAGTATATTTCTAAATATAATTTTCATATCTTCTATATTTTTTGAATTATGGAGTTCAAAACTTGCAAAAATATAAGCTATAAAAGAAAAAATGATAACCATTTTATTAATATGACCCAAAAAAGGTATAATTCCAATTAATAACAAAAATAATAAAACAACTGAAAATAAACTACTTAATTTCATTTTTCAAATATTGAATTTATATAACAATTAAAACCAAAAAAGCGTTTCAAAAAAAATATAAACTTCGATTTAATAGATGTCCGTTAAATTTGCACTAGATTCTTAAATAAGAAATCGCTTTTAATTTTGAATAAATTATTTTTATGAAAGCTATAATACCTGTAGCTGGAGCGGGCACACATCTTAGACCTTTTACCTATACCCAACCAAAAGCGTTAATTCCTGTAGCGGGAAAACCAATAATTAAATATATTATTGATGATTTATGTAATAATGGAATTACGGAATTTATTTTTATTGTTGGCTATCTTGGTGATAAAATTATTGACTATATTCAAAATAATTATTCAAATCTTACTTGCCATTTTGTGTTTCAACCACAAAGAGAAGGATTGGGACAAGCAATTTTTTTGGCAAAAGAATTTATCAATATTGAAGATGAAATTGTTATTTACCTTGGTGATAGTATAGTAGATATCCCTTCCGACTTTTTTGGCAATCACAATACGTCATTAATCGCTACAAAAAAAGTTCAAGATCCACAAAATTTTGGTTTGATTGAAATGGATGAAACGGGTAAAATTACGAATTTTATAGAAAAACCTAAATTCCCTACTACCAATTTAGCTATGGTAGGTTTATATAAAATAAAAGAAACCGAAAAGTTATTCGAAATACTTGAAAAACTAAACAAAGATAATATCCGAACGAATGGAGAAATCCAATTAACGGATGCTTTGCAAATTATGGCAAAAAATGGTATTGTATTTAATAATTACGAAGCCACAAACTGGATGGATGTCGGGAAATGGGAAGTTTTGCTCCAAACAAATGCCATTCTACTAAAAAAATATGGTAATTCAATTTGTCCTACAGCTATCATTTCAAATAGTGTTATTATTGAACCTGTAAGTATTGCAGATAATGCTCAAATTATCAATTCAATCGTTGGTCCCAATGTGACGATAGGTAATCATACAAAAATTGAAGATTCTATTATTAATGAAGGAATTATCGGCGATTTTTCAAAGTTAAATACGATTCAACTCACTCAGTTTGTAATTGGTTCTGATTCCTCGCTTAAAGGCAGTTTGAAGTCACTAACCGTTGGAGATAACACCGAAATTGACTTTAGTTTTAAATAAATAATTATGAGCTCAAAAACGTTATTAATAATTTTGGATGGTTGGGGTATTGCAAAAGACAAAAAAGTAAGTGCTATTGATCAAGCAAGTCCACTTTATTACGACCAATTGATTAAAAACCATCCTAATGCAAAATTAATTACATTCGGAAATGACGTTGGATTACCTGAAGGACAAATGGGAAATAGTGAAGTTGGACATTTAAATATTGGTGCCGGTCGCATAGTTTATCAAGATTTTCAAAAAATAAATGTTTCTATTCAAAAAAAAGAAATTGATACCCTTCCAAATATTTTAAAAATTATTAATTATTGCAAAACGAATAACAAGCCTTTACATTTAATAGGATTGTATTCGGAAGGTGGTGTTCATAGCCATTCGGAGCATTTTAAAGCGATTATAAACATTGCCGAATCGCACCAAATAAAAGAAATATATTTACACTTATTTACAGATGGCAGAGATTGTGACCCAAAAAGCGGCGCGAATTTGATTAAAAAATTAGAATTATTCTTATCAAATAAAAACACAAAAATTGCTTCAATTGTTGGAAGGTTTTATGCGATGGATCGAGATAATCGGTGGGAACGTATTGCAAAAGCATATAATTTATTGCGCTACGGACAAGGTGAAATCACTCAAAATCCATCAGAATTCATAAAACAAAAATACGAAAACAACCAAACGGATGAATTTTTAGAACCTATAATCACTAATTCATTTAGAGCAATTGAACCCGATGATGCCGTTTTTTGTGTAAATTTTAGAACAGATCGATGTCGAGAAATTACTGAAGTTTTAACACAAAATGACCTACCGGATTTTCATATGAGTAAAATCTCACTTTTCTACTCAACAATGACCAATTACAATAAAAATTTTAAAAATATCAACGTGATATTTGAGAAAGATATGATTCAAAATTCGTTAGGCGAAGTATTATCTAAAAATAATAAAAAACAACTTCGGATGGCGGAAACAGAGAAATATCCTCACGTCACGTTCTTCTTCTCTGGTGGTCGTGAAGCAGCATTTGAAGGCGAAGATCGATTTTTAGCGCCGTCTCCAAAAGTTAAAACATATGATTTAAAACCCGAAATGAGTGCGTTTGAAATCAAAGAAGCCCTCCTAAATTACATTGATGCATCAAAACATGATTGCATTATTGTTAATTTTGCAAATGCAGACATGGTAGGACATACAGGCGATTTTAAAGCGGCTATTAAGGCCATCAAAGCCGTTGATCAATGTTTAGAAGAAATCATACCAATGGCCATTAAAAAAGAGTATAAAACATTAATCATAGCAGATCATGGAAATAGTGATTGTATGGTTAACGAAGATGGCACTCCTAATACTGCGCATACAACAAATTTAGTGCCGATAATAGGAATTGCGCCTGAAATAGATGAAATCAAAGATGGCAAACTCGCGGATGTCGCCCCAACTATTTTAAAATTAATGAACATCGATATTCCTAAAGAAATGTCAGGAAACGTTCTTTTTTAGGCAATTTTAAAATTAGAATTTTTTTTCGATGGTATTAGGCTGTTTTGATTTATACAAAATGATTAACAAGCCTATAAAATAGGTACTCAAACAAGGTATTTTATATCGATCGAGTGCCCCAAAATTATAACTAGAAATTCCTGCTACATAAGCAAAAAATAAACTAAATCCTATAAGTGTAAAGACATCTAAGGAAGTAAAGAATATTTTAAAAAACTTAAAAACATTTACCTTTATCAAAACATAAAGTGTAAAAAGTATAAAATAAAAACTCTGTAAAAAAGTCAAAAATATTATAGGTTTATTGACTTCCCAAATATAGGGTCTAAAGAAAGTAACATTAATGGACGCAGGAATTTTTTGGATATATCCAGCCAATGTAAAATCAAAATCTCCAAGAGAGTATGCAGATCCGCCAAGACTCGCATGCCAAGATTGAAAACCTTGAAGTGAACTTTCAATTTTATCAACACTCACTTCAAGCATATATTGATTTAAAACTTGAAATGCTACAACTCCAAAACCAATGATTACTATAGTGAATAAAGGAAAAAAAATGACTTTAAAATTATTATTTTTTATTTTCTGAAAATAAGAGAAAAATACCCAAGCAAATAAAAATGGGAAAATCGTGATAATAAAAAAGCTTCGAATATTAATTAATAAATAGAAAGAAAATATAAAATAAAAAACAAAACTCCATCGAAACTTTCTCAAAATCAATAGCTGAACAACCGAATAAATAAATAGATACAAGCCTCCTAGCGTAAATGTATCTTTAAATAAACCAGACCCCCAAAAGACAACGGAAGGCATAAAAAATATAGCCAAACCTATTGATTTTTTAATATTTGGATAAAATTCAGTAAATAGTTTATAAAATTTCCAAGAACAAAAAAAAGAAAAATAAGCCGTTAGAATATAAGTACCGATTATAGAACCTAAAGCTAAGGTATAAAAAACTATTCCTAACTTTACAACGGTAAATGTGGCTTTAGAAATGATATATCGGTGTGCACTTTTGGTTGTCCAAAAATCAGTATCCATAATTTTGGATAAATCCGATTGGCTTAAAAATTCATAAATTTGATCAGGTCGCTTCCATAGATAGTTAAAAACAGCCTCAACACTTGTAAAGTATTCAACAGTATCGCCACCCTTATAATAAAACAAGTAAATAGCAAGTGCCGATAACGAACCAAATATTTTTATAAGAATACCATTTCTAAAAAAAAATCGATCCTTTGAATCCGTTAAAAAACGGTAGCGATATCGAAGCGCAAAAAAAAATGGAACAAATAAATATATTGGCAATAAAAATAAATCTAAAATATCTAAATATTTCATGTTTAGTGTTTTTAGATTTTAAAATACATAACGAATTATTGAACTCTTGAAATAGGAAACGTCATACAATGAGGACCGCCACGCGCTCTAGAAAGTTCGGTAGAAGGAATGGTAATGATGGTTTTTTCGTATTTATCTGGATTGAATTTTCCATAATTCCACTCTTTTGAAATGTCTCGACCACTTACAATCTCATAACCAAGATTATATAAAGCTTCCGCAGTTTTATTATTTCGATCATAGGCAATCGCAACACCATCACGAAGTGCAACCAAGTTACAACCATCAGTCCACTGCTCACGCTCATCAAATGGATATTCACCATTTCCACATAAAATAAATTTCATATTTGGATTGGCAGATAAAAAGAAATCTTGAAGCGTTGTGAATTCTTGAGTCGAACCATCATTATTAAACTGAGTGACTTTAATCAAATTGGATTTCAATGTATTTTCAAAAATGACAAATTCGTCTTTGCTTATTTGAGTAAATAGTGTGTCGATATGCATGCAAGAACGATCTTTTGGGATTACGATTCTTACGATGCTTTTGATTACATTTTTTTCAAATAATTTATTTTTAAGATGTTCTACCGCTTCAGGTGTCGTTCGCTCGCTACAACCAACTAAAAGATAATCATCTTGAAATACCATAACATCGCCACCTTCAATAGTGCAATCTTCTCCAATCTTGGTCATATCTATAATTTTGGCATCATTATCTTTCTGACAATTGGCAAAAATTGGATGAAAATAACAAATCGAGCGCGTAATTACACTTTCTCTTGTTCTTGCTCTTTTCGAAGGTTGGCAAATTAAAAGATGATCTTTAATAACTACTGCAATATCACGCGTAAATACATAATTTGGTAAAGGATTAAAAATCGTACGATTCTCAGATTGTAAAACGCCCGTAAATAGCGTGTATGTTAAATCTTCATTGGATAAAGACTTTAAAATTTCTTTATCTTTTGCAGATAAACGCTCTAGTTCAAAAATATAATTAAAAAGCTTTTCTCTATTTTTAGCATCTAAAATTTCAAGAGTTTCTAAAAATATTTGTTCGGTATCCAAAACATTATCTTCACCTAAAAAAGCGGAAAGTATATCTATAAAAATTTGATGTTCTTCGCGCATTACAGGTAGATGCACAATATCATCATATAAAAACTCCAAAGCATTACTTGGCGTAACTACTTCGATACCATCATCTGGATAATGAACGATTACTTTTTGCAATTTATCTACTTCGCTACTACAATAAATATTATTCATACCTCTTTTATTTAGAATGCTTATTTTCCTATACTTGCAAAGTTAACTAAAATTAATTTTTTGGCGTTAAAAAAACTTCGGCCATCATACATCTTGCGCTTCCACCACCTACGGTTTCAATGATGTCAATGGAAACAGGTAGCATCTTCGCATACTTTTCTATTTGAGCCTTTTGATGCTCGTCGAGGCTATTGAAAGCCCTTTTGCTCATCACGAGATTTGGAATACCATTGGCATCCAAAACTTCAAGCATATTGCCAGCAAAATGTTTGTTTAATTGCACATCATTTAATTCTACAACCTCTAATTTTTCCTCTTGAAAACGACTTAAGATAGCTTTTCTCTCTTCTTGATCCAAAATACTGTTCAAACCAATAACGACATAACCCGAACCAATACACATCACCACATTCGTGTGATAAATTAATTTATTAGAACTATCATAAGATTTGAATATATGATAATCATAACCAATAATTTCACACAAATTTTTTAAAACGCTTTCTTCAGTTCTTGGAGAAAGGCAAGCATATGCTGTTTTTGACTGATGATTAAAAACAATACTTCCTGTTCCTTCTAACGCCAAATCTTCATTTTCAAAATGACTTAAATCAATCACATCTTGAACTTGAAAATGATTTTTATAATAATCGACGATATCGATTCTTCGTTCCAATTGTCGGTTGTAATTCTTCATCGGAAACGTGATAATTTTTCCGGAATGATGAAACATAATCCAGTTATTAGGGAAAATCGCATCCGGTTTTATTGGACTTCGTGTATCTTTTATTACATTTACTTGGATCCCAGCCGCTTGAAGCTCTTGAACCATTTTTTGATGTTCTTCAATAGCTTGTTGGGCTATTTTTTCTTGACTAATATGATTGACATTATTTTGAAATTCGTTAGAAACGGCCGTTTCTTCGTTAAACATAAACGAAGAAGGCTCAATCATTAAAATGTGATTCGTTGATTGTTTTAACATAAAAATAATTTAAATACTATAAACCTGTTATAGAAATTCCGATAGAGTATTGACGCAAATCATGGCCTCTTGTATTTTCACTGTCTTTAATTAATTGTGACATGCCGTAATATCCAAATAAATTCACTGCACCATACCCAATGCGGAACGTCGCGCCATATCTAAGGCCGTTTATTCCTCTAAACGGATTTTGTTTATTGGTTTGCTCTCCTAAAACAGGATCAATATAATCTATTTTTGAATTGGATGCCATACGAATACCTACACGCGCTCCAACCGCAACTTTCAAACGATTTCTTCCATTTAATGGTTTTGATCTCCATCGAATTTCAATAGGCGCTTCAATCCAAGAAGTGTAAAAACTAGAACCTTCATATCTTGTAAATCTAGAATTTGCTCCAAAATAATTAGAACGGGCTGCATTTTCAAAATAAGTTCCTGCAGAATCCGCTCTTAAAATACTACCATCTAAATTTACTTTACTAAATGTAAAACCAAGACCAGGTGCAAAACTAAAACCTGTATTACCGATTGGTAAATCATACATAAAATAAAATCCAATATTTGGATTAAACCACGAAGATTTAAAACCCGTATCCGTTTTTCCATTTATAACATTGTCCATAGTGATATTAATCATAAAATGATCTTGAGTCTCCGAAAACTTGATATCTTTAGACTTCTCTCTAATCACAGTGTCTAAGGCACTTTGAGCAAAAACACTTGTAAACCCAAACCACAATAAGACTAAAAAAGAATATTTTTTCATTATTAAAAATTAAATATTAAATGATATTATAAAACAAAAGTAAACAAACTAAAATAAATTGAGATATTAATAAATCTTAAATAAAAACTATACATTAAATCTAAAATGCATCATATCACCATCTTTCACGATGTATTCTTTACCCTCTACACGCAATTTGCCTGCTTCTTTTACCTTAGCTTCACCACCAAAATCAATAAAATCTTGATATGCAATCACCTCCGCACGAATAAAGCCTTTTTCAAAATCGGTATGAATCACGCCGGCCGCTTGAGGCGCCGTATCGCCTATGTGAATTGTCCAAGCTCTAACTTCTTTTTCTCCTGCAGTAAAGTAAGTAATTAAATTTAGTAGCGAATACGCCTTTAAAATCAAATTTTCAACTCCAGACTTTTCAAGATTTAAATCATCTAAAAAAGCACGGCGGTCTTCATAACTGTCTAATTGAGCAATTTCAGCTTCAATAGCCGCACTAATCACTAAAATTTCGGCATTTTCATCTTTAACCGCTTCTTTAACCAATTCTACATATTTATTTCCTGTATTGGCTGAAGCTTCTTCAACATTACAAACATATAAAACCGGTTTGTTGGTTAGTAAATTTAATGTTTTATTTAACCAATCGGTTGACTCATCTGTTTCTACCGTTCTTGCCGATTTTCCACTTTCCAACGCATCTTTATACTTTTTTAATAAATCCATCGCTTGAATCGCTTGCTTGTCGTTACCCACTTTAGCTTGCTTTTCATACTTAGGCATGGTTTTCAAAACGGTTTCTAAATCTTTTAACTGAAGTTCGATATCAATAATTTCTTTATCACGAACTGGATTTATAGAACCATCCACATGCACAATATTATCATCATCAAAACATCTCAAAACGTGCAAAATAGCGTCTGTTTCTCTAATATTTCCTAAAAATTGATTTCCAAGACCTTCTCCTTTGCTTGCTCCTTTAACCAAACCGGCAATATCAACAATTTCAACCGTTGTTGGAACGATATTTTGAGGATTTACGATTTCAGAAATTTTCGTAAGGCGCGTATCCGGAACGGTAATCACACCTACATTTGGCTCAATGGTACAAAATGGAAAATTAGCTGCTTGAGCTTTCGCATTGGTTAACGCATTAAAAATTGTAGATTTTCCGACATTTGGTAAACCTACGATACCACATTTTAATCCCATATTTTTATATTTATTCGTTAATTAGATGATATTTACTTCTCTTTCTAAATCAATAGCAAAAGTATCTTTTACTATTTCTATAATTTTTTGACTGTATTCAAAAATTTCACGTCCGGTAGCATTGGAATAATTTACAATCACCAAAGCTTGTTTTTCATGACTTCCTGTATTGCCAGATTTCATACCTTTAAAACCACAAAATTCGATCAACCAACCCGCTGGCACTTTTACACCATTTTTGTCTGGATAATTTGGTATTTGAGGGAATTTTGATTTTAATGTTTCAAATAAATTAATATCTATGACTGGATTTTTAAAAAAGGAGCCCGCATTGCCTAATTCTTTAGGATTTGGCAATTTACTTGAACGAATTTGAATCACCGCATTTGAAATATCTTTTGGATTTGGATTTTCTATTCCTTGTTCCAAAAGCACTTTTTGAATATCTCCATAATTGGTATTCGGAGTCCATTTACTAGCCTTATGGAGCTTAAAAAACACCTTAGTGATGACATATTTATTCTTAAATACATTTTTAAAAACACTCTCACGATAACCAAAGTGACAATCTACATGATTAAAAATAACTAGTTCTTTCGTTTTACAATCTATCGCTTCTATTTTCAAACACCAATCTTTAATTTCAGTGCCATAAGCGCCAATGTTTTGCATCGGAGCTGCACCCACACTTCCTGGTATTAAGGACAAATTCTCTAAACCAAAAGCGCCATTTTGAATCGTCCATAACACAAATTCATGCCAATTTTCACCGGAATGCGCCCACACGACGATTTCATCTTCCGTTTCGGAAAGAATACCTTTTCCTAAAATTTGATTTATAAAAACAAATCCTTCATAATCTTTTGTAAATAATACATTACTTCCTCCACCAAGGATGAGAAACGGATTTCCTTTCGAGGCCTCTAAAGCCTCATGAATATTTTCTATATGCTCCATCTTCGCAAAAGCAGACGCATTGACATCAATACCAAATGTATTATACTTTTTTAAAGAAACATTATTTTTGATGATCAACGCCATTTTTTTGAGCTAAGCTATTAAAAAAAAGCATCTTTCATAAAGAAAGATGCTCGATATTTTTTAAGAAATTCAAATCCTATTCTTCAATTAATACATTTACTTTGTTCTTATTACATTCTACCATTCCTGACTTGATTTCAAAAACGATTGGATTTCCATTTTCTCGCACTTCAATTTTTCCATTTTTTAATGCTGAAATGATAGGCGCATGGTGATCTAGTAATTGAAATGCTCCATCGATACCCGGACAAGTAATAGACTCCGCAAGGGTTGATGAATACAATGTTTTTTCGGGAGAAATGATATCAATATGCATAATTTGTATTTGTATTTACTTTAACAATTATTGAGCTAACATTTTTTTACCTTTCTCGATAGCTTCTTCGATGGTACCCACTAAGTTAAACGCTGCTTCTGGATATTCATCTACTTCGCCATCAATAATCATATTAAATCCTTTAATCGTCTCTTCGATTGGAACTAATACGCCTTTAAGACCTGTAAATTGCTCTGCAACGTGGAACGGCTGCGATAAGAAACGTTGAACTCTTCGTGCTCTATGTACGACCAATTTATCTTCTTCACTCAACTCATCCATACCTAAGATTGCAATAATATCTTGCAACTCTTTATATCTTTGTAAAATCTCTTTTACTCTTTGCGTACAATTGTAGTGTGCTGCACCTACGATTTCTGGAGATAAAATTCTTGAAGTAGAATCTAATGGATCTACCGCTGGATAAATACCTAACTCCGCAATTTTACGACTTAATACCGTAGTAGCATCTAAGTGCGCAAACGTTGTAGCTGGAGCCGGATCCGTTAAGTCATCCGCAGGAACGTAAACCGCTTGAACCGATGTAATCGAACCTTTTTTAGTAGATGTAATACGCTCTTGCATTAATCCCATCTCTGTAGCTAATGTTGGCTGATAACCTACCGCTGAAGGCATACGACCTAATAAAGCCGAAACCTCAGAACCTGCTTGTGTAAATCGGAAGATATTATCTACGAAAAATAAAATATCTTTTCCTTGTCCTTTATCTTTATCCGGACCACCGTCACGGAAATATTCTGCAATTGTTAATCCTGATAAAGCTACTCGAGCTCTTGCACCAGGAGGCTCGTTCATTTGACCGAAAACCAATGTAGCTTGAGACGTTTCTAAAGCTTTAGGATCTACTTTATCCAAATCCCATCCACCTTCTTCCATAGAATGTTTGAATTCTTCTCCGTATTTAATTACGTTAGATTCAATCATCTCTCTCAATAAGTCATTACCCTCACGAGTACGCTCTCCTACCCCAGCAAAAACAGACATACCGTCGTATGCTTTTGCAATATTATTAATCAACTCCATGATCAATACCGTTTTACCTACACCAGCACCACCAAACAAACCAATTTTACCACCTTTTGCATATGGTTCAATCAAATCGATTACTTTGATACCTGTAAATAATACATCCGTTGATGTAGATAACTCCTCATATTTAGGAGGTTTGTTATGAATAGAGTAACCACCTTCTTTTGATAATGGCTCTTTAATTCCGTCGATTGGCTCACCAACTACGTTAAATAAACGGCCTCTTACGTTATTACCAATAGGCATTGTGATTTGGCTTCCAGTATCGGTCACTTGCATGCCTCTTACCAATCCATCCGTAGAATCCATTGCAATGGCTCTAACTTTATCATCTCCTAAATGTTGCTGAACTTCTAGAATTACCTTTTGTCCATTTGATTTAGTGATTTCTAATGCATTTAAAATCTTTGGTAAGCCTTCGCTATCGCCAAAATATACATCCACTACGGGACCAATTACTTGTTGAACTTTACCGGTATTTGCCATATTACGTTGGTAGTTAATTAAATTTTATTTTTAAATTTCGGGTGCAAATGTAATGATTTTTTGTTCATTTGTTTCAAAAAAATATAATCCACAAAAAAGATGAAAAAATGAGTGAATTTTAATACGTATTTTTTATATTTAAATTCATTTTTTTAGTTCTTTTTTCGGTTTATGAGGAGATGAACCGAGTTGGAGGAATCATTATCTCATTATTTTTATATTATTTATACCTATTTTAATTGCTTCATTATAATTATTAGACTTTTTTAAACTATAGAAATATTTATACGTATTTTTTTTAAATAAATTACTTTTTGATATATTTTTGTACTCATTTAAAAACATTTTAATATCTGACTTGCTGTTTGGAATATATCCAAGGATAAATCCAATTAAATTTTTTGAATACTTCAATTTGTAACTTACGCTTGATCCATTACTTTCGTTTAAAACTATATTATAATTAGGGTTATGAACAATTAAGTTTTTGTCGAACTCTAATATTGTATCTGAATATATCAATTTCATTTGCAATACTTTTAGTCCAACATTATCGTTTAAATTTTTAATATTAAAATTAACAAAATAAAAACTATCTATTGTAAGTTTTGGCAAAGGAATTATTTGATATTGAGGCGAAAAATCTATAAAATATAATGGCTCAAATTGAATTACAGGATCTTTTTGATTTTTAAATACATAAAAGTAGGACTTTAGAGTATAATTAACTTGTTTTAAGTTTGTATTTGGATAACTGCAAAATGTACGTTTTATAAAAGTAGAATCTTCCAAGTAAAAACTATCTTGTAAAAATTCTCTATTATTAAAATAATCAAATATCACACTGCTTTGACTATTACAATTAGTCATAACTTTAAAAAAAATACAAGTATATATTATAAATTTATTCATCTTTAAAAAATAAAATACTCGCCCTCGCTCGCGTCCTGCAAGTGACTTTAATATTAGTGTCTCGCTTATTTTCTTCATAATATTTCAAATTTAGTCCTATTTTTTCAGTTCGTGAGGACACGAACCGAAGCGGAGGATTTTAATACGTATTTATTTCAATAACACTCTTTTTTAAAAAACGTTTCTTTTTCCGAACGGATTTATAAAATGGCACTTTATACAAAATATCTACTTCATTTCATTATACTCCCATGCATATTCAAATTCTTCTTTTGTTATTTCTATACAATCAAAAGAGCTTAGAAAATCATTATATCCTAAATTATTATCTACAAAATATCCATAGTTGTCATTTGTAGGTGCAGAAAATATAACTTTACCATTACAATCAAAGCCAAGTTCTCTAATGACGTAGCTTCCTATTTCAGTATCCTCTGATAACTCAACATACCAATATTTAGAACGTTCAAAAAATCTCTCATAATTAAAATTTATTTTTAACAATTCTAATAAATTAATAATCAACATCATTAAAAAGTTTTTATGACACCTAAAAAATTCATAATTAAATTTTAAATATTTCATTTTCCTTAATCTATTGTATAATAATTTTTCTTAATTTTTGTAAAGATTTAATTTGTGTTCCATAAACTATCAAACTCCTCTTCGTCAATATCTAATACAACAAATGTTTTTTTATAAAAATCAAGACTATTAATGTTGTAATTCGACAATTTTTCATTATGTTTGGGCAAAAGCAATATTGGTTTATTGAACTTGTCTAGACCTATTTCTCTACATGGTATTTTCAAATCATGGTTAAATTCTATACACCAGCTTTCTATATTAAAATACTTGTTGTAAATATTTAATTCATCTTCTATGCTATTCAGTGAGAAAAAATATTTTACTTTAATCCACAATATTTCAAAAATGTTATTTGTCGTCCTTTTAAACTTAAAATAACTAACTTTTTTTGGAACTTGCAAAGGAATATTGTATTTATTCATAATAAGATATAAATCTTTAGCAAAAATTTTAGTATGATTCTCTACAGTCCAAAAATCTTCTCTAATATACGACTCAATTAGCTTTTGATTTTTGTATAAATCTATCTGAAATTGTTTATACATTAAAGTTATATCAAAATAATAGTCAAAGTAATCAAATGATAGATAAATCATTACTTCATTTTCCTCAATTGGAACTAATGATTCTATAATTTCATAGTTTTCTATATTTAAATTTATAACTGAATCTATAATAAATATTCTATCACAATATTTTAAAATTGAAACCATAAGGCTATTATAACAATTCAAAAGATTCTCTGAAAACATATTATATTTAATTTATCTTAGATTTTTATTAACAACGGTTCCTTTTTTTTCCAAAATTTTGTCAAGCTTATGAATATTTTATGTGCTACAAAGTCCCATTTTTAAAATGTGAAAATAGTACATTTTTTTTCATTATGCGAATGTTTTTAGCTTTGTTCTTTCCTCTTGTACCACTTTTTTCATATTAAAAAAATTCATAATACGATAGAAAAAATGGTCTAAAATAGACCCACTAATCATTTTTTTATTTTCATCAAAATAAAGTTTAAAATGAAAGTTCCAAAAATTTATATGAACTTCTTCAATCTCTACTTTTACTATAGTGTTAAAATAATTAGAAATTTCCTCAATCGAATTAGATTGTTTAAACCAAAAGCTACTATTCAGTTCAATGAAAACATCATTTTTTTCTTTAAAAAAAATCAAAACAAAGCCATAATCACTTTCATTTGCACTATAAAAGACAATTTCTAACGTTTCATTATTAATATTATAATATGATTCAGAACTAATTAGAAAGTTATGAACTAATTCTATAAATCGAATTAATGATTTACTAAAAAACTTATCCTTATGATTTTGAATAATAGAATCATATAAAAAATCTTTTATGAATAAATTATTATTTGATTGGTCCACCATAATATTTCCATTTAAAGGGATTTAAAATTATATGTTTATTTTAAATCTAAGTTCATTTTTTTTCTTTTTCGGTTCGTGAGGACACGAACCGATGCGGAGGCCTGTAGCTTCAGGTCTTATAAGACTTCCGCCCCAAGTAGCGCCTTTTCCCGTCAAGACACCTGTAAATTCATTTCTCAATCTTTTATATTGACCATACATAAATCCTATTTCTCTTCCGCCTAAGCCTATATCTCCAGCGGGAACATCGGTATCGGCTCCTATATGTTTGCTCAATTCGGTCATCATACTTTGGCAAAAACGCATCACTTCATTGTCCGATTTTCCTTTTGGGTCAAAATCAGAACCTCCTTTTCCACCTCCCATAGGCAAGGTTGTCAATGAATTTTTGAATACTTGCTCAAAAGCTAAGAATTTCAAAATACTAAGATTCACCGTAGGATGAAAACGTAAGCCTCCTTTGTATGGACCAATTGCCGAATTCATTTGAATTCTATATCCTCTATTGATTTGAACTTCGCCTTTGTCATCTACCCAAGGCACACGAAATATAATGACGCGCTCTGGCTCAGCTATTCGCTCCAAGACCTTTGCTATCTTATATTTTGGATTATCTTCAATAAATGGAATTACCGTTTCGGCTACTTCCGTTACGGCTTGTATAAATTCGGGTTCATTAGGGTTTTTAATTAAAACACTCGCAATAAACGCATCTATTTATTTTTGATATTTTAACATATTTTTAATTTTATTAAAACAAAATTAAAATAAAATTTCAAAACCAATAAACTAATTTTTCAAATAAGTTCATCTTAATAAAATTTCAATACAAATTATAATTCTAATAAATATAAGTTTTACATTTTTTTTAGAATAAATTGAAAAAAAAGCTGTTTATTTGTGGGTCAAAATCATTGATTTTTTTTGTATATGGCCAAAAAGAAGCCTACTTTAGTATTCAATCCTTCTTCACTTACGTTTGAACAGAAAAAAATTTCTTTAAAAGAACGTTTGGCTTATGGTGCTATGATATTAAGCGGCGTGCTTGTATTTGGCTTTTTTATGGTGATGCTTTCGCATAAAATTTTCCCATCACCGAAAGAATCAGAATTAAAAAAACATATCAACATTTTACAGAAAGAATATCGTAAAATGGAGCAACATCTAAATATGGTCAATACCGATTTAAATACGCTTCGTCGTAGAGACGAAAATTTATACCGTGTGATTTACCAACGTGATCCTATTTCCGACGATATATGGAAAGTAGCCGAAACAGACAGCACCAAATATCGTTTTCGTGAAATTTCGAATTTAGAAATTATAGCCGAAATTGCGAGTAAACTTAAAGTGATTCGAAGTAAAATGAAGATTCAAGCTAAATCTTACAATGAAATTGCGCGCCTTGTAGCTAAGAAAGATGAAATGCTCAATTCGATTCCTTCAATCCAACCCGTTGATAATAAAGATTTAACCCGAATTGCATCAGGATTTGGATGGCGCATTCACCCTATTTATAGAATACCAAAAATGCATGCAGGCGTTGATTTTTCGGCACCTACAGGTACACCCATCCATGCATCGGGAGATGGTATAGTAGAAAGCTCGAAATACAGCAGAGGTTATGGAAATGAAATTGTTATTAATCATGGTTATGGCTACAAAACAAGATATGCGCATTTGTCAAAATTTGAGGTAAGAGCAGGAACCGCAGTTAAAAGAGGCCAAAAAATTGGACGTATCGGAAGCACTGGAGCATCCGTTGGGCCGCATTTGCACTACGAAGTAGAATATTTAAACACCAAAGTAGACCCCGCATTATTTTTCTATAATGACTTAAATACCAATCAATACGAACAACTAATTAATATAACGAATGCCGGAGGAAAAGCATTTGACTAATCAAAAAAATATGACCCTAGACTTAAGAGAACGCAACGTAAAGAAAAATAAAATATCGTATTGGAACTCGATTTTCAGTATCACAACCGTTTTATTTTTAACTGGATTTTTAGGACTTTTTGTAATTATTGCAAAAAATACAAGTGATATTCTTAAAGAAAGCATCACGATTCACGTTGAACTTTCTGATGCGGACAGTGCATTATATGATCAATTTAGATTAAAATATCAAAATAAGCCCGAAGTAAAAAAAGTGGAATTTGTGCACAAAGACCAAGCCGCTCAAAAGCTACAAGATGAAATTAAAGAAGATTTCATTTCTAATATCGGATTTAATCCTCTTTATAATTCATTTGATATCAATATCAATTCAGAATTTTTTACTCCTGAAATTTTAGAAAAATTAAAAAAGGAAATCCAACATGAATCGATAGTTTTAGATGCCTCATACCCAAAAGTGGTTTCGAAATCATTGGATAAAAATTTCAAGAAAGTATCTATTATTATTGGCGCCATTACGTTTATCCTTTTGTTAATAGCTATAGTATTAATCGATAGTACAATTCGTTTGGCGATGTTTTCCGATCGATTTATCATAAAAAGTATGCAATTGGTTGGCGCTACAAGATGGTTCATCATCAAACCTTATATTTGGAGATCGATACTTAATGGAATTTTAAGTGCATTTATAGCTTTCGGGATATTGGTTTTGGTACTTAATCTTATCAGCCATTATACGGAGTTAATTGATTTAAAAAGTGAAGTATATCATTTAATCAATGTATTTATTGGATTATTTTTCTTAGGAATTACGATTTCAAGCATCAGTACATTTTTTGCCGTTCACAAATATTTAAGAACAAAATTAGATTCGCTTTATTAAAATTTAATAATTTTACAAAAAAATAGCATATGTCAAAGAAAAATGAAACCTTAAGCAACGATAATAAATCAACAGCTGAACAAAAAGAAAATCAAAATTTATTGTTTAGTAGTATCAACTACAAACTTATGATATTAAGTTTAGCCTTAATCTTAATCGGTTATGTCGTAATGATTGGAGGGAATAATGACACGCCTGGTGGCAAATTTCCTTATGAAGAAATCTATAGTGCACAGCGCATTATCATTTCGCCAATTATTATTTTATCTGGATTTGGAATTGCAATTTATGCCATTTTAAAGTCCAAAAAATAACATTTTAAAATGGATTTCATTCAGAGCATTCTCATTGCCATAATCGAGGGATTAACGGAGTTTTTACCTATCTCTAGTACGGCGCATATGATTTTTTTGAGTTCCTATTTTAATATAGCTCAAGATGAGTTTGTAAAAATGTATCAAGTTTCTATTCAGCTCGGAGCAATCTTGGCCGTCGTTGTTTTATATTGGAAAAAGTTTTTTGATTTCAAAAAAATCAATTTTTATATCAAATTAATGATTGCTGTTATTCCTGCGCTTGTTTTAGGATATTTATTCGACGATTATATTGAAGCGGTGCTCGAAAAACCAGTTCCGATTGCTATTGTTTTGATACTTGGCGGTATTATCTTACTTTTTGTAGATACGTATTTTAAAAATCCTCAAATCGAATCGGAAGAAGCCATTACAAATAAAAAAGCATTCATTATTGGTTTTTGGCAATGTTTGGCGATGATGCCCGGAACGAGTAGAGCTGCCGCAAGCATAATTGGTGGCATGCAACAAAAATTATCTCGATCGGCTGCAGCCGAATTTTCTTTCTTTTTGGCCGTACCAACGATGTCCGCAGTAACATTGTATTCTATTTTTTTAAAAAAATGGGCGGTAGGTGATGGATTTTTAAAAGGATATGAAATGATTTTGAGCACGCCCGAAAACACTAAATTATTTCTCTTTGGCAATCTAATTGCCTTTTTAGTAGCCTTAATTGCAATTAAAGGATTTATCGAAATGATAAAAAAATATGGATTTAAAATTTGGGGATATTACCGAATCATCGTAGGAAGCTTAATGCTTTTATTATTTCTTTGAAATTCCAGATCTTGAACCTAATTCAACAATTTTAAAATTCAATAAATTTTTATCTTTTAGTTCAAAAGTCATTGCCGTTTTTATTTGATGAAAACCTTCTTTTCCGGCTGCACCAGGATTTAAAACCCACATGTCATATTTGTCATCTTTTTGCGCTTTGATGATATGAGAATGGCCACAAATCAACAAATTAGGCGACTTCTTATTTAAAATATCACGAACTCTTGAATGGTATCGCCCTGGATATCCTGCAATGTGTGTCATCCAAACTTGAAAACCTTCTAAATCAAAAAATAAATCTTCGGGAAACTTTTTTTTAATTTCTAGACCATCTATATTACCAAAAACACCACGGATTGGCTTTTGAAAAGAAGCCAACCAATTGTAAACCATTTCATTGCCCCAATCTCCAGCATGCCAAATTTCATCACAATCATTTATAAAAGGAATCAATGCCGATTCACAATGCGAATGCGTATCTGACAAAAGCAATATTTTGGGCATTTCTAATATTTTCTTTTTTCTAAATTAAAAAAAGTAGCGTATAGAAAAATAAAAATGATAGAACAAAAATAAATCACATCTCTTGTATCCAAAACGCCTCGACTAATACTATCGTAATGATAGGCGATTCCAATATTTTTTAAAATATATGCAATCATTCCATCAAAAATTTCGAAACTAGAAACTAGATCAAATCCCCAAAAAATCAAAGCGCATAAAGTCGCTGCAAAAATAAATGCTGCAATCTGATTTGCTGTAATCGATGACGCAAATAATCCAATAGCACAAAATGCGCCTGACAAAAACACCAAACCAATATAACTTCCAATAACACCTCCATTATCAATATTTCCGACAGGAGCCCCCAATTGATAAATTGAAAAATAATAAATAACCGTTGGAATCAATGCAATGACAATTAATAAAATGCTTGCAAAATATTTACCTAAAATAATTTGCCAATCTGAAAGCGGCTTGGTATAAATCCATTCAATAGTTCCGGTTTGTTTCTCTTCCGAAAGTAAACGCATTGTAATGGCTGGAATGATAATTAATAAAAGAATGGGCGCTAACGAAAAAAACATTTCTAAACTTGAATATCCATAATTTAAAACGCTATATTGAGGAAAAACCCATATCATCAACCCTGTAATAACTACAAAGATTCCCATTGCTAAAAACCCGATATAAGAAGATAAAAAAGTATGAATTTCTTTATAAAGTATGCTTTTCATCTGATTATTTTTTTGTTAATGTTTTAAAAATAGATTCCAAATCTTTTTCTTCTTGTTGTAAACTCAAAATGGTATATCCATTATCTACCGAAAATTGAAAAACTTGCTGCCTTAAATCTATTTTATTGTCTTTAGAATAGATTTTAAAAATCTTACCATTTTGTTCTACTTTAGCTACTCCTAACAAATTATTCAATAGGTTTTTATTAACCTCTTCCTTAAATTCTACCGCTACAACTATCGTTTTTTGAATATTTGATTTCAAAGCATTGGTATTGTCATCCGCCACAATTTCGCCTTGATTAATGATAATAACGCGCTCACACATAGCTTCTACTTCTTGCATAATATGCGTAGAAAGTAAAACCGTTTTTTCATTACCAATAGACTTAATAAGATTACGGATTTCAACCAATTGATTGGGATCCAAACCCGAGGTAGGTTCGTCTAAAATTAAAACTTCAGGATTGTGAATCATCGCTTGCGCAATACCCACACGCTGTTTATATCCTTTTGACAATTGTGCTATTTTTTTATTTTGCTCAATTTCCAAACCGGTCATTGCTATCATTTCGCGTACACGCTGCATTGGATTTGAGATTTGATGTACCTTGGCCGCAAAATGAAGGTATTCTTTCACATACATTTCTTTGTATAGAGGATTACTTTCGGGCAAATAACCTACCCGTTTTTTAACTTCTATTGGATTTTCTTTTACATCAATATCACAAATAAAAGCACTACCCGAAGATTGAGGAATAAATCCCGTCAAAATCTTCATAGTTGTTGATTTTCCAGCACCATTGGGGCCTAAAAAACCAACAATTTGTCCTTTTGGTATTTGAAAAGAAATTTGGTTAATGGCTTTTTGCTCACCATATATTTTTGTTAAATCCTTTACAGCTATTGACATACGATTCGTTTATAAATATTGATCCAATTTATCTCGTTTGAGATCGGTGGTAAATGTTTTGACTTCTTGTTCGTTATTTTTCTTAAGAATCATTAATGTTTCATTGGTATCTACAATGATAAAATCATCTAATCCTTCTACAATGACTAATTTATTTTCAGGTACAGCAATTAAATTATTAGAGGCATTATAAATGCGAACATTTGTTCCATTTACGGCATTTCCTAAATAATCTTTATCTTTTTGTTCATAAACAGAGTTCCATGTTCCTAAATCGCTCCATTCAAAATCCGCTGAAATAACACGAACCATTTTTGATTTTTCAAGCAATGCATAATCTATCGAAATATTTTGTAATCGACTATATACATTTGAAATTGATTGCGGTTCTTTCTTTGTATTTATATCATCTTTGATCAATTCGAATAGTGCATAAACATCATTAACGTATAATTCTAAATTTTCTTGCAATGATTTAAAATTCCAAATAAAAATGCCTGCATTCCATAAAAAATCACCACTTTGAAGGAAGGTTTTTGCTAATTCTTCATTCGGTTTTTCGGTAAATGTTTTTACTTCTTTAAACTCATTTTCACTTTCAATATATTGAATATATCCATAACCCGTAGCAGGGCGTGTCGGTTTAATACCAATGGTGATTAATACATTGTTCTTACTAGCAAATGAAAATGAATTATTTATAGTATTAAAAAATCGGTCTTCGTTTAATATTAAGTGATCGGCTGGAGCGATCAAAATATTAGCATCAGGGTGTTTTATGCCAATTTTGTAACATGAATAAACGATACAAGGCGCTGTATTTTTTCGTTCAGGTTCGATGAATATATTGTCTTCATGTACTTCGGGTAATTGATTAATTACAATATCTTTATACTCTGCTACGGTTATCACATGAATATTTTCAATGGGAACTATTTTGGCATATCGATCAAAAGTAGATTGAAGAAGGGTGCGACCTAAACCAAGCACATCAAGAAATTGTTTAGGTTTATTTACTTTACTTTGTGGCCAGAAACGGGTACCCATACCTCCAGCTACAATTACTACAAAATTCAAATTCATCATTTAATTTTAATTCGCAAATTTAATAAAAATGAAATGAATTTACTTTTATATTATGCGTTCTGCACTTTAATTATTTACAATTTGCTTTGATTTAAAATGAAAATCGTACATTTGCAAATTATTTTCTTAATAATATATGATTAAAATACATAAAGAAGGATATCGATTAATATTTTTAGTATCACTAGCTACTTTGATAACCATTGTATTGTTGTACGCTTATTTCCCTAAAAGTAACTTACTTATGGGGCTATCCATATTTAGTGTCGCATTATGCGCCTTTGTTGTTTCATTTTTCAGAAATCCAAGCCGCTTAATTCCTATTGGCGAAAATGAAATCATTGCTTCGGCTGATGGCAAAATAGTTGTTATTGAGGAAGTTATGGAAACTGAGTTTTACAATGAAAAAAGGCTTCAAGTGAGTATATTTATGTCTCCAGCAAATGTTCACGTAAATAGAAGCCCTATTGACGGTGAAGTTAAATATTTTAAGTATCATCCAGGCAAGTACTTAGTAGCATGGCATCCAAAATCGAGTACCGACAATGAACGCACGACTATGGTTATAGAGAATGAATCGTTCTCCGTTTTAGTTCGTCAAATTGCAGGGAAATTAGCGCGACGAATCGTATATTATGTAGAAGAGGGTGATGAAATAGAAAAAGGAGCTGAGTTTGGTTTTATTAAGTTTGGAAGTCGAATTGATTTATTTTTACCCCTTAACACAAAGCTTCAAGTAGAGTTAGGTCAGAAAGTTCGTGGGGGCGAAACTATAATTGGAGAAATTTTAAACGGCTAATAAATGTTAAAAAATAAAACTGTTTAAACTTTTATTTGTATTTTTACATCAAATTATAAAATCTTTAATTTAAAAAAAAACATATGAAAAAAATTATTTTATTAGCTGCGTTATCATTTTCAGTAGCATCAATGACATTTGCTTGTGGCGAAGAAGGTAAAAAAGAAGGAGAAAAAAAATCTTGTTGTAGCAAATCTGCCAAAAAAGGATGTGCAGGCAAAGAAGAAAAATCTTGTTCTAAATCCGCTTCAAAATCTTGTTGCAAATCAAAAAAAACAAGTGAAGCAGCCGCTCCAGCAGCTACACCAACACAAGCTCAATAATTAACTACTTTATTTTAAACAAAAAAAGCCTTCCTAAAAAGAAGGCTTTTTTTATTATAGAACTTGGATATACACAAAAAAACTAAGTAAATAATTCATGAGTACAATTGTCATATTTTTTTCTAGATTTCTTAAATTTAAAAGACTCTTTATTTTAGTTTTTTTATTCAAATTCGATATAGCCTCAAGTCAAATTAATGACATTTACAATCAATATATCATTCAGCATTTCAACACCGACAATGGACTCCCCACCAATCAAGTATGGCATAGCTGTATGGGAACCGATGGAAGAATATATTTAGCGACAGACGATGGTGTTGTAATTTATGACGGTATTTTTTTCAAACAACTTGGATTAAAAGATGGAATGAAGAGCCAGTCTGTATATGCTATTTTCCCTATATTTGACAGAGTGATCACTCACTCTTTTAAAGGATCTAATATAATTAAAGAGTTCACAATAAACAAAGAACTATCAGAAACTATTCCTAATTTCAGTGTTTCAAATATTTTTTTTGATGGATTTTATATTGATAGTAACTTTATTCATATTAATTATGACTCAATGTTTGTATTGAATCATAATTTTAAGCTTGTATTCCGAGGCATTTTTGGAAAACATAAATTTAAAGAATTAGAGTCATTAGAATTTGCAATAAAACCTATCTATAAAAATAATTCGTATAGGTTTTATTTAACAAAAAATGGTTTTTTAGGTTTAGATCTAATGAAAAATTTAAATTCCTATAGAATTTACAAAAATAGAATTAATAGATATGTTGTAGAAAAACATAATCTAGAAAAAGCAAAATGGGTAGGTTATGACGATTCAAACATTTACTATTTAAGAGACGAGCTCGTTTATAAAAAAAACTATTTCACATCTAAAAAAACTAATCTTTTTAAGATTAATCAAGCAAATTCAATGACTATTGGAAAAAAAGATTTATATATATGCAACCGTAATGGATTTTATATATTATCATATAAGAAAACATTTAAAAGAGATAGTTTTTCATTTAGAGATAAAATGAAAGATAAATTAAACAAATTAAATAGCAATCTAAAATATTATCTAATAGAAAAATCAAAAAAAATATGGATTTGCACAGGAAGAGGAATACTTGTTTTTAAAAATAACAAATTAGATACGACGCTAATTCAAAACAGAAGAATCACGGCAATCATTCAATCTAAAAATGGAAATAAATGGATTTCTACCTATGAAGGAATTTATCGAATAGATTCAAATTATAAGACATATTTATATCGAACAAAAATTTTTGGAAACGCAAAAATTAATTCTATCGTATTCGAGTCAGACTCTATACTTTGGATATCTTCCGAAGGTAACGGTATTTTTAAATATCATCTGAATCACAATGTCATAAAACCTGTAAAGTTGGGAAATTTTCAGATCACAAACAATTTTCATAAAATCTATATTGATCCTAGAAATAGAAAATGGCTACTTTCAGAAAATGGAATCATAGTGATAGATGGAGATAAAAAGAAAATAATGAGAAAGCAAGAGGGCTTGCTAAGCAATAGAGTAGTTCATCTTGATTTCAAAGGAGACACAACATATATTTACTACGAAAAAGGACGAGATATTTTAAAATATGATTCAATTTTAACCAAAGAAAAAATCCCATTGGTGTTCAACGAATTTAAAGTTTCAGGAAAAAAATACGACTCTTTGCCTAGCGTATTGTCTCCAGACCAAAATAAAATATCGATACAAATGGTAGGTATATTTTTTCCTTCACCAAAAGATATTATCTATAGATACCGATTGGAGAGAAATGAAAATTTAAGCGAATGGCGTTGGTATAATTCAAATGATTTAAATTTTGATGAATTGAATTATGGCAAATATTCCCTACAAATCCAAGCCATAAATAAATTCAACCCATTTATTCATTCCGAAATCAAGAAATTTCAATTTGAAATTGAGCCATTTTGGTATCAGCGACCAATTGTTTGGATTTTAATTAGTATTCTTTTAGTTTCTATAGTTGTATTGGTACTATTTCAATCATACAAAAAGCGACAAAATAAAATCATCAGAAAGTTAGCAACGGAATCGAAACTAAATCTATATAGGCTCAATGGGCTCCAAAATCAAATGAACCCACACTTTGTATTTAACTCACTGAATACGCTACAATACCTCATCGCTACAAAAGAAGAAGAAAAGACTAATCAATATCTCACCGACTTTAGCTTATTAATGCGAGAAATGCTTGACCAGTCTAGACATCTTGAAATATCATTAGAAGATGAGATTCGATTTCTAAAAAAGTATATTTCGCTTGAAAAAATCCGATTTTCAGATACGTTCGACTGCAAATGGAAGAATTCAATAGCGGAAGAAGAATGGTCAGAAATATTCATTCCTAACATGCTGATACAGCCTTTGATAGAAAATGCAATCAAATATGGAATTCCAAATTCTAAAGAGGATGCCAAGTTTATAGAAATAAAAATGGATTTGTTAGAAGCAAATATATTTCAAGTAATAATAATAGACCATGGCAAATGGATAGAAAGAGCATCGTTGTCGGGAAAAGCACACAGCTTAATGATCACTAAAGAGCGCGTAGAACTGTATGAAAAAAACGGCGTAAAAGGAAATCTAGATATTTTGAAAAACAGCACAGGTACAGAAGTTAAACTAAACATTCCAATTTAAATCATAAACGCATTGCAATGAAATTAAAAGCGCTCATCGTAGACGACGAAAAAAATAGCAGAGAAAATCTAAGACTTATGTTAGAGAAATATTGCCCAGAAGTAGTATTGTTAGATACAGCTACAGGAGTAGAAGATGCCGCTACAAAAATAGATAAATTGAAGCCGAATCTTCTCTTTTTGGATGTAGATATGCCGCCCTACACAGGGTTTGACTTGCTGAAAATGATCGATACCCAAAATGTGGAGGTAATATTTGTAACCGCTTATAATTACTACGCCATAGACGCCATCAAATTTTCGGCACTCTACTATATTCTGAAGCCTATTCATATAGATGAACTCAAAATAGCCGTAGCCAAAGCAAAATCTACCATTGGAAAAATGCAGGCCACACCACTTGAGAGTATACAAGGATTTGTCAATCAATCTACGACATTTGATCGGCTCGTAATCAATACACATAACGGTAGAGATTTTATAGACTTTGAGGATATTCTCTATATAGAAGCTGATAATTCATATAGTATTTTTCATCTGAAAAATATGAAAAATAAGACCTCCAGCCGTTCGCTCAAAGAATACGACGAAATGCTGACCAACAAAGGTTTTTTTAGATGCCACAAGTCTTATTTGGTTAATCTAAAGCATATACAAAAACTAGCTAGCGGAGAAGGTGACCAGATTCTACTTCCCAATGGCATACTCCTTCCACTTGCCTCGCGCCGCAAGGAGCAATTTCTCAAACTAATATAAAGATACAAAAGCGAAAACAAGTAAATAACTTGCTTTTACAAGATTTTTTTTAGCGATTACAAGACGAGCACACCTAAGGGCTTATAAATAGCTGATTTTTGTGGTAAATTTATTAATCACTTAAAGTTATTTATTATGAAAAAGCTATACTTATTTTTATTAGTTTTTATTATCAATAAGAGTTATGGACAATGTTGTGGCAATTTTTTAGATATTAGTACAGGATATGATCCTAATACAAATACGATAGCTACATCGCAAGATCCAAATTGGATAGTTGTTTCTGCAAATGCAGCGGCGATTTCTCAATCATCTGGATTACAAATTGGATCCGGAGCATATGTAATGCAAATTAATAATATATGGGTTAGTTCAAATCCAATACATGGCTATATAAGCTTTGATAATGATTTTTCAACAAATGACAATTTATCAACAGGAGATGCAGCTGTTACATTTAGAAGGCAATTTAGTATGTGCAACAGTGATAGTGTAATATTTAATTTAAATTTAAGTAGAGATAATTATATAACAGATTTTAAAATAGATGGAGTATCAATTTTTCCTGATGATGCGCCTTCTACAATTGCATCAAATTACAATACTTTCCAGTCTTTTAATCAGACACTTAACTTAAGTGCAGGCTTACATGAAATTTCAATAACACTACATAACTTTAATGTTAGTAGCTCATCAAATCCAACAGGTTTATGTATAGAAGGAAATATTACATCTATTAATAATTCAATTTCTCAGATATCTATATCTGATTCATTAAGAATCAAAGGAATAACTGAAATTTGTGATACTTCTATTAATTCACAGGGAATTAATTTAACTGCTTATGGGCATCCAGGTCCCTATGTTTGGTCAAATGGAGCTACCACTCCTACAATTAATGTAAAAAAACCTGGAATTTATACAGTTACTGTAAATGTAAATGGATGTATTAATTCAAGTTCTTTTGAGGTTTTTTATGAATCATATGAAAATAGCATTTCATTAAGTTGTGAAAATGGTACTGTAACGCTTGTTAGTGATAATCAAAGTAGAGATAATCAATATTCTTGGAGCAATGGCAGCAATGCTAGTAGTATCAATGTACCTCAAGGAGGATGGTATTATCTTACGGTAACAAATTCACAAGGATGTACAGCTATAGATAGTATAGAGGCAAACTGCTGTGACAGCAATTTGTTAGTTGATATCGTTGGAGATAGTATTATTTGTAATCATGAAGATATAAATTTAAATGCACGAAACAACTTTTCAAATCCTTTATACAGTTGGTCTCATGATTTAGGACGTAATAGCAGAGCTGTAGTAAACACACCTGGATTGTACTATGTTACCGTTTGTGAGTCTTCATTGACAGAAGAAGAAGGGGAAATTCTATGTTGTAGAATAGATTCATTTAGAGTTTCTTTTAGAGACGAAATAGAATTAATTGGAGATACGTTCTATTGCGATATAAACGGCGAAGGAAGTTTGAGATTTAGCGACAATCCAAACATAATGAATTTTGTATGGACTATGCCTAATGGTAGTCAAATACAAAATGTCAATCCTATTACTATCAACATGCATGGACGATACATTATAGATGTTCAATATACAGACGGTTGCTTTGGATCAGATACATTTGATGTAGTAGAAAATTGCTGCGCAAGCTTTACCGCATCTATTACATCATCCAAAGATACTGTGTGCTTCCAAATGGATAGTATTACACTTACCGCTCATCCTGCCAATGCATTATCTTATGAATGGGATAACGGAGAAACAGGTGAAATAAGATCTCTTATAGGAACAGGTCTAGGGAGAACTTATTCAGTAATCATTACCAATTCGGATGGATGTATGGATACCGCTTTTTTTGATCAAATGATGCGTGATTGTATTCCTCCTTGTGGTGGAAATGTAATTTTGTCAAAAATAATCTCAAGCAATAAAACTGTCATTTGTAACAATGGTACTGAATCGGCAACTCTAACTACCAACCCTTCAGGTAAATCTGTAAAATGGTCTACAGGTGCTACGTTTAGCTCTATAGTAGTGAATACTCCTGGCGTTTATTGGGTGGTGCTTACAGATTCACTTGGTTGTAAAGATTCGTCTAGTTTTACATTATTGGGCAAAGTATGTGATAGCATGCCTTGTGATTCTATCAATTTTGGGATTGCTTCTTCAAAAGATACTATTTGCTCAACTAAAAATGAAGTAACTACTATTACAGCCTATCCTTCAAATGCTAATTATAGTTGGTCACCAATAGCGTCTACTAATCAATCTATTACAATAAGTTCTGCGGGAACTTATTCGGTAACTGTTACTGTAAAAGGATGTACAAAAGTACTAAAGAAAACCATTATTTCCTCAGAATGTGAATCTTGCGTAGACACATGCGATTGGCATCTCAATGGAAACAATAATGTACAAGCACACAATTTTATAGGTCCTAAAAACAATGCAGACTTTAAAATTCGTACGAATAACATAGAAAGAATGACTGTAGAAGCTAATGGGAATGTAGGCATTGGAGTTATAATACCTAGCGAGCAATTACATACAAATGCTGGCGTACGATTTGAGGGGCTCACAAAATTGGATTCACCAAAAAGAATCGTAACACAAGACAATACAGGTAAGCTGTATTGGAGTGATGCCTTGTCATTCAAAGGGGCAAAAGGTGATCAAGGAGTAAAAGGAGACCAAGGAATTGTTGGCCCACAGGGACCTATTGGTCAAACAGGTGCAACAGGTCCACAAGGCCCGCAGGGTATTCAAGGTCTAAAAGGAGACAAGGGAGATAAAGGTGACCAAGGAATTGCTGGCCCTCAAGGACCACAGGGATCAACACCAATAGTAACAAATACGCTGACACTATCTGGTAATACTCTTTTTAGTACAGTTAGCGGTATTCAGTCTAATTCTATAACTTTACCTTCAGCTACTGGAAACTTCTGGAGTTTATTGGGGAATTCAAGTACAAATCCCTCAACTAATTTTTTAGGCACTACTGACAATCAAAGATTGGTGTTTAGAACAAATAATACAGAGAAAATGACGATATTAGGAGATGGAAAAGTTGGGATTGGTACAACTCCAAATCAACAAATGGATGTAAATGGGGGTTCTTATTTTGGGATTCAAAGAAGTACTTCTGATGCGTTGTTTAGTAATGGTACTAATATTATGAATATTGTATCTCCAACTAAAATTACAAATGTAAGTACAGCTACAACACCTGAAACAGCGTTAAGAATAATTAGAGCTGGTTCGGTTGGTGTTAAATTTAATCCAAGCGCAGACATCCAAATCGGTTCATACAATACAAATCTTTCTGCAGGATCAAGCATAAATTTTAGATTAGGGAATGGTAATGTTCAAATTCCAGATGTAAATATTATGACAATGTTTGGAAATGGCAATGTAGGAATAGGAACTACAAATCCACAAAGAAGACTAGAAATCACAGATGGTACTGCGGGTAATTCAGGATTAAGATTTACAAATCTTCCAAATACCTCTACTTCTATTGCCAATACCACCAACAAAGTTCTTTCAGTAAACTCTACTGGTGATGTAATATTGGTAGATGATAAACAAGGAAATAGTCTTTCAACGGGTCCAGCAAATGGAAACTTCTGGAGTTTAGGGGGAAATTCAAGTACAAATCCCTCAACTAATTTTTTAGGCACTACTGACAATCAAAGATTGGTGTTTAGAACAAATAATACAGAGAAAATGACGATATTAGGAGATGGAAGTGTAGGTATAGGCACAACCTCTCCTAGCAATAGACTAGATATTCAAAGTACTACTTTTGGACAATCAGGTGTAAGGTTGAGAAATTTACCAAATACCGCTGCAGTTTCTCCAAATCTTAGCAATCGCGTTCTATCAGTAGATGCTTCAGGAAACATCATACTAGTCAATGATTGCGGATGTAATCCATCAGGAGGAGGTATCCCAAATGCGGCACCTATGCAATCTTTGTCGCAAAATCAAGAAACGCAAAATTCTAATTCAATAAGTTATTCGGCTATTGATTACCAAGTCAAAATTTCAAAACTTGAAGAAGCTATCAAAGAACAACAAACTCAAATAGATGCGCTAAAATCCGGTAAAACAAGTTCATTGAAAATATATACAAATGAAGATTCCGAGCTTTTGAAAAAAGAAAACGAGACGCTCAAAAACAAAGTAAATTCTTTGGAGTCTAAATTTGATTTGCTTGAAAAAACATTGATGAATATTTGCGAAAGCGGATGCGCTGGCTTGGAAAATATAACACCAAAAGAAAGCCAAGAAATAGATATACTATACCAAAGCATCCCAAATCCAACGGACGACATAGCTATGATTAATTATTATTTAGCAAAGAATTATCAAGATGCTTTTATACAAATTTCAGATTTAAATGGTAGAATTATAGAAAAAATAACGCTAAATCCTAAACATGGCAATGGGAGCATTAAAGTTTCTCTTGGTAAATATGCAGCTCAAAACTATATGTATTATCTAATTATTGAAGAAAAAATAGTTGATAGTAAAAAAATGACGATCATAAAATAAAATTAATTAAAAAATGGGGAGTTTGCGTAAAGCTAAATTACGTTTACAAGAAATATCCCGTCATTTACAAGAATTATGGGATATTTATTAACTACTTAGTTTATCTTTATTAATATTTTTTGTAGCAAAGTCAATAAACAAAGCGAAAAACAAAACCAAAAAATTACTAAATACAAAACCAAACTAAAAAGCTACCTTAAATAGGTAGCTTTTTTCTTTTATAACAAATTTAAATATTTATATTTGTAACCATTATGTATTTAGATATAATTATTCCTTGTTATAACGAAGAAGCTGTGATTTCTGAAACACACAGAAGAATTATTGAAGTAATGGCAAATAAAAACTTCACTTTTGAGATTACCTATGTGAATGATGGAAGTAAAGACAAAACATTACAAATTTTAAAAGAAATTGCAAACAACGATTCTCGTGTCAAAATTCTTGATTTTTCTAGAAACTTTGGGCATCAGCCTGCAGTATCCGCAGGTTTAGCAAACAGTAATTCCGATTTTGTGGCTATAATTGATGCTGATTTACAAGATCCTCCTGAATGTATTTTAGAAATGTTGGAAAAAGCAGAACAAGACCAAGCGGATGTAGTGTATGGTGTTCGAGAAGTACGAAAGGGTGAAACGTGGTTCAAAAAAATGACCGCTAAAGCTTTTTATCGAATGTTAAATTATTTTTCGGAATATAAAATCCCTGTGGATACGGGTGATTTCAGATTAATGCGACGTAATGTTGTTGAGGCGTTTAATCAACTCCCTGAAAGACAAAAATATATTAGAGGTTTAGTAGCTTGGTTAGGCTTCAAACAAGTGCCTATTTTTTACAAACGCGATGCTCGATTTGCAGGAGAAACGCACTATCCTTTTTTCAAAATGGTTAGTTTTGCGATGCGTGGACTTTTATATTTCTCAAAAAAACCACTTCAAATTTCAACAAACTTAGGCATTTCTTGTGTCGTTTTTGCATTACTTTTTCTATGCATTTCTTTAGTGAGATATTTTATAGACAAAAGTAGTTTTGCGAGTGGTTGGACGTCAACAATTACCTTAGTCGTTTTTTTTGGAGGAATACAATTGATTACGATTGGAGTTTTAGGCGCTTATTTAGGCAATCTTTTTGATGAAGTTAAAGGGCGACCAGAATATATTATCAAAAAAATATACCAAAAAAATGTGGACCTTTGATATATTTAACTACATTAAAGCCAACCCGCTATAAAAAATAAATTTATAAAATTTATTTTTCTGCAATTATAGTTATTGTCCAAGCCATTCTATTCAAAAAAGGAATTTTAAACAAAAGCCTATCAAGCATAGCTAAAGGTTTGAACCACCAACCGATAGTATTCTCATTTTCTTTATATATTTGCTTCCAATACCTAACTTTATTTGGATTATATCTTTTGATAAGATAGTAGTAAAAGAAAATAGCTAAAGTCGAAAACCAATACTCTTTATGCTCTACTTTTGTAAAATGCTTTTTATACAATTTTAAAATATCAAAGCCTAATGGCATTTCATCTATAGTTCTTACATCCGTTGCGATTTTTCTATATATATTGATAGCCGGATTATATTTTAATGGGTCCCAAGTGAACAATTTTCCACCTTTAACTAAAGCGTTACTCATTGTTTTAAGCCAATAATCGTGATCTTGCTCTGGAACATGATGCATCAAATTGGCACAATGTATATAATCGTAAACTTCTGTTTCAAGCTCTAATTTCTCCACTGGCTGAATTAAATAAATTAGTTTTACATTATATCTATCAGCAAGTTTTTTTGCAAATTCGCCCATTTCAGGAGATATGTCATTATAATAAACTTCTGCCCCTTTTAAAGCAAAATAAACTGAACTCTCACCAAGACCTGCTCCAACATCTAAGATTTTCTTACCTCTTAAATCACCCATTTTTTGGACAATATATTTATTTTCAAAAGAGAGCATTGATTCAAAAATCCGAATAACATCAATATCTTCAACCTTTTCACTTAAAGCCCACTCATCGTGAAACGCTTCTTCTCTTTTTAATAAATCTTCAATATTTAGATTAGTCTTTTCCATTTACTATTTTGTTAAATTAAAGTGTATATATTTAATAGGAAAAAGTCCGGGAGTAGTCCAAAAAACTTTTTTTATTTTCCAATTTGATTTTTTTAATAAAACTTCATATTCTTCAAATGTTCTAACATTTTCACCTCTATCTATTTTTACAAAAAAATCATTTATTAAATTTCGATTTGCTATTATATCTTGAGTGAATACTTGCTGAATTGATTTTGACTGATATAGCATATTCAAAGTATTTAGAACAGCTTCATCCGAAAGATGGTGAATCACTCCAATCAATGTAGCAATATTTAAAGCATACATTTCTGAGTATGATATTATTTTAGAATCTATATTTTTATCTTTTCCTATCAATGAAAGATCAATTACCTCTAATTTAAAATCAATATTTTTTTTTGTCAACTGATTTTTAGCTTCTTCTAAGTATTCTCCAGAAATATCTAAACCCAAATAAAAAGAGGGAGAATGACTTTTTTTTACAAAAAATATAATATCAGATGGCCCACAACCTAAATCTAATATTCTTGAATTTGCATCTATTTTAAATTCTCTAATCCACTTTTTATAAGGTATTCCTAAAGTAATAATATATCGAATCCAAAAGTAAAGAAAAGAGTTTGATAGGATTGACTTCATTAAGTAATCAAATTTTAAAATGCAAATATACTTATATTTGCACAATATAATTTTTAAAATATTCTTATGGTATACAAAAATAAAGCGTTTTTGTTTAAAATCAGTTGTTTAATATTGCTAGCAACCATGCTAATTTTGAGTCAACAATACGGACCTTCTAATGATGAATCTTTTCAAGTGCCATATGGTAAGCAAGCTTTAGATTATTATGTTTCTTTTGGCAAAAATGACTCTGTTTTAGATTACAAACCTGAACCATTAATGAAAAACTATGGTGCTATCGTAGATATGATTCCTGAAGCAATACATAGACTTATTGGCTCTGATTTAATGAATACAAGGCATTTTGTATTTGCTTTTATTAGTTTCTTCTATATATTTTTTGGTGCTTTAATTGCTAAAAGAATTGCTGGATGGAATGCTGGAATTATTGCAATAATTTTATTAACTTTTCTACCAAGAATTTTTGGGGAATCTATGAATAATCCTAAAGATCCTCCTTATGCTGCTACATATTTAATTTCAATTTACGCCTTTATGTATTTTTTTGATCACTTAAAAAACATAAGTACGAGATCTATTTTTATACTATTTATTGGATTTATGAGTACGATGTTGGTAAGGGTTTCAGGTTTAATGGCCGTATTTTATTTTGGTTTATTCCTCATTTGGGAGTATTTAAGCTTAAAAAAAGACAATGTAAATATTGATAAAAAGAATGTAATTATTAAAATTGGTATAGCGGGTGCTTGTGGTTATTTTATCTCCATATTTTTCTGGCCGTCGATGATGAATGCACCTTTTACTCAACCAATAGATGCCTTAAATATGTTAAAACAATACCCTATAACTTTAAGAAATTTATGGGAAGGTCAATACATACAATCCAATACCATTCCATGGTATTATAACCCAAAATATTTTTTGATTTCAAATCCAGAAATAACATTAATTGGAATTTTTACATCGTTTATTCTTTTACCAAAACTAATTAAGGTATACAATATTAGAAGAATTGCGCTATTACTATTAGCTGGGCTTTTTCCTGTTTTTTTAATTATATATAATAAAACTGCTTTACTAACAGGCTGGCGACATTCTTATTTTATGTTTGTTCCTTTCGTTATTTTTGCATCTATTGGCTTTGCTTATCTTATTGATTATTGGGCTGTAAATAAAATTAAAAAGTATTTTATTACATCTTTAATATGTATTGGAATTCTTCCTACCGCAATATTTATGGTAAAGCATTTTCCTTATTTTTATGTTTATTTTAATCCTACTTTTGGAGGCGCTAAAAAAGCAATTGGAAATTTTGAGTTAGACTATTATTCGCATTCCTTAAAACCCGCTACAGATTGGCTTGTGGAAAATGAACCAAACTTAAAAAATCTAAATATCGTATCAAATAATCCATATCAAGTAAATGAAATACTAAAACAAAAGAAATTAAATTTTGGTGCTAAATATTTAAGATATAGAGAACGAAATGAAAGTGACTGGGATTATGCAATCCTAACACAAAGCTTTATTGATGCCGAATATTTAAGAAATGGCTACTTCCCTCCTAAAGGCACTGTTAAAACTATCGATGTTGATGGCGTACCGATTTGTGCGATAGTAAAACGAGAAGATAAAAATGATTATTATGGAAAATTAGCGCTTGATTCGGGGCAGTTTAACAAGGCTATTGATTACTTTAACAAAGCACTAAATTATGACCCTAATAATGAAATAGCTTGGACCAATTTAGGTATGGCATTATTGCAATCAGGGCAAGCGGGAGCATCTATTGATGCATTTAAAAATGCTGAAAAAATTTCGCCAGAAAATATTATGACGCTGAATGGACTGGCGTATGCTTATTTAAATACAAATGAAGTTAATTATGCTAAAATTACATTAGAAAAATTAATTGAACAAAATCCAAACTATGCGCCTGCTTATGATTTGCTTTCAAAAATTTATGCTAGTCAAGGAAATGCTCAAATGGCACAACAATATGAGTTTTATTACAAACAACTCAGTGGACAGTAAAAAAATAATTACTAAATTCGACAATAAAAAAGCCATCGAAATTCGATGGCTTTTTTTTATTGAATATATTTTAAAATGTTACATAAACTTCTTGGTATCCTCTACAAATTGAGCTAAACCAATATCAGTTAAAGGATGTTTTAAAAGACCTTTTAAAGCATTTAACGGACAGGTAGCTATATCTGCTCCTAGCTGGGCACATTTTACAATATGTAAAGAATTGCGAATAGAAGCAGCCAAAATTTGAGTTTCAAACATATAATTTCCATAAATCATTACAATTTCTTCAATTAATTGCATCCCATCCCAGTTACTGTCATCTATTCTTCCTAAAAATGGAGAAACCATTGTAGCACCAGCTTTGGCAGCTAATAATGCTTGACCTGCGCTAAAAACTAAAGTACAATTTGTTTGAATTCCTTTATCCGAAAAATATCGAATGGCTTTAACTCCATCTGCAGTCATCGGAACTTTCACAACAATATTCTTAGCAATTTTAGCTAAAGTTTCACCTTCTTTTACCATTCCGTCATAATTCGTACTTAATACTTCGGCACTTACAGGACCATCTACGATATTACAAATAGCTTCATAATGTTTTATGATGGCTTCATGACCTTGAATGCCCACTTTGGCCATTAAACTTGGATTTGTTGTTACGCCATCTAAAAAACCCATTGCATGCGCTTCTTTGATTTCTTCTAAATTGGCCGTGTCTATAAAAAATTTCATATGGTTAAATTAAAGTACAAAAGTAGAATTTATTATTTAAAAGATATATAAAAACAATATCTTATCTTAATTCACCGAGCTACCATTTGCAGCTGTTTGATGCGGACTCATTATGAGCAACTTACCTTCGGATTCTGCAAAAAGAATCATACCTTGGCTTTCAATGCCCATAATTTTTCTTGGCGCTAGGTTTTTCAAAACTAAAACTTGTTTTCCTATCATTTCTTCCGCCTTAAAATGTAGAGCGACTCCCGATAAAATAGTTCGCGTTTCTGTTCCAATATCTACTTTGAATTTCAATAGTTTATTCGACTTTTCTACATTTTCAGATTCTAAAATCGTACCAACGACCAAATCATTTTTTACAAAATCATCAAAAGTAATATTGGATTTTGATTCCACATTTATTTCATTTGCTTTAGGTTCCATAACTTTTTTTGTTTTTTGTTCTAGTTTAGCAATTTGATTATCAATTACGGCATCTTCTATTCTTGAAAATAGATGAAACGGCTCTGAAATGATATCGTTAGGCTTCAAAAGATCTTGTCTTGAAATTTGTGACCAATTTAAATCTTCTTTGATATTTAGTTTTTCAAGCATCAACTTCGACGTATTTGGTAGAAATGGCTCGATAAGTAATGTCCAATTTGCTATAAGTTGTAAACAATCATATAAAACAATAGCTGTAGCTTCAGGATCGGTTTTATATAACTTCCACGGTTCTTTTTCAGTGAGCAATTTATTTCCACGATCGGTTACTTGCATCACTTCAAAAAGTGCTTCTCTAAATTTATAATTTTCAATAGCTGCCGTTATTTTTTCTCTTTGATTTTTTACAAATAGTTCTAATTCTGAGCATCCTTTTGCCTGCGGAACCACTCCATTGTAATATTTATGAAGTAATACAAAAACACGATTTATAAAATTACCCGCATTATTAACCAATTCCGAGTTATTTTTAGTTTGAAAATCTTTCCACGAAAAATCACTATCTTTATTTTCAGGCATATTTGCAATCAAACAGTATCTTAATTCATCGATATTATTAGGGAAATCTTGGAGATATTCGTACATTTCTAAACTCCAATTTCGACTGGTGCTCATTTTTTGCCCTTCAAGATTCAAAAACTCATTGGCTGGAACATCCTCAGGAAGGATATATTCTCCATGCATTTCAAGCATTATTGGGAAAATAATACAATGAAAAACGATATTATCTTTACCTACAAAATGTACCAATTTAGTATCCTTATCTTTCCAATAAGGTTCCCATGACTTTTTATTATCTATTGCCCATTGCTTAGTTGCCGAAATGTAGCCAATTGGAGCATCGAACCAAACATAAAGAATATTTTCTTTGTACTCATCTAAAGGAACAGGAACACCCCATTTTCCATCTCTTGTCATCGAACGTGGATGTAATCCAGCATCAATCCAACTTTTTGATTGACCATACGTATTTGGCTTCCACTTTCCTTTTTTACCTTCTAGTAACCATTTTTTTAAAAATGGTTCATATTTATCTAATGCAAGGTATAAATTTTTGGTCTTTTTTAAAACGGGTTTTTGCCCCGTAGTAACAGAAATTGGATTGATTAAATCCGTAGGATCTAGTGATTTGCCACATTGCTCACACTGGTCGCCATACGCATTTTCGCTCCCACAACTCGGACAAGTGCCTTTAATATATCGATCGGCTAAAAACTGTTGAATAGATGCATCAAAATATTGATCGGTTATTTTTTCTTCAAAGAGTCCTTTATTATATAAATTTAAGAAAAATTCTTGAGCGGTTTCAAAATGAATTGGAGCTGTCGTTCGATGATAAATATCAAAAGAAATTCCTAATTTTTCAAAACTGTCTTTTGAGATTTCATGATACTTATTCACCAATTCTTGAGGGGTCATGTTCTCTTTATGCGCTTGCATCGTAATGGCTGTTCCAAGCTCATCGCTTCCACAAATAAAAACAACATCTTCGCCTCTTGAACGCAGCATTCTTACATAAATGTCGGCGGGCAAATAAGCACCTGCCAAATGCCCGATATGCTTATATCCATTTACATATGGTAAAGCAGCTGTAACCGTATATCTTTTTGGTTGATTCATATTTAAAAAAAAGCAAATTTAATATTAAATGACTATTTATTAGGATATTGTTTTGGAGATATAACAATAAAATTGCCTTTATTATTTTTTATTCTTGATAATTCAGTTTGAAATAGCCCCAAAATTCCAATGAATTTGGATTGAGCATCTTCAATACTAAGCAAATTCTTCTTTTGGATGTCTGACAATTTATAATTTTTTAAAATCTGAGCAATACTTTTAAATGAAGAATCACCAAGTGGTTTCACTTTTTGATCGAAAGATACATTTTTTATTTTTAAAGGAAATTTGAAAGTAAAGAAATCAATGTAAATGTTACCATTTTCAAAATTGTTGATTTCAGTACATTGTTCAATAGTGAAACATTCAAAATATTTATTTATATCATCAACTTGAATATCAAAATTGACATTTTGGAAAACCATTTCGCGTTCTAAAATTCCATTTTTTACATAAAACAAATGTTTATCAATAAAAAATTGTTTTTTTTCGGTTGAAAAAAGCGCTTTAGATAGTTTTAAAATTTGATCGTTGGTTGGTTTGTATTTTTTTAAAATTTCATAAACTATAAGACTCAAATACGATTTATCTTTATACGAATTCAAATCAATAGTTTCATTTTTTTCAAAATCAAAAACTAAAGATGAGGTTATTTCATTCAGGACATCTTGATATAGAACAGCATTAAATGACAATTTTTCAAATGCTTCCAAAAAATTGGGATTGATTTCTTCTATAATTGGGATTATTTGATTTCGAATTTTATTTCTTTGATATACATTTTCAAAATTACTTTCATCTTGAAAATATTTGATTTTTTTTAGAACTGCGTAATCTAAAATTTCTTTTTTATTAAAAGAAATCAGAGGTCTGATTATATTCTTATTTTTAAAAGCAATACCTTTTAATCCATCTATTGACGTTCCTTTTATTATCCTTAGAAGCTGTGTTTCGGCCGAATCATTTTGATGATGTGCCGTCAATAAAAAATCGTAAGACCATATTTCTTTAATAGAATTAAAAAAATAATATCTCAATTTCCTGGCAACCATTTCAATAGATTCTTTTCTTTTTTTTGACTCAGAATTTGTATCAAAACGCATTGAAAAATATGGTATTTTATAACCTTCACAAAAAGATTTTAAAGCCATTTCTTCCTCATTACAAACAGGGACTCTTAACTGAAAATTACAATGAATCACACAAAATTGAAACGCATTTTTTAAAAGCAAATCCAACAAAACCATACTATCAATGCCTCCACTGCAAGCCAATGCATATGTTTTAGTTTTATCTAAATCCGACAATGCACTTGATAGGCTTTGCTTCATACAAAAAAAATATTTATTTTTTGCAAATCTAATTAAAAAAGATTAGAAAATACTAACAAAACAAAAGTAAAAATATGGATTATTTTGTTAGTAATAAACGCTTAGAAATTCTTTTTTTGCTTCCATCATTAAAAATGGCTTCGCAAATCAAAACAAAATAGTTACTTATTTGCAATTCCGATTTATAATATCCATCCCATCGATACGAAGGCGAATTACTTTCAAAAACTTTTTCACCCCATCGATTAAATATCTGCCAATAAATTTCTTTTATATTTTTATAATCTGGCCCATAGGTATCATTTAATAGATCTTTATTTGGACTAAAGGCATCTGGAAAATCTAAAATATTTTGATTTGATGATAAAATATCAATAAATATAGAGTCTGTCAATTTGCATTGATTTTGATTTGTAAAATTCAAATATAACCAAGCTGATTTTTCAACCTTTATTTTTGTTTTAAGACAGGTATCACAATTTATAGGATTCAATGATTGCCACTTCAACTTATTCATAGCGGAAGAATCTAAAATTACTGTTTCTATAGCTACTTCTTTATTTACAAAAACATTATTTAAATCGACCTCTATTTTTACATTTGGTTTTGGAAATTGATCTACTATAATTGTATCAAAATCAACGCATTTAAAAGAATCCATGACTACTAAATAATAAATACCTGGGGCATTCACTTCAAGACTTGGCTTTGTAGAACCATCTTGCCAAGTATATAATATCATACCTTGATCTGCATTTATACTTCCTTGATTGCCTTCACAAATAGAAACATCATTAATAGGTTTTAAAGGCTTATTTCTAACCGACAAACGCAATTCATTAATTTGAGTACATCCATTTTCACTAATAAAGGTATCAAAATAAACACCTTCATTTTTGTAGCCTTTATAAAAGTCATTATAACATATAGTTACATTTTCAATAATTTTACCATTATTTGCTACTGTCAAATTTAACGTTCTAAAACGGGTACAACCAAAGTTGTCAATTATCGTATCCTTATAAACGCCGGTTTGCGTATAACCATTATAAGATTCATTTTCACATATTGTTTTGAATTCTACTAATGCACGAGTTCTTATTATTAATTCTAAAGTCCGAACACTATCACAACCAAATCGATTGGCACCAATTAAAGTATCGACATAAATTCCGGTTTTTGAATAGCCTAAAAAAGAATCCCCTTCACAAATTGTTTGCTTGATAAATGAATTTGTTGAAAGATTTACCGTCAAATGAAGATACATAAAGCTATCACAACCTTTGGAATTGATCAACGTATCTTTATAAATTCCCGTCGTATTTATTTGATTTCCATTAAACAATACAGATTGATTGGAACAAATTGACAAAAAGGAGTCTTTTTTGGTCGTGTCATTTACCGTTAAATGCAAATAAACAAAGCTATCACAACCTTTCGAATTCATCAGTGTATCTCTATAAATTCCGCTTACATTTCGGCTGATGCCATTAAAAACAATCGGTTGATTTTTACATGTCGTAAAAAAAGAATCTTTTTTCGTGGTATCATTAACCGTTAAATGTAAATATACAAAACTATCACAACCTTTCGAATTCAGCAACGTATCTCTATAAATTCCGCTTACATTTCGGCTGATGCCATTAAATACAATCGGCTGATTTTTACATGTCGTAAAAAAGGAATCTTTTTTCGTCGTGTCATTGACAGTTAAATGCAAATACACAAAACTATCGCAACCTTTCGAATTAATCAAGGTGTCTCTATAAATCCCCGTTACATTTCGGCTAATGCCATTAAAAATAACAGATTGTGAAGTACAAAGTGTTAAAAAGGAGTCTTTTTTCGTCGTGTCGTTGACCGTTAAATGTAAATATATAAAGCTATCACAACCTTTCGAATTCATCAACGTATCTCTATAAATTCCCGTTACATTTCTACTGATTCCGTTAAATAAAATCGGTTGATTTTTACATATCGTTAAAAAGGTATCTTTTTTTGTCGTATCATTTACGGTTAAATGCAAATAAACAAAACTATCGCAACCTTTCGAATTCAGCAACGTATCTCTATAAATTCCAGAAATATTTCGGCTGATTCCATTAAATACAATCGGCTGATTTTTACATGTAATTAAAAATGAATCTTTTTTTGTCGTGTCATTTACGGTTAAATGTAAATAGACAAAACTATCGCAACCTTTCGAATTAACTAACGTATCTCTGTAAATGCCAGAAACATTTCGGCTGATGCCATTAAATACAATCGGTTGATTTTTACATGTCGTAAAAAAAGAATCTTTACTAGTTGTATCATTAATCGTTAAATGCAAATACATAAAACTATCACAACCTTTCGAATTTACTAATGTATCTCGATAAATTCCCGTTGCATTTCTAATGATTCCATTAAATAAAATTGTTTGTGGCTTACAAAGTGTTAAAAAGGAATCTTTTTTTGTCGTGTCAATTACGGTTAAATGCAAATATATAAAGCTATCACAACCTTTGGAATTGACCAACGTATCTCTATAAATTCCCGTTACATTTCGGCTGATGCCATTAAAAACAATTGATTGATTTTTACATATCGTAAAAAACGAATCTTTTTTGGTCGTGTCGTTGACCGTTAAATGTAAATATACAAAACTATCGCAACCTTTCGAATTCAGCAACGTATCTCTATAAATTCCAGAAATATTTCGGCTGATTCCATTAAATACAATCGGCTGATTTTTACATGTAATTAAAAATGAATCTTTTTTTGTCGTGTCGTTGACCGTTAAATGCAAATATACAAAACTATCACAACCTTTCGAATTCAGCAACGTATCTCTATAAATTCCAGAAATATTTCGGCTGA
>JAFEIJ010000003.1 GCA_017495115.1 Chitinophagaceae bacterium | reverse complement strand
TCATTACACTTTTAAATAAAAATGAAAATACTAGTAGTGATACATACCCTATTTTTAAAAAAAATAGCCCTAATTTAATTTTAGTCATAGTGGATGAGATGACAAGTTTAGATATAATTAACAAGAAATTTAATGGTAATATACAAATAAGATCTCAATCATTCAAGGAATATAAAAATACATATAGTACCCATAAAGAAACTATATTTTCAATTAATAATTTATTAAATTTAGGGGAATCCAAACTAAGTCTTCTAAGATCTCCCATAAATCTTGTAACTAAAAGCCTTAAAAACAACAAATTAGTGAAATTATTTAAAAACAATAATTATCAAATCATTAATGAATCCATTTTTCATATATCAAAAAATGAGAAAATTAACGACAAAATAGGATTTTATTTTTTTGAACACACAACGCTGACTTACTCTTCACTATACAACAATATGTATGTACCTTTTAATGTTGGCTTTAATAAGTTTATGTTAGAAAATAAAATAAAAAAATTAGACAACAAATATTATATAAATTTTAAAAATGAAAATATATCAAAAACAAAAAAACTTATTTCATTGTTTAAAGATACATCATATAAAAAATTTGCATATTTTCATCTAACGGTTCCTCATGAACCCTATTGTTTCGATTCCAATGGGAATATATCTACAGATACAAAAAGATATTACGCACGTCAAAGTAAAGATTATTTAAATTCTGCAAAATTTGCGAGCCAATTAATTCAAAAGATAATAGATAGTTTTGAAAATTCACCCGCAAAAAATAATACTGTACTGATAATTCAAGGAGATCATGGCGCTAGAATACTTGATATTCCTTTGACAGAAGAAGAAAAATTGTCTATTTTTGATTACATCTACATCCCTAATAAAGCAATTATACCCATCACGAAAAAACACACGAATATTGAGGAAATAAATTTTATTATAAATCAATTTTTGGTACGAAAAGAAAAAATTTATAAAAATTAAAATTTTACACAATTTTCCTAAAAAAACTATTATTTTTGTGAAAAAAAATATGCAAAAATTAATATTAGCTTTTATTGTTATAACTTTTTTTACGTCTTGTAAGGAAAAAGAACATAAAGATATAGTAAACTTAGCTAGAACTTCATCAAGCAAAGATTACCCTGGTTTTGAATCAAATAAATTAGTAGATCAAAATACGGAAACATATTGGAATGCAGGAAGTAACGGGCAAAACTGGGTTGACTTTCATTTTGAAAAATCTACTGATATTTCAAAAATAAAATTAAAAATTGGAGCGGTACCTCCATGTACATTCAAATATGATGTATTAGTTAAAGAAGACGGAGGTAAAGATTATACAAATATAATGAGTGGAAGTAAATATATAAATAGTACAGATACGATAGTCTCTCTAGTAAAAAAAGAGAGTGTATCCAACATCAAAATCATTCTAAATACAGATTCAACATGGATTAATATTATGAATGCAGAGATATACAATTAATTGGTTTTATTTTAGATTTATGTTTGGTATATTTTTATTTAAAAAATTTAAAACAGTTTAAGTTAATATTTTTTTTAACCAATACCTCAATGAATAATTAGAAAAGTCAATTCTAATTGAGTCTTTACTATTAATAAAATCAATATTATCTTGATTTACAATCTTAATGATATCACAATTGTAAAAAGGCTCATTTAATATTTCAACATTATTTGTAATAAGTTTTGTTCCATTACCTAATACTTCAAATGTCCTCATTGTTAAACCTTTTTGATTAGGATGCGAAATATCTAATACATATTTTGATTTAGATACAATTTCTGCAATACTTTTTTTATCCAATGGCTTAAATGAAATATCTTTAATTGAAACATTTTTAAAGTATTTATCCGTCAGTTTAAAATATATATATTGAAAATAGCTCTGAAGATAAAAAAAAGTATAATAGTTTTTTAAATTTTCTTTATTGCTTTTAATAAAATCTTTTACATCTTTGATTCTAGTGCTGTGAGCTGTACCAATGAATGAAAAATCATATACTTTAGAAGAAGATTTAGTTTCCTCAAACAATCGATTATAAAACAATGGCAAATAGTTTATTTTGTATGTTGCTGAATCGAATCTATCAAACGTATATACTTTGTCAAATGATTTGTATAAATTGATAAAATTAGATTTATTGTTAAATGAATCCCATAAATATAATCGAGTAGAAATTTTAGGGTGAGTATGTTTTATTTTCTCTAGAATTTCTAAATTAAACGCCTCTGGATTATATACAAATAATAAATCAAAAGAGATATCTTTACATTTCAATAATTGAATATTAAAATAGCGATTAATAAAAAAGTTTATTGAATTTTTGAATAGACGAATTAAAATTTTTACAATAGAATTATTTGAAAAACGATCATCAATAAAAAAAACAGTATAACCCAAAAGGGTTAAATCCTCTTGAATATCTTTTTCATAGTCAAAAAAAGATGGGCCGATGACTAAAATGTTTTTTGCATTCATTTATTTATATAACCCTTTTTCTTTCATTTCTTGAAGTGATTTTTCTAATTTATCATCTTCAATATTCTGAGTCAAAACCCATTTTGCAAATAAATCTATACCTTTTTCAAAACTAAATTTTGGTTCAAATTGTAAAAATGCCTTTATTTTAGTCAAATCTGCATAATTATGCCTAATATCTCCTAATCTAAATTGTCCAGTAATATTTACAGGTACTTCAATTTTATAATTATCTATTAAACTTTGAGCTACTTTTTTAACATTTATAGGGATTCCTGTTCCTACATTAAAAATTTGATTATTCGCTTGATCCATCTCTATACCTTTTATTGTAGCATCTACAACATCATCTATAAAAACAAAATCTCTACTTTCCAATCCATCTTCAAAAATATTAATTGCATTTCCATTTCTAATTTGTGTTGAAAAAATAGACAAAATACCTGTGTATGGATTTTTTAACGATTGGCCAGGTCCATATACATTCTGATATCTAAATGCAACTGGCGCTATTCCTATTGTAGGACATACCGTCATAATTAATTGCTCTTGAACTTGTTTTGAAATACCATATACTGAAGAAGGATGTATTTTTGAATTTTCATCTGTAGCGATAAGAACTAAATTAGATAAACCTTCGTAAGAAACTTCAAAATTCCCTTTTTTCATTTCTTCTTCATTTCTTTGAGTAGGATAAACGGCTCCTAGATTTGGATGAATATATTTACCCTCACCATATATAGACCTTGAGGATGCAACTACAATTTTTTTTACGTTATGTTTTTGATTTGCTAAAATATCTAACATCAAAGCAGTTCCTTGTATATTGACTTCTGAATATTTTTCGATTTGATACATAGATTGACCAGTTCCAGTTTCTGCTGCCAAATGAACAATTATATCAATATCTACTATTGCTTTTGTCAATAATTCCCTATCATTAACAGAACCATATATAAAATTAGTTTTATCTTTAATAGATTGATACAACGGAGAGTTTTCACCATAGTTCTCTCCATGAATTTGAGGAGACAAATTATCTAAAATAGATATTAAATGTCCATTTTCAATTAACTTTAACGCAAGATTTGAACCTATGAATCCTGCGCCACCCGTTATTAATATATTCATATTTTTTCCCATTTATTTAAATCAAAATTATATTTTTTTATTGGTATGGCAGGTGCTCCTACAGCAATAGTAAATTCAGGAATATCCTTAGAAACAACAGAATTTGCACCAATTATAGCCCCCTTACCAATTGTTACACCTGGAAGTATTGAAACGAATTCCCCAATCCAAACATTATCTTTAATTTCAACTGGCTTAAAACTATTTATTCTTTTAAAAGGTGGTATATCTGGTGAAGAATCATTATCATTACCTAAATAACTACCATGAATTGTATCTGAAATATAAATTTTACTTGCCATTAATACATTGTTCCCTATCTTTACAGAACTAGATGCAGTGATATGAACGTAATCATTTAACTGTATATCATTTCCGAACACCAAACATATAGCTTCATTTTCTGGAAATGCTTCTATTCTACAACCAACACCCGTTGTAAGATTATTGCCAAAATCAATATATTTCTTACCTCTTATATCTATTGGGAATCGAATCAAACGTGCATTTACTTGTAACCATTTTGTTCTTATAAAGAAATAAACTAATTTCAGAACACCCAAAAAACCATATTTTTTTATCATTTCAATATCCTCAAAATTAACATAAATAATGAATAAAATCTTGTCATAATTTGTCTACTTAAACTAAACGGACTTTTTAATCCTCCAGTAGATGCATTATTATTATGTCTTCGGTAGTACATTGTCGGAGTTCTTATCAAACTTACTTTAAAATAGAATTCAGATATAATAGCAATCCAATAGTCATAAGCACAAAAATTTGTTCTTTTAGGAAAAGGAAGAACTTTTGACAGTACATTTCTATTAAAAGCCATACTTGCACCAATATATCTAGTTTTTGAAAAATTAATTAAAAATCCTTTTTCAACTTTATACAATTTAAAATGAGAATCATGTATTACATTCAAATTTTCATCTACTATTATTACATCAGAAACCACTAAATCTGAATTTTGAAGTTCATTTAAAAATAATTGAACTTTATTTGATACCCATACATCATCTTGATCACTAAGAAAAATATAATCCCCTTGGGCATCTTTTATAGCATTTTCAAAATTTAGTGAATAATTCTTAAAATTTGATTGTTTTAAAATGATTCTTTTGTCTTTAAAAGAATTAATAATAGAAACCGTGCTATCTGAAGAGCCGTCATCTGAAATAATTAGTTCATCTTCTTCACTTAACTGATTCAAAATTGAATCCAATTGTTCTCTAACATATTTTTCGCCATTATAAGTTGTCATACAAACAGATATCATATTAATCTTGATTTTTTATAGATTAATAAAGATGAAATAGACAGCATTATAAATGGAATTCCGATTGTATTGTTTACAAAAGGATTTGAAAAAGATTGTAAATAAATAAACATAGTACTTAACCAAAAAATTACACCCTTTGAAAAATAAATATTTTTTTTCAAAAGATATGTTTTATAACTTAGATAAAAAAATAAAAAAAACCAAAATGCTAATCCAATAATTCCTTGTTTGTAAAATATATCTATAAATGAATTTTCAATAAAAACAGGTCTAATTGAAACACCTTTACCAAATCCATGACCTAATAAGAAACTTGATATATTTGTAT
>JAFEIJ010000021.1 GCA_017495115.1 Chitinophagaceae bacterium | reverse complement strand
CTTTATATCTACGCAATTATGTATAAGAGGAACTGCCATTTCGAGTAAACGTGTCAATAAATACTTGGAAACACTTCAAAAATGTCCAAAAGGTTTTCCAAATCCAAAATTAACTCCAATAAATAAATTAAAAGTTTTTGATACTACTTTTGCACCATCTTGGTATAATCAAAGTATTTTCTTCAAATCCATTACGGATCAAGGTTACAATCCTTTTCAGTTAAATGAATTTCAAGAATTTGAAAAAAATTCTAATAAAAAGGTGTATTTACATCGAACTTTTTTACATTTTAATAAAAAAGAAAATCAAATTCATATTAATTATTTTCAACCTAATAGATTTTTAGCTTCATTTAAAACGAAACAAATAGACACATTGACCATTTTGCAAATATATAATCCATTATGGAACGTCATATCAAACAAAAAATCATTAGATATAATTAAAAATAAAAATGGTTTAATGCAAGTTGTCGTTCCAAAAGGAGTCGGAAAGATTGAAATTATTTACCGACCTTTTTTTACTAAAGTATTGTTAATGATTTCTATATTTGGATATGGAATTATTTTACTATTTATGCTAATTAAATTTGTATATTATTTAACAATTACTTCAAATTTACTCCAACGCGAACGGCAAAATTATCCGTAAATGGATTGTGGGTTATTGAACTCATATTGTAGTAAAATCCAATTCCAAAAATCGTTATTAGTTTGTTAAAATCAATACCAATCTCTTGATATATCGAAGATGGCGCTTGCGCATTTTCATTCCAACGATTCCGCTGATTTATCGATCCCCAAATCGAAGCATATTTAATTGTTGGTTCAAAACGTATTAAATTTGAGATTCGTTTTTTAATTAAAGGCTTTTCTATAAAAATGGCAACATACTGATCCATATAAAAACGACCTGGAGCTAAAGTTGCAAAACCTTCATCAAAACTAAAGCCTAAATTGCCTTGTTTTTGAGGCGCTAAGCCAAATCCTTCATAAAGATTAAATAAAGGCGTGTTTCCAAAAAGTTTACCTATTCGTGTTGTTAAATAAATAGGTTCAACAGGCGTATTGATTTTTGTTTTAAATTTTAATTCCGAAGATAAAAACGATGTATTTTCAGAATTTAAATGCAATCCATATTCATTTTTAAAAATGAGCATGGTCGGTTTGCGTTCCAAACGTTTTTTTCCTTCGGGCGTATTGATAAATTTTGTTTTTGGATACCAAAATAATTCCATTTTTGGTTTTAAATAGCCAAAACTTTCTTTTTGAAAATAGGTGTTTGAAAAGGTATTTATTTTTTCGATTTCAAGAGAAAAGCCTGTTTCAATATAACGATGTATATCGGTTTTAAAATGAACAAATGCGTTTTGACTTTGAAGGTAATCTTGAGCGAAAAAATGAATTGGATTGTAAATGTATTCATTATAGGAAGACTCAAAATTGCGACCAAATGCACGAACGTCTGAACGGAATCCAAGGGTAAGTAAACTATTTTTACGATAATTTAATAAAATATCATTCCATAAGCCACCCTTAAATTCTTGATCACCAAAGCCATAGGCAAGGTAACCACCAAAAGAAATTGTTTTATTAAAACTTGAGTTTGTTTTAAAACTTGATGCAATTCGAAATCCTTCATGAAGATTGTGATTGAATAATTTGCTGAAATTCCAATTAACTTTGCCAATTGGAAGCGCTCCTTTTTGTAAGGATAACAAAAGTCTAATTTTTCGATCGGTATTATCTTTTTTAAAAATGGTATCTAATGTATTATAGCTGTTAGATTCTCTTTGACTTAACGAATCCGTTCGATACGTATTTAAGAGTGTTTCAGAAGTCTTTTCGGATAGATTTTGGTCAATTTCTACTTCATTTCCTTGAAATTCATTTTTTGAAAATTCAAAGGGTGTTTCAAAAGTGTTTGTTTTTATTTGTGAATATAAAATGATTGGATAATCATTTGCTGTTCCAATTGGCACCGAAAAATTCGCTTCATCCGTGTAGTAACTATTTTTAATTTTTTGGTTTATCCATTTTACCTTTCTTTGATTATTTTGATATTCATATTTTAAAAGTCCAAAAGTTTGAGCATCAATGGTTAATCTACCAAAAACTTTGGTTTTGTTTTTTTGAAGTTTTTTTTGCTGATAAAAAGAAATAATGTAACGTTTGTTTTGATCATTATCAACCGAATCATCTAATTTATAAATAAATTGTTTGTATTTATTGTCTTTAAAAATTTTTGGTAGTTGATTTACCGCATAAAGCGAAGCAATAAAATCATAAATTGGCTCTTTGATTCCTGACATTCTATTGGCCAAAATCAATGTTTTTTCGCCGTATTTTTTATCAAATTTATGCCAAAATAAGCGTTCCCAATGAAAAAATACATTTTCAGAATTAAATTTTTGCATTTCGGTATCGCTAGAAAATTTTTCATATTTCTTCATTAAAACAGAGTCAGAAGTATTCGTATCTAATGGTTTGTTGTCAATCCACATTTTCGAATATACTTTTTGGCTGTAGCTTGAAAGTTGCGTTGGATGGTTTTTGTCAAAAAGCGCATTCATTTTCCGAACGATTTCAAACGCATATTCATCTTGTTTGAGCCGGATAACAACAGATTTAATCTGACCTTTTTGAGGTTTATTCGGAATCAAATAAACGCGCTGCGGCATGGAATCCGTATTAATAGTTTGTGTTTCAAAATCCAGAGCTGATATTTGAATATTTTTGGTTTGGCAAGGCACGTTTACTTTTCCCTCTGAATTGCTTTGACCGATTTCTACATCTTTAAAATAACAAGTCGCACTTTCTATTGGTTTTCGACTTCGAATATCTATTAGTGTAATTTCGCAATCATTTTGAGCATTTATACTACAAAAAAATAGCATAAAAAGTTTGATTATAATAGTTTTCTTTATCATCGTATTAATTTTGATTTCAAAAATATAAATAATTGAACAAAATACGATATAAAAACTAGAGAACTATTGAAATTTGATCATTTCCAATAACTTCAAAATCTTTATCAAAAGATCCATATTGTGTTATTGACTTCTGACTTTTGAATAAAACTTTGTATTTGCCTTTAGGTAAATATAACTTTTCAAAACTTTTATTGGATTGTAACGTAGCAATTTTACGAAGTGTTTTTCCTTCATATTTAAAAACCTCCGCTTGCATCGTATAGTTTTTTGTAAAACCTACAATTCCAAAACCATTCGGTTTTAGCATATTTTTTTCATTTGCATTGATTTTAAAATCAATATTTTGTATAGGATTGGTTAAAATATCTATTTTATAGTCGCCTTCCAAAAGTTCGGTTTCAAAAGGAAGCGTATTTTTAAATACGGGAGTATCTTTTTTCCAAATTATTCCTTCAACTTTATCATTTATAGGCGATAACGGATTAATATCTAAAGGAATTGAAAGATTGCCTACAGGACAGGGAAGTTCAATTAAATTAATAATATGTTTTTGTAAAATAATGTTTTTAAAGATTTGCGAAGGCTTTGTATGAAGCAAAATTTGAATTGTATCATTATCACCAATTGAAAACGTATCGGGAAGCATCATTTTATTTAAAGAATGAATATAATGCCCGATTAATTGATTTTTTGAATCTAAAATAGTAAATGGAACACTTGTATGGCTTATTGTTTTATTTTTAATTTTTAAAAACACTTGCAAATATCTTCTTTTGATTGCTTTGTCAAAAGATTCATAAAGTTCTTTTTTGAAAGCTTCTTTACTCTTTACACTATAAAAATCTCCAATACATTGCATATGTTCGGCCTCTTTTTGGTCAAGATTTAAACCGATTACAATTGGTTTAACGGCAATTCGATAATCTAATAATTTTTCGACAACTTCACAAGGATTTTGATTACAAGATTCAAAACCGTCGGTAATTAAAATAATTAAGTTTTTATGACTATTGCAACCTAAATCTTCCGCTGCTTTTTCGAGTGAATAGGATAGCGGCGTAGTTCCTTTAAATTGTATTTGCCTTAATTTTTGTACGATTTTTTGAGCGTGATTTTTACCAATATCAACTTCGAGCTTACTGTCAGTACAATTATTGGCATTCAATGGAAATTGGTGCCCATAAACACGTAATCCCATTTCCACATTATAGTTTTTTTGAATGTGAAATGAAAACTCTTGAACCATTTTTTGACTAACTTCCCACAAAGATTGTTTACCCCATTTGCGATCCATACTGTATGACGCATCTACAATAAATAATACACGATATAAATCCAATTCTTGCCCCATGCAACTATCTTTAAACTCAATTTGTGCATTCGATTTAATATAAAATATATTTAAGACTAAAAATAGCGATAAGAATCGAAAAAAATGAGAAGATAAAATCATTTAATATTACTTTAATTCAAAAGATTTAAGTCCATTTTCGGGCAGATTAAAAAATAATTGGTGTGTATCTTTAGATTTTTGGAATTTCTTTTTTGAAACAATAAAGTAGTTTCCTGTTTGAATTTCTATTTTGTATGGAAAGGGTTTGAATTTTAAATCGGTGATCCATTCAAAATTTGAATTTAAAAGTACCGCTTCAATTAAAGGATCGGATATTTTAATTTGAATTTCTCCCGTTTTTAAAACAGGAACAATAATATTTTTTTGATCATTAATGGAGTCAATATTTTTGTAAAAAATTGGGGTGTAAGGTACAATAAACTTAAGTTGCGTATCTTTATTTAAAAAAATGGGGTAGGTGGCATCCGTTTTATAAAGCGGTATATTCTTATTATTTTTAACATAAAAAGAAGGCGTGTTTTGTTTGTCGTCCGATTGATATTCAAAATGCGTTGCATTTAAAGTATAATTCAAAATATTATTTTTCCCATAAATAATAGGCAGTGTATCTATAATTATGGGTGGAACGGTATGAATAATCATACGATATTTATACTGGCTATTGATTTGAATAGGGTCGCTTTTTGGCGCTTGTGTTTTAATAAAATTGTAAATATCCAATCCGGTTCGGATATCAAACAGCGAATAAGGTACGTTATAAATCGGCTTTTTTTCTTCGTTTTGAAAATAAATTTCCAAGCTTGTTTTTGTAGCAACTTCCGTTAATATACTTTTAATCACTTTGGTAAATGATTCTTTATTCGTTACATCTACAAATTCACCAATACATTCTAATTTATTAAAAACACTCGTATCAATTCCCATTCCTATAATATACGGACTAATAACAATTTTCTTTGAAGTCAATTGCTGGGCTACTTCACAAGGATTTCCAAAGCAATTTTCAACACCATCGGTAATTAAAATAATCGTATTTTCATAAAGATGCGAATTCGTAAAATCTTTTTCGGATTCAGAAAGCGCTAAAGCTAATGGCGTATGTCCTTTTGGGCTTAATTCACCAATATATTTTCCTAGCGTTTTTTTATTGTAGGCGTTATTAAAAGGCATTTCCAATTTAGTGTCCGTACAAATATTTAATTCCTTTCGAAATTGATGCCCCAAAAGTCGAATTCCAATTTGAATTTCTTGATTTTCGGTAAGAAAACTATCTAAAAGATTGGTTAAGTTTTGAATGGCTAAATCCCATTTTTTTTCACCTTTCCACTTCTCATTCATGCTACCAGAGGCATCCATGATAAATAGAATCCGCTTCTTTTTGATAATCTGATACGTGGGCTCTTGCTGCGCAAGGCTTTCATTATGAAAACAATACAAAAAAGTAAAAAAGAAAAGAAATTTACAGCTATTTCGTAATAAAAAATAAAAAAATATTTGAAATAACGGCATTTTAATTATTAAAATTAATAATCTCCCAACTCCGAAGGCAGTTGTGCCAACGCAAGTTCTAATTGTTCGGTACTTGGTGGAGAACCGTGCCATTTATGTGAATTTTCCATAAAATCAACACCTTTGCCCATAATCGTTTGCATTAATATGATAATCGGTTTTTCATTATTTGGAACATGTTTCGCACGACGTAAGGTTTCGGAGATTTCGTCATAGTTATTGCCATTGGCCAAAATAACTTTCCATCCAAAACTTTCCCATTTTGTTTTTAAATCGCCTAAAGACAAAACGCTATCAACGGTTCCGTCAATTTGTTGTCCGTTAACATCTACCGTAGCTATTAAATTATTTATTTTATGATGCGCCGCAAATAAAGCCGCTTCCCAAACTTGTCCTTCTTGCAATTCGCCATCGCCCATCAAAACAAAAACAAAATTTGGATCTTGATTCATTTTTTTAGAAAGTGCGGTGCCACAAGCTACCGATAATCCTTGACCTAAAGACCCCGAAGCCACACGAACCCCTTCAAGATGTTCGGCCGTTGTTGGGTGTCCTTGAAGACGTGTATTTAGTTTACGAAAGGTATTTAATTCGGATACCGGAAAATAACCCTTTCGAGCCATGGTGCTATACCAAACGGGAGAAATGTGTCCGTTGGAAAGATAAAAAACATCCTCGTCATGACCTTGCATTTCAAAAGATTCATTTTGCTTTAATACATCAAAATATAAAGATACAAAATACTCTACGCAACCCAAAGAACCACCTGGGTGACCACTTTGAACGGCATGAACCATTCTAAGAATATCTCTACGAATTTGTGTACAAAGCGCTTGTTTGTCGATGGAAGTCATTTTTATTTGTATTATTCAATTTATGATTTGGCAAATTTACAAAAATCCACTTTAAGCTTTCGTTTTTTTTGACAAACCTAATGAATATCTCAATCTATTTACTTCGTAAATTTGGGACAAAAAATTGACCACAATTTTGTATTTTTACAAAATGATTGCTTTGGTAGATTGTAATAATTTTTATGCGTCTTGTGAGCGCGTTTTTCGGCCCGATTTAAATGGAAAACCTATTGTTGTGTTATCCAACAATGATGGCTGTGTCATTGCTCGGAGCAACGAAGCAAAAGCCGTTGGTGTACCGATGGGAGCCCCTGCATTTCAATACCAAAAATTATTTGACGAACATCAAGTATCGGTTTTTTCGGCTAATTTCCCACTATATGGCGATTTGAGCTGTCGGATAATGGGCATGCTTGGAACCTTTTGCCCAGAAGTTGAAATTTACAGCATTGATGAAGCTTTTTTACATTTTGAAGGATTTGAAAATTGGGATTTAAAATCTTACGGAAGTTTGATTTCAAAAAAAGTGCACAAAGCTACTGGAGTTCCTATAAGTATAGGCTTTGCACCGAATAAAGTTTTAGCTAAATTAGCCAATCGTATTGCAAAAAAGTATCCTAAACAAACAGGTAGTGTTTATTGTATTGATGATGAAAACAAACGAATTAAAGCCCTCAAATGGCTGCCTATCGAAGATGTGTGGGGGATAGGTCGCCAACTTTCTAAAAAATTACATCAAATTGGTGTCAAAAATGCCTTCGAATTTACCGAACTTTCTGACGGATGGATTCAAAAACATATGAGTATTGTCGGTCTTCGACTCAAGCGAGAGCTTATGGGACTTAATGCTATAGAAAAAGAAGCAGTAAAGCCTAAGAAAAATATTGCTACTACCCGCAGTTTTGAAAAAATGTATACGACTTTTGATGAATTAAAAGAGCGTATTGCCACATTTTCGGTGACAGGAGCTCAGAAATTAAGAAAACAAAAATCTTGTTGCCGGCAAATTATGGTTTTTCTGCATACCAATGGTTTTCGCAAGGATTTATCGCAATACAGCAAAAACATTATTGTTCAGCTTCCTTTTCCTACCCAATCAAGCATCGAAATTTGTCATTATGCCGAAATGGGGCTTCAAAAGATTTTTAAAGAAGGGTTTTCATATAAAAAAGCAGGGGTGATACTTTTGGATATTGTATCGGCAGATGCCATACAAGGAAATTTATTTGAAAATTCAAATCCGAAGCATTTTCAAGCGATGGAAGTGCTTGATAAAATTAATAAAACGGTGGGCTTGCACAAATTAAAACTAGCTTCTCAAGACCAAGGGCGCGTTTGGAAAATGCGACAAGAGCGATTGTCGCAACGATTTACCACTCGATGGGATGAAATGATAGATATTAACGTGTGACAAATAAAGAAACAAGTTGAAAAATTAACTAAAAACTTTTAATGCAACGATTAGCGCAATCATAATACCAATAGCCCAAATAATCATATTAAATTTGGTGTTCATATTATCTTCTACTCTTTTGAGTTCTGTATTGAATGCGTCCATTTTGTTGAGTACTTTTTCCATATCGCTATCTATTTTTATGTCAATTAGTTTTAATAATGCTTTTTCATTGCCGCTTATTGCTTTTAAATTTTCGTTAATTTCGTTTAAATTCATGATGCAAATATAAAACATTTTAATTAGTCTTAAAAAAATAATTTTAATTAAAAAAATGGGTTTATTTCAAATTACACAATATTCGTGGGTGTTTGTTAATGAGTAACAAACAAAATAAAAGGTTTGATTTGCGGTTATCGGGTAGAGGAGATTGAAAATACATTAACTCAGAAAATTCGCTATCTAGATAAATTGGTTGACGAATTGGCCAAAGGGAAAAAAATGGCTTCGATTTTAAGAAAAGAGTAAGTTGTTTTTTATGATTTTGATATATTTGTCAAAAATAATATTATGTTTCAAAATCTTTTCTTATTGCTTTTAGGTTATTTATTTGGCGCTTTAAAACTTTATGCTTCGTTTATTTTTATTCAAAAATGGATTCAAGCAGATGCTAAAACCATAGAATTTTATTTGTATGGAATGATATTATTGATGTTTATTTCAATAGATGCCGATCGTTTTAAAGATGTAATAAAAGGCGTTTTGAATAAATCTTAATCCAATTCGTACTCAAGTCTAACAGTAATTCGTGCGGTTTTACTTTTGCTGTAGGTGTCGTTAATGCCGCCATAGCTGTCTTCTTCCGTCGATCCTTTTCCAGTAATTTGGAAAACACCCATACTTGCATTTTTTAATTTTCCAAGCGAACCATCTGCATTTTTAACGATTTTTTGCGCGCGCTCTTTGGCATCTTGCGAAGCTTTTTCGATTAAACTCTGTTTTAAGCTGGGTAAATCGGAATAGGTGTATTGTATCGAATTGGAGGTCAGTTCGATGCCCGAGTTGACCAATTCAGAAGCTTTATTCGATACATCTTCAATGCGTTTCATCAATTCTGGATTTTTCTTTGCGGAAAAAACAATGGTTTGATACGCTTCATAGCCATCAAAAACTTGTTCATATCGATTAAGATTATAATTTTCGGGATTTTGTGTTACTACTTCACGATATTTTTTCGTAAAATTAACCGCTCCAAAGCTAAATTCAGCAGTTTTAAAACCTTTTGAAACAAAGAAATCCGATACGATTTTTTGATCCGATACAATTTTATTATAGGCTGTTTTGATATCCGAGCTTTTTGCCGTAAAACTCCCAGACCATAAAATTTCATCAGACTCAAAGTCTTTGGTTCCCAAACCTATTACTGAAATAGAATCCAAGTTTTGATTTCGATTTTTAAAGGCATTTCCTAAAGTAAAAGAGGCAATAACAATTGCAAAACAAATAAAAAGCGTTGTTACTAATTTTTCATTTTTTAAAAATGTAACTAATGTTTTTTTCATAATAATTATTTTAAATGATTAAAATTTAATGTGCTTCAAACCAATTTTTGCCAAATCCAAATTCAGCGATAATAGGAACTTCAATTTGCGGAAGGGCATTTTGCATTTTTTCGATTACCAATTGTTGCATGGCTTCCTTTTCGGACTGATGCACTTCAAAAAGTAACTCGTCATGAACTTGAATCGTCATAAAAGATTTAAGATTTTGTTTTCGTATTTCAGAGTCAATATCAATCATGGCTTTTTTAATCAAATCAGCGGCAGAACCTTGCACCGGAGCATTGATAGCAATTCGCTCGTAAACGCCTCGCATCATTGCATTTCTCGAATTAATGTCTTTTAGGTAGCGTCGGCGACCTAAAATTGTTTCCACATATCCTTGCGACCTTCCAATTTCGATATTGTGGTCCATATAGGCTTTGATTTTTGGATAGGTCTTAAAATAATTTTCAATCATCAATTTTGCTTCTTTAGGCGTTAAAGAAGTTTGTTGACTGAGTCCAAAAGCCGAAACGCCATAAATAATTCCAAAGTTAACTACCTTTGCATGATTTCGTTGTTCTTTAGTTACGTCATCAAATGGAATATCCAAAACTTTACTAGCCGTTAATTTATGAATATCGATATTGTTTTTAAACGCATTTATCATCGTTTCATCTCCGCTTAAAGCCGCCATAATTCGGAGCTCGATTTGACTGTAATCGGCACTTAGAATTTGAAATTCCTCATTTTGAGCGATAAAAGCTTCACGCATTTTTCGGCCTCTTTCAGTTCTGATAGGAATATTTTGCAAGTTTGGATCGGTGCTGCTGAGTCTTCCAGTTGCTGCAATGGCTTGATTAAATGACGTATGAATACGACCTGTTTCATTTTTAATTAATTTGGGGAACGCTTCAACATACGTCGATTTTAGTTTGGCTATTTCACGATACTCTAAAATATCTTCAACAATTTGATGTTCTTTCTTTAATTTCAAAAGAATATCTTCTCCTGTGGCGTATTGACCTGTTTTTGTTTTCTTTTCGGTATACGGAATGCCCATTTTTTCAAATAAAACTTCGCCTAATTGTTTTGGTGAATCCATATTAAAACGCGTACCAGCGGTTTCAAAAATTTTATTTTCATGATGTTTTGCTAATGCTTCCAATTCTGCGGCATATTTATTGAGAAATTCAATATCTATTGCAACACCTTTTTGTTCCATACGATTTAAAACGTGAATTAAAGGCAATTCAATGTTGTTTAATAAATCGTTATTCGATGTTTGTTGTTCCAATTCTTTTTTAAAGATTTGTGCTAATTGAAACGTAACATCGGCATCTTCACAGGCATAATTCGTGATTTCAGATAATTCTATTTCTCGAATACTTCTTTTCAATTTTCCCTTACCAATCATCGTTTCATATGAAATTGGCGCGTAATTCAAATATCTTCGGCTTAGCATATCCATATTGTGTTTACTATCCGAATCGATTAAATAATGCGCAATCATGGTGTCAAAAATAGGTGTTTCTATTAATAATCCATATTTTTCTAAAACTTTTAAGTCGAATTTTAAGTTTTGCGCAATTTTTTCTATTTCTTTATTCTCAAAAACGGGTTGAAACTTTTTGAGTATCTGTTTTGCGGCTTCAAAATCGTTTGGTAAAGGGATATAATAGGCTTCTTTTTCTTTAAATGAAAGTGAAATTCCTACAATTTCTAATTCAAAAATATCTAAATCGGTTGTTTCGGTGTCAAAAGCAAACGATTTAACCTTTTCTAGCTTATTAATTAGGTCTTGAATTTCATTTTCGGTTTGTAAACAATAATAATTTACTTGATCTACTTCAAATTGGTTAAAGGATTCAAAAACTTCTTCATGCTCAATATGATTTGAAATGATTTCGGCATTTGCTGCGGGTTGCGAAAATAAATCAGGTTTTGCATTTGCCGCGGTTGCGGTACTTACTACAACATCTCCTAAGATATCTTTTTGCAACGTTCTAAATTCCAATTCTATAAATAATGCTCTTAAAGCCTCTTTATCAAAGGGTTCGATTAAAAGCGCTTCATCTGAAATTTCAATCGGCACGTCCGTTATTATTGTGGCTAATTTTTTACTATCCAATCCTTGTTGCGCAAATGCAATCACATTTTCTTTTTGTTTTCCTTTTAACTCATGAGCGTTTGCAATCAAATTTTCGACACTATGGTATGTTTTGATTAAAGACTTTGCATTTTTTTCACCTATACCCGGAATTCCAGGGATATTGTCTACGGCATCGCCCCACAAAGCTAAAATATCAATTACTTGTTTTGGATCTTCGATTTCCCATTGAGAAAGCACTTCTTCTATGCCTAAAATCTCTGGAGCATTACCTTGTCGAGCCGGTTTGTATATCTTGATATTTTCTTCTACCAATTGTGCAAAATCTTTATCAGGAGTAACCATAAAGACCAAATGACCTTCTTTTGCTTTTTGTTTTGCAATAGTTCCTATTACGTCATCGGCTTCGTAACCTTCTTTCTCTAAAATAGGAATATGCATGGCTTGGATAATTTTCCGAATATACGGTTCGGACATAATAATATCTTCCGGAGTGGCATCGCGATGCGCTTTGTAATATTCAAATTCTTGAGCACGAATATTTTGACTTTTATGATCAAAAACGACCGCTAAATGACTCGGCTTTTCGGTTTGGATTAATTGCCATAAGGTTCTTGTAAATCCCATGATAGCAGTTACATTCATTTTTTTGCTATTATACATGAAGTTTTTACCCATCGAATAATACGCTCTAAAAATCAATGCATATGCATCTAATAAATATAATTTGTCCATTTTTTAGGATTTATTTTTTTTATAAATTCTGATACGAATCCAATTCGGATAAATATTTTAAAATTTGATATTCTTTATCCGTTAATTCTATACTTCTACGTTTCATTACCATTTTTATTGTTTCAATGGCTTTTTCAAATTGATAATTTTCAATTTTGGTAACCGAACTCCAACTGAAAGGCGGAATATGTTTGGAAGGAAAACCTGCTCCAAATATATTACTACAAATACCGACAACAGTTGCGGTATTGAGCATGGTGTTGATTCCCGTTTTAGAATAATCGCCCATAATGAGTCCACAAAACTGCTGCTTCGACTCGATATAATCATTTTTAGAATAATTATAAACTTTTATCGTAGAGTAATTATTCTTTAAATTTGAAGCGTTTGTATCAGCGCCTAAATTGCACCAACTTCCAATGATTGCATTTCCAATAAAACCGTCATGGGCTTTATTGGAAAAAGAATTGATGATACAATTAGAAACTTCGCCGCCGACTTTGCATCCTTCTCCAATTGAGGTTGCTCCATAAATCTTAGTTGATAGCTTCAATGTCGCATTTTTTCCTAAGAAGAAAGGGCCACGAATCACACTTCCTTCCATAATTTCAGCGCCATCTTCTATAATTATAGGCCCAGAATTAGAATTAAGAATGACACAGTCCATTTTTACGTCATCACCAATAAAAACTTGACTTCCTATAATGCTATTGGATGAATTAATATGTTTGGAGACATTTTCGCGATAAAACATATCATAATCCGTTCGAATTGCAACATCATTTTTTAAAAATAAATCCCATGGATTTTGAATACATTCTACATTTTGATTAAAAGGAATCGCTTTGGATTCATTTTCATTTCCTCTATATGCAATGATTTGATTTTCAAATACTAATTTTTCGTTTACATTTAGCTGATCGATAGCTTTTTTTAGTTCGAGATTTGGCAAAAAATGTGAATAAATCACAAGATGATCTTCACTTTTTTCTATATTTCCACCTAAATACGAAGTGGAATATTCGATTTCAATATTGGTATTGAAAAGCGTTTCCCATTTTTCTTGAATTGATTTTGAACCCATTAATAAAGAACCAACACTTTTGTTAAAGGTGAGTGGAAGTAAATTTTTCCAAATTTCTTTATGGTCTTTTAAAATTATATTTTTCAATGGTTCGTAATTTAAAAGTTAACTAAATGAAAATCAACGCTTAAAATAAGTGAAAATTACTCTTCTGCGTCTTCATTTTCTTCATCCACATTATTACTTTTGTTTGATTTTGTCCAAACTAGATATTTTTTTTGTATTTCTAATTTCCGACTGGCGCTAAGTTCCGATTTATTCTTATCTAATTTGGTAATAATTCCATTAGCAATGTAATTCGCTAAATACATTTTTTTGTTTTTAGGATTTTCAAAAAATGTATCTAGAAATTGTATCGATTTTGTCCAATTTAGAGTATCCGTATTGGCAATCATTTTAGAAAAACCAATACCTGCTAAAATTTTATCCGTACCTCTTTTGGTTTCTAAGTTGTTTTTAAAATAGTTTAAATAATTAGTATCGTTGGTATTTGAAACAATTTCAATAGCTGCAAATCGAAGGTCGGTATTTTTTGATTCCAGTCGATTTTTTGCTAACTCTAAAGCTCTTGAAGAGTCGATTGAACTTAAACCTTTTAAAGCGGCCGCTTCAACGATATATGAACTATCTTTTAAGCAATTTTCGATCAAACTTTTATGATTTTTAATTCGATTGGCTTCATCTAATTTTAGAATAGCTGCAGCTCTTGTTTCGCTATTTTTCTTTCCATTTGCTATATTTACAAGTTTAGTTTCTAATTGATCTAATTTTTCAAAATTTTCTTTATCCAAAAGTTGTAATGCCGTAGTTTGAATTTCAGATTTTTTTGAGTCTAATGCTTCAAAAATGGCAGCAAGTACTGCTTCTTTTTGAACCTCATCTTTAAGCCTTTGAATCGCATAATATTGATCTAAGTAATTTGGTGTATGTTTAAGTAAATAGATATTTTCTTCCGTTGTTTTCTTATCCTTTTTCTGAGCAACCAAAACATTTGAAGCATCAAAGTTTACCGCTTTTACTTTTTCATTTAAGACAAAAACAAAGGTATCTTTAGATTTTTCAAGGACAATATTTTTTCGAATAATATTATTTTCTGCATAAATATCTAAATCCATTGGAATTCGATACGTAAAAGTAGAATCAAAATTATGTTTTTGAGATAAATATAGCATAACTTCATTTCCATTTTGTTTCCATTCTGTAGTGATAATTGGATGACCACCTTTTAGATACCATTGATTGAAGAACCATTCTAAATCCAATCCCGTAACTTCTTCGCAGGCTTTTCTAAAATCGCTATATTCAGCCGTTTTGTAGGCATGTTTTTTTAAATAATGACTTAAAGATTTGAAAAAAGCATCATCTCCTAAAATCGAACGAAGCATATGTAAAATTTTGCCCCCTTTGTTGTAAGTAATCACATCAAAAACATCATCAGGAGTGGTGTATTCGTTTCTTACAAGCGGATCTCTTTTTACTTTTGATTGATAAAAATAAGCTTGGATATCATTATACCAATGCAATTGTGCGCGATCGTGTCCATAGTGAAAATCGTACCATAAGTATTCCGAATAATTTGCGAATGATTCATTCAATGTAAGATGTGTCCAGCTTTCACAATTGGCAATATCTCCAAACCAGTGATGAAATAACTCATGCGCGATAGTTTCGTCATCATTTGCATCATACAATTCTCTTAAATCTTTCTGAAAACCAGTATTAAATGTAACTGCTGACGTATTTTCCATAGCGCCCGAAACGTATTCATGTACGATAACTTGACTGTATTTTTCCCAAGGAAATGGATAATCTAATAAATTTGAAAAATAAGTAATCATTTGAGGCGTTCTTCCAAAAATTGGACGCGCTACATTTTCATACTTTGGTTCCATGTAATAATTTACATCAATATTTTTCCATTTATCGGTTACAATTTTGTATTCACCTATAATTAAAGCCGATAAATATACCGCATGCGGCATTTTTTGTTCCCAAATATCCGTAGTGGTTTTATTGGCATTTTTTACACTTGAAATTCGTTTACCATTAGAAAGTGAGGTGAAATGATTTGGATAAGTCACTTTTATTCTTTGTGAGTGCTTAACCGATGGGTGGTCAAACGTTGGAAACCAGCAAGAGTTTGCCTCAGGCTCTCCTTGTGTCCATAAATGAACGGGAACATCTTTTTTAGAAGAATCCGTATTGATAAAATATAAACCTTTGTTTGAAGAAATTGCGGAACCGCCTTTACTTTTTATTCTTTCAGGGTTTGAAGTATATTTAATTTTAACTAAAAGTGTATCTTTTGATTTAAAAGCTCTAGATAGTGTAATTTTTAATTTTAACGAATCGTATTTATACGAAGAAAATACATTTACTTTTTTATGATTAACTTCAATGCTATGAATATCCATTTTTTGTGCATCTAAAACAATTTCGCGTTGTTCATAGAAATAAGGATGGATTTTTAAAATGGCTGTTCCTTTGAGTTGTTTTGTTTTCCAGATTGGTTCAATATCTAAATCGGTATGAATTAATTTCCAGTATTTTGTAGGTATTTCCGTATTTTTTTTAGACCAAATCAACGCATTTTGATCGTTAAATTGAGTTTGTCTTCGATGCATACAATTTGATTTTGAGCATAAATCATCGTGCGCACTCAAACCGTTTATAAAGTTAAAAACAAGGAATAAAAAAATACCAAAAGATTTCATGAAATAAAATATTAATTAAGTTACAAAATTATAAATTATTTGTCAAATAACATTTTTATTTAATTAAGATTTGACCTTTTACATACTGTTATTTTAATTTAGCTTTTTATAACTATTTATTAAAAATCGATATCAATGAATAAACTACTTCGATTAAGATTAATTTGTGTTAAATTTGCCCATTAATATTAAAAAACGAATATGTATCCAAAATCATTTCAAAATCAGTTACAAGAAGAATTGTCTCAAATTAAAGCAGACGGTTTATATAAATCCGAGCGTATTATCGAATCCGAACAAGGTCCTGAAATTATAGTTAATGGAAAAAAAGTTCTTAATTTTTGTGCGAATAATTATTTAGGTTTGTCTTCGCATCCCGAGGTTGTCAAAGCGGCTCACGAAGGATTAGATCATCGTGGTTTTGGATTGAGTTCGGTACGTTTTATTTGTGGAACTCAAGATATTCATAAACAGTTGGAGCAAAAGATTTCAGAATTTTTAGGTACTGAGGATACCATTTTATATGCAGCGGCTTTTGATGCCAATGGTGGAGTTTTTGAACCTTTGTTGGGCGAACAAGATGCAATTATTTCAGACAGCTTAAATCATGCTTCGATTATTGATGGCGTGCGTTTGTGCAAAGCAAAACGTTTCCGATATGAAAATAACGATATGGAAGATCTTGAAAAACAATTAATTGCGGCTAAAGATTGTCGAAATAAATTAATTGTAACTGATGGTGTTTTCAGTATGGATGGCTATATTGCGCAGTTAGATAAAATTCATGAATTAGCTGTAAAATATGAAGCTATGGTTATGGTAGATGAATGCCATGCGACAGGTTTTATCGGTAAATCGGGTAGAGGCACGATTGAACATTGTAATGTGATTGGAAAAATGGATATCATCACAGGAACACTTGGAAAAGCGCTTGGTGGTGCATCAGGAGGTTTTACATCTGGTCGAAAAGAAATGATAGAAATTTTAAGACAACGCAGTCGTCCGTATTTGTTTTCAAATACGTTAATGCCTTCCATAGTTGCGGCTTCAATAAAAGTTTTGGATATTTTATCAAATTCTACCGAACTTAGAGATCGTCTTGAAAATAATACCATTTTGTTCCGAAAATTAATGAATGAAGCAGGTTTTGATATTTTACAAGGTGTTCATCCGATTACTCCTGTTATGCTGTATGACGCCAAGTTAGCTCAAGATTTTGCCACTCAGTTGTTAGAGGAAGGGATTTATGTCATTGGTTTCTTTTATCCTGTGGTTCCAAAAGGAAAAGCTCGAATTCGTGTTCAAATTTCTGCTGCACACACCGAAGCGCAAATTCAAAAAGCGGTTGAGGCATTTACAAAGGTTGGGAAAAATCTAGGTGTACTTCCTGTTTAATTAAAAACTTATAAATTAGTTTCGATGAAAGAAATTATACATACATCTAAAGTTAATCAAATTGTTGATCGTTTGGCTTATCAAATAGCGGAGCATCACTCTGAGTCGAAGGAATTAATTTTATTGGGAATTGAATCGAGTGGATATATTTTGGCAAATCAGTTGTTTGAATTGTTAAAACCTATCATTCCAAATGTTGCACTATCTCTTCATAAATTAACAATCAATAAAAAGAATCCATTAGAAAAATCTATTGATTTAGATGTCGATATTCATTTTTTTGAAAATAAATCCATTATAGTCGTTGATGATGTTATTAATTCGGGTCGAACGTTATTTTATGCGTTAAGACCATTTTTTTTGATTGATATTCAAATGTTACAAACTTTAGTTTTGGTTGAACGAAAATACAAAAGATTTCCAATTTCTGCAGATTATGTGGGTGTGTCATTAAATACAACGTTTAAAGAACATATTGAAGTTATTTGTGAAAATGGGAAGGTGTCTTCTGTAAGTTTAAAATAAATAACATTATGTTAAGTAGTTCGAATTCTGAATGGTTTAAAGATTGGTTTAATAGTCCTTACTATCATATTTTATATAAAAATAGGAGTTTTGTAGAAGCCGATTTATTTATATCGAATTTAGCAAATTATTTTTCTTTCAAAAAAGAAGATATAATATTAGATTTGGGCTGTGGCAAAGGAAGACATTCCTTTTCTTTAAATAAATATGCAGAACGAGTTATAGGATTAGATTTAGCTTCAGAATCTATAAAAGAAGCTAATGCGATAAAAGGAAATGCCTTGTATCCTGATTTTAGGGTAGGAGATATGCGCTCTTTTCAAATTGAATTTAAATTTGATTATATTTTAAATCTTTTTACCTCATTTGGGTATTTTGACTCTTTAGTAGATAATCAAAATGTAATTGATACTGTGGCGAAACATCTAGAAGATGAAGGAGTTTTTGTTATGGATTATTTAAATAGTGAAAAAGTCCGGCAAAATGGTCCCAGTGAAGAAATGAAAGTTATTGATGGAATTGAATTTCAATTAAAAAAGACTATAGATGCAAATTTTGTTTATAAAAATATTGAATTTGAAGTAAATTCTAAAAAATATAATTTCACAGAAAGGGTTCAGCTTTTCGAAATAGAATCGCTACAAAAAATGTTTGAAAAATCTGGTTTTTCGGTTATTGAAAATTTTGGTGATTATAATTTGAATCCATATTTTAATGATTCCGACCGAATGATTTTAGTAGGAAAAAAAGAAACTTATTAGTTTTACAAACCAATTTTAGTCATAATTTTATCAATCTGATTTTGAAGCTCATACAATCCTTCATTATTTAAAATAGTATAGTCAGCTCTTTCGATACACGCCGATAGATTTTGTTTATTTGGATCTAATGTTTTATATTCTCTTGCTTCGTCATGTTTAAAGGTTTCAAAATCAATTTGATCAGTAGCGGATTTTCGATCTGTAATCCGATGGTAACGAACTTTTTGATCTGCATCAACCGCCAATAAAATAAAAGGACCTTTTTCTTTTAACGCATCAATTTCACCAGTAGTCCGAATACTTTCGATGATACAATTTTTGCCTGATACTTTGGCTTCTTCGTATAACATTTCGATTAAGTAGCTTGGTGAGTTGTTATCTGCTCGCAATTGATTAGCCAAAATAGTAAATGTATCTCGATTAGGTTCAATACCTTTATCTATAAGTATTGAAGTAAGCAATTTACGAACTGAAAAATGAGAAAAATTATATTTAGAAACTAAATAATCTACTATAGTTCCTTTTCCTGCACCTAAAGTTCCTGTAATTCCGATGACCAGCATGTTTTTTATTTCCTGCAAAAATGATAAAATTTATCTACTTTTGTTTACTTTTTTTAAAAAGCAATGGATGAAATATCAAAGAAAAGCAAATGGTAAAATTTTATTAACTTCCGAATATTTCATTTTAGATGGCGCAAAAGGTATTGCGTTGCCTACAAAACTCGGTCAAACTTTATCCGTTAATGAAAACAAATCATTTCAATATGAAGCATACTTAAATGACGATACCTTATGGTTTCGTTATGATCCAAAAAACAATGAAAACGAATCAATTTTATTGTTAAATAAAGCTTTAGATTATATTGTAAAAAATAATGAAAATCAAGATATTAACGCATTTAAAGGTGCATTTAAAACGCGATTGGAATTTGATAAAAATTGGGGATTAGGCTCAAGTTCTACTTTTGTAGCGTTATTATCCGATTATTTTAATTTTGATGCATTTGATTTAAATCGATATTTGTTTAAAGGTTCTGGATATGATATTGCTTGTGCATTTGCTGCCAGTCCATTAATTTATCAAAGAGATGATGAAGTTCATCAATCATTTCAAGAAATTCAGTTCAATGAAAAAGTTACAAATTGTTTATATTTTGTTTATTTAAACAAAAAGCAAAATTCAAGAAATGCCATAAATTACTACAAAAGTATATATAGTATATCAAAAAAAGAATTGATTAAAGATTTGAATCAGATTACGGAACATTTACAAATAAATTCTAATGTTTCGGATTGGATTTATTTATTAAAAAATCATGAAGCGTTGATTTCTAAGTCTTTAAAACTAGATGAAGTAAGTATAGTTTTAGGCAACAAAATGCCATTTTTTACAAAATCTTTAGGTGCTTGGGGAGGCGATTTTATTTTATGTATTTCTGAAGAACCTGAAGATGAAATTAAGTCCAAATTTAATCAGATCGGTTATAATAGTGTTTTTACTTATAAAGATTTTATATTATAAAATTCAGTTATTAGATTCTTGATAAACTAAAACTTGTTTACACAATAATTCAATATTTTCAGAAACAAGATCTTTAGGATTATCTTTACAATCAAAACTTAAAAGGGTGAATCAAATGTCTCTTCCGAATTAGAATTTGCATTTTCACTATTTTTTGGTTCGATTTTCCAAGCTCTTACTTCGGTAAAGTATTTCCCATTGTAAGATCTACTTTCTATATCGATACTAACTTGGATTGCATCACCAATTTGGTATTTAAATGAATCGATAGCTTCGCCTCTTAGAGATAAACATACTTTTCTCGGAATTTTAGCAAATGTTTCAATGACAAACTCTTTTTTTCGCCATTTTCCATTTGAAGTTTCTCCCGATTGTTCCTCCAAGATGTCTATTATTTTGCCTTGAACGTACATTTTATTTAAATTTAGAATACAAATATAGAAATTTATTTGGTTAATCATAAAAAATATATATGATATTATAAAAAAGTATCGAAAATTATAATTTGATTTATTAGAATTACTTTTTAAATAAAAAAACAATCACTTTTTGTTATATTTGCAAATTATAATCTAAAAATTACTTAAAAATGTCGGAAATGTATAATAAATATGCCTCTTTACTAACAAATTATTGTCTTGAAGTTCAAAAAGGCGATCGCGTTATGATTAAATCGACATATTTAGCCGAACCACTTTTAATCGAATTGGTAAAAGAAATTAGTAAAGCGGGTGGTCATCCATTTTTAGACATTGAAATTCAAAATCTTGAAGCCACATTGTTGAATAATAGTTCGAATGATCAATTGAATTTTGTGAATCCATTTTCTAAATATTGGACTGAAAATTTTGAATGTTTTTTATATGTTAGAGCGCCTTATCAATTAAGAGAAACTATAACAGTAGATCCTGCGAAAAGACAAATTGTAAAAGAAGCAAGCAAAGAAATTCATAGAACATATAGCGAACGAACCGGAAATCGTACTTTAAGAAGAAGTTTGTGTCAGTTTCCTTGTGAAGCAAGTGCTAAAGAAGCGGGAATGACACTTGAAGATTATCAAAAATTTGTATTTGATGCTTGTAATTTATATGATGAAGATCCGATAAATACATGGAAAACGTTTGGTAAAAATCAGCAAAGTGTCGTTGATTTTCTAAATGGAAAAGATATTATTCAATATAAAGGTAAAAATATCGACATTACTTTTTCGGCCAAAGGAAGAATTTGGATCAATTCGGATGGAAAAACAAATATGCCAAGCGGAGAAGTTTATACAGCTCCTGTTGATGACAGTATGAACGGTTGGGTGCATTTTACCATGCCTTCAATATATATGGGAGAAGAAGTTGAAAATGTGAGACTTGAAATTAAAAATGGTTACATTGAAAATTGGACGGCAACAAAAGGAAAGGATTTTTTAGATAAAATATTTGCCATTCCTGGTGCGCGTCGTTTTGGAGAGGCTGCGGTAGGTACTAATTATAAAATACAACAAGCAACCAATAATATTTTGTTTGATGAGAAAATTGGAGGAACCGTTCATTTAGCTATCGGTGAGGCCTACAAACAATGTAATGGAATTAACGAAAGTGCCATTCATTGGGATATGATTACGGATTTAACAGATGGTGCAATATATGCAGACGGTATTTTATGTTATGAAAATGGCCGTTTTATAGTTTAGTTTTTCGAATATACTATAATTATCCGAATAAAGAATCGATAAATGCTTTACGATTAAACAATTGAAGTTGGTCAATCTGTTCTCCAACACCAATATATTTGATAGGAACTTTAAATTGGTCAGATATTGAAATCACAACACCGCCTTTTGCTGTGCCATCTAATTTCGTTAAAGCAATAGCATTCACTTCCGTTACAGCAATAAATTCTTTTGCTTGAGAAAGCGCGTTTTGGCCTGTACTGGCATCTAAAACCAATAAAACTTCATGTGGCGCATCCGGAACCACTTTTTTCATTACGTTCTTGATTTTAGACAACTCTTGCATTAAGCCCGTTTTGTTTTGAAGTCGACCTGCTGTATCAATAATTACAAAATCGGCATTTTTAGCAACAGCACTATTCAACGTATCAAAAGCAACAGCACTCGGATCGGCATTTTGACCTTTTTCTACAAAGCCTACATCACTTCGTTCCGCCCAAATTCGTAATTGATTAACTGCTGCGGCTCTAAACGTATCGCCAGCACCAAGAATAACATTTTTTCCCGCATTTTTAAACTGATTGGCCAATTTTCCTATCGTAGTGGTTTTCCCAACGCCATTAACACCTACAACCATAATAACGTATGGTTTTGCATCTGTTTTTGGAATGATGGAATCGATATCTTCTGTTTTATTTTCGTTTAAGAGCTCCTCAATTTCATATTTTAAAACTTGATACAATTCATTTTCATTAATGTATTTATCTTTTTCAATTCTAGCTTCTAATCGATTAATGATTTTAATCGTAGTGTCTAAGCTGACATCGCTCATAATCAAAGCCTCTTCGATATCATCGAGACTTTCAATGTCTATCTTTGATTTACCGGCTACCGCTTTTGTTATTTTATTAAAAAATGAATTTTTAGTTGGCTCCAAACCTTTTTCTAAATCTTCCTTTTTATTTTTATTGAAATAGTCAAAAAATCCCATGATAAGATATTAAATTTATATTAAAAGCAAATATAATCAAATCTGAGTAAATTAATTTAGATATGATTCAAATATACATTTAGTTGATATTTTTTATATTATTATTATCAAAAAAAATAGTTATTTTTGTGAAAAATATTTACAAAATGGATACAATTCTTTTAATTGATACAAATCATGATAAAATGGAACGAGTCAAAGACTTTTTGAAATCGATTGATATATCTTTTAAATTTTTAAATAAAAATGAGGCTGAAAATATATCAATTAAGCAAAAATATAATGAAGGTTTAAAAGAAATTGAAAATGGAGCGACTATTGAAATTTCTTCAAAAGACTTTGATGATTTTTTTAAATTAAAATGATTTATAAATTAAATTATACTTCTCATGCAATTAATGATATTTTATTGCATAAGAAATCTGGAAACAAAAATTTATTAAACAAGCTAAAGAAAATCATTGTAGAGTTAGAAATCGATCCATTTGAGGGTATTGGAAATCCTGAGAAACTTAAACATGATTTTTCAGGCTGTTATTCTAGGCGTTTAAGTTCAAAAGATAGGTTAGTTTATAAAGTAGAAGAAAATATTGTATATATTATCTCGGCTAAGGGGCATTATTTAGATAAATAGTTAGTATTCTATCAAAACTTACATTTGATACAATACGGAATAAGCACCATTTTTTTCTAACAACTCCTGATGGTTTCCGTCTTCCAAAATATTACCTTTATCAATGACTAAAATACGATTACAATGTACAATGGTACTCAATCGGTGGGCAATAATGATAGAAGTTCTATTTTTTATCAATTCTTGAATGGCTTTTTGAATTTTAATTTCAGTTTCGATATCTAAGTTTGAAGTGGCTTCATCTAAAATCAAAATTTTAGGGTTATAAGCAAAAACTCGAGCCATTGCAATTAATTGCTTTTGACCCATCGACATATTGGAGCCGTCGGATTCAATTCGCATATTTAAATTTTCCGCCATTTCTATTAATCCCATTTTCAAAAGAATTTGTTGTACTTTTTCTTTTGAAATTTCAGGATTTCCAAATTGAATATTTTCAAATAATGTTCCTGAAAAAATATTTGGAGTTTGCATAACAAAACCGACATTTTTTCGATAACTTTCAAGCGTACGTTCACGATAATCAATGCCATCAATTAAAATTTCTCCAGAAGTTGGTTCATAAAAACGGGCGATTAATGAAGAAATCGTAGTTTTTCCTTCTCCTGTTGGCCCAACAAGTGCAACAGAAGTTCCCTCTTTGATTGTTAAGTTTAAATTAGGAATGATAATTTGGTTTTTATTATATCCAAATTGTACGTTTTTGAGTTCTACCTGTCCTTTTATAGATGTAAAATCGGATAAGTTGTTTTTATAATCTTTGACTGAAATAGGTTGGTCGATTAAAGAAAAAATGCGCTCTCCTGCACTCATTGCATTTTGAGCTAAAGAATAATAATTCGTAATATCTAAAATAGGTTCGAAAATTAATGTAGAATAAACAAAAAATGAAGCAAGCATTCCAATCGTCATTCCCATTTCAGAGTCTATTGCCATATTGCCGCCTACATTTAAAACCATAAATGTAGCGATACTTCCAAGTCCAACGGTTATTGGAAAATAGGCTATTGAGAAAAATGAAGATTTATAACTGGCTTTTTTGTATTGAAGTGCTTTTTGGTTGTATATTTCGGAGGATTTATATTCGTTTCCTAAGAGTTTATTTACTTCAATACCGTAAATATGCTCGTTAACCAACCCAATCATTTCGCTGTTTATCTTTCTTGATTTACGACTAAAATTCATAATTTTAATTCGTAAAAATGCAGTTCCTATCAATAATATAGGAATGGTTAATAATACCAAAAGGGCTAAAATCCAATTGAAATAAAACATATAACCAAAACAAAAGAAAATCATAACAACACCCCAACCCGCTCCAATAAGTCCCCAGCTGATAACTTCCATAACGCGGTCGGTATCTGAGCTTATTCTAGTTAACAACCAGCCTGCACTATTTCGATCTAAAAAATCAAAACTCATATGCTGCATTTTATAAAATAAGTCCTTTCTTAGATTAAAAATTGTTTTTTCACCAACTTTCCCAGCAAGATATATGAAAAGCATCACGTGAGAGGTCATTAATGTGATTAAAATAATAAGTTTTGCTATATGATTTTGAACACATTCATATTGAAAGTAGCCCATTGGATTTTCTTTGAAACTAATTTGAGACGCGCATTCATCGATGAAGCCTTTAAAAAGAGAAGGAAAATAGCTCTCAACTATAGCAACCATACCAATAGCATAAAGCATTAAAAACATGCTTTTACGTTCTTTTTGAAACGCATAACCAAGTAGTCTTTTTAAAAATGGAAAAACACTTTTGTTTTTAAATTCGTTATGTTCTTGCATTTATTAATCGATTTTTAATGAATTTTGTAACTGAATAAGATATGGACTTGTATTCCATAAGGAATCTGGATTCCCAATATTTTCAATACTTCCATCGTTATTTAATACAATGATTAAATCGCATTGTTTCATCGTTTCTATTCGATGGGTTACTAAAATACTAGTTTTCCCTTTTACATATTCAAATACATCTTTTAATACATTTTTTTCTGTTTTTTTATCTAAAGCCGATGTAAAATCGTCTAAAATTAATATATCAAAATCTTTGGAAAGCGCACGAGCAAGCGAAATTCTTTGTTTTTGTCCTCCAGATAAACTAACGCCTTTTTCTCCAACGGCTGTATCAAAACCATTGTTAAAAGTTTCGTTGAAATTTGGGAAACCCGAAATTTTAATAATATGATTTATTGCTTCGTCTTCTAAAACTGGATTATTGTATTTAATATTTTCACCAATTCCCATCGAAAAAAGATACGGTTGTTGTGTGACGTAAGCAATTCGGCTTCGCAAATATTGCGGATTGATTTCAGAAATCAAATGATTGTTAATAATAATACTTCCTTTTGATGGTTCATAAAAACGCATTAATAGTTTAATAATAGTTGTTTTACCACTCGAAAATTGACCAACTAAAGCAACTTTACGACCTTTAGGTATTTCAAAATCAATATTTTTTAAACTTTCTATTTCGTTTTTTGGATATCTAAAATTAATATTTTTAAAAACAATATCACCATTTAAATCAATATTTTTAATTCCAACTTCTTTTTCTTGAGGCAGTTCGATGATTTCGAAAATTCGATCAAGTGCTACAAATGCCATGCCCATTTGACTACTAACCCGACCGATCATTTTTAAGGGCCAAGAAATCATTCCTGCATATGAAAATGCAGCCGCCAATTGTGCAATAGTCATTTTCCCTTTATAAACAAAAAAGCCTCCTGCAATTATAATAATACCCGTTTGACATAAAGTAACGAAATCCATACTTGGCCAAAAAAAAGTATGCAGTTTGTTATGTTTTAATCCAATTTCAAGTTTATTAAAGTTTTGATCATCAAATTTTTCTTTTTCGGTTTTTTGTTTATTATATGCTTGTATACTTTTTATACCATTAAAGTTTTCTTGAACGATTTGAGTCAGTTTATCTGCTTCTTCCTCATGTTTTTCCCAAATTTTAGTTTCATATCTAAAGAATACGATAGAAACTATTAGAATAATAGGAGATAGGCTTAAGCAAATTAAAGCAAAGGGAGTGTATATATTAAATAACATATAACTGGCAATGGAAGCTGTAAATATTAATCGAATAAACTCTACGGATTGCCCACTTAAGAAATTTTTAACTGTTTCCAAGTCGCCACTTAAACGTTGAATGATTTCGCCTTTATTTAGATTGTCAAATGTTGGAATTGGTAGTTTTTGAATATGTAAAAATAAACGTGTTCTTAAGCTATAGATAGCGCTTTCACTTGCGTTAATACTTATTGCTTTACTTGTAAGTCCCATAATACTTCGCATAAGCGCCATAACTAAAAATAACAATCCGAGTTGAAGCATAACTTTTGATAATGCAATAGAATCATTGTTGGGAAGCAAATTGGCTATAAAAAGTATAATTTTATCATTTTGATCAATTTTCTTAAATTGTAAAAATTCAATTGCTGTTTGAAGTATTTTAGGTTCAACGGTTCGGATGATTACATTTATTAATAGCAACAATATAGCAATCAGAAATTGAAAAATCCAAGGTTTAATAAGAAGATATGCTCTTTTCATAAATCGTTATAAACAAAAAGAGCCGCTGTAATGATTATATAACAGCGGCTCAGTTTTTAATAAATTTAAAATCTAGTGACCTGGACAGGATTCGAACCTGTGACCTACTGCTTAGAAGGCAGTTGCTCTATCCAGCTGAGCTACCAAGTCTTTATATTAAAAACGGGTGCAAATTTAATGATTTTTATTTAAACACGAGCCTTTTTTTAATTATTTAGTGTATGTTTTCTGTATCTTTTTGATTTTCAGTGAGATGTTTTTAATCAAATAAAAATGCTAAATCCGATTCGCTTAGATTTTTCACAAAACCTTCATCTTCGGTAATCAAATCTTCGGAGAGTTTCATTTTATTTTGCTGAAGTTGAATAATTCGTTCTTCTATTGTATTTCGGCAAATCATTCGATACGCAAATACATTTTTATCTTGACCAATCCGATAAACACGATCTATAGCTTGCTGCTCCACCTGACGATTCCACCATGGGTCCAATAAAAATACATAATTTGCTTGAGTTAGTGTAATCCCTGCATTTCCTGCTTTGAGGCTTAACAGAAAGATTCTAACTTTATTTTCTGGATCTTGAAATTGATTGATTTGTTCCTGTCTTTTGGTATTTGGTGTAGAACCATCTATACAATAATATGCAATTTGATTTTTATATAACTCCGTTTTAATAATATCCAACGCATTTAAAAATTGAGAAAATACAATGATCTTTTCATTTTTTAGATTTCCATTGATTTCATCTAATAATCGTTCGATTTTGATTGAATCTTCGGTTGCATTTTCATAATCTTGTAATAATTTGGGAGCACTGCAAACTTGTCTTAATCTTGTGATAGCAGCTAAAATTCCAAGTTTTGCTTTACCAATTCCTTGTTCTTGAATATCCAAAAAGATACTTTTCTTAACGTTATTTTTAATTTCACTATACAATTTCATTTGTTGCTCCCCCATATCGCACCAAATAATCGATTCCGTTTTTGGTGGTAAATCTTTAGCTACTTGCTCTTTAGTTCTTCTTAAAATAAATGGTGCTGTGGTTCTTTTGAGTGCTTCAATTTTTTCAACATCACGGTCTTTGTCGATCGGATAGGCATATTCTTTGTTAAAAAACTCTCGACTTCCAAAAAGTTGAGGAAGAATAAAGGAAAGTTGAGGATATAAATCAAGCGTTTCATTCATAATTGGTGTTCCACTTAAAATAACCCGCATATCGGCTTTTAAAGTTAAAACGGCCTTGGAAACTTGAGCTTGATGATTTTTTATATTATGGCTTTCATCTAAAACGATGGTATTCCATTGGATTTCATTTAAAATATCAATATCTACTCGAGCTGTTCCATAGCTTGTAATTAAAACATCTGGATTTTTCTTACCAATTTCTTCCAAATTACGGTTGGAACTATGATAGACTTCGGCTTTTAAATTTGGTGCAAATTTTTCAATTTCTACTTTCCAATTATAAATCAAAGAAGCCGGCCCAATAATTATATGTTTTCGATCGGGATTTTCATTTATTTTAGTTTGTAATAAACAAATGGTTTGAAGTGTTTTTCCTAATCCCATATCGTCAGCAAGGCAAGCGCCAGCTCCAATTTTACTTAAAAGATACATCCACTCAAATCCTTTTTGTTGATATGGACGCAATGAAGCTTTAATCGAATGATCTATCGGAAAAAGAACGGCATCATCATGTTGCCACTTTTCCCATAATTCCCACCAATTGGTCTCGATTTTTAGGGAATCAATATCTAAATTGTCAAAAGCACTCTTCTGAAAAAGCATAATCCAACGCGGTACTTCTAAAATATTATCTTGTATTTTACTATGTTTGACCAATAGTGCATATTTCTCAATCCATTGATCTTCAAGAACTCCAATGGTATTGTCGGACAATAAGATATTTCTTTGACGTGCTTTAAGATTCTTTTGTAGTTCTATATTATTAATTAACTCTTCACCAAAATACGTATCGCATTTTATTAAAAGCGTATTGCCTTCATTTTTTATAATTTCTAATTGAGTGGATACCGCATGACTTGAATAACGGAAATTACTCAACATATCCATTCCTAATATTTCTATTTGCTGTTCGAGTAATTGATGGTAAAATTTTAGAAACCAGTTTTTCTTTTTAGCATTTTCAATAGAAAGAAAAAAGTATCCATTGATTTGTTTTCCAAATTCTGGATTTGAATTTTTTAGTAATTCAATAAATGTTTTTTCTTCCGATTCCTTTCGATAAATGGTATATTTTGTTCCTTGACGAATCGTATGCGTTTCATCTTCAAACCGTCCTTCTACGATGATTCCTTCGTAAGACCAACGCGGATACATCATCAAAAAGCCAGCAGATTCTTTGAGTAATAATTGATTTTGAGGAAGGGTGTCTATGGTTTCCTTCGGAAATAAATCGTTGCGATTTACAACATATTGTTTTTCAATTTCGGATAAAATTTCATTAGATAACGCAATCGGATCGAATTGATATTGTTGCCAATTTTTCTTTTCCATCCACTGAAAAAGCTGAAAAGTTCTTTTTGGCAAAATAAAGGTAAAGTTTTTTGAAAAAATTAAAAATTCATAGTGGACAAAATTCTCAATTTCGGTACCGTCAAAACTAAATTTTGGAACAATTTCTAATCCGCCTTGTTCATTTTTAATAATTTCAAAAGATATATCAAGCGGTTCTTTAGTAATTGTTGATGGATAATGCTTAATGCCACTTTCAAAAGTATGTTTAATGTATAATTTAAAATCGCCTTCTTGAGCTGCATTTAAAAAAGCTTCATGGGTATATTCCATGATTTTATTAAATGTATATTGGTTTAGAGGTATTTCGATACCTAATAAACTATGTTTTTCACGAATAGACCTTGTCCATTTATAAAAAACTTTATTTTGAAATAAATCGGCGATTACATCCCAAGATTTATTTTTATATCTATTTAGAAAAGCCGCATTTTCAATATTTTCTGTATTGTAAGTTACTTGATCTTTAATTTTTTGAATCAATAAAATCTCAAAGGGATTTTGAGATTTATCTAATAAAATCGTTGAAAAAGAGAGCTTTAATTCCATGTTTATTTAAACAACAAAATTACAAAATTTGTATAAAATTTTCTTCTTTTTTTAATTACTTTTTAGTAAAGTGAGCCCAAAAGAATCCATCACCAGAATATTTATAAGTTTCTAATTTTTGGAATGACTGGCATTTAAACCCTTGTTTTTCAATAAATTCAATTTGCTTTTCATTTTCATCGGCGAATAAACTACACGTTGAATAATGAATCGAAGTATTTTCTTTTGTTGTAAGCATAAATGACTCAATAATGGATTGCTGGGTCATAACTTTTTGCTGTATAAAGGCTTCATTAATTCGATACTTTAAATCGGCTTGACGTCTAAACGTTCCACTTCCGCTGCAAGGAACGTCAAGATAAAGTGCATCGGCCCATGCTTTATGATTTGAAATTTCTTCCGCTGTGGCTTCAAATGTTTTAACCTTTTTACCAAACATTCTTTGTACCCGTTGCTCCAAATGTTGTAATTTTTTTGGTTCAATATCCATTGCATGAAGCGTAATTGATTTGGTTAAATCCAATAAATGCGTCGTTTTTCCTCCATTACCCGCACACGATTCTAAAATTTTAGTATTATCTTGAGGATTTGATAAAATAGATAGACATTGCGAACCAATATCTTGAATTTCAAATTGAGGACCATTTATCGCAAAAATTTCATGATTTTTTGGAATGGCATGTTTTAATTCAATAGCATTGAGTTTTAAATTGAGGTTATCATAATGAAGTTCCGAAATTTGCTGGTATTCAAATTGATATTCATCAAGGATTTGAGTAAAATAATCCATTTTGGCTTGCGATTCATTAACTCTAAGGAAAATAGGTGCTTTCTGTTGCATCGCTTTCCAGTTGGCTTCCCATTCATTAACTTTTTGATTTTCAAAAATTTTAAGTAAATCAATAGGCAAAGAATATAGAATTTCAAACGGAATGGTATCTTTTAGTGAATTTTCAATTTTTTTAAAGTCAAAAAAATCATTTTCATCCAATTGTTCTAAATACGTTTCAATAATTTGTTCTTTTGAACCGCTCAAATGCAATAATAACTCATAATGCCTTATTATATCATAGCTACATTGCGCAATAGCTCTTCGGTCGCGCGCACCCCATTGTTTATTTTTTTTAAAAAGACCTTGAATTTCGTGGTCTAAAACCATTTTTTTTTCGATTGTATTCGAAATAATGGTTATTATTGCTGTTTTAAGATTTGGATATAATTTCATATTTTATGATTCATGATTTTACTTTTGAAGACAACCCTCAAATTTATTTGGCAAAGAAACTCATTTTTGAATCAAATGAGTCACTTTTTTTAACAGGAAATGCTGGAACGGGAAAAACAACCTTTTTATTGGATCTCATTTCGCATTGTCCAAAAATAAAAGTTGTTTTGGCTCCAACCGGAGTTGCGGCTATTAATGTAAAAGGAACTACGATTCATTCGTTCTTTAATTTACCTTTTGCGCCTTTTAACCCAACAATGCAATATTCTAATAATCAAGAAGAGATAGGTCAAAATCAGCTTTTAAGTCGCTTAAGATACAATACCGAAAAAAGAGCACTATTACGATCTTTAGAATTGTTAATTATCGATGAAATTTCTATGGTACGAGCAGATGTGATTGATGCTATAGATTATATATTAAGACATTATCGAAATCAGCGTCATCTTCCATTTGGTGGTTGTCAGGTTTTATTTGTTGGAGATTTATTTCAATTACCACCTATAGCCGAAAATCAAACTTGGGACATTTTAAGTCGTTTTTATCGATCAGTATATTTTTATGATAGTCAAGTAATTTCACAATACCCATTACAAAAAATTCAACTTGAAAAAATTTACCGACAAAAAGATATACAATTTATCCAGCTATTAAATGCCATTCGAAATAATGAGTTAGAAGCCGATCAAATTGAAACGCTGAATCAGCAATCTAAACCTATCGACGACGATAAATTGCCCATCACGCTTTGCACCCATCGAAATGCGGCGGATATGATTAATGATCAAGAATTATCCAAAATTAATCAACCTCGATTTGTCTATTCCGCTTATATTCAAGGTGATTTTAGAGAAAGTGCTTATCCAATGGATTCTCAGTTGGTTTTAAAAGAAGGAAGCCAAGTGATGTTTATTAAAAATGATATGAATACGCCAAGGCGCTATTTTAATGGTAAAATTGGCGTTGTCGATCGACTTACCGAAGATGAAATTTTTGTACGATTAACCAATGATGTTTCCCAAACGGAAGAGGTCATTAAAGTTTCTAGAGATATTTGGACCCAGTATGAGTATAAATTTGATATTGCGCACAATAAAGTGATTGAAACCGAAGTGGGCACGTTTGAACATTTTCCAATAAAATTAGCGTGGGCAATAACGATTCATAAAAGCCAAGGTTTGACTTTTGATTATGTAAAACTAGATGTGCGAGACAGTTTTGTTAGCGGACAAACATACGTAGCGCTATCAAGATGCCGAACATTAGAAGGTATTCAAATGTTGACGCCGTATCCAAAAATGCCTTTACGGTATCCCGAACATTTAGTTTCGTATGCAGCGGATATTGCATCGATTCGATATTTAAAAAACTTTGTAGAACAGCAACGACCCGAATATCTAAAAATTCAGATATTACGAATGTTTGATATCGAAAAAATATTTGATACCCTTCAAGATCTTGAAGAACTTTTTTATGAATATCAAGAAAAATTAAAAAACGCCGAAGGTTATATTTTGGAAATTCAAAAATTAAAAAATAAATATACCGAAATCGATCAAACGAATTTTACTTTTTTAAAACAAATTCAACATCAAAATGAAAATGAAGATTTAAATGGCTTTGAAAATTGGTTAAGACAGCGTATACCCAAAGCATTTGATTTTTATGCTACATTTATTGTGTCTAATTTTTTAGATAAACTTTATGAATATCAAAGTCAAATTGCCTTATTTTATGGCGTGACGCCACTTCGCAAAGAGCTCGATTTATTAATCAAAAATATCGAATCCATTGTTTTTAAATTCGAAAAAATCCAAAATCTATCGATTGGATTAGAATTTGATGCCAATTTATATATAAAACAGAAAAAACAAGTTACGAAGAATAATCCAAAATCAAAAGTATCTACTACGCAAATTACGCTTGATTTGATACTAGAAGGAAAACGAATAGGTGAAATAGCTGCAATTCGAAACTTAACGGAAGCTACAATTTTTACGCATTTTACAAAACTATTTGAACAACAATTGATTACAATAGATCAAATGCTCGATAAAGAAGTACAAAAGCAATTGGAGCAGATTTGCGAACAACTTCCTGAAAATGCCGATTTTGCATTTATTCAAAAACAAAATTATGCTTTTGACTATAAATACATCTCATTTTGGAGGAGTTATAGATCAAAAAAAGAAGTAGTAAAAAGCTAGGAATATATATTTTGATTAAAAAAATGATATTATTAAAAAAAAAATATTATTTTTGCAGCCTTAATTTAATAAGAAATAAATTATAACACATAATGGCAAATACAAGAAACGCTAAAAAAGCCGCTAGAAAAGCAGCAAAGAAAAGATTACATAATCGTTATTATGCTAAAACGACTCGTAATGCAATCAAAAAATTAGAAAATAATGAGAATCAAACTGAGCAAAAAGAAAGCTTAGGAGATGTTATTTCTATGATTGATAAATTAGCTAAGCGTAATATCATCCACAAAAATAAGGCATCAAACCTTAAATCTAAGTTGATGAAGCGTGTTTTAGCTTCTGCTTAATAATTATTTATATCACTAAAATTTAAATAATATGTCAAAAGGTAAATCTTGGGCAATGTTTTTGATTGGATTCGTATTGTGTACAGCGGCATTATTAACAGTGCCTCAGTATTCTTGGATTCCATTACCATTTTTGCTTACTGGATTAGCTCAGATTTTAGATGCTATTTAATAGCCTTTAAATCTTGGTTTTAATCTTTTAATCATCTACTTTCTACAAGTTATCCTAATAATTTTAGAAAAAGCTTAAAATCAATGAAAATATACACAAAAACGGGAGATCAAGGTCAAACTTCATTATTTGGAGGCGATCGAATATTTAAAGATAATATTCGTGTGGATGCCTATGGTACCGTTGATGAGTTGAATAGTTTTTTAGGTCATTTATCTGACATCATTCCCGATGAATCGATTTCGGTTAAATTAAAAGCCATTCAAAATATATTATTCAACATCGGTTCCATTTTAGCTACTGTTGATAATAATTACAAAACAAAATTGCCACAAATTCAAGACGATGTCATTGAATTTTTAGAACACCAAATCGATGCGATGGATCGTGTTTTACCCCAAATGACCCAATTTGTTTTACCAAGCGGACACCCTGTGGTGTCTTTTTGTCATATGGTACGAACAGTTTGCCGTAGGGCCGAACGAAATATTGTATCGATATCACAAATTGAAAAAGATGCTCAAATTGAGAAATCAATTATCTATTTAAATCGTTTGAGTGATTATCTTTTTGTTTTATCTCGTTTTCTTACACAATATTTTAAAGCAGAAGAAGTTACTTGGAAGAAAGATATTAATTTTATTAACCTAAAATAATTTATAAACTATGTATTGGACACTTGAATTAGCTTCGTATTTAGAAGATGCACCTTGGCCAGCTACACGAGATGAGTTAATCGACTATGCCATTCGTTCGGGAGCTCCGATTACTGTTATCGAAAATTTACAGCAAATGGAAGACGTAGAAGGAGAGCATTTTGAAGGTGTAGAGGATATTTGGCAAGATTATCCTACGCAAGATGACTTCTATTTTAATGAAGATGAATATTAATCAATTACGATAAGAGGAAAACATGTTTTGGTTTTCCTCTTTTTTTTAGTTTTATTTTATGAATAAATCCCAATTAATCGATGCGATTAGGCATCAAAAGTCTTTTTTATCTATTGGTTTAGATCCCGATTTAGATAAACTGCCCGAAGGAATTTCTAAAGATGCAAAAGGTGTTTTAGCATTTTGTAAAAAAATCATAGAACATACTGCGCCTTATTGTTGCAGTTATAAATTAAATACCGCTTTTTTTGAAGTTTTAGGCCCAGAAGGGATGCACGTTTTTAATGAATTGGTTCAATACATACCCAATTCTCATTTTGTGATTGCAGACGCCAAACGAGGCGATATTGGAAATACGTCAAGAATGTATGCGCAGACTTTTTTTGAAACGTATCATTGCGATGGACTAACGGTTTCGCCTTATATGGGTAGTGACAGTTTAAAACCGTTCCTTGAGTTTAAAGATAAATATACGATTGTTTTAGGATTAACTTCAAACGAAGGGGCTCAAGATTTTGAATTACAAAATCTTGAAAATCAAACTAAAGTTTATCAATATGTCATGAAAACGGTAGCTTCATGGGGTACACCTCAAAATGTAATGTTTGTGATTGGTGCCACCCAAGAAACCTTACAAAAAGAAATCCGTAGTCATTACCCCGAACATTTTTTCTTAGTACCAGGAGTGGGCGCACAAGGTGGCTCGCTTGAAGCAACCTGCCAAAACATGTTAACCAAAGATTTTGGTATTTTAATTGCCTCTTCAAGAGATATTTTATATGCCGATTCCGGTCCTGAATTTTACCTCAAAAGTGCTGAAAAAGCTAAAGCTATTAGCCAAAACATGTGGCAATTGTATTCGGAGCTTTTTTAGATTTTTCAAACAATAATGTTTTTAAAATTTTATTTTAAAAACGTCAACTTATGGCGTGAAATTCATTATTTTTGCCTTTTACCAATCTTACATATAAAATTTTAAATATGTTTTGGTTATATATTTTAAAAATGCAATAAAATAACTAAGTCCTTTATCACATTTATATAAAGAGGTTTATGCCCGAATAACAAGTATATTTAAGTTGGGATAGTTTAAATTAAATGCTACGGATCAAATATATGATTATGGTAGAATAAACTCAAAATTCGTTCAAAGAAAATCAATAAGTCGAGCATGAAAATTATATGTCAAATGCGTTTTTTTGTCCAAAATTTCTTTTATTAACTATTTTTTAAATATGAATCATTGATAAATTGGAAATAAAATAGGAGGATATTTTATTCAGATTTTGAAATATAACCCGACCTCGTAGAGGTCAAATATTTATAGATAATTAAATAAAAGTTGCAAAATTCGACCCCAATAGGGGTCGCACCATTCAAATAAAATCGGGGCTATTAATATGTGAACCCGCTGGGTTCAGAAAGGATTTTTTTTTAATACATATAAATGTGAATCGCTAGGTTTAAATAGATAAAACCCATTTTTTCAAAATTGTAAAAACGTAATGGGTTCAATTGAAAAATGTTCTTATTTTTACAATCAATTTTATTTATATGCCAAACACCTACACACAATTATACGTTCAAATTGTTTTTGCTGTAAAAGGGAGAGAAAATTTAATTAAATTTTCTTGGGAAGATCAATTATATAAATACATTACGGGAGTTATTACCAAAAAAGGGCAAAAATTATTAGCAATAAATGGAATGCCCGACCATATTCATATTTTAATTGGCTTTAAACCCGATTGTAATATTTCAGAATTAGTAAGAGAAATTAAAAAATCATCCCATTCTTTTATTAATGAAAAAGGATTTTGTAAATCAAAATTTTATTGGCAGGAAGGTTTTGGAGCTTTCACATATAATCATTCCATGTTAAATAAAATTATAACTTATATCAACAATCAAAAACAGCATCATAAGAAAAAATCATTTAGACAAGAGTATTTAGAAATTTTACAAAAATTTGAAATTGATTTTAATTCAAATTATGTTTTTGAGTTTATTGAGTAATACAACGCAGTACATTTCTAAGTCATATAAAAAATCCTTACAACCCTCTCATACGCATCATAAAATCAAAAGCGGCTTGGTATTCATTTGCGATTTCGCCATCTAATATGGCATCTTTGATTTTATTTTTGATTAAGCCCACTTCGGGTCCAGGTTTGAGTTGGAAGGTTTTGATAATAACATCTCCAGAAATGGGCGGTTGAAAATTCTTAATATGATCGCGCGCTTCAATTTCTTCTATTTTTATCTTAAGCGCATCTAAATTTTGAATATAGCGGCTTACTTTTGCTTCATTTTTACTTGTGATATCCGCACGACATAAAATCAATAAATCATCGATATCATTACCCGCTTCATACACCATGCGTCTTACAGCGCTATCCGTTACGATTTCTTTGGTAAGCGAAATAGGGCGGAGGTGCAGATAAATTAGCTTTTTGACATATTCCAAAGGCTTGTCGAGAGGCAGTTTTAGATTTTTAAAAATTTTATGAGCCATTTTGGGCCCTAAAACTTCGTGACCGTGAAAACTCCAGCCGTTGGCTTCGCTATACGATTTCGTTTGTGGTTTGGCGATATCGTGGAGCAGTGCCGCCCAACGCAACCATAAATTATCTGTCATCGAAGCAATATTATCAACAACTTGAAGCGTATGATAAAAATTATCTTTATGTCCTTTACCTTTATATTCTTCCACGCCATGCAGCCACGTTAACTCTGGAAGAAAATGGATCATTAATTTGGATTTATACAATAAATCCAAGCCAATAGAAGGTTTGGCACACATCAGAATTTTATTTAATTCGGTATGTATGCGTTCTTGAGAAATAATTTGTATCCGATTGGCATTGTTTTGAATCGATTTAAAACTTTCGTCTTCAATCTTAAATTCCAATTGATTAGCAAAACGAATTGCTCGAAGCATTCGAAGCGGATCGTCTGAATAGGTTTGATTGGGGTCGAGGGGTGTAACCAATCGTTTTTCTTTTAAATGCGCTAAACCTTGGTGAAAATCGATAATTTGACCATAATCTGCTTCGTTAAGAGAAATCGCTAGCGCATTAATCGTAAAATCGCGGCGCGCAATATCTTCTTGAATAGTGCCATTTTCTACAACGGGTTTTCGACTGTTATGGTCGTAGCTTTCTTTTCGAGCACCTACAAATTCATAATCGTAATCTTTATAGTTAAATTGGGCGGTACCAAATGTTTTAAAAAAATTTACTTGAATATTTGTATCAATTTCTTGAGCTACTTTTTGCGCAAAATCCATTCCATTGCCTTCTACTACAATGTCGATATCTTTGCTCGGACGATTTAACAATTGATCACGAACCCAACCACCAACAACATATGTTTTGATTTGATGTTTTGCAGCTACTTGAGCACAAGCTTCGAAAAAAAAATGGTTTAAGTTCAATGTTACATTATGAATTAGCTTACAAAACTAAGCATTATCTCTTGATTCAACGGTAAAAATCAAGAATTTGATACAATCTGCTGATTTTATGAAATAATTTTATATGACAACAAAGCTGATAAGTAGGCTAATATAGACATGGATATAAAAGATATTATTGCCCATTTATAGGTTCCGGTTTCTTTCCGAATAGCGGCCAACGTACTCATACATTGTAATGCAAAAGCATAAAATAGAAGCAATGAAATACCCGTAGCTAATGTAAAAACCGGTGTATTTGTTTTAGGATTGATTTGTAACTTCATGGTTTGAAGCATGGTATTTTCATCGGGTTCCGCACCAATATTGTATAAAGTACCCAACGTAGATACAAAAACTTCACGCGCCGCAAACGAAGTGACTAAAGCCACACCTATTTGCCAATCATAACCAAGTGGCTCAATGGCAGGTTCTATAAATTTACCAATATGAGCTACAAACGAGTTTTCGAGCGGTACATTTTTAATTGTTTTTTCTTGGTAACCAAAACTGGCCAAAAACCATAAAATGATTGAAATTGTTAAAATAAACTTACCCGCTACCTTTACAAAACTTTTAACGGCATTGCGAATATTAGTGAAAATATTTTTCATTGAAGGCCAACGGTAAGGTGGAATTTCCATAATCAAAAAACTAGTTTCATTCGTTTTTATAATTTTATTTAAAACAAAACTGAAAATAATTGCTGAAAAAATGCCTAAAAAATATAAAGAAAGCAATGCCAATCCTTGATAATTAATCGGAATAATAATCGAAATTAATAATGTATAAACCGGCAAACGAGCCGAACACGTCATAAATGGAATGGAGAGAATGGTAATTAAACGCTCTTTGTGTGTTGAAATGGTTTTAGTAGATGCAATGGCAGGGATAGCGCAAGCATTTCCAGATAAAAGCGGTAAGACACTTTTTCCACTCATTCCAAATTTTCGCATCCAACGATCTAAAAGAAACACCATACGAGCCAAATAACCACTTTCTTCAAGCCAGGTATTCATAAAAAACAATAAGGCGATTTGAGGGATGAAAATCAACACACCAGAAATGCCTGGAATAATAGCTTCGGTTAAGAAGAGTGAAAATAAACCCTTTGGTAAGGTATTTTGAAGCCATGATGCGATAACGCTAAAACTCCAATCCAATCCTTCCATTGGGTATTGTGCGATGTAAAATAGAAACTGAAAAACGATGTATAATATGGATAGCATCGCTATAATACCCCAAAAAGGATGCAGCGCATATTGATCAATACGGTCGCTCCACATTTTTTGCTTAAATGCTTTTTGTGTTTTTTTGAGCGTAAGGCTTAAAATTTCTTCAATTTGATTATACCGATTGATGATTTCTTTTCGTTTTGTATTTTCTATAATAGCATTTTTCTCCGATTTATTAACGTATTCGTGCCACGTTCGATATGAAAATTGCTCATCAAGATGGTATTCGGCAAATAAATCTTTTTTACCGAAGGTATTTTGAGAAATCTTATATTCTTTTTGAATCAAAAAATCCCAAAGTGTATCGATGCCTTTTCCTTTTCTAGAATTGCAAGAAATAATTTTTGTATCCAATTCTTTTTCTAAAATTGACGTTTCAATATATTCGCCCTTTTTATCCAACTCATCAACCATATTTAATACTACAATAATTGGAATTTTTAAATCCGCTACTTGAGTATACAAAAGTAAGCTTCGGTTTAAATTTGAGGCATCAGCTGTAAAAATAATTAAATCTGGATTGGTATTAAGCAACGTTTCCGAAACTACTTTTTCATCAATGGAATTGGGGTAGAGGGAATAACAACCCGGCAAATCCGTGATTTCAAAATATTGATCTTGTTTTAAAACAACACCTGTTTTCTTTTCGGTCGTTACGCCAGGATAATTCGCAACTTTTTGTTCTAATCCTGTTAATTGATTAAATAAAGAAGACTTTCCAGAGTTTGGATTACCAACTAAATATATTTTTTGTATCGTATTCAAAGGATGTATAGATTAGGAGTTAAATTAAAGGATTTTCGCATTTTCGAACCACAATACTTTTAGCTTCTTCGTTGCGCAGCATGATTTTTGAATTATTGACACGATAGCAAATGGGATCTCTAAAAGGCGCTTCTTCTATCGATTCGATTTGTCGACCTTTAAAAATACCCATTTCGACAAGTTTTAACTTATACGAGGAGCTTAATAAAGATTCTATTATAGCAAACTCACCTTTTTTTAATTCGTCTAATGTCATATTATGAATTCAATCAATGACAAAAATACTTTATTTGATTTTAATTTATTTAGAAAAATTCTAATTTAGCTTATCAATAATTTTCTTTAAAAATAAAAATGCTTCAAATAAATAATATACTTTAATTTTGCATCGAAATTTTTGGGGATTTTTCTATAAAACACCTATAGATAAGTCTTAAAAAAGGGAATTCGGTGAAAATCCGAAGCAGTGCCAGCTACTGTAAGAGAGTCATACAAAAAGGTATGAACCAAAACCAACAAGGTCCACTGTATGTGATATGGGAAGGACGGTTTTGGGAAGCTTTCAAGTCAGGAAACCTACCCAAATGATTAAAAATGTCGCTTTTCTGGGTCAAAGAGCGTCGGAAATTGTGTAAAAACACAAATAGTATTTTGTTAGTAAAAGTATTTGTAGCCTTTATTTGCGCTACACATTGTTTTTTGTGCTATGCATTCGTTCCCATTTCGGATACGGTCGTTCGTTTGCGTTCCGTTGAAATCAAATCGGGAAAATGTACTCAATTTGTTTTTGCCGAACAGACTTTCGGAAGCAATGCGCTTCAAAATAGTATGGCAGATTTTTATGTAAAAAATTATGGAATCGGTCAATTGAGTAGTATTTCATATCGAGGAATGCCTTCAGAGCATACCGATGTGATGTGGAATGGGATTTCGATAAAATCGCCAATGCATCAATTATATGATTTGTCCTTAGCGCCTTCTTCAGATATTTCGCAAATTCAGTTTATCGAATCCAATACTTCAAATCAACAGACGGGACAATTACATATTCAACGAAAAAAAACGGATTTTTCTTTATTTTCTAATGCTATTTCCCATCATTCTAATGGATTGTTTCAAAACAGCCTAAATACCTTTTTTAATATAAAGAAAAACAAATTGTGGGTTTCTAATGAAATTATAACCGGTGCCAATGACTATAAATATCAAAATCAATTTTTAGAATACCGAAATTTACCAAATAATGCTATTTTTCAAACGCATACGCTAGTGGATGGCATTTTTAGCATAAATAATAAAAGCGCTATAAATTATGGTTTATGGTATTTAAATGCGGCAAGAGATATTCCGCCCACGCGATCAACAAATATCTCAAATCAAAGTATAAAGGATGAAAATTTAAGATTTTATTTTGGTTATAATATGAATAAAACCTTTTTGAAAACATCATTTCATCATGAAAATCAAAATTATCAGGATCGAGATATTCGATTACATGCTACACATATAATTAACTCTCTACGCAATACCATTCAAAGTGAAATTGCTATGGACTCTAATCGAAAATTGATCATTGAAAACGCTAATAGTATCTATAATATATCTTCAAGTTCGTATTTGAATCAATTTTATTTTTTAGATATACAATCATCCATTCAATACGAGCAACGATTTAAGAAAAATTATTCTTTTAATCTTTCAATAAATCACATAATGAATTCTCAATTTATCGCATTACCAAGGTTTTCTTTCATGCTCAATAAAACAGCAGGCGCTTTCTCACATCAGTTTTCTTTCAAAAATAGTGTTCGATTACCTACAGCGAATGAATTGTTTTGGAAACCGGGTGGAAATAATTTGTTGAACCCTGAAAATGCCTTTCAATGGAATCTTCAAACACAGTATCAAAAAAGAAATCACTTTTTCAAATTAGCTATATATTATCATTGGATACAAGATCGAATCGTTTGGCAACCTACCTCACAAGCCAATATCTGGAGTCCTATAAATTTAAATCAAGTTCAAAATTTGGGAGTCCATTTTCAATCTGAAAATAAAATAATAGCTTTTCAAGATGTTGTTTTGAAATATATACCAAGTGTTCAATGGATGTATTCAAAAGTAAACCAAGAAGCTTCACAAATTTATACACCAGAATGGAAAAGCATTCATTCCTTAAAATTGAACTATAAAAAAATATCATTCGATTTCAACTTAAATTACACATCAAGACGATTTACTACGATGGATAATTCAGAATTCTTACCACATTATTTTGTTATTTCGAGTTGGACGCAATATGACTTTAAAGCATTTAAATATTTTAAAGGATTTATTCGATTTGCAGTAAATAATCTGACGAATGTAAATTACCAAGAAATTGAAAATAGAGCGATGCCACTAAGAAACTATATTTTAACATTACAAATTCAAAAATAAATTTTTAACCAATAATTTTAAAAAAATGAAAAAACAACATGTATTCTTAATTTTGATTTTAATCATCAATTTAATTTCTTGTAGCGATGAAAACAAATCAACACTCGGTTCATTTCAAGGAATTTACTTTATGGGCGAAGGTAATTTTACAAGAGGAAATGCCAAATTGGATTTGTATCAGTATGAAAAAGATTCCTTTAAAGAAGATATATTTAATGCGGTAAACGGCTATGGAATAGGAGATGCCGCACAATCGGTATATATTTCAAATAATAATTATTTTGTAATTGTAGTAAATAATTCCAATAAATTATTGTGGGTAGATAAAACGAGTTTAAAGGTGATTCGAACCCTAGATTTACGACAACCACGTTATATAAGTATTATTGAAAATAATGCGGCTTTAGTTTCTTCAAATGACGGTTTTCTGTATATTATAAATATTGAAAATGCTTCTTTGATTAAAACGATGACTACAAATTTATTTACTGATAGAATTGTTAAAATTTCTACGGATAAATATTTTGTAGAATTTCAAAATAAAATAGGCGCTACAAAGATCGAACAAGGCTTTTTGGTATATAAAAACAATGTTTTTGATACTTTTGAAAAGATTAATACTAATTTTATTCCTGTTGGAAGCGCATCATTAGGAAACATAATTGTTAGTAGATATAATGATCCTAAATTTACAGCAAGTTCAGAAATTGGAAAAATAAATATCAATTCTAAAGATTATCAAAAAATTCAAGTGCTAAAAAACCCTGGTTATGGTGTAAATGCTTCATATAATCCAATTAAAAATGTGTTTTTATTTTATGATGACAATGCTATATATGAAATCAATTCACAATTAGTAACTTCAAAAATATTAACAACCGAAAATGTTGTAAGTCCATATATGATTTCGCATTTAAGAAATAGAAATTTTTATGTTATTTCGGATGCATTAGATTACACAAAACGAAGTAAATCTTATATTTATGATTCAAAAGGAACGCTTTTAAAATCTTTAGAAACGCCAATAATTACGAATAACGCTTTTGAATTGTAAAATACAAATTATATTTGTTATTTATAATTTGACAGAAGATTGACACCTCATGATATTTCTTTTTTACAATTAAAAGATGCGTATACTTTTGAGCAAAAAGCACTCGAAGTATTTCATTACCAGTATCAAAATAACGAAATTTATCAAAAATTTTGCATTGGAATTAAAAGAAATCCGAAAAATGTTAAACGAATATTAGATATTCCATTTCTTCCAATTTCTTTTTTTAAAAGCCATTCTGTTTTTACAGATAAGGAATTACCATCATTTTATTTTGAAAGTAGTGGAACGACTTCAATGGTTCAATCCAAACACTATATTAAAGATATTGAAGTGTATCATCAAATAATTGACGCTTGTTTTGATACTTTTTTTGGACCTTATGAAGATTTTGTGGTTTTTGGGTTATTGCCACATTATCTAGAAAGAAAACATTCTTCTTTGGTTTATATGGTAAATCGTTGGGTGCAACATTCAATTCCTATCGAAAAACATTTTTATTTAGATGATTTGCAAGAACTAAAAAATCAAATAAATGTAGCTATTTCGCAGCGTAAAAAAATCATTCTTATTGGAATTACCTTCGCTTTACTTGATTTTATTGAGATATTCGAAACAGATTACGATAAAATTATTATACTCGAAACAGGTGGTATGAAAGGGCGGCGTGAAGAAATTCCCAAAAAAGAATTATGGAATATGTTAAAACGAAGTTTTAAAAATGGGATTATCGGTTCTGAATATGGAATGTGTGAATTATTAAGTCAATCTTTTGCATTTAATCAGCCGGTTTTTAACACACCAAGTTGGAAAAAAGTACTCGTAGCGGATATCAATGATCCGCTTTCTATTTCATTTTCAGGACAAGGCGTGGCAAGTATTATTGATTTAGCGAATTATAATAGTTGTAGTTTTATTCAAACGGAAGACTTAGCAAAAGTTTATGAAAACGGCAGTTTCGAAATATTAGGCCGCAAAGATCATTCGGAATGGCGCGGTTGCAGTTTACTCCTTGATCAAAATTAAATAAACATGGATTAATTGTTTATTGTTAATTTTGTCAACTTTGAAGAAAATATATGGATTATCAACTTATCGACTGTGGAAATGGATATAAAATCGAACAGTTTGCAAAATATATAATAGCTAGGCCCGAACCTCAAGCATTTTGGGAATTGAAGCAACCTTTGAGTTATTGGTATGAAAATGCCGATGCTTTTTTTGAGCGAAAAAAATCGGATGTCATTTCTAATAAAGAAGATAGTGGCTCTTGGATTAAAAAAGAGGCAATGCCTTCGAGTTTTAGCATGCATATTGGCAAATTTGGTTCTCACAAAATTGAAGCAAAATTGTCGCTGACTTCATTTAAACATTTAGGGATTTTTCCAGAACAATTCTCAAATTGGGAATTTTTACATGAAGTCATTTCTAAAGCCGATTTGGATTATCCGATGCTTAATTTATTTGCTTATACTGGAATGGCTAGCGTGGTTTCTGCAGCTGCAGGTATTCAAGTTGTTCATGTAGATAGTGTCAAACAAGTGGTAAATTGGTGCAATGAAAATCGAATTTTGTCTGGCGTCGAACCAAAAATTGCTTGGGTTATTGAAGATGCCATGAAATATTTGAGAAGAGAAGTAAATCGTGAGAAAAAGTATTCCGTAATCGTATTAGATCCTCCAGCATATGGGAGAGGAGCAAATGGTGAAAAATGGGTGCTTGAAAAAGAAATTTTCGAACTTTTAAGATTATGTAAATTATTATTAGCGCCTAAAAAAAGTGTATTAGTAATTAATTTATATTCTATGAATATTTCACCCGTTCTTTTACAAAATATTTTAGTTGAAGCGGATCTTTGGAACGCAAATTCTGTTGTTTTTGAACAATATATCCCATACAATAACAATAAAAATAAATTACCACTCGGAATTTGCGGACGCATTATTAACCCTTAAATTAAATCATTTTGAGACTTATTAAATATTTATTTCAATATTTTTATCATTATAAATGGTCTTTTATAATAGGGCTCTTTTTTGTTGTTTTATCCAATGTTTTCGGAACGTTTACACCTGTTTTTATTCGGAATTTAATTAATGAAATTTCAGCTTCGATTCAAAACCCAAACTCTTTGAATTCAAATGTTTATGTAATCATATCTAAATTCATTGTTTATTATCTAGGTTTTACTTTGCTTTCGGCTTTGTTTACGTTTTTAATGCGCCAAACAATTGTTGTGGCGAGTCGTAAAATAGAGTTTGAGTTAAAAAATGATTTGTACCAACAGTTTCAAAAAATGGAAATCACATTTTTTAAAACATTTAAAACAGGCGATTTAATGAGCCGAATAGCCGAAGATATTGGACGAATTCGTGAGTTTATTGGTCCTGGCTATATGTATACCATTAATTTTATTTCAAAATTAGTTATTACGATTTATCTGATGTATCAAGTGCATCCAAAATTGACCTTGTATGCACTATTACCGCTACCTTTGCTTTCTATTTTTATTTATGCTATAAATCAAAAACTATATAAAAATAACTTAATTCTTCAAGAGCGTTTAGCATCTCTAAATTCAATGGCTCAAGAATCCTACAGTGGCATTCGAATTATTAAATCTTTTGTTCTTGAAAATGTTTTAAACAAAAAATTTATAGATGAGAGTTTAAATTACAGACACCAAGCATTAAAAATTGTCCGATTGGATTCCCTTTTTATGCCTGTAGTTACTTTTTTAATGAGTTTAAGCATTATTATATCCATTTTTGCTGGAGGTAGTTTCTATATTCAAAAAGAAATTAATATTGGTCAATTGGTTGAATTTTTGATGTATGTTAATATGCTTACTTGGCCCGTAATGAGCATTGGGTGGGTAGCCAATATTATTCAAAAAGCGAATGCTGCTTTAACCAGGATATCAGATATCATGATGCAAAAAACAGAACCGTATCAAGATAATGAAGCTATAAAATTTGACTTAAATGGAGATATTGAATTCAAAAATGTTTCCTTTACCTATCCTGAAACGGGAATCAAAGCGCTTGATGGTGCTTCTTTTAAAATTCCTTTTGGTCAAAAATGGTTAATTGTAGGTAAAACAGGTAGTGGAAAGTCTACCATAGCCGAATTACTTATGAAATACTATAAAATTGATTCTGGAGAAATCTTAATTAACGGGAATAATATTGAAAAAATTCCTCTTGAGCAAGTGCGGCAGGCATTTTCGTATGTGCCACAAGAAGTATTTTTATTTTCAGATACGGTTTCTAATAATATTTCATTTGGAAAGGAACATATTGAATTTGAAGATATAGAAAAAGCCGCTGAAAATGCTCAAATTGCTAATGAAATCAAAACACTTCAAAATGGATATCAGACAAAAGTAGGGGAGCGCGGGATTACGCTTTCAGGTGGACAGAAACAACGAATTTCGATTGCGAGAGGTATTTTAAAACATGCACCATTTTACCTATTTGATGACTGTTTGAGTGCCGTAGATGTGGATACCGAATATCGATTGATCGAATCGTTTAATCATATTGAAAAAGCGTCTTTAATTCTAATTACGCATCGAATTTTCAACCAATTATCATTTGATTCCGTAATTTGTATGGATAATGGAAAAATAGTTGAGATGGGTTCGCATGAAGAACTGATAGAACTAAAAGGAAAATACTATGAATTATACCAAAAACAAGAAATTAAAACTGATTTTATTTAGAAATTAAAAATTTGATTATAAATCATTTACAAACTTTTTACTTTAATCACAACAAAAGTGTTTTTTGGACTTTATTAAGCGCTATTTTTGTTTCTTTTTTCTATGTTTTTACTCCAATTATTGAAGGCGATAGCAGTTTATACGCATCCATTTCAAAAGGATTATTTGAAAGCTATAATTTTTATGAACTAAAAACAATTAATAACGGACCTTGGTTAGATAAGCCGCATTTCCCATTTTGGGTGCAATTATTTATTTATCATTTGATGGGAATAAGTTCTATTTCGTATAAGTTTTCGGGTTTCATTTTTGGAATTATTTCAATTGTTTACACATACAAATATGCTAAATTAAATAATGATAGTAATATTGCTTTACTTTCTATATTAATTATATCAACTTCATTTCATTTTGGGTTATCCATTGTAGATTTAAGAGCTGAAATTTTTCAAACCGCAATGTTTATCGCTTCAATTTATTATGTTGAAAAAAACAAAAAAAATAATGACTTCAAAAATATAATATTTTCAGGATTCTTTATAGCCATGGCATCTTTGACTAAAGGGGTTTTTATAGGATTTGTATTTTATTTTTGTTTACTAATTGAGGTTTTATTTATCCAAAAAAACAAACAGCTAATTAATCAAGTTATTCATATCTTTTTTTTCCATCTTTTATTTTTGATTCCAGAATTTCTTGCACTTCATTTTCAATTTGGTTTTTCAAAACAAAACATCAATGGTCAAATAATAAATAACTATTTTGATTGGTTTTTTATAAAAAGTCAATTCGGACGATTTTTTAATAATGGTCCTATAAAATCAACGTTTCATGATTACTCTATGTATTTTCATACGTTGATTTGGGCATTTTTTCCATGGTCTTTTTTGTTTTTTTATAGAATAAAAAACATTCTAAAAAATGTCAATTTAAACGTAATCATTTGGTTAGTAATTTTTATTATATTCTCTATTTCAAAATTTCAGCTATCGCATTATATTGTTCTAATTTTCCCATTCATTTCTATTTCTTTAGCAACAGAACTAAATCAATTTAAATTAAACTTTAAAGCTCAAAAAGTATTTTATTTTTTGAGTATCTTTATAATAATTGTCCTTAATTGTTTTTTCATTTTTATTTCCTTTTATCAAATTGCGTTCGCATTAATTTCAATATTTTTAATTATACTTTTGTATTTCTTAACTTTTCATTACAACCAATTGTTTCCTGCAATCGCTATTTTGGGCATTTTTTTTCAAGTTAGTGTATTTTTCTTTTTTTTCAACTTTATGAGCCATTGGGATTCTAATATCAAAGTTGCTAATTTTATTAACAAAAATCAATTAAAACCCATAGGAATTTACGACATCAATCCGCATAGTTTTCATTTCCAAACTCATCAAAAAGTCTATTATAACTACAATTTAGACTCCATTTTAGCCAATAAACCGATTTATTTATATACCACAACGTCTATTTATCATTATTTATTAGATTTAAAAAAATATAATATTAAATCCATTGAAACATTTGACCATTTTGAATCTTCAAGAATCTCAACAAAATTTTTAAATCCAAAAACAAGGTCAGAAGTCATTCAAAAACGAGTATTATTATACATTGAATAAATAATAGTTCTCTTAAATTCGCATTTTTTAATACATTTGCATTTCAATTTAAAATATATTTTATGATACGAGTTATCTCAATAGTTTTTTTTATAGCTTTAATTGGCATTGGTGGAACGGTTTATTATAAATATTTTATGGTATACAGCGAGGGCGCCCGAGAAGGTGTTGTTCTTAAAGTATCAAAAAAAGGTGTTTTATTTAAAACGTATGAATGCGAAATCGTGCAAGCGGGATTACGTTCTAATTCGGGTAATTTAAGCACAAATAATTTTAAATTTACTGCAGATAATGAAGCAATTGCAAAACAATTAGAATCTGCCAGTGGCAACATTGTAAAGGTTTATTATTTGCAATATCGGAGTTCTTTGTTTTGGAGAGGCGATAATTACAATTATACCAATTCCGAACCTGGACAATATATAGTTACTAAAGTAGAAGTTAAAAAAACGCCAGCAGGCGGCGGATATTTTTAATACGAATTTGTTATTTATATTTACAATAAAAAAACCGTTTTTAAATTTCATTTCATTTATATTTGCCAAATATTAAAAAGTAATTTCAAAATTTATGCAAACTTTAATCGTACTATTTATTACAGCAGTATTTACTATGTTTACAAGTTTTTCAAAGTCCAATAAAACAACAAAATATGTTGCGATTTTTGGTTTGCTACTTGGTCTTTTAATTAATGTTTTCGGATTAAACTTTAATATTCTTCAATTTGCAAATTTTTATGAAATGCAAAAAACATCATTATTGATGTCGAATGTTTCAATAATAATTACAATTCTAATTTTTCTAAATTCTCAAAGTTTTGATAAAAATTATGCTTGGAATGAGTTTTACGCCTTAGCTTTGTTTAGTTTGTGTGGGGCTCATATTTTATTTGGTTTTACCCATTTACTAACGATGTTTTTAGGTGTTGAAATTTTATCAATTCCTTTATACGTATTGGCTGCAAGCAATAAAGAAAACAAATTTTCACTCGAAGCAGGATTAAAATATTTTATTTTAGGTTCATTTAGTTCAGCTATAATGTTGTTTGCTTTAGCCTTAATTTACGGCGCTATCGGTTCATTAAGTGTTTATGATATCGTTCAGAATCAATTAATGTTTCAAACTCAAACCCAACCATTTTTCCTTATTGGAGTAACTTTAATAGTTATTGCAGTATTATTTAAATTTGCCGTCGTTCCATTTCATTTTTGGACTCCAGATGTATATACAGGAAGCCCAACAATTGTGACTTCTTTTATGGCGACAGTTGTTAAAATAGCAATTGCAAATGTGCTTATTTTCTTATTTATTGGATATTTTGCTATCCAAAATGCGCTTTGGATCAAATTATTTACCGTAGCCATAATTTTATCATTAGTCATTTCTAATGTTATTGCGCTTTATCAAAAAAATATAAAACGATTAATGGCCTATTCAAGTATTTCGCATTCTGCTTTTTTACTAATGGCATTAATTGTGTCTTATTATGCACAAAATCAATTGGTTGTTCTTTACTATTTGGTTTCCTATGTTTTAGTTTCGGTATTAATTTTTATGATTATATCACAATTTTCAGCGGATACCAACAAGTCTTCATTAGTAATCTTTGATGGAATGTATAAAAAAAGTCCATTTTTTGCAATTTCATTAACCATTTTAGTTTTATCCTTAGCGGGAATTCCATTTACAGCAGGATTTATGGCTAAATTTCAAGTATTATATGGTATATATAGTATCAATAAACTTCTTTTTGTACTAGGGTTACTTGCTTCTGCAATCAGTATTGTTTATTATTTGAAAATTATAAATAGGATTTATTTTTACCAACCGTCAAATATTGAATTTACAAATAATTGGATATTAAAAATAGTGACCTTCTTAGTGATTTTATATACATTTATATTAGCAGTTTTCCCAACAGAATCCATTTTATGGCTCGAAAATTATATTCAAGTTATAAAATTGAGTCAAAATGCATAAATTTTGTGGATAAAATGTTATTCTAGATAACAAAAAGGTGAACTTTTTGTTAAATTTGCAAATAATAAGAAAGAAAAAGTATTTAAGTAATTTATAATTTTTTACTTTTGCCTTATTAAATAAATAATTAAATTTTAAAATCATTTAACAAATTAAAAAATCTAAAAAAATGAGTACAACAAAAAAACAAACAAGTGGATTTCCAATTCCAAACTGGATGGTATTTTTAATCATCGGATTAGTAGCAATAGCTATTTACAAATTTGTATTTGGAGCATCAGGTAATTTTGAAAATGGAGATCCAGATGGTCATCCACTTCCAGGTAATTACATGGGAATGGTTTACAAAGGAGGTTTTGTCGTTCCTATTCTATTATCAATGTTTATTTCAATGGCAGTTTTTTCAATTGAAAGACTTTTATCTTTAAATAAAGCAGCTGGAGGAAAAGATGTTGATGGATTTTTAAGAAAAGTTGCTAATGCTTTAGATTCAGGAAATATTAGTGATGCTCGTGATTTATGTAATGCTCAGAAAGGTACTGTTGCTAATGTAACATTATCAGGAATTGATGCATTCGAAGATATGTTAAACAATAAAGAGTTATCAGGTGAGCAAAAAATATTAGGTATTCAAAAAGAAATTGAAGAAACAACTGCTTTAGAAGTACCTATGTTACAGAAAAATATGGCCGTTTTATCAACTTTAGCTTCAGTGGCTACATTAGCAGGACTAGTTGGTACGGTATTAGGTATGATTCGTTCATTTGCGGCACTAGCTACAGCAGGTGCTCCTGACCAAGCAGCTCTTGCAACGGGTATTTCTGAGGCCTTAATCAACACCGCTTTAGGTATATCTACTTCATTATTTGCAATTATAGCTTATAACTATTTTTCTAGTAAAATTGATGGAATGACATATAAAATGGATGAAGCAAATTTCTTGATTTCTCAATCATTTGCTTCTAAAAATTCGTAATTTTTACGTAATTCAAATTTTATTTTATCATTTAAATTATTAGAAAATGCCAAAAATTAAAGTTAAAAAAGGCTCCGTATCGTTAGATATGACTGCGATGTGCGACGTGGCGTTTCTTCTTCTAACGTTTTTCGTTCTTACTGCGAAAGCTAAACCAATGGAACCGGTTGAGGTTACAACTCCTTCTTCTATTGTTGATTTACCAGTACCCGATGTTGATGTTATTACATTATTAATTGATGATAAAGGAAGAACCTTTATTAATATGGATAATAATAACAACTCAAGAGTTTATTGGTTAGATAATATGATTAGTCAATTTAGTCTTAAAATTGATGACGAGGCAAAGAAAAATTTTGTTAATGGCGGTCCTGTAGGACTTCCTGTTACATTATTACCTCAATTTTGTGCCGCTAAGCCCGAAGAACGTAAAGAAATGGAAAAAAATACCCTTGGTATTCCTTTAGATTCAGCTAATACCGATGCAAACCAACTAAAAGATTGGATGATTAATGCTCGTAGAGCAAATCAAAATGCTAAAGTAGTAATCAAAGCGGATTCAAGAGCACCTTATGCCACAATAAAAAGGGTAATGAAAACGTTACAAGATCAAGGAGTTGATCGTTTTAGTCTTCTTACATCTCAGGCATCGGCAGATTAGATTATTCATAATTTTATTAAAACCCATATAAATATAAAAAAATGGCTGAAATTCAAGAAAATCCCCAGGACGGCGGTAAGGGCAAAGCAAAGAAGCAGTCCACGAAAGTCGACTTAACCGCAATGGTGGACTTAGCGTTTTTATTAATAACATTCTTTATGTTTACAACAACGCTATCTAAACCTAAAGCAATGCAAATTGCCTTACCTGCTGATACTCCTGATAATACGGAAGCACCAGAGTTAAGTAAAAAACACGCCATGACCGTTTTATTAGCACCAAAAAATGTAGTATTATATTATTTTGGAAAACCAGAAGAGGCTGCTGCGGATCCAAATGCAGTAATGGCAACTACATTTGATAAGAAAAAGGGTTTAAGAAAGGTCTTGGTAGATAAACTAAAAGAATTAGATACCGATCCTGATCGTGCCAATAATTTTGACAAGGACGGTAAGTCTAAACTCATGGTACTTATCAAAGCTGTAGATAGTTCGGTTTATGGAAATATGGTTAGTGCACTCGATGAAATGCATATTAACAAAATTGCGCGTTATGCAATTATTGACATTTCCGATCCCGAAAAACAATTAGTTGCGCGTTCAATGGCAAATGTAAAAGAAAAATAACACACTAAAATTAAGTATATGAACGGTTTAAAATCATCTCCAGATCTATTAGATTTGGTCTTTAGAGGGAGAAATAAAGCATATGGAGCCTATAATTTACGTAGGATTTATCCAAACCACATCAAACGTTCGATGTTTATTTTTCTACTTATCGTAATAACGATTTCTGGAGCTTATGTTGTTTATAACTATATGAAAGACAGAGCTTCTTTAGTTGTAGAAAAACCAATTCGAACGGTTACGGAGCTACAA
>JAFEIJ010000046.1 GCA_017495115.1 Chitinophagaceae bacterium | reverse complement strand
GTCTATTACTTTTAACTTTTTTAAAAACAAAAAATATAATTATTATAATAATTAATTGAACTATAGATTGAACAAATAAACGGTTATGAAAAAATAATAAATCCTCATAAAAATCAAAATTTAATTGGCTTTTAAACATTGAAAATCCAATTACTATGATTATAATTATGGCAAAAAAATAAATAATGTAATCCTTTATTTTCTTTAAAAGATTATTTATTTCACTATGTTTTAAATAAAAATTCATCCCATATGCACTAGAGATTAAAAACCCAAAAATAAAAAACAATCGAAATATACTTGGAAACCTAAATAGATTCATAAATGGTACATGATTATAAAGCCAAGTTCGAATTGGTAATGATTCACCAAATGAAGCTAGAAGACAAATAAAAGCAATAAAAACCCAAAAAAACACCTTTTTATTTTTTGAAAAAAGTCCTATAGGAAAAAAAATCAATGCTAAAGTTCCTACAAATACATTTGTCATTGCAATATCAGAGGCTAATATATCATTTTGAAAAGCGGAAGCAAAAGGCGCTATTAAAGAAATCAAAGCTTTTCTAGGAAATGGACAATACAATGCACTTTCAATAGAAATACCTTGTCCTCTTGTAATCCAACTAGAAGATTGATATATGGAATAAAGATACCCAGCATTGAGAATTAAAATTAGAATACTTGAAAAAGCTAAATTAAATAGCCAAGGTATAAATTTTTGAAATGTCCAATCTTTTTGATTAATAATTTCAAATAAAAAAATGAATATTAAAATATACATTAATATAATCAAAATTGCGGGATACCCTCCAGTTAATATTAAACTAATTGAAATTACAAATCCAATGATAGCATTTATATTTAATTTTGACAATAGTTTATAAAAATACAAAATGGACCATGGCAAAAATGAGGCTCCAATTAAAAAAGTTAATAATGAAGCGCTTCCAATAAAAAAACCAGATAATTGATAACTTATTCCAAAGATTAAAGCTACCCAAGAGGTTATTTGAAAATATTTTAATAATCTATAGAATCCAATGCTTCCAAATATGAAATAAATTATAAATTCAAAATGTAAATCAAAAATGGAATATCCATTTAAACTTAATATCCAACTTATTGGATACCAAAAAGCACTTTGAGGATCGCTATAAAAAGGGTAACCTAAATAAATATATGGATTCCAGAATGGTATAATTTTATTTTGGATACATTCTCCCATAAAATATCGAAATGGGAAATATTGATCCATCATATCGAATTTTAAAGTATTTTTTAAAAAAGTAATTTGATATAAAGATATTAATGGAAAAAATATTAAAATAAAATATTCTAAAAGCGTAGAATTCTTTATTTTAATAAAATTATTCATAATTTACAAACTTTTTAAAACTTAACTGCAAAACCAAAAAAATGGAATAAACTAAAAAATATCATCGCCCATAAAATACACGACAAAAACATAAACAAAATTATTTTCCATTTTTTGTTTGTAATTTGAAGCATCAAAACAATTCCAATTGGAATCGTAATTATAATTGGAGAAATAAGCGCTATTCCTATAATTCCAAATCGTTTTTTAAACGTTATAATACCTCGATTCCATTTTGTAAATTTTACTGGTTTTGAATATCGATATCGAATTTTTAAATAATAATGTTTTATGATGGCACTAAAAAAGGTGTATTTTAAAATTCCGATCAAGCCACCTAATAGATTTACAAAAATCCGATGCTCAATATTGGCATCTAAAACAACAGCTGCAAAAAGTCCAAAACCAAACTTGAAAATAGACAGAATAAATATTGTAAAAAGTTCTGAAAATTCCTCCGTAGAAAATAAATCAAAAAACCAATTTACAATTTCCATTTTTATAAAACTAGAACGATAAAAACTTTTCTACTAATTTCTTTGAACCTAATGCAATTGGGGTTCTTTGATGCAAAGCCTCGGGTTGAATATCAAGAATAGATACTTTTTCATTAGTTGAAAGTCCTCCAGCTTGTTCTTGTAAAAAAGCTAATGGAATACATTCATATAATAAACGCAATTTACCATTTGGAGATTTGGGGCTTGCTGGATAAATAAAGATACCACCTTTGAGTAAGTTTCTATGAAAATCGGCAACCATTGAGCCAATATATCTTAACGTTAATGGTGTACCTTCTTCTTTATTTTCAAGAGTACACCAGTTTGTAAATGATTTCAAACGTTGATTCCAGTGAGCTATTGTTCCATAATTTACCGAAAATTGCTTAGCCGTTTCAGGCGTCTTCATTTGATAATGCGAAAGACAAAATTCTCCAATACTTGGGTCTAACGTAAATCCATTCACCCCATTTCCTGTTGAATAAACCAACATTGTTGAACTGCCATACAACACATAGCCCGCGGCAACTATTTCGCGGCCCGTTCTAAAAAAATCTTTTTCAGTAATTGTATCTTCACTTAGTCTTCTTACTATTGAAAATATAGTCCCGATGGAAGCATTGGTATCAATATTACTACTTCCGTCTAGTGGATCAAAAAGTACTAAATAATGAGCATTTTGTGCTTCTTCATTATTAAAAACTTGAATTTCATCTTCTTCTTCCGAAGCCACTCCAGCGCACTGACCACCATATTTCAAAAAAGAAATTAAGGTATCGTTCGCAAATTCATCTAGTTTAAAAACTTCTTCTCCTTGAATATTCTCTTTTCCTATTTTACCCAAAATATCAACCAAACCGGCTTTATTGACTTCTCTATTAATTATTTTAGAAGCTAAGCCTATGTCTCGCAATAATTTAGACAAATCGCCACTTGCATTTGGATAACCTTTTTCTTCCTGAATGATAAATTCATCAAGGGTCATCCCCACTTTTATTTTACTCATAATATTATAAATTAATGTCCCAAAATATAAGAAAAAATTAACGGCGCTACTATGGTAGCATCACTTTCTACAATAAATTTTGGCGTATTGATATCCAATTTACCCCAAGTTATTTTTTCGTTAGGAACAGCGCCAGAATACGAACCATAAGATGTTGTGGAATCCGAAATTTGACAAAAATAACTCCAAAACGGAACATCATGCCACTCTAAATCTTGATACATCATTGGTACCACACAAATTGGAAAATCACCTGCAATGCCTCCACCGATTTGAAAAAATCCAACGCCTTTTCCACCACTATTATTTCGATACCAATCAGCAAGCCATACCATATATTCAATTCCTGATTTCATGGTTGATGCTTTGATCTCATTTTTAATCACATAAGAAGCAAAAATATTTCCCATCGTACTATCTTCCCATCCTGGAACGACAATTGGAATATTCTTTTCTGCAGCAGCAATCATCCAACTATTTTTTGGATCAATTTCATAATATTGCTCTAAAACGCCACTTAAAATCATTTGATACATATATTCATGTGGAAAAAATCGTCCGCCTTCATCATCGGCTTTTTTCCATAAATCATGAACATGTTTTTGCAATCGTCTAAATGCTTCTTCTTCAGGAATACACGTATCCGTTACACGATTCAAACCTCTCTCTAACAAATCCCATTCTTCTTGAGGTGTCAAATCTCTATAATTAGGAACACGCTCATAATGTGAGTGCGCAACTAAATTCATTAAATCTTCTTCTAAATTAGCTCCAGTACACGAAATAATTGCAATTTTATCTTGACGTATCATTTCTGCGAGAGAAATTCCTAATTCAGCGGTACTCATTGCTCCAGCAAGAGAAACCAGCATTTTACCACCTTCTAATAGATGGGTTTCATATCCTTTAGCAGCATCCACCAATGCAGCCGCATTAAAATGTTTATAATTTTTTAAAATAAATTGTGAAATCGGACCTTTATTGCTCATGTTACCTTTTTAAAAAGGCAAAAGTAATACATTTGATTTAAAAAAAATGCTAAGAATTAATATTTAAATTATTTTCTTAAAAGATCTGCAAGTAAAAAAGCTATCGACTTGGGTACATGGATCGCATGCTTTTGATGGGCAACATTACCTTCAGCAATATGAAGATATTCAATGTTTTTATTATTTTTGGTAAAATATAAAAAACGACGAAGGTCTTCAAATGAAAATCCACTGGGCGTATACGCCGATGTTGGCATCATCGCGACACTATCCAAATCAATTTCGAGCCCAATAGAATCGTCAAATTTTGATAAAAGCGTTTGCCAAGCATCCATATAATTGATGTTATTAAAAATCAAAGATTCAAAACTTATACACTTTTCTGGATTTTGAGCCCATAGCGCATCAAGCATATATTGATTATTATAATTTTCGTGAAAGCCAAAAACGGCGTATTCATTTAAATAACCGTTTTGTTTGGCGTAACTAAATCCATTTCCACTGTGTCTGCCTTCTAAAGCTCTAAAATCAAAATGAGGGTCGATATTAATACAATCTAAAGCGTTTTGTTTGGCATTATAAATCCCTTTTAATATCGGGTATGAATTATTATGCCCCCCTCCAATAACAATTGGCGTAAAACCTTTTTGAACAAAATCTTCAATATATCTCGAAACTTCATCGTCAATAGTTTCAACATATTTTCGTAAATCAATTAAAGAAATATTAAAATCTTCTTTTTGATAAATAGCCTCAAAATCAAACACCCCACCAATGCAAATATTAGAAAAATCAATAAATTGATTATTTTGCATATTGAGAAATGCTTTTAAAGCAAGCTCAAACGTGTTTTTAGCCCCTTTCGTACCGAGATTTGCTAAAACACCAATATCTTCTTGAATTCCAAGAACAATATAATTAGGTTTAGATGCACTCAACTGATATTCGTAAAAACAAGCAATCGAGTCACCTATTTTGGATTCACCAACACGAGTTTTTGTAAGCGCAATAAAATCAGATTTTTGGAAATAGCGAAATGCCATAAAATAAATTAAAGTGCCCTGGACTGGATTCGAACCAGCACTCCCTTGCGAGAACCACCCCCTCAAGATGGCGAGTCTACCAATTTCTCCACCAGGGCAAAATGTTTGCAAATCTAATTAATTTTTCAATTTAAAAGCTATTTAAAAATATTATAAGAGTACATTTTTATTTAAAACCCTCATTTATAAATGTTTATATTTTATTTTTTGTTTGAAATTATGTTTAGATAATAGATTTTAGATTATAGATATTAGATTTTAGTAATTAGTGATTTGAAGAAATGGGATTAGGGATTAGGTTTTAGGAATTAGCCTTTAATTTGCTTCCTGTTTTAGCTGGAGGAAGAAATATTTTTTAATTTTCTAGAAAATTAATAATAAAAAATCACAAGTTTAAAATTATAAAAAATGTTAAAAAACTATTTTCTGACTTGACAATATAAAAAAGGGGGTTACTTTTGCATAGTTATTTAATTTTTTACTACTTAAAAGGGAGACTTATGTTAAACAAGGTAATTTTAATTGGGAATTTAGGAAAAGACCCAGAAACAAAGACGTTTGAAAACGGAAACAGCATTGTAAACTTTACATTAGCAACAAACGAAACGTACAAAGACCGAAACGGCGAAAGACAAAAACGTACGGATTGGCACAATATTCAAATCGGAATTCCTGGTTTGGTAAAATTAGCACAACAATACTTAAAAAAGGGAGATAGTATTTATCTTGAAGGTCAAATTCGAACTCGTGAATACGAAAAAGAAGGCCAAAAAAGGTATGTTACTGAAATCCATGCGGATAGTATCAAGTTTATGCCAAAAGGAAATAACAATGATTCAAACAATGGTCAAAGTCAAGTAAGCCAAACGGAATCATCTGTTAATAAAGAAGAATTTATTAATACAAATAATTCGGATCCATTTAGCGACGATTTACCATTTTAAAATACAAAAAAAGCTACTTTTAAAAGTAGCTTTTTTTTATTGAAATTAAAAAGGTCTTCAAATTGAAGACCTTTTTTCATTTTACTATTTGTAATTTCTTTGAGCAATTTTGATTACTTGATAATCTAATTCTTCTTTATGAAGTATAGGGTCGTTATCTACGCCTTTAAATTCCCATGCTGCAACAAATTTGTAATTCTCATCATCTCGAAGCGCTTCACCTTTTTGATCACCTTCCATTTCTTGATACTCTTCTCTAAAGTGACCGCCGCAACTTTCATTTCTATTTAACGCATCTATACACATTAATTCACCTAATTCTATAAAATCAGCTACTCTTAATGCTTTTTCCAGTTCAGGATTTAAAGCATCTGCAGTACCCAAAACTTTAATATTTGCCCAAAAATCTTTCCTTAAAGCCCTAATTTCATCAATAGCTTTTTTCAAGCCTACATCATTACGAGCCATTCCGCACTCATCCCACATAATTTTTCCTAATTTTTTATGGAAATAATCAGGTGAAAGTGTTCCGTTATTATTTAGAATAAGATTAATTTTATCTTTAACGTCTTTTTCAGCTTGTTCAAACTCAGGTAAATCTGTTGAAATCTTGCCCGTTTTGATTTCGTCCGCTAAATAATCTCCAATAGTATAAGGGATTACAAAATAACCATCAGCCAATCCTTGCATCAACGCTGAAGCGCCAAGACGATTCGCACCGTGATCACTAAAATTAGCTTCACCTAAAGCATAACAGCCAGGAACCGTAGTCATTAAGTTATAATCAACCCAAAGTCCACCCATGGTATAGTGAACGGCTGGATAAATCATCATAGGTGTTTCATATGGATTTTCATCAACGATTTTCTCATACATTTGGAATAGATTCCCATATTTTTCTTCAACAACCGCTTTACCCAATTCGATGATTTGTTCTTTAGATGGATTTTCAATATTTTTTAGTTTAGCCTGCGTTTTTCCATATCTTTCAATAGCAGAACTGTAATCTAAAAATACCGCTTGACCTGTTTTATTAACGCCATAACCAGCATCACAACGCTCTTTGGCTGCTCTAGAAGCCACATCACGTGGCACTAAGTTTCCAAACGCAGGATACCTTCTTTCTAAGAAATAATCACGATTTTCTTCTGCAAGTTGCGTTGGTTTTAAACGCCCTTCACGAATCGCTTGCGCATCTTCAATGTTTTTTGGCACCCAGATACGACCATCATTTCTTAGTGATTCACTCATCAATGTCAATTTAGATTGATGATCACCAGAAACAGGAATACAAGTAGGGTGAATTTGAGTAAAACAAGGATTTGCAAAATAAGCTCCTTTTTTATGTGCTTTCCATGCGGCAGTTACATTACTCCCCATCGCATTCGTAGACAAGAAAAACACATTACCATAACCACCAGAACATAATAAAACAGCGTGTGCAGAATGTTTTTCAATTTCTCCAGTAATTAAATTTCGAGCAATGATTCCTCTTGCTTTTCCATTAACAACAACTAAATCCATCATTTCATGACGGTTTTTTAATTCTACAGTACCTTTAGCAATTTGTCTCGAAAGCGCAGAGTAGGCACCAAGAAGTAACTGCTGACCTGTTTGACCTGCTGCATAAAACGTTCGTTGAACTTGAGTTCCACCAAAAGAACGATTATCAAGCATTCCTCCATATTCACGAGCAAAAGGAACACCTTGAGCCACACATTGATCAATAATACTAGTTGAAACTTCGGCTAAACGATAAACATTAGCTTCACGAGCTCTGTAATCACCACCTTTAATTGTATCATAAAATAAACGATAGACGCTATCGCCATCATTTTGATAATTTTTTGCCGCATTGATTCCACCCTGAGCGGCAATTGAATGCGCTCTTCGAGGACTATCTTGAAAACAAAATGCTTTAACATTATAACCCATCTCTGCTAAAGATGCGGCAGCAGAAGCTCCTGCAAGCCCCGTTCCAACAACAATAATATCTAAAGATCTTTTATTTGCTGGATTTACTAATTTACAAGTTGCTTTGTATTTAGTCCAGATTTCGGCTAAATTTCCTTGAGGTATTCTATTATTTAATGACATATACTTGAGTTAAAATAGTTAATAATAATTACTTGATTAGATTTAAGTAAAATGCTATTGGCATAATTGCAAACAATAATGGAACAATAATTGAAAATAAAACGCCAATGTTATGAATTAAACCATTGTATTTACTATGATTAAGTCCTAAACTTTGAAAAGCCGATTTAAAACCATGCAACAAATGCCAAAATAAAGAAAAACAAGCAAAAACATAAACTAACACAATAATTGGATTTTTAAATTCTTCACTCATTTTTTCAAAAAGATTAATCTCTTCTCCAGTCATAAATTGATTCATACGATTTGGAATCCAAAAATCCGAAGCATGAATAATTAAGAAAAATAATAATATGGTTCCTAATAACCCCATACTTCTTGAATACCAAGTTGAGTTTTTAGATGCATTTACATAATTATAATCAACTGGTCTCGCTTTTTTATTTTGATACCATAAATATAAACCATCAACAATATGAACAAGAAAACCAATAACTAAACCGATCTCAAGAGTTCTCATAAGAGGATTTGTTCCCATAAAGTGAGCGGCATGAAGAAATGTTTCTCCGCCATCATTTAAAAAAACTAGAGCGTTAAGTCCACAATGTACAAGGAGAAAAAGGACTAAAAATATTCCAGATAATCCCATAATAATTTTTTTAGTTACCGAAGAAAATATTGAATTTTTTGGTGTCATTATGTTTTTAATTTAAGTTTTTTATAATTACTTTTGAATGCAAATTTATACTTTTTTTGATAAAATCGTTCTGTTTTTTTAATGTTTTTAAATCAATCTTTGAACATTAATTTATTTCTTTACTAATAATTTCATTTGATATTTTTTTAACTATTTATATTATAAAAAAATCAATAGAATCTATAATCTTATAATAAAAAAGCGGCCTTTTCATTTTGTTTAATAAAATTTATACCTGAACCTTCAAAATTAATATAGTCATCAACGATGCTCGCAATAATTTTTGCACTTTGTCCATTATTTTGAATAGGACATTTTGACTTTAAGTCATCAATTTCAAAATAACTATAGATTTTTTTACCTAAAACTAAGCCTAAATAGACGGTAGAAGAAAACTGCGTGATAAGAATATCACAATTTTTAATCATGGGACTGATATCTCCTTTGGGAATGATTAAGGTATCCTTAGGTGTATTTTCAATAATTTCTTTTGATACAATTTCGATGTCTTCGTTCGGATGTGGCTTAAAAATCATCCTTTTTCCGTTGGCAATTTTTACACACTTTTGTATAAAATCAACTCTATTTTCATTTCCTCCAAGTTCACGAATATCAGAAGTTGCGATTAAAACATAATCTTTATATTCAAAACCGTTTGAGTTTATATTAGCAATATCATCAAAATTTGGTACTCCAGTACATAAAATTTTGTTTTCATCCGTACCTAATTCAGAAAAATATTTCTTATAACCTTTTGAAGCTGCAAAAAATATATCAGCCTTATTTGAAGTGCCATTTAAAGACGTATTTCCAGATAAATATAAAGGCAAATTTAATTTTCGTATCCAATAAGATAATGGAGTTATCAAATCAATCATTCCTTCTTGAACCCATATTTTTTTGGTGTTTTTAAATTTGCTAGGTACTATCAAATCTGTACTCATTATTACCAAATCATAAGAAATACCCAGCGTTTCTCCTCGATAATCATAATTTAGATTGTTGGATTTTAAAAACTCCTTTGATGCTTTTATAAATGAACTTCCGACACCTAAAACCGTATTGTCAAAAATTCCAGATTCGGCCATAAATTTGTAAAAAAAACCATTTCCGTATACTTGAGTGTAGTATATATTGTAATCTTGACTTAAAAAACTAGCGATTTGAGATAACTGGCTCGTTTGATTTAAAGAACCTACTATACAAAGTATGTTTTTTTTTGGCATGTATTGGAATATTAAAATTCACAATTTTTAGGCGTTCTTGCAAAAGGAATTACATCTCTTATATTTGACATACCTGTAATAAACATCATTAAACGCTCAAAACCAAGTCCAAAACCAGCATGAGGATTTGTTCCAAATCTTCTAGTATCCAAATACCAGCTCATTTCTTCTTCATGGATTCCAAAATCTTTCATTTTTTGCAACAAAACATCCAGTCGCTCTTCACGCTGCGATCCACCAACCATCTCTCCTATCCCAGGAAATAAGATATCCATTGCTGCTACTGTTTTTTGATCCTCATTCAATCGCATATAAAACGCTTTTATTTCTTTTGGATAATTAATCAAAATTACAGGTTTTTGAAAGTGTTTTTCAACCAAATATCGTTCATGTTCGCTCTGTAAATCTGCTCCAAAACCAGTTATAGGATATACAAATTTTCCTTTTTTGTTAGGCTGACTATTTTTTAATATTTCAATAGCCTCTGTATATGTTAATCTTTGATATTCATTATCTACACAAAACCGAAGTTTGTCTATTAATGACATTGGAGATCGTTCATTTTGAGGCTTTTGTTTCTCTTCTTCTAATAATCTATCTTGCAAAAATAAAATATCATCCATGCAATAATCTAAAATGTATTGAATGCAATATTTCAACATACCTTCAGCCAAATCCATATCACCATTAAGATCCATAAAAGCCGCTTCAGGCTCAATCATCCAAAATTCTGAAAGATGTCTCGAGGTATTACTATTTTCTGCACGAAATGTAGGGCCAAATGTATAGACTTTACCTAAACCCATTGCAGCTAGTTCCGCGTGCAACTGGCCACTAACACTTAAATGTGCTTTTTTACCAAAGAAATCTTTAGAAAAATCAATATTTCCAGCTTCATCTTTTGGTGGATTATCATAATTTAATGAAGTTACTTGAAACATTTCACCAGCACCTTCTGCGTCACTTCCTGTAATTATTGGGCTATGAATATTAAAGAAACCTAAATCATTAAAATACTTATGAATCGCAAATGTTAAATGATGACGCACTCTAAAAATGGCGCTAAACGTATTCGTACGAATTCGTAAATGCGCATTCTCTCTTAAAAATTCTAAACTATGTTTTTTAGGTTGTATTGGATACTTCTCAGGATCACTCTCTCCTACTATTTGGATTTCTTCAACAATAAGTTCAATTTGCTGACCTTTTCCAAGCGATTCTTTTAAAATCCCTTGTGCAACAATTGATGCACCAACGTTTATTTTTTTTAATATTTCTTCATCAAAAGCATCTAAAGCCAATACCAATTGCAAATTATTAATTGTAGAACCATCATTTAATGCAATAAATTGATTATTTCTAAAAGAACGCACCCATCCTTTTACTTCAATTTTTGTCTCTAAAGGTTTGCTAACAATTAATTCTTTGATTGACATTTTTTTATTTTTTATTTTCTTTTAATAATTAAAAATATTAAGATAGTTTATCCATTGCTATTTCTAAAGCCGTTTTTTGCAAATGCAATAAATCCGTACTTTTTTGTTTAATTTCTACAATCCCATTATAAATTGTATTTGACACATCTTCAAAAATAGCTTCTTCGGTTACTATTACATTAGGTTGCATTAAATATGCAAAAACTCTTGCCATACCACAATTCGCTATAAAATCTGGAATGACACTGCATTTTTTGTCCGTATACTGAGCGATTTCTCCATAAAAAACTTCTTCGTCTTTAAATGGAACATTAGCGCCACAACTTATTACTTCTAAGCCATTGGCAGTCATTGCATCTATTTGTTCTTTAGTTACAATTTTAGATGCCGCTGCAGGAATAAAAATATCGGCTTTAACATTCCAAATGCTTTTATTGATTTCATCAAATGGAATCATATTTTCAGTAGATAAGGCATTACCATTTCTACTTTCAAGTAACTTAACGATAGCTTCTTTTTTTAAACCATTTTCATCAATAATACCACCATCTTTGTCAATAATACCAACGATTAATGCCCCTTGTTGCGCTAAATAAAAAGCGGCTGCACCCGCTACATTTCCAAAACCTTGAACAATTACTCGTTTTCCTTGGATATTTGAATCTTTATATATTTTGTAAAAATGTTTCACCGATTCTGAAACGCCATAACCAGTAATTAAATCAGCTACAAGCCATTCCATAGAAGGAATTGGATTATAATCTTGATGATGAACGGTTAAAGCGACGCCTTTTTGCAATTGCGTAATTTGAATTTTTTTAGTAGCGTCATCAGGATTAAAATGACCCATTACAATTCCTTCTTGTGGATGCAATAGTCCGAATTTTTCAGTAATAGGAATTACATCTTTAACTTCATCTACGTTCATATCGCCACCCGTTCCATAATATGTTTTTAACATTGGAACCACTCGTTGATACCATTTTTTTAAAACCAATGCTTTTCTTGGATCTTTTGGATCAAAATTAATCCCCGATTTGGCACCTCCAATTTGAGGACCTGCCACAGAAAATTTTATTTCCATAGTTTTAGCCAATGAAAGCACTTCATCTTTAGTACAACCTAAACGCATTCGTGTTCCGCCACCAGCAGCTCCGCCTCTTAAAGAATTTATAACTATCCAACCTTCTGCACCTGTTTCTTCATCTTTCCATTCAAAAACAATTTCTGGTTTTTTATCTTTATATGCTTTGAGTTTTTCAATCATTTTTATGTTTATTTACTATTCAATATTTACCAAAATTGGCATTAATAACATCATGGTACTTTCCATTTCATCTTCATTTACGGGGAAAATTAAACCCGCTCTATTTGGAGTACTCATTTCAAAAGTGACATCTTCAGTATCGATAACTTGTAAAATCTCTATTAGATATTTTGAACTAAATCCGATAGTCATGTCTTCTCCAACAAAAGAGATAGGCTGTTCTTCAGTTCCTCCATTTGAAAAATCTAAATCCAATGCAGAAGCCAACAAGCTACTTCCTTCAATTTTTAAAGAAATTTGATGCGTACTTTGGTTTGATAAAGGAGATAAACGACGCAACGTATTTAAAATACCTTCTCTTGTAATCGTCATTTTATTTGGATTATCTACAGGAATCACATTATTATATTCTGGATAAACCGCATCGATCAATCGACAAATTACATTTAAATTTCCAAATCTAAAAGAACAATTTGTTTTATTAAATTGCACTTCTACCGATTCTTCGCCCATTCCATTTAATGAAGATTTTAATTGACTTAAAACTTTTTTAGGTAAAATAAAATGAAATGTTTGACCAATAGTGACGTCTTTTCTCTGATATTTTACTAATTTTTGAGCATCTGTAGAAACAAAAGTAGCACCAAATTCATCAAAATGACAATACAAACCGGTCATCGCTTTTCTTTGCTCGTCAGTACCTAATGCAAAAGAAGTAATATTAATCGCTTTAAGTAACGCTTCGGCTTTTATATTTACAGAACTGGTTTCTTTAAGCTCAGGAATCTTTGGAAATTCCGTTGCTTCAAAACATCCATACGTATAGGCGCCATTACTTGTTTTGATTTCCAACACTTTGCGATTTTCATCCATTTCAATTAATAAAGGCTGCTCCGGAACCACTTTTAAGGTTTCAAGAATCTTTTTAGCAGGAATGGCTAACGTTCCATTTTCGCTACTATCAACTTCAATTTCAATTTTCATTGAATTTTCAATATCACTTGAAACTGCAGTTAATTTTCCATTTTTAACATCAATTAAACAATTATCTAATATTGCGATAATGCTATTAGACCCAATTAAACCTGCAATTTTATTGAGACTATCTTGGAATACTTTTGAAGATACCGTGAATTTCATTATTTTATTTTTAAGAATTAAATTTTATTAAATACGAAGCGCAAATGTATAAAAAAAAAAATAAATAATTCGTTTGAATTATGCTTTATGACATCAATTCAATTGCACCGTTTAACCATTGAGAATCTATAGTTGCTTTATTTTTTTCATAAAATGAAATGGCTGGTAAATTCCAATCTAAAACCTGCCAATTTAATCCCGAACAATTTATTTTTTTTGCTTCTTCAATCAAAGCTTCAAACAATAATTGGCCTATTCCTTTTTTTCGTTGTTTTTCGGTTACAAGTATATCTTCAAGATATAATCGTTTTCCTTTCCATGTTGAATAACGAATATAATACAAAGCAAATCCAACAATTTTATTTTCATATTCCGCTACGTAAACGTAATATAAAGGATTTTCACCAAATCCATCCTCAAACATTTTTTCTTTTGTATTCGTTACAAAATGTCGTCCATGTTCATATTCAGCCAATTCAATAATCAAATCAAAAATGGAATCAATATCGTTTTCATTACCTCTTCGAATGGTTATATTTTGCATATCTAATTTTAATTATAGCTAAAATCTTGATTCTCTTTAGTCGTTTGATATTGAAGTAAATTTAATTGATTTTCAGATAATTGAGCAAATGTATTAAACGAAATCCAATCTCCGAGATTGATATAATAACTTTCGGAATGTTCTATTTTTTGATAAATTGGTAGATGCCGATGACCAAAAATGAAATATTGAATATTTGGATTTTTTTCTAGATACTCTTTGCAAAAAACATAAAGCCACTCGTTTTCATTTCCAAAATACTGATCGTCTTTATTGCCCGTGGTTTTTCTACTTCGTCTTGAGAGATATGACGCTAATTTGACACCAATATCAGGGTGAATCCATTGGAATAAATATTGAAAAAATGGCGCTTTAAAAAAGAATTTTAATGTTTTGTACTTATAATCTTTAGGGCCTAAGCCATCACCGTGTCCTACTAAAATTTTGGTATTATTGATTATAAATTCCTTTGGTTCATAATGAATGTTTAAATTAAATTCTTTTTCAAAAAAATCTTTCATCCACATATCATGATTACCTGTAAAAAAATGAATTTCTTTACCCAAATCCGACCATTCAATTAATTTTCCAAAAAATCTATAATAGCCTTTAGGGACTACCGTTTTATACTCAAACCAAAAATCAAAAATGTCACCTACTAAAAATAAAATATCGGTTTGGTGTATATTCTGATCTAAAAAATGACATATTTTTTTCTCCCTTTCTTTTGATAAATCGTCATTTGGAGCTCCTAAATGAAAATCTGAAATAAAGAGCACTTTTTGCATAATTATATTTTATATCATCTGCATTCCAACGGCTTCTGCAACAGGTATTAAAGAATTTTGAAGTGCCACAAATTGATCAAAATCAAGTTGTTGACTCGCATCACTTTGAGCAACTTTAGGATTTGGATGTGATTCGATCAATAAACCGTCAATTCCCATGGCTACACAAGCTCGAGCTAAATCAGCCACTCCATAACGGTAGCCCATCGCATGACTTGGGTCAAGAATTATTGGTAAATTGGTATATTCTTTAAGATAACTCACGCCACATAAATCTAATGTAAAGCGCGTTTTATTTTCAAATGTACGAATACCACGCTCACACAGCATAACATTTGGATTCCCTCCACTTAATACAAACTCAGCACTCTGAACAAATTCTTGCAACGTTGAACCAAAACCTCTTTTAATCAAAACCGGTTTTTGTGTTTTAGAACAAGCTTTTAAAATTCCATGATCATACATCGCTTTAGCACCTATTTGAATAATATCCGATTTTTCAATGACTTCATCAATATGTGTGGCATCTTTAGCTTCTGTAATGATTTTTAGTCCATATTTTTCGCGCATTTCAACTAACATATCCAAACCTTTACTTCCAAGTCCTTGAAAAGTATAAGGAGAAGTTCTTGGTTTAAAACAACCCGCTCTAAGAATTTTGATATTATTTTTAATCAAAAATTGTGCGGATGTTTCAATCTGCTCCATACTTTCTACACTACAAGGCCCGGTAATCATTAAAGTATTATTTGATTGACCACCAATTAGGATATCACCAATTTGAATAGATCGTTTCGTAATATAATCTTTGCTTGCAAGTTGTATATCCGATTCAAAAGTTTTATTATAATCTACATATTCTTTATGAGAAGTTTCTATTTCTTTAACTGAAGAAGATGTAATTAAAACATAAGTTTCCTCTGCTTCAAAATAAGCAGCTTTGTAAAAATCCAAAAGTAATTGTAAAGGAGCATTTTTTTTAATATGTAAAATCATATAACTTAATCACTTTTTAATAATTTATGAAATGAAATGGCACCCAAAAGATGATTATCACTATTTAAAATAGGCAATACCAATATTGGAAATTCGCAATCATTTATGTACTCTAACATTTTTTTAATTGTAAAAGTTTCTAATATTTTTTTTGGATTTTGATTTAAACACTTAAGAATAGAGTCATTTGGATTATAATTATTTGATAATAAATATTTTCTTATGTCTGCATTCGTAATTATTCCTTCAAATTTATTATTATTTTCACAAAAAACAATTCCCAATTTTGTTTTTTGCATTTCAATAAGTACTTCTCTAATACAAGATTTTTCAATATCTAGTATTGGTAAAAATGCTCTATGAATCATAAAATCAGAGACTAAAATATCTGATGAAGAGGATTTACTTTTTAGATTTAATACTGCCGCTCCTAAATCTTCATGATTCATCATGTAGCTTCCTATAACAACTGTATCAATTCCAAAAATTCTTAAAATATATGCTATATCATTATTCACGCCTCCATCTACTTGAAAAATGACATTCGGATATTCCTGAACAAGATTATGAATCAATTTTAAATTTTTAATTTCAAATAATCCTCCACTAATTCCTGGAGTGGTCATCATTAGTAAAAAATAATCCAATTGATTTTTATATAAACTAATTATTTCATTTATATTTTGATTTTGAATATGAATTGCTAAACCAATTTTGGTATCATTCATTTTTGGAAAAATAAAATCTTTTGGCAAGTTTTCATATTGAAAGGAAACTTGTTTTATATCTCTACTTTTTATTTCTTCAATATAAAATAAGGGATTATTCGTAATTAAATGCAAATCAATCGGAATTGATGAATTTTGACTTATTAAATCAATTTTTTCGAATACCGATGAATCTTCAATACTATCTATATGACAAAAATCAATTTGATATAAATCTAAATCATGAATTACTTCGAGTAATTCTTTATTTTTAGAAGAAAAAACACTAGCTGATAATTTCATGATGGTAAAGATAAAACTTTTTTACAAAAAAAAATCTCTTTATTTCTAAAGAGATTTTTATGTATTAAAAAAGAATTTAGTAATTATTTTTTACCTGCAGCTGCAGCGGCTTGCTGACTTCTTAATGCTCTTGGAATTGTTATAGATACAATTGGTAAAGAAGTTGGATTTAAAATTTCATAACCATCAGTGATGATATCTCTAATTCTTAAAGATTTCCCTAATTCAAGAGGAGTCACATCGATTGTTATAGAAGTTGGGATTTTATCCGCATCCGCTTTAATTTTAATTTTACGCTGTTTTACTTCTAATTTTCCTCCTGCTTGTTGACCTTTAGAGAAACCTTTAGTGATTAAAGGAACCTCAGTTTTAACTTTTTTACCAGGAACTAATTGTTGGAAATCGATATGCATTATTCGGTCTGTTGTCGGACTGAATTGTAACTCTTTAACAATAGCTTTAGACTTAGAGCCGTCAATATTTAGTTCAAAAACTACAAATGTATCAGTATAAATACCTTTACTTACACTGACATAATCTACTGCAAAAGAAACATTTTCGCCACTTCCATACATTACGCAAGGAACCATATCTTCCCTACGAGTTGCTTTACAAGACTTTTTGCCTACTTGTTCTCTTTTTTTTGCTTCAATTTTTAAGGTTTCCATTTTTATTACGATTTTATGATATTATTTGTAAATAGTGAATGTATTGATTTATAATGAAATGTATTTTCAATTGCATTTGCAAATAAAGAAGCAACAGAAATAACATTTATTTTATCCGAAGTTTTTTTGAGCGGAATTGAATCCGTTACGACCAATTCTTTTAAAGAAGAATTTTGAATATTTTCAAAAGCTTTGCCAGATAAAACTGGATGTGTACAAATAGCACGAACACTCATTGCCCCTTTTTCCATAATCAAATCAGCCGCTTTGCAAAGCGTATTTCCAGTATCAATGATATCATCAATTAGAATAACATTTTTACCTTTTACATCTCCTATCAAGGTCATTTCTGCGATTTCATTGGCTCTTTTTCTGTATTTATCGCAAATTACCATGTCACAATTGAATTGCTGCGCATAAAAACGTGTACGCTTTGTGCTTCCAACATCTGGAGAAGCCATACATAAGTTATCCAAACCAAGATTTTGAATATATTTAACGAAAACAGAAGAACCAAATAAGTGGTCCATCGGAATTTCAAAAAAACCTTGAATTTGATCTGCATGAAGATCCATAGTCATTACTCTGCTTGCACCAGCAGTAGTTAGCATTGAGGCAACTAATTTTGATGCGATACTCACTCGAGGTCTGTCTTTACGATCTTGACGAGCATATCCATAATATGGCATTACAACACTTATATATTTCGCAGATGCTCTTTTTGTTGCATCTATTAGCATCAATAATTCCATTAAATTATCGCTCGGTTGAAATGTACTTTGAATAATAAATACATGATTACCGCGAATACTATCATTAATTACGGGCTGAAATTCACCATCACTAAAAACATTCACCTGAACATCACATAATTCAATACCCATTTCTAGAGAAATAGCTTTAGCTAAGTCTTGAGATGCTCTTCCTGCGATTAATTTAATTTCAGTTTGATTGTGCATATTGTTAATAAACGGGCATTTTTTAAATTTCGGAGCGCAAATATAATGTTAATTTATTTATTCACTTTATTTTTTTATATCGATATATTCAATAATAGATAATTAAACGATTTCAGGAATATAAACAATCTCAATTTCGTTATGATTTTGAAAAATAGTTTGGGAAATATTTTTAATTTTTTCAGCGTCCAAATTTTGCAATCGATCTAAGATATCTTCTTTGCGAACATCACAATAATTCCAAAAACTAAAATTTTGTGCAATATTTAAAATACTGTAATTATTGAATAAAAAATAAGTCTCTGCTTTATTTTTAAGCATTTCCATTTTTTGTAGATTGGGGAGATCTTTCTTAAATGTATTAAGTAAATCATCAAATTGGTTTTTAAAACGATCATAAGAAACGCCTTGATGTAATTTTCCTTCGAAAACCAATAAATTCATATGCTTATTATCTGTAATAAAACTTGAAATTTCAAGACAAATTGGATTATTTTTTACAAATTCTTGATATAAAATACTACTCTCTCCATTGGTTAAAAGATCACTGATGGCATCGGCTTCAAAGTAACCTTCTTTTCCAAAATCAGCGATATGAAACGCTGTAAAAAAAGAAATATTTTGAATATTTTTTCTTTTGTAAACCGATTTTACATGTTTTTTAGAGCGATTTATTATGACTTCATGATTAATGTTATTGTTTTTTGGCGTCAACTTAGATACATAAGATTCTAAAATTTGGATCATTTCTGAGGAATCTTGCCCCGAAACCAATGTAAATATTAAATTTTCTGGCGTATAATTCGATTTATAAAAAGAAATTAGATCTTTTCTTTTTATATTTTTAAAACGCTCTAGAGAATAACCAATAACAGGCCATTTATAGGATGAATTTGGAAACGCTTTCAATAAAAGTTTATGCCAAAAATCAGATAAAGGCGGCTGAAGACTGGTTTCTTTATATTCTTCAATAATTACATTTCTTTGAGTTTGAAATTTGGCTTCAGATAATGTTAAATTTTGAAAACGATCGATTTCTAGTTCCAAAGATTTCTCAATATTTTCATAAGGTAAAATCTGATAATAATTGGTGTAATCTTGGCATGTAAACGCATTATTTTCACCATAAAGATCCTGAAGTGTTTTATCGTAATCTTTAAAATGTTTACTTCCTTCAAACATCATATGTTCTAGAAAATGTGCCGCACCAGCAGTTTCTATAGTTTCATTTATTGAACCTGCTGCTACTAAAATATTTAGAACGGCTAAAGAAGTATTAGGCTTTGAAATAGCAATAATTTGAGCACCATTTGTAAGCTTTTTAGAAATCACTTCTTAAGGAAATTTTGGAAATTGTTGAAAATCTGGGTCTCTTTTTTCTAAAAACGCATTTTTGCCTTCTTGTGCTTCTTCCATTAGATAAAACATCAAGGTGGCATCACCTGCAAATTCCATGATACCCGCTTGTCCATCCAATTCGGCGTTAAATGCTCTTTTAAGCATTCGAATTGCCATTGGACTTCGTTTCATAATGGTTTGAGCATATCGAACTGTTTCTTCTTCAAGATAGTCAATTGGCACTACTTTATTAACTAAACCCATTGCTATCGCTTCTTGAGCCGAATATTGTTCGCACAAAAACCAAATTTCACGCGCCTTTTTCTGACCTACAATACGGGCTAAATAACTGCTTCCAAATCCTCCGTCAAAACTTCCAACTTTGGGACCAGTTTGTCCAAAAATTGCATTTTCAGAAGCGATTGATAAATCACAAACGACATGTAAAACATGTCCTCCACCAATGGCATAACCATTTACCATAGCAATAACAGGTTTGGGCATCGAACGTATTTTTTTATGAATATCCAATACATTTAAACGCGGAACACCATCTTTACCAATATAGCCACCTTTTCCTTTAACTTCCTGATCGCCTCCCGAACAAAACGCTTTTTTGCCAGCACCCGTTAAAATTACAATGTTTATATCGGTTCGCTCTCTACAAATATCCAATGCATCCAGAATATCCATATTTGTTTCTGGTCTAAATGCATTATGTTTTTCAGCGCGATTTATCGTAATTTTAGCAATTCCGTCAAAATATTCAAAAAGAATATCTCCATATTCTTTTATTGATTTCCAATCAAATTTCTTTGGCATATAAAATTTTATTTAAACGTCCAGTCAAATGAATCCAAATTCATAATACTTAATACCAATAAATCTATTGAATTCTTGATATCTTCTTTATGACACATTTCAATAACTTGATGTATATGTCTTGTCGGGATTGATACGGCACCTACGATAGAACCATTCTTAGCCATTTTCTGCATGGCTCCAGTATCCGTTCCACCTGCAGTTAAGATTTCCATTTGATGTTTTATTTGATGATTATTAGCAAGTTGTTTCATATATTCAACCATTCGATAATCGCATATAACCGAACCATCCATAATTTTAATAGCCGTTCCATCTCCTAATTTGGTAATTTTATTATCCGCTGCCGAGCCCGGAACATCAAATGCAATCGTGGTATCTAAACAAATTCCAAAATCAGGATCTAAGTAATGGGCTGCTGTTGAAGCGCCTCTTAATCCTACTTCTTCTTGAACCGAAAAAACAGCGCACAAGTCATAAGGTAATTTCTGTCCTTTAAGTTTTTTAATGGCTTCAATAAGAATATAAACCGAAATACGGTTATCCAAAGATTTACAATTTACACAATCTCCCATTTCAATTAAAGCACGCTCTCTAGTAATTGGATTTCCAATTTCTACATATTTATCTACTTCTTCTTTAGTCATTCCTAAATCAATAAAGTAATCCGTTGTTTTAGGCGTTTTGGTTCGTTCTTCTGGAGTCATTACATGGATTGGTTTACTTCCCATTACTCCAACTAATGTTTTCGTTTTGGTATGCACCAATACGCGCTGCGCAGTTAATGTTTTTGGATCAAAACCACCTAAAGTATGAAACCTAAGAAATCCTTCGGTATCAACGTGAGTAACAATAAAACCAATTTCATCCATATGTGCAGGAACCATCACTTTTTGTGAAGAATCCGTTCCTTTAATAACACAAACAATATTTCCAATTGGATCCACCGTTAATTCATCAGCATAAGGCGCTACTTCTTTTAAAATAACTTCGCGAATCGGCTGTTCAAATCCAGGTGCTCCAGGTGTTTCACATATTTTTGACATCAATTTAAGATCCAATTTTGTCGTTGATTTTGTAGATTTAGTTTTAATATTTTTACTCATTTTTTAATATATTTATGAAGGTGCAAACCTACAAAAAGTTTTTTTATTTTGTTAAATGAGTTTATTTATTTCTTCTAATAATCTTCGTTTATATGTTAAAATAAAAATTACAACTTCGTTTAATTTAATCCAACTAAATTTGCAAAAAAAAAATACAATGAACGTATCAGAAAAAAAAGCAAGACTTGTAATAACACTGCTAACTTCGGTTGTTTTGGGTTTAGTTGGATTTATGTATATCTTTCCGGGTTTCGAAAGCGCATTTAAATCAGCTTATCCTAATTTTGACATCTATCAACTTCCAAAACTGAATGCAATTTGTAATTCTATAGTTTCCATTTCTTTAATATTTGCTTTAATCGCTATTAAAAATAAAAAGATAAGCATGCATCAAAACTTCATCTACATTGCTTGTTTTTTCTCATTTGTATTTTTGATCAATTATGTATTTTATCATTTAATTAGTGAAAATACGATATATAAAGGTGAAGGAATGGTAAAATGGATTTATTTATTTATTTTATTTACTCATATTATATTAGCTGCGGTTAGTTTTCCATTTATTTTGCTTACACTTTACCGTGCGCTTTCCAAACAATTTGAAAAACATCGTCAAATCGCCAAATTAATTTTTCCAATTTGGTTATATGTAGCCGTAACCGGAGTTATTGTATATCTTATGATTTCTCCATTTTACCCACAGCCATAAAAAGTTATTCATGTTTGAGTTTCATAAAGATAAAAAAAGGTATTTTGAAATACAAACCATAAATACGGAAGAATATGTCATTCCATTTATAGAAACCGTTTTTCCTATTGAAGCTGGACTTCATGTCTTAGAAGTCGGCTGTGCCGAAGGCGGCGTAATCAAAGCTTTTATAAAAAAAGGTTGTGATGGGATTGGTGTAGAGCTTGAAAAAAGTAGAGCCGAAACGGCTAAAGAATTTCTTAGCGAATATATAGAAAGTGGGAAATTAGATATTATTGATAAAAACATTTATGACCCATCTTTTGAATCCGAATTTTCTAATAAATTTGATTTAATTGTTTTAAAAGATGTGATTGAACATATTCACGATCAAGAAAAAGTTTTAATCCAATTTAGAAAATTTTTAAAACCTAAAGGAAAAATATTTTTTGGATTTCCTCCATTCAATATGCCTTTTGGTGGTCATCAACAAATCTGTAGAAATCCTTTTTTGTCAAGATTGCCTTATTTTCACATTTTACCTGCTTTTTTATATCGTATGATTTTAAAAGCATTTAATGAAGATATAGAAGGATTAATGGAAATAAAAGAAACTGGAATTTCGATAAACCGATTTAAAAGTATTGTTTTTAAAACAAATTATAAAATCATAGCAGAAAAGCATTTCTTAATCAATCCGATTTATAAATATAAATTTGGCATTGAAGCTAAAGATCAATATAAATTTATTTCGAAAATTCCTTATTTAAGAGATTTTTTAACGAGTTGCGTTTTTTATGTAATCGAAAAAAAGGATTAAAGTGAGCCTTTAGTTCTTAATTTTTCAATAATCGTATCCATTTTTTCATTAGTCAAATACTCTTGATACGAATGACCTAGCTGCATCATTGGAGCATATCCACAAGCGCCCAAACATTCTACCTCTTTAATTGTAAACATTCCGTCTGAAGTTGTTTGCCCCGATTGAATACCTAATTTTTTACAAGTATATTCAATAATGGGTTTCGCTTTAGGTTCGCACGTTGCGGTATGACAAAATTCAAAAACAAATTTGCCTACAGGTTTTAAGTTATACATACTATAGAAAGTAGCTACTTCATATACTTCAATAGGCTTAATATTTAATATTTGAGCTACATAATTCATTGTACCAACACTAAGCCAGCCACTACAATTTTCTTGAGCTATATGCAAAACTCTCAACAACGCACTTTTTTGTTTACCTTCAGGATATTGCGAAATAATTCGACTTATTTCTGACATAATTTCTGACGAAAAAGAAGGCATTTCTGAAGATTGTTCTTTAATATTTATCATTTTTTAAAAATTCAAATAAATGTGAATGCAAATGTAAAAAAAAAGGAATTAACGATTATATAAATCTTCAAAATCATCGTATAAAAGATGTCTTTTTCTAATTTTATTAAATGTTGCTAAATCATAAGCCCACGATTTTTTAATATCATCAACTGGGCGACCTGAAGTTATCATTTTTCTTAACTTATCCGTTCCTACAAGTTTATCAAAAAAGTTATTTTTTAAAGTAAAAAATGGAGGATTGGTATTGGTCCATTTTTTATATGTTTCTACTAATAATTCTAAATCAATACCATTTTTTGGAGTATAATCTGCAAAATCTTTTCCATAACAAAGTCTATTTTTATACATTGGATTAGAAGCACCTGTTTTTGAAACCGGTGTAAACTGAAATGTATATTTTTGAGCATCCATAAATGGGCTTCCTATCATTTCAAATGGTCTATCAGTGCCTCGTCCCACTGAAACATTTGTTCCTTCAAATAAACATAATGTTGGATACAATGCAATGGCCAAATCTGATTTTAAATTAGGTGAAGGCGGCACATCAAGTGAAACTTTCATTTTATGATCATAATTAAGACATTTTATGATTTTCATTTTTGGTTGTACTTTGTTTTCAAGTAATTTTTCGTTTTTAAGAAAATTAGCATATTCTCCTATGGTCATTCCATAAACAATAGGTATTTGTTGCATACCTACAAAACTAGTAAAACTAGATTCTAAAATTGGTCCATCAATATAATGTCCATTTGGATTTGGACGATCAAGTATAATCAAAAACTTATTGGTTTGAGCTGCTACTTCCATAACATATTGTAACGTTGAGATGTAGGTATAAAAACGAACACCAACATCTTGAATATCAAAAATGATATAATCTAAATCTAAAAAACTGGTAGCCGTTGGTTTAAATTTATCGCCGTACAAGGAATGAATTTCAATACCCGTTTTTTCATCTTTTTGATTCTCCACTTTTTGGCCTGCATCGGCATCTCCTCTAAAACCGTGCTCGGGAACAAAAATACGTTTTACATCAATACCAATGCTTACTAAAGTATCTACCAAATGCGTTTTACCGACTAAACTCGAATGATTACATACTACACCAACTTTTACTTTACCTCTAGTTAACAAAGGAATGTATTCATCTAATTGAAGAGCCCCAGGAATGATTTGAGCTTGAACATCAAAAATAAAAAAAAATGAAGCAATTAATAAAAGCGTTTGTTTTAAAAAAATCATAAGCGTTTGTTTATTTTATATTTACTTTTGCTAAATTGTATGAATAAGACTCCATTTTCAATAAAAAGATTGTTAAGCAACGTTAAAGAGAACGGAAAGTTTCGTTTTTCAATTGTTTTTATTAATAAATTATCCATTTCTCTTTGTATTGCTACGATTCTTCTTGCCTCTTTTTTTATAAAAGGCTTTGAATATGAAATCGAAGCAAAGATAATCAATTTTTGGTCTAATATTCATATTATTCCTTATTCTATGGCTTATAATTTTAATGAAAATCCGATTTCAATTTCAAATCAAGATTTACAAATAATTCAAAATCATAGCAATGTAAAGTCAATACATCGAACGGCTCATAAAGGCGTTTTGATAAAAAATAATGATAATATCGAAGGATTAATCCTTAAAGGTATTGATAAAAATGGTATTAATAAATTAAATAAGATTGTAATAAAATCGATCTCAAATAATAAAATAGACTCTAATGATATTCCAGTTTTTATTTCAAAGTCAATGTTAGAAAAATTGGATACAAAGCTTGGAAATTCAATTTATTTAAGTTTTTTAGCTGAAAATCATATTACAAAAAAAGGATATATAAAAGGAATATTTAGCTCTGGTATTATAGAATTTGACGATCAACACATTTTTACTGATTTAAAAATGGTACAAGATTTAAATCAATGGCCCGAAAACTCTATAAGTTCGGTAGAAATTTCATTATTTGACAAAAATAAAATACAGCAAACTATAAATGATTTATCAACCATATCGTCGGATATTCACTTTACTTCGATTTATGAATTGTTTCCTCAATTGTTTGATTGGTTAAAATTAATGTCGCAAAATGAAACGATTATTTTTATTATCATGATGCTCGTTGCGATGATTAATATTGTAAATACAATTAGTATATATATTTTAGAGAGATCACGAACAATTGGACTTTTAAAAGTTTTAGGAGCATCGAACCGATGGCTATATAAAATATTTTTTATACAACTTTCAAAAACCATTTTAACAGGGGTCATTTGGGGGAATGGGATTGCATTTATAATTGCTTATATTCAATTAAATTGGCATCCGATTAATTTAGATCCGGCTACTTATTATTTAGATAAAGCGCCCATATACATTGATTGGATTTCCGTCATTTTCATTAACTTAATAAGCATTTTGGTTTCTTATTTCACATTATTGATCCCAATGATTTGGCTAACAAAAATTTCACCTATAAAAGTAACTGAGTATAATTAAAACAAATTCATGAAAAAAAAAGATATATTATTTGGAAAAAACACATTAACCGAAGCTTTAAAATCAGGCTCAAGTATTGATCAAATTTACATTTCAAAAACGGCTCAAGCCAAAGATTTTAAAGAAATTTATGAATTAGCACTTCAGGCAAATATTCCTATTCGTAAAGTGCCTATTGAAAAAATCAATTATATTCTTTATCCATTTTACCAGCACGAAAAGATTAATCATCAAGGAATTATAGCTTTTATTTCGGAATTTGAATATCAAAATATTGACGATATTTATAACTTAAAACTTGATGAAGGAAAGGCGCCTTTATTTTTATATTTAGACCACTTAACGGATGTTCGAAATTTTGGTGCAATAAGTAGAAGTGCATTGTGTTTTGGAGTGGATGCCATTTTATTACCTTCAAGAAATTCGGTAACGGTTTCGGCCGATGCTCAAAAAACAAGCGCGGGTGCTTTGATGCATATTCCTATTTGTAGAACAGAAAACCCCTTAGACACACTTCGTTATTTTAAAGATTGTGGGATGCAAATTCTTGGTGCAACTGAAAAGTCGAAAGTTAGTTTTAAAAAAGTTGATTGGTCGTTGCCAACTATTTTAGTTTTAGGAAGCGAGGGACTTGGAATGCATTATAAAACATTGGAATTATTGACGGAACAAATTACGATTCCGATGCATCAAGATAATTTTGACTCCTTAAATGTATCTGTTTCGGCTGGAATATTACTTTCTGAATCGTTTAGTCAAAGAATTTAATTTCTTGAAATTTCTTCTTCGTACGCATTTAAAACCGCACTTTTTGGATAATTTGCTTTCATAAAGTTTCGAGCATTTTTCCCCATTTCGGTTCTTCTTTCTTCTGAAAGTTCAATCATTTTAATCATGGCATTAGCTAAAGATATCGAAGACTTTACTTCCACTAAAAACCCCGTTTCATTTTCAACAATCAAATTATTGCATCCAATAACATCAGAAGCAATTAAAGGCTTTTCCATGCTCCCACCCTGCATCAATACATTAGCATTTCCCTCACGATATGAAGGTAAAACAATACAATCTGAAGCAGCAATAAATGGCCTAACATCATATGTTTGCCCTAGATAAGTAATTATACCTTCGTTTTCCCAATTTTCTATTTGTTCTTTAGTAATTGTATTTTGTTTTAGATTTTGAGACCAAAAAGGACCAAGAATTTGGAAAATCGCATTGGGATGTTTTTGTTTTACTATCCTTGCGGCTTCAATGTATTCAATGACTCCTTTATCTTTTATTAATCTAGAAATCATTAAAAATGTAAATGTTTCGGTATTTGTATTTTTTGGTGAAGGGTAAAAATATTCGGTATCCACACCACTACCGGGAAGTAATTTTACTTGATTTTCATCAACAAAATGATGACTTAAAAATACATTATAATCCATTGGATTCTGAAAGAAAACCTTTTGATTTTTTTTAAATGCAAAGCGATATAAAAATCGAGAAAACTTATAAACTAAAGATTGATTTTCAAATAGAGGACCGATTCCGGTAACGTTACTAACAACAGGAATTTTTAATAAACGACCTATCAAACTACCAAAAATATTAGGTCGAATGGTAAATGTAAATAAAATTAATGGAGTTATGTCTTTTAAATTTCGATACATTAAAAAACAATATCTCAAAAGCGATAAAGGATTGGAAACCAATTTTCCAATATCATAAACGATTAATGAATGACTTTCTAAAAAGGCTTTATCATTTGAATCGCCAGAGGATAGAATATAAACATTAAATCCATTTTTTTTTAGATGATTGATAATTTCCATTCTTAATGAAATTACCGTAAAATAAGTATTTTCAATTATTACAATAGATTTATTCATCTTTACTTAACTACAAACGTTTGTTTTGAAACACTATGTGCACTAAAATAACCATAAGCACCACCTTGAATATTTGAACGCGGATCGGCTGGAGCCGCAGATTGATTGTTCGACAAGGTTCCATTTTGAATCAATACATTCCAATATTCAAAATTATTTTTATCAATATTTAATAAAGTTATCGTAGTTGTATCTCCTACTTTTACTAAATCACGACCAGCGTTTAAGCTAAATCGAGAACCATTAATTAATTTATCTTCAAAAACATATTTATATTTTGATAAACTACTAAAATATCTATAAAAATTCTTTTGATTTGCAGGATCTTGAATACGAATCGCTAAAACCCTCTCATTACTTTGAGTTCCAAAAAACTGCCAGCTATAAGCGGAATCAATAGAAACTTTTTGTGGCATTGTAGATTGAGAAGTATATTCTTTTCCATTATAAACCACTTTTAGATAATACGTTGTACCTTCTTTTCCTAAAACATCCGCTTTGTAGATATTTAATGCATTTGGTTTCAAATCAAAACGATTACCCTTGTCGTCGGTTATTAAAACAGTATCTGGTATTACAACCACTGGATTTGTATTTGAATTAAATGGTTGAGACAAATAAAACATGGCATATGCTGAGTCTGAATCACTTACTTCGGCTTCAATAACTAAATTGGTTTTATGATCTCCAAGTTGAACATCCATTTTTTCGGTACATGAAAAAATCAATAATAAAAAAAAGAGTATAAAATACAATAAAAGCGTTTCAGCTGATTTTAATATTTTCATAATTATTTCGATTTTGGAGTATGAAGAAAATTAAAATTATAGGTTATTGAAGGAACAAAACGGAATAAATATGTTTTTTCGGCATACGTATTTCCAAAGTCGTCCGATTTAAAATTAATTAAATAGGCATTTTTAATTCCTAAAACATTATAAATAGAGAAATTAAGTCCGTGTTCAAACTTTTCTGTTTTTTTCAAATTCCAATTTAATGACAAATCCATTCGATGGTATGTTGGAAAACGATCTAAATTTCGTCCATTAAATGTGGTAAACCAATTTCCTTGAATTGGAACTTTTCCAGTAGGAAAGGTAACAGCATTACCCGTATATAAAACAAAATTGCCCGATATATTTACTTTTTTTGATATATCCAACATGGCTACAACACTCAAATCATGCGTTCTGTCATATCTAGAAGCAAACCAATTTCCATTATCAATGGCATCAAATCTTCGTTCCGTTCTTGCTAAGGTGTAACTAATCCAACCTGTAAATTTGCCCACTCTTTTTTTAAGAAAAAACTCAATACCGTAAGCTCTCCCATCTCCAAAAACTAAATCTTTTTCTACCGTTTCGTTTGCTCTTAATTGTGTCCCAGTTTTATAATCTATTTGATTTTGCATCCATTTATAATACGTTTCTACCGAAGCTTCCCATTCGCCATCTCCAAAGTTAAAAAAATAACCTCCTGAGACTTGGTCACTAATTTCGGGTCTGATATTATTGGTTGTTAAAACCCAACGATCGGTAGGACTAGAAGCTGACGTATTGCTCAATAAATGTAAATTTTGAACATTTCTTGAATACGCTAATTTAAATGCTCTAGAATCCGACAATTTATAATTTGCAGAAATACGTGGCTCCGGATTTATATAAGTTCTTCCGAACTCAAAATTCTTTAATTTCTGTGTATCAATGACTTCTCCATTAGGATCGATATTATATAAATTATTAGGCCCTGTAACGGTAAAACTTGAAAGACGCAACCCATAATTAATCGTTAACTTATCCGATACCGTTTGTTCATTTTGAAAATAAATTGCATTTTCAAAACCATTACTTCTACTTAAACTATTTTGCGCGACAATAGGATTAGAACTTGTAACATCACCAGGAACTACATTATGCCAAATGGATAAAAACCCAAATTTGAACTGATTTTTAGAATTTAAATAATAATCGAAGTCTTGTTTTAGACTAAAATCATTTAATATTGATTTGACATATAAATCAAAATCATTAAAATTTAGCGTTACCGTATAATTGAAATTGTTATAAATCAAAGATGTATTTGAAAATAATTTATCATTAAATACATGATTCCAACGGCTGGTAAAGGTTGTATTTCCATAAGTAATTCCAAATAAATTAGCAAAACCAAATTGATCTTTTCCAAAATAACCCGATACAAATATTCTATCTTTTTCACTAAATTTATAATTGGCTTTTGCATTTAAATCATAAAAATACAACGTACTACTTTTTGCAACGCTATCTCCCGATAAAAATAAAAAAGCATCCGCATAGGTGCGTCGTCCACTTACGAAAAAAGAACCTTTATCTTTTTTAATTAATGGACCTTCGGCAAATAATCTTGAAGCAATCAAACCAATTCCTCCTCCGAAATTATAACTTTTTTGATTACCTTCTTTCATTTTAACATCTACTACAGACGAAAGTCTTCCACCATATTCGGCGGGCATATTCCCTTTGTAAAGTGTTAAATCTTTTAAAGCATCACTATTAAATGTAGAAAAGAAACCCAACAAATGTGATGCATTATAAACGGGAGCTTCATCTAATAAAATTAAATTTTGATCGGTATTTCCGCCTCTTACTACAAATCCAGCTTGACCTTCCTGCGCCGGCATAACTCCTGGCAATAATTGAATGGATTTTAAAACGTCGCGCTCTCCAAGTATAACTGGAATTTTTTCAATTTCTTTTAAATCCACATTGACTTTACTTACTTGAACACTATTAACTAAATTTTGTTTCTTTTTACTGCTCACAACTACTTCTTTTACTTTTTTCCCTTTAGGTATCAAAGAAATATTGAGTCGGGTATTTGACTTCACTTCCACTTTTTGAATAAAATCTTCATAACCTAAATATCTAACTTTAATTTCTTGAATACCTTCATTTACCGAAAGACTATAAAATCCATACGTATTTGTAGAACCTCCAATTTTAGGATTATTTTCTAAAGAAACAATAGCTCCAATTAAGGTTTCTCCCGTTTTGTTGTCTGAAACTGTTCCACTTATGGTAAATTGAGCATTTACAAAAAAAGGGATAAATGAAATAAGGAAAATAAGTCTTAACACAAAATTATATTTAAAGTGTGCAAAAATACCTTTAAATTATTTGAAACGTAAATATTTAGTTTTTTTTTACTTTTTCTTACGTTCTACAGCTTGACCATACTTACCCTTTACTTCATCTTTTGCAATTTTAGTATTAGGGATCTTCTTTTGTAATTGCTTAGCAGTTGCAAGATCAAAATTATTGTAACTGATATCTAAATGTTTGATAAATGGCATTTTTTCAAAAATCGACGCGATTTCATCGAAATTTAAATCTGGATTATAAGCTATATTTAAATCCTCTAATTGGTTCAATAAAAATAAATTTTCAGGTAACTTTTTTAATTCATTTCCTTTTAAATTCAAGTTTTTCAATTTAGTTAATGTGGTTATATCATCTGGAATAAATTGTAAAATCCCACCCATTAGGTTTAATGTTTCTAATTCTTTAAGTTGATTGAATACATTTAAAGGTAATGTTTCAATAATCTGATCTCTTAAATTTAGGACTTTCAGTTTTTTTAATTGACTTAGATTTTGAGGTAATGATTTGATTTTTTCTTTGGCAGGAGCAAAAAAATTAGCTGCAAGATGCAATTCTTCAAGACTATAAGACCAGTTTACAAAATTACCTGGCAGATTTTCAATTTTATTTAATGACAAATTGATGTATTTTAAATTTTTTAGATCAAATAATGGAACTGGTATAAAAGAAAGTTGATTCCAACTTAAATCTAAATATTCTAATGCTTGTAATTGGTTAAATGTTGCAGGAAGTTCTGAAATCGAACATAGCGACAATTTCAAATATTTAAGTTTATTGCAATCACCAATCGTTTTTGGAAGCGATTTCAATTCCATGCGTTCTTTGGTCACCCAATCCGAACCTAACAAAAGCATTTCTAAATTCTTGCAACCTCCAATGTCTTCATGTATTTTTTTAATTGGATTATTTTCTAGATTTAAGTTTTTTAAATTAGAAAGCAACCCTATTGTAGCAGGAATTTCAGAAATTCCAGAAGACTGAATAACCAAATTTTCCAAAGATTTAATTTGAGACAACTTTACTAAAGTAGTAGTTGGATTTAATTTTTTATTATATGATAAATCTATAGATTTTAAAGTACTACAATTCGAAATTTCATCAGGAACTTCTGTAATTAAATTCTTAGACAAATCCAAAGTTTCTAAGCTTTTAAAATCTCCTATGGATTTTGGAATTGAAGCTACTCGACTTCCCGAAAATTGAATCGATTTAAGATTTTTTAATTTAGACAAAACTAAAAAAGCATTTTCTTCAATAAGATTAATATTATTTCTTAGGTTGATGGACTTAAGATTCGATAGTAAAATTAATGAATCAGGTAAACTTTCAATTTTATTGCCTTCCAAATTCAAGTCCTCTAGATATTTTAATAAGCCAATAGAATTCGGAATTTCTGTTTTTTCACTAAATTCAATACTTAAAACTTTTAATTTAGGCAAATCCTTAACTTTTTCAAATAAATCATTTAAATTTAATGATTTACATCTTCGCAAAGTGATTTGTTCTAAATTACTGTATTTTTTGATATGATTGGGTAAAACGGACAATGTTGACGCTTGAATAAATAAATGTTTTACCGTATCTTCGTAACCTTTGTGTGCATTTAACATTTCTAAAGTTGCGTTCAATTGCGTCGAATCATTTTTAGCTTTGATTTCTTTAAGCTTAAGCAAATAATCTTTTACATCAAAATCTTTGTATAAATTATCAATGGAGTCTTGTTTTCGTTTGGCTTCAATTTCTTCCTTTGACATATTGGCAAGACCTCTGGTGCGCTGTGAAGCAAGATCATTGACAAAAAAAAGTATAATAACAACTAAAAAATAAAATCTCATAAGGCTAAAATAAATAAAAAACAAAGTTAAGAAATAACGCTGGAATGCGTCTAAAAATATTCTACTACTTCAATAAAATCATTATACTTTTGTCATATGATCTTGTCAAAAATTGGATTGCTATTATTTCCTAAAGCTATTTTTAGTTTGCCAGTTTTGGGCAAAAAAATGATTTATTTGACATTTGATGATGGCCCAACACCTGAAATCACACCTTGGGTTTTTGAAATTCTTGAAAAACATCAAATTAAAGCAACATTCTTTCTTTTAGGTAATGAAATTGTAAAAAATCCAGAATTCTTGCCATTATACAATATTAAAGGGCATCAAATAGGTAATCATGGATTTGAACATTTTGATGGATGGAGAACAGATAAAAATCAATACCTAGAAAATATTTTAAAAAATAAAAATCAAATTGCATCCAATTTATTCCGACCTCCATATGGCAGAATTACTCCCGCCATTTACAAAACGATAAAAAATCAATTCAAAATTATTTTTTGGAATAAAATGATAGGTGATTACAAACCGAAAATCATTTCTGAATCCGAAATAAATCATTTTCTTAAAAAATTAAAAAACGGAGATATAATAGTACTTCATGATAATAAAAAATCGTTTCATAATTTAAAAAATATACTTCCTATGATTATCGAATATGGAAAAAAAAATCATTTTGAATTTGGAATTATCGAAAACTAAAATTGAAAACTACAGCTTAATTTAAAACTTTTTTTTCACTTTCATTGTTTATAAAAATAAAAGAAACATGGTATTTGTATCGGAAGTCGCAAAAGATAAGATTTTAGAAATTTTAAAAGATGAAGAACATTCAGAAAAAACATTTGTACGAATTTCTGTAAAAGGTGGTGGATGCAGTGGTCTGACCTACGATATTCAATTTGACCATACCGAGCAACCCGACGATCAGTTTTTTGAAGACAAAGGCATTAAACTTTGTACGGATTTAAGAAGTTTTTTATATGTATGTAACTCTACTTTAGAATTTACAGATGGACTCAATGGAAAAGGATTTCATTTTACCAACCCAAATGCAGCAAGAACTTGCGCTTGCGGTGAAAGTTTCTCTGTATAAAAAAAGCCACCTCAAGGAGATGGCTTCTAATACAATATAATAAAAAAAATATTAGCCTATTATTTCTACGTTTACTGCATTCATTCCTTTGTTACCTTGTTGTAGTTCAAATTCTACAACATCGCCTTCTTTAATAATTCTTCTTAAAGCGCTTTTGTGAACAAAAGTTTCAGTGTTTGAATTGTCATGTTTAATAAATCCGAAGCCTTTTTCTACATTAAAAAACTTGACAGTACCTTGATGTTTTTCCATTGTGTTGGTGTTAAATAATTAAAAATTTATGTAAAGGTAATCCTTTTAATTTTAAAATGCTTTTTTTATTTATAATTATCTCAAAAATTAATTTAGATACTAAAATTTTTGATTATTTGATGTTTTACTAAAAAATCAAACGCAGGTTTTAATTTTTGGCTTGGATGATCATAAAAATAATTCCAATCGGTTTCATTGAGCCAATTTTTCATATCATGAATAGAAAAATTGAAATACGAAGCAAGGTATTCTATAGAATCTATGGTATTTTGTTTAAATTTATAACAATAATTTTGAATTAGAGCGATCATTAATTCAATAATTTCTTGATGTTCTTGATAAAAATCTTGTCGAACTACTATTGAAAAAGACGGCCATGGCGTAGCGATTTCGTCAAGTTTAACAAATTGCTGACTGTCTACATAAGGCTTAGTCATAAAACGTTCCCACATAAATAAATAATTAGGATTTTCTTGCATGGTTTTTAATGCGCCTAAAAAATGGTCTACAACGATAAAATGATTATTTGTAAGTTGCCAATCATATTTTTCGGCAAGTAAATATGCCATTAAATGCGAACCGGAATTATAACGACTTATACAAAAACGAGGCGCTTCTTTTAAACTTTGGAGCGCACCTAAAGTGGTATTATGAAATGCATAAACACCCCAAACAAGCGGCGAGTTTACATAAATTTGAACTATTTTAAAAGAATTTCCTTCGGCTACTGATTTAACAGCGCCTTCAGTAAGCATAATAGCGATATCCAACTCTTTATTGGCTAAACTTTTGATTAAATCTCCAGTACCGCCTCGATAATCATGCCAATCCAATTCGATATTTTTTAAAGAAAAAATACCCTCATCAATTGCTTTTTTCCATGGCACATTAAAATGTTCTGGAACACCACCAATGTTAAAATAATTAATACGTTTCATTAAAAAAGTGACCTCGGAAGGATTCGAACCCTCAACCCTCAGAGCCGAAATCTGATATTCTATCCAGTTGAACTACGAGGCCTTTTTAATTTTTATTTTTCAAAAGAAATTCTTGGATCAACAATACTATACATAATGTCAGCTACCAAATTTCCAATTAAAGTTAATATCGCAGATAACATCATAACCGTAAATATCATTGGAAAATCTCTTGCTACCAAAGCTTCATAGGATAATTTTCCCATACCTGGGATACTAAAAATAACTTCAAGTATAAAACTTCCTGCTATCATCCCTGGGAATATTGCTGAAAAGATTGTAATAATAGGAATTAATGAATTTCTAAATGCGTGTTTCCAAATAACCGTTTTTTCATTATTTCCTTTGGCTCTTGCTGTTCTAATATAATCTTGACTAAGCGTTGTAAGCATTCCCGCTCGCATCTGACGTGATAGGTAAGCAATGCCTCCATACGTTAAACAAAATACAGGTAAAACTAAATGAAACGCTCGAATTCCAAAAACTTCTCCAAATCCCATTTCATCATCTACTTCTCCTAAACCGTATGTTGGAAACCAGTTCATTCCATATTCATCCGTAGTGATAAAAGTAACTAATAACGTTGCGATCCAAAAAGACGGCAAAGAATTTAATATAAATAAAAATATAGTAGAAAAACGATCAGAAATGGTACCTTTGTTTACAGCACTAAATACTCCCATTGGCACAGCGATTAAATAGCCAATCAAAATACTTAAAACATTCATTAACAAAGTCCAAGGAATTGCATCGCTTAATTTACTAGCTATCGGACGACTATCTAAATATGAAGTACCAAAGTCTCCACGAATAAATCCTTTTACTTGACCAGGAGCCGCTTCACCAAACCAAGGCGCATCGCCCAACAACCAACGATGGTATTGATTTTTAATTCCATAAAAATTAATTTTTGGAATATAATTTTTAGCAACTGTTTTTTTTGATTTAATATTATTATAACTCAATGTTAATGCCTCTACCCTTTTATTCAAAGCAGCAAGAACAGATTTATCCGAAGTATTATTTTTTAATTCTTTTAAATGATTCGTAATATCAAAATCATTGCTAGACAAATAAAGAAGATTAAGACGCTGCTTTACTTCTTTCATATTTTCAAAAATAGTACTATCTACAGGGATATCAAAAAGCGAATTTTCAATAGCTTTTATATTGTAAAAATAATTTGAAATTTCATTCCAGTTACCATATTGAGAAAGTAAATCTTCAAGCGTTTCTCTTTCAGAACGTTTAATAATTTTATACATGGTATCTGGCTCAGAAATTGTACTTAACGAAAAATAAAACGTTGGGAGGTTTAATCCCAAATTTTCTGCTTTTTCATAATACGCTTTTTCATTAGCCATTTTTTCTTGTGACTGACCTGCATCTCCACCACTATCTCGATTACCAAGTGCTAATTTTACAGGATCACCAGGAGTTACTTTACTTAATCCAAATGTTATCAAAGAAATAATAACAAGCGTTGGAACAAAATAAAGAATACGTTTTAAAATGTATTTAAACATAAAGAAAGAGTCTTTTAAAAATTATTTAACCAATTCAAATTCATTATAACGAACACCTGGGCTAATCATAATTTTTTCAACATTGAATGTTTTTTTAGTAGCAATACGATTGATTGAATTATACATAAAAATTACTGGAACATCATCATGAATCATTTTTTGTAATTTTTTATATTTTTCTCTTCTCGAATCAATATTTAAGTCCGAAATAATATCTTCAATCAACTGATCTGAAGCCGCATTACCCCATCCTACATTATTGCTTCCACCTGGAACCGCACTTGAAGTATGCCATTGTTGCTTAGGATTAGACATGGTAGGGCTCATTGTAAAACCAACTGGGTACATTTCAAAATCAAATTTATCTAAATCTTGAAGAAATACCGTCCATTCTTTTTCTACCATAAGTAATTTAATTCCAGCCTTTTTAAAATCTTCTTGAATAATCAAAGCTTGATTTTTTGTATTTTCATCTTTAGAGTATTTAAACGTTATTTCTAATGGGGTTTTTCTACCGTTTAATACTTTATCACGAATTCCATCGCCATCCGTATCTTTCCAACCTGAAGCTTCCAATAGTTCAATAGATTTGTTGATATTAAATTCGTATTCTTTTAAATCTTTATTGTAATGAGGCTGTGTGTTGTGAACAAAACTTTCCGTTTTTTTGCTTTCGCCAAATGCTAAAATTTCATTAATTTTATCTCTATTCACTGCATGAGCAAGCGCTTTTCTTACATTAACATCTTTTAATTTTTCATTACGCGTATTTAAACCGATGAAACTGTACGTTAAACGATCTACTTTATTTAAATTAAAGTTTTGTAAAAATTTATCATTTTTCTCTAATTCTTTAAAATCTTTTGCAGGAATTGCACAATAATTGTCTAATTGGCCATCTTTTAAAGCTGTAAATGCAGTATTGTTATCATTAATAATTTTCACTTTAATACGCTTAGGAAATGCCCAAAAATCTCTTTCTGATGCATATTTATCTCCCCACCAATTCTCTTTTCTTTTAAGAACAACTTCTTGACCTGTTGTCCATTTTTCAAGCATGTAAGGACCCGAACCTACAATAAATTTAGGATCTCTTTGGAATTTTTCACTATTAAATTGAGTCGCAAATTTGATAATATCTTGATTTGTTTTTAATGCATTGATTTTATCTTTTGTATTAAAATCACGCATCGCAAATTTTCTCATAATTTGTTCTGCATCGTAATTATATTCTGGAATTACATAACCACCCGCATTTTCTTCAATTTGAAAATGTTTTTTATTTGAATAAACTGTTATTTTTTTAGGATTTGTACTATCTACAACAATATCTCCTACCCAATCGTAATAACCTTTTAAGTTTTCACAATTTGTTTTAGGATTTAAAATTGTTTTAACTGTAAAAATATAATCATGACCTGTAATTGGAGTACCATTGTCCCATTTTGCATCTTCTTTAATTTCCATTTCTAACTTCATGCCTCCAGCAAACTCACCTTCTGTAATTTCTGAAATTTTAGCTCTTTCTTTTAATAAGTAAGGCTTTAAATCAAAATTTCCTGCGGGCTCTTGACTTAACATTGAAGAAAACATAATATCAGCCAGTCTTCTTGCATTTGCCGAACTTAAATTAATAGGATTTAACATATCTGGATCCGCAGATTCATGAATATTTAAAGTGCCTCCAACTGTTTTCATTTTACCTTTACAACCATTTGAGAACATTGCAAAAACAAAGAAAGATAATGAGAAATAAACTATTTTACGTAACATACTTTTAAATAATTTTTTTGAAATTAAAAAGCAAATTTAGAATTATTAATTTAATCGAAACGATTTTTTATCAAAAAAAAAAGACTTTTTTCAATCATTAAAAATAATAGTTTTAAAAATCAATTGTTTATTCAATTAGAATTCAAACAAAACATCAAATAGCTACCACTTGAAAATTTAATCCACATGAGTTAGATATTTTACTATATTTTTGTTTCTATGATTATTATAAATACGAATCTTAGTCCGGTTTTATAATAATACAAGAAGTTATCCAATGTTTTAAATCTTGAAACTTCTAAAATTCAAATAAATGAATAAATTAATCACAATATGAATATAGAGCAATTTAGGTCTCTAAAAGAACGCGTTGGTTCTTTATGGAGGTATCTTTGACGTCGCTAACCGAAATTTTAAAGTTAATGAATTAGAGCAACTTACGATACGTCCTGACTTTTGGGACGACAGTAGTAAAGCAGAAAAAATTCAAAAAGAAATCCAAAACCATCGAATTTGGCTGGATGCTTTTAATGCCATTCAAAATAATATCGACGAGATTGAATTATTACAAGAATTTGAAAAAGAAGGCGAATTGGTTGAAGATGAAATCAATAGCATGATCAAAGTGCTTGAAGAAGATATAGAACAACTTGAATTAAAATCTACTTTAAATGAACCTGAAGATCAATTAGGCGCTTTACTTAAAATTAATGCAGGTGCTGGTGGTACAGAAAGTTGCGACTGGGCTTCGATGTTATTGAGAATGTATTTGATGTGGGCACAATCAAAAGGTTATAAAATAACCGAATTGGATCGAAATGATGGCGATGTGGCTGGAATAAAATCCGTAACGCTTCAAATTGAAGGGAATTTAGCTTATGGATTTTTAAAACTAGAAAATGGAGTACATCGACTGGTTCGAGTTTCTCCTTTTGATAGTAATAACAAAAGGCATACTTCTTTTGCTTCCGTTTTTGTATATCCATTGATTGATGATACCATTGAAATTGACTTAAAAGAATCGGATGTTGAAATGCACACCTCGCGAAGCGGCGGCGCAGGAGGTCAAAATGTAAATAAAGTAGAAACAAAAGTACAATTAACCCATAAACCTACTGGAATTGTCGTTGTTTGCCAAATCGACCGTTCTCAATTAGCCAATCGCGAACGAGCCATGCAAATGCTCCGTGCCCAATTATACGATTTAGAATTGCAAAAACGATATGCACAGCGGGATAAAATTGAAGCCTCCAAAATGAAAATTGAATGGGGAAGTCAAATCCGAAATTATGTTTTACATCCTTATCAATTAATAAAAGATCCCCGAACTGGCTATGAAACTTCGCAATCGCAGTCGGTATTGGATGGAGATATTGATGGCTTTATGAAAGCATTATTAATGCAAGATAAATCATAATAATTGAACAAAACTATTTACTTTTTTGATTTTGACAGTACGCTTATCAATGCGGAAACACTTGATTTAATTGCGTCAAACAAGAATCTAAAGGATATTGAAATTGAGAAGATAAAAGAAATTACAAATCAGGCTATGAATGGTGAAATTTCATTTAATAAGGCTTTAAATGAGAGATTAAAAATTTTGAAAATAAATCAAAATGATGTATTTGAAATTAAAAATCAAATACATACTAAAATAAACAAATCCATTCTTGATAATATTTCATTTTTTTCTAAAAACAACTGCTTCATTATTTCTGGAGGATTTCGTGAAATTATTCAACCGGTTGCTTATATTTTAAAAATTCCTTTTGAAAAAGTATTTGCCAACAACTTGATTTTTGACCAACAATTTGAACATTTTATTTTGGATAATGAAAATCCATTAGCACATAATAAAGGTAAAAGTCACGTTATCAATCAACTTGATTTTAAAGAAAATCAAATTATGATTGGTGATGGTTATACGGATTTAGAAGTAAAATTAGAAAATCCAAAAATCAAATTTTATGCCTATACCGAAGTAGTTTATCGAAATAATATTGTTATTCAAGCCGATAAAGTTATTTCAAACTTAAACGAATTGTAAAAGCGATGAATTGTTATTTGAATTCCAAATATTCAATCAAACCAAAAAAATACCTTAATTTATTACTTTGTTGTCTTCTAATGTGTAATTTGGGTTAAACTTTTCAATTCCAATAATGGTTGCAGCTATGGTGGATAAAATTGGTGCAAGAAAAAATCCAAAAAATGGGATGAACATAATTCCAATAAATCCAATTCCATTTCCCAGGGCTAAACCTTTATTTTGTCTTATTAGAATTTTTGTTTCATTTGTATTTCTATAGCGTTCAAGATAATAATCTAAATTGCCAAATCCATAAAAATAAGCACTAATTGTTAGGATAACTAATGAAAAAATAGGTCCTAAAAATGGAATCCAAGTAAATAATAATAAAAATAATACTAAAAAAGATTGACGAAACAATATATAAATGGAAATTTTTAAACCTCGCCACATTGAATATAAAAAAGAAGTATTATCTATAACTTTTTGATTCAAATAAATAGACTCGACGTCTAAAGACAATTTGCTCAAAACTGGAGACAAAAGGACGAAAAGTAAATTTTTTAGAATAAGAAATGAAGTAAAAATATATAGGATAAAAAAAACAAGCGTTAAGATAGGAACTATAATTGACTCTAGAAATTCAAATGGATATTTTTCAATAAAAAACTGCTTGATTTCAGGATACCATTGATATCCAAAATATATAAAAATAGCGTATATAATTATCGAAACACAAAATGAAATCCATATATATTTAGACAATTTATTACTCCATAATATATCCCATGCCTTCTTGTAAATTGATAGTGAATAAAAAGTTTGCGAAATCAACTTCATATATTTTTTTTACAAAAATACGAATTAATTAGATGTAAAATACTAAAAAAAGTTATCTTTGCATAAATCCGATTTGATATAAATGAACACGATTGACAATTTACAAACCGCTTTAGATAAAATAAGACCCTATTTAAATGAAGATGGAGGCGATGTAGAAGTTTTATCTATAGATGAACATGGCGTTGTGAAGATTAAAATGAGTGGCAGCTGTAGTACATGCTTACAAAAAGAAAGTACTATAAAAACGGGTATTGAGACTTTGCTAAAAGATAAATTTGATTTTGTAACTAAAGTTGTAGAAATATAATTTTTGCGAAATATACATTAATATTTTTTCCTTATATTTGCCCACTATTTTTAATCCATGCTTCGTCATCCTATTTATAATATTCCAAATTTACTCACTTCTATCAATTTGATATCAGGTGTCTTTGGAATACTTTTTGCTTTTGGTGCACCCGAATTCGTTGGATATTGCATTTTGATAAGCCTTATAATGGATTTTTTTGATGGAATCGTTGCTCGGAAATTAAAAATACAAAAATCTATAGGAAAAGAATTGGATTCGCTTGCAGATATCGTTAGTTTTGGAGTTTTACCTTCTATTTTATTTAGTTTTTTATTATTAAAATCGATTAATAGTATTGAATTAAATGAATGGATGCTTTATTTAAGTATGGCTCCTGCTTTTTTAATAGCTGTTTTTTCAGCCATTCGACTTGCCAAATTTAATAACGAAACACGTAGTCCAAAGTTTTTTTATGGCTTAAATACTCCAACGAACGCCGTTTTTATTTTTGGGCTTCATCATTTTTTCTACTTTGTAGATATTAAGCCCGAAGCATATCTTTATTATTATTTGTTTTTTATTTTATTAATTATTACTCTTTGTACATTATTAGTTTCGGATATTAAAATGTATAGCAATAAAGGACTTTCTAAAAACTTCCCTACATTTTTTACATTTGGATTTTTATTTCTTACAACTCCATTTATTTTTCAATATTTTGGATTTATTGCACTTTCGTATGCGGTTATTGTATATGTAATTTGCTCTTTCTTGTTTTTAAATATATTTAACTCTAATCATAAAAATAAAACCGATGAAATTTAAAGCATCTATCGACATTATGCCTCATACCGAATTGCTAGATCCTCAAGGTAAAGCAGTAAATAATAGTTTACATAAAATTGGTCAAACCGAAATTGAAAAGGTACGAATTGGAAAACGTATCGAACTACATATTGAAGCCAAAGATGCCACAGAAGCAGAAAAATTAGTTAAAGAATCTTGCGAAACACTTTTAGTGAACAAGATTATGGAGCAATATCAATATAATATATCGGCTATTGAAGGGTAAACTATTTATCGTTCCTACGCCAGTAGGAAATTTGAGCGATATGACCTTTAGAGCCATAGAAATGCTCAAAAATGCAGATCGAATTCTTTGCGAAGACACCCGGCAAAGTAAAAAACTTTGTGATCATTTTCAAATTAATACGCCTCTTTCTCCTTTTCATAAAATGAATGAATACAAGGTTTTAGACCATTACATTAATGAGTTGATTTCAGGTAAAATGATATGTTTGATTTCAGATGCCGGCACACCTTTGATTTCGGATCCAGGAAATCTTTTAATCGACAAATGTATTGAAAATGAAATTAAAATTGAAACACTACCCGGAGCTACAGCTTTTGTACCCGCTTTGGTTAATAGTGGATTTGATTTAAGTCAATTTGTTTTTCTTGGCTTTCCTCCTCATAAAAAAGGACGACAAACATTTATAAAAAATATATCAAACGAAAACAGAACGATTGTCATATACGAATCGCCGTATCGCGTAGTAAAATTTCTGGAAGAATACAAAGAATGGATTGGCGACGAACGATTACTTTCGATTAGTAGAGAAATTTCTAAAAAATTTGAAGAAACTAAACGTGGAAACGCAAGTGATTTAATTGAACATTTCAAAAAAACGCCTCCAAAAGGAGAGTTCGTAGTTGTTATTGCTTCAAAATAAAAATAATTTAGCGACAGATTTTGGCAATTTACTTCTGTATATTTGTACTTTAACTACAAAATCAAAATAACTTATTATGGAAGAGATTTTTAAATTACTAGGAATTGAAGTTTCGGATAATATTGAAAAATATACCATTGCCGAAGACTTTATAAAAGCCGTTAGATTACTTAACCAAAAACAATTACAAGCCGTAAGAAAAACCGATGGTCCTGTTATGGTTATTGCGGGTCCTGGTACCGGTAAAACACAAATTTTATCGAGCCGCATTGGTAAAATTTTATTAGAATCGGATATTCAACCTCAAAATATTCTTTGCCTAACCTATACTGAAGCGGGTGCTCACGCAATAAAAAAACGATTAACCAAATTTTTGGGCGCTAAAGCAAATGAAATCGCTGTTTATACATTTCATGCGCTTTGTAGTCGGCTTTTAGCCGATTATTATGATAATGATTATGAAGAGATGGAAGTGATTTCAGATCTTGATCGTCGGATTTTAGTCCGTAAATTATTTAAAGAAATAGAATTTAATACGCCTTTAAAGCCGAAAGCTGGATATTCTCTTAAGACGTATATCTCAGATGTTGAACGATTTATTGGCGATTTTAAAAAAGAAAATTATGAGATCGATGCGTTTTTAGCTCAAATCGAACGGGCTATAGAAATTGAAAAATTAGACCCGAAATATTACTACAAAAGAAAATCAGGCGACTTTGTGGTAGGTGATTTAAAACAAAAAGATTGGGATCTTTTTGCGCATCGATTAGAAAAAACAAAACAAGCGGTTGGGATTGTTAAACGATATCAAGAAGAATTAAATAAAAAAAACTTGATAGATCTCAATGATTTGATATTAAAAGTTATTGAAGTTTTTAAAACAGATGAATCCTTTTTGTATAAATATCAAGAGCGTTTTCAATATATAATGATCGATGAATTTCAGGATACCAATGGTAGCCAACTAGAAATCGCGGAATGGCTTTGTCATGATATCGAAAATCCAAATATTATGATTGTAGGCGATGACGATCAGTCAATTTATCGTTTTCAGGGAGCTAATATCGAAAATATTCAATATTTTTATAACAAATATATTTCCCATTTCTCAAAACCAGAAATCGAAGAACGCATCATAGTTTTAGATGAAAATTACCGTTCTTCTCCTGTAATTCTTCAAACAGCTGCATTTTTAATTCAAAATAATAAACAACGTATAATAAATATCGTTAAAGATATTACGCTCAACAAAGATTTGAAAGCGAGTAATCCCGATTACAATCAAGTAAAAGACCTCGTTCAGTTATATCAATTACCTAATCGAACTCAAGAATATCAGTTTTGGGCATTAGAAATAGAAAAATGGAGCAAAAGCGGCGTTAAATATTCGGATATTGCTGTTTTATTTCAGAAAAATAGTACCGCATTAGAATTTACCAAATATCTTGATACACTTAAATTACCTTATCAGTTTACAAAATCTTTCAATATTCTTGAAGATCCATTTGTGCATTCTTTAATACAAATTTTAAACTATGTTATTAAAGAAGCAGCCTCGCCCAATTCGGCGCAAGACATTTTAGCTCAAAGTCTTTTTTATGATTTTTTTGAACTTAAAATGATCGATATTTCAAAGTTAATGACCGATTATAAAGCATTTCGAGAAGAAAAAGAAGCGCATATTCCTTTGAGGGATTTCTTAGTGACTCAAAAATTAGAAGCACACATTCAATTTTGGTTCGAAACCCTTGAAAATCTTATTTTAAGCAGTGTAAAAATGCCGCCACTTCGGTTTTTTGATCATCTAATTGATGTGCTTAATTTAAGAACCTATGCGCTAAAAAATCAAAATGCACTTTCCATTTTTGAAACATGGAATACCTTAAATATATTTTTTAAAGACTATTTAAAACAAAATAATAAAGCAACACTTCAAGAAATTGTTCAACAAATCAATACATATATTGAAGAAGAACTTGAGATAAAATTGATACGACAATTTAAAAATTCGAATGCGATACAAATCATGACTTTACACGGTTCCAAAGGTTTAGAATTTGACAAAGTCATACTTTTTGGAAATAATGAAGAACGAAAAAATGCCAATAATATCATGATTCCAAAAACGGTATTGTATAAAAATATCGAAGATATCGAATCGATACAGCAACAAATGGAAGCCGACAAAGATACGGAATTTGAAGAACAGCGACGCTTGTTTTATGTAGCACTGACAAGGGCGCATCGAAGTTTATATTTATCCTATAGCGAATATAAAAATGATGCTTCAGGAAAAGATAAAGCGTATAAACATTTACCTTTCATTGATGAATTGCCTGCGGAATGCATTCAGCGTCAATCCATTGAAATTGAAGAACAACAAGCCTTACGATTTTTATCTGTCACATCTGAATCCATTGAAAATCAATCTAAAAAATGGTATCTCAATACATTTTTAGAGCAAAAAATCAAAAATATGAAATGGAGTGTTTCGATGCTAAATACCTATATTGCGTGCCCACTTCGATTCTATTTTACTCGATTATTAAACGTTCCTGAAAAAAATAACAAAGCGATGACTATCGGTAATGTTTTTCATTATGCTTTAGAAACATTTTTCAAACATGTTCAAGATCATAATGAAGAATTCTCTGAAAAATTACTCCTTGATGGCGCACTTTTAAATCTTGAAAAATTCAAATATCTTTTAACTCCCGAAGAATTTGATGACTACTCAGCTTATATCCGTAAAATTGTTCCGATTTATTATAAAAATGAAGTAGAACATTGGAATAAAAACTATGAAATCGAGCAATATTATGAAGAAATGTGGAATGACACTATTCTGAATGGAAAAATAGATAAATTAGAGTGGATTACGCCAAATACAGCAAATATTAAAGATTTTAAAACAGGTTCGTATGAAAATGCAAAAACTAAATTTACAAGCCCCGAAACGGAAGATTTAGATCAAACTGAATTAAGTAAAAAAGAACGATTTGGTGGCGATTATTGGAGACAGGCCACGTTTTACAAATTGCTTTTTGATTTAAAACATCCAAATAAAGAACTCAATCAAGTTTGTTTTGATTTTATCTTCCCCGAAAAAGGCGAAAATATTAAAAAAGTGATTACCATCTCAAACGAGGATGTAAACGCCTTGAAACATCAAATTTTATGGATGAAAGAAAAAGTACAACAAAATATATTTGATGGATGTCAAGAGCCTAATTGTGTTTGGTGCAACTTAACAAAAAATATTCTATAATTAAATTATCTCAAAGATATAAAATTATGAATTAATATCAAAAAGGAATAAAACTACTTTTGTTTTGAACGTATTCCTCATGTTTTTTTTCCAATTTTATTTATTATAATATACAAATAAAAGATGTATTTTTTTTCGATTCGTCGGAGACATGAATCAAGAAGTCATTTATTTTAGTTAAAAAAATAAAAATAGTATTTCCGAGTCTAAATGGTTATTTCATTTTTTGTTTTTAGTTTTTTTTTAGAATAATAATATCAATTTCTAAGGTATAAATATTAAACATAAAAAAACACAATCATAATAAAATTAGGCTTTTATGAATATTAAGATGCGGCATTATCACAAATAATTAGTTCCTTAAAATTAAGATTAAATTTGAAATATTGAAAAAGCTAGAAGCAAAAAATATATTTAAAAAATGAATTAGATCGTATATTTTAGATAAAAAAAATGTATTGAAATAATATGATGTTATTAGTTTTACATCATGAAAAAGATTATTATTATATTGTTTTTATTTTCAAACCATTGTTTATTTTCTCAAGGAGAAAATAAATTCTATGTATATGGCTTGACGGGCTATAAATTTGGCAGTGTATATACTACGTTCCCAAATGAATATTTATTGAGTCAAGATGGAGTTTCAAACTCCTATATAAGATTGGGTGGAGGCAATAACTTTACAGCAGCTGGAGGGTGGATGTTTCATAAAAATTTTGGATGTGAAGTCTCAGGAACCTATACTTTAGGGATTCAAAAAACAATTTCAGATAAAAATTTAACCAATCAATCCTTTTTGGAATATTCAAAAACATCTAATTCTAAAAATTTTCACGCGATTGGCAGTCTCGTAGCTCAAACTAAAGTATTAAATTTTCATTTATATGCAAAAGCGGGCATTGTAATTGGGCTTATGAATCAATCTAATATAGCCGAAACATTCAAAGTTAATGGCATTTCAGAATCTGTATCCTATCAATATAATGGCACTATTATGAGAGGATTTAATGGTTCTTTAGGGATTTTGTATCCATTATCTAAAAATCTATCCTTAATGTTTGAGGCAGAAGAAGTAAGTATTCAAGGTGAATTTAAAAATGCTACACTTAATAGTAACAATTCTTCTATAGCTCCTCCAAATGAAATTGTTTTTGTAGAAAACACCTCGGGAACAATTTCAACGGCTACAACCAATTATCAACGAGCGTATCCCGTTTCGTATAGTTGTATAGGGTTAAATATTGGTATTCATTATTCGTTTAAATAATTTTCACATATAATATTTTTTACAAAGTCATGACAAAGACAATCCGTATATTATTTATATTCTTTTTTTGTGTGTCAAAAATTGAAGCTCAAAATACCATTATGAAAGAAAAATGGTATTCTCGTTTAGCAATAAGCTATAGCAAAGGTTCCAACAAAAGCCTGTATCAATTTGACCCTCTAGATCGATTAAACGAACAATCTTTCTATTCCACGCCCAGTCTTGGAGAATCTATATTGATAAATGGTGGTATAGGAAAAATGTTTACAAAAAACATTGGAATGGAAGCTAATTTTAGCTATTTGATGGGCAACACTATTGGATTGTATAATTACAACTATAGCTCTATTTCAAATGCAAACACGGTATCAGCAAGTACAAAAAATAACCAACTACTCTTTTTGCCCACAACTATTTTTAAAATAGATATTTCAAGAAAATTAAGTCCTTATGTCAAAGTGGGTCTTATGGTACCTTTATACAACCAATCCAAATTCATATATAGAGTTTCCGATATAGCCAATAATGCAAATTATTCCGAATACGAATATAAGATTAAGAATCAATTAAACTTAGGCATCAATGGATGCGTAGGTATTTCTTACAAAATCAATGACAACATTCGAATATTTATTGAAGCAGAAGAAGACAATATTAGATCCTTCCATACCGAAGCCAATAGAACTAAAGCAACTACAGGGGGCGCTGCAACTATAGATAATGCAGTTTTGGAAAAATATATTTTTGAAAAATCTTTAAGTACCAATAATACGGACGCTTCAAAAATACTAGATTTTCCAATTTCTTTCAATAGAGAGGCTTATACTATTGGAATAAACTATTTCTTTTAAACATTAAAAAAAGTCAAATGATAAAAAAACTATTTTTTACGTTCATTATTTTCGGAAATGTTCTTCCCCTTTTTTCGCAAGGAATTACGACCGACCCTTCTTTAAAAAGTTATAACAAGGCCATGGTTTGGCGAGGATTTAATCATTTATGGAGCTACAACCATAGAGTCAATCGACTGGGAAGTTATGTACACCTAGATAAAAATGATATTCCAAAGGGTACACATTTTAGTGCTTCAGGATTGGGGAGCGATAGTACGTTTTATTCTATTTATTATTCTTATGTAGAGTCTCCAAATTTGCGTTTTTATCAAGGTTCTGTAAAAGTTTTGGTAACGGGTAAAGAAACGCAATTATTAAATGAAGGTAAAGAATTTTCTGTTTTAGTTCCCGAATGGTTTAGAAATTTAGGAAATTACAAATCCTTAATTAATGGATTTGATATTAAATCAAAAGAAAAGGCAGACCAACCAATTCTTTTTGAAATGCACTTGGATGATCCATATTATAGCAATCAAAGCAATGAAATCAAATTTAGAGCCAATGTAAATTGGGTAGCAAATTGTAGAAGTGCCGAATGTTCTATTTTTAGTAATTCGACTACATACGAACTTACTATTTATTACTTGATTATAGGCTATGAAGACCAAGAAGCATTACCTTTTGAGTTTTATAACAAAAAAAGTTATGCATGGACGACCGATGTAGAAACACCATACGATCCTACAAAAAAAGTGCTTCAAGGCTATCCAAACAAATTTGAAAAAGCACTAATAGGTATCAAATCGTTAGGGTTCATTTTAAATGAAGAACAATGGTTACAGGAAATGAACTATCAAGCATCTATTGAAAATTACAAAAAAACAGAAGGAATAGCAATAGCAAATATTGGGATGCAATTTTTGGGATGGAAAGAGGGAATGAAAGCGCATGCTGTATCAAAAGCAAAAGCAATGTTTGCGCATAAAAAGCCAGGATGGGTATCTATGAGCCTCAATACCACTTTGATTCAATTTGATAAAGGCCGAGTAGTTGATGGAAAGACCTCTGGACAAATGTTTTGGCCTGGATGGAATGCTAATGCTAGCGGAAATATGGCTATAGATGAGAAAATACTTAATTTTAATTTTTAATCTTTCACAATATGAAAAAAACAGTCTTTTTAATACTTATAACCATTTTTTCAGTAGGGAAAAGCACATTTGCTCAAGTTCATGATAATGGAATTGGAGGATATGGTTACCTTGAATACAACATCATGCACAATTCTAGATTTCAAGGAAACTGGATGTACGGCGGCGGTGGATTGATAATAAATAAAGTTTATTTCGCAGGATTGTATTATGGAAGTCAAACCACGTCTTTAACAAATTATGATGAAAATAATTTATATAAATTATCTTCTCAAAACGAATCCTCTATTGTATCGATTACGCCTTCAGATTTGGGAGCACAGTTTGGAGGGGTAATTTTAGCAGAAAAACCCATTCAGTTTATTTTATCAGCTAAAATTGGTACTTTTTTATCCAATGTAAATGACTTAGAGCTTGGAGGAACAAAAAGAACAATTAATACGAAGCCATTTTTAACAGCAAGTCCAGAATTTAAAGTGGCATTTATGCCTGCTAAAATTTTTAAAATGCAAACAGGTGTTGGTTATAAATTTGTTCATTATGATGATAGTAGAATATTAAAAAATAGCGAACTTGGGAATAGAAATACCCTTTTCAATACTTTTTATTGGAGTTTCTCATTAGTTTTCGGCTCGTTTTAGCAGATTGACTTTGAAGATTTTTTCATATCAGCGTTGGTTCGTATCCTCAAGATCTTAAAATAATATACCACCATCCACTCTTCCTATATAGACAAACCGTGATAAAGATGTCGCATAAATCACTAATATATCTTCAACTTAAAACTTCAGGCTTAAGTGTTTTATTTTTATATTTATTGATTAAATTAGTTATACAAAGATACATTTGCTAAAAATTAAAAAAGAGACACTTAATTAAACTTCAGATATTCAATGTTTATTTCTGAAAAAAAATATAAATTATTCGATTAAATTACAAAAAAAATCAGTCCATTCAAAAAATTTTTGATGGTTGTAAATAGCCCAATTATGTATGGTGCCAATGGGCAAGTATTAAATAATATTTTTTTAACATATTCATAAAAAATAATTATCTTTGTGATAGATAATTTATGATATGCCAATTACATCATCATTAGGACTTCAGCCATACAGCGGTTCGCTTAGTAAAAAGCAACGCATTTTCTTTTTAAATCGAGTTACTTTTGGCGCATCGAACGCTTACTTAAATCAAATATCAAGTTTAAACCTTACTAGTATAGTTGATTTAGTCTTGAATGAAAAAACACTGAATGACACTCCGATTAACAATTATCAAAATATCTCTCCAGATCCAAATATTCCATATGGTAGTAGTTGGGTTAATGACCAATTTATTCAAACGATTGACGTACTGAGATTTCGCTCTTTTGGTGGATGGCTTGGAAATCGACTTATCGACCAGGAGCTTTCGATTCAAGAAAAAATGACCCTTTTTCTTCATAATTTACTTCCATTGCAATCAACGGTAGTTCAAGACAGTAGAAAATTATTCCAAAATTATAAGCTACTTTTTGATAATGCTTTTGGCAATTACAAAGAATTGGTCTTAAAAGTATCCAAAAATCCTGCGATGCTGGTTTATTTAAATGGAAGGCTGAACAATAAAAATAGTCCTGATGAAAATTATGCTCGCGAACTTTTAGAACTTTTTACAGTTGGAAAAGGCAAGGACTCCAAGTTTACAGAAGATGATGTCAAAGCTGCTTCAAAAGTACTTACAGGTTATCAGTTAACCGCCGACGGTTTAGGTTATGTTTTTAATCCGAATCGACATGACACTAATAAAAAAATATTTTCTGCATTTTTTAATAATACAGAAATTCAAGGTAAAACAGGCGCTCAAGGAGAAGATGAAGTCTCCGAATTGATGGACATGCTCTTTAATCAAAAGGAAACAGCTAGGCATTTTTGTAGAAAGCTATACAAATTTTTCGTGTATTATGAAATTGATAGCACCATTGAAAATCAAGTCATTATTCCACTTGCCGACTATTTTATTGCTCAAAATTATAATATGAAAGCCGTTTTAAAAAAACTTCTTTTATCCGAACATTTTTGGGATATTGAAAATTATGGCGCGATGATAAAAAGTCCTTTGGATTTTGTTATTGGCGTTCTTAGAAATGTGGAAATGAGTAGACCTCCTTCTAATAATTTTGAACAACGATATGCTATTGATTATGATTTTATGACGCATGCCGGTCTTTTAGGCCAATCGTATTATGAGCCGCCAGCAGTATCCGGATGGGATGCTTATCATCAGTTTCCTCTTTTTCACGAGACTTGGATTAACACGACATCAGCCAATAATCGAAGTAAAATATCAACTTTTTATCTTGCTGGATATAAAAAAAGTGGTTTTGATGTAAAAATAGATGTCATTAAATTAACCAATACGTTTTCAAATCCATCTGACCCAAATATTCTCGCTGAAGATGCCGTTTTATTTTTTCATACCTTACCCATTACGAATGAACTTAAAACAAAATTAGTAAGTATTTTAAAATTTAATCAAGCTCAAGATTATTATTGGACCAATGCTTGGAATGATCATATCAATAATCCAAATGATGCATCTAAAAAGAAAATTGTAACCGATCTATTAACGCTCTTTTATAAATATATTTTTGATTTAGCTGAATTTCAATTAATTTAATATGGAACGACGAACCTTTTTAAAAAATACGGGAAAGCTTATTTCACTTGGATCTATTCTTCCTGGTTTTGTTTTTACGGCTTTACCTTCAAACACCGCTTTTGGAGCTTTAATGGCTGGAGCCCAAGAAAATGATAATGTATTAGTTTTAATTCAACTAAATGGAGGAAATGATGGATTAAATACCATTATTCCAATAGATCAATATAGTGCGTTGTCCAATGCACGAAGTAATATTTTAATTCCAGAAAATAAAGTATTAAAATTAAAAGGTTTTGATAAAACAGGCTTACATCCATCAATGCAAGAATTACAGACCCTTTTTAATGAAGACAAATTCTCAATAATTCAAAATGTAGGATATCCAAACCAAAATTTTTCACATTTTAGAAGTACGGATATCTGGATGAGTGGCTCCGATAGTAATGAGGTACTGAATACAGGATGGCTTGGTCGTACGTTAAATCATGAATTTCCAAATTTTCCGAACGGATTTCCAAATACCGAAATGCCCGATCCACTTGCTATACAAATCGGATTTACAGTTTCTACTGTTTTCCAAGGGCCTACGGTTCCTATGGCAGTTTCACTTGCCGACCCAGATAGTTTTTATGAATTAGTCAATGATACCTATGCCCCTACTAATAATAATGCTATTGGTAAAGAGTTGCTATATGTACGAACCATAATGCGCCAAGCAAATGCGTACAACACCGTTATTAAAAAAGCTGCAGACCAAGTAAAACAACAAAGTACTTATCCTAGTGGAAATCCACTCGCCGATCAGTTAAAAATTGTCGCTAAATTAATTAAAGGTGGGTTAAAAACTAAAATCTATATGGTAAGTATTGGTGGTTTTGATACCCATGCCAGCCAAGTAGATCAAGCCGACACCACAAAAGGAGAACATGCTACATTATTGTCACGACTCTCGCAAGCTATTTTTGCATTTCAAAATGATCTTAAATTCTTAAATATCGAAGACCGTGTAATAGGTATGACGATGTCGGAATTTGGTAGACGAGTAAAAAGTAATGGAAGTATGGGGACTGACCATGGGGCATCGCTTCCTATGATGCTTTTTGGTTCTCAAATTCAAAAAGGAATTTTTGGAACGAATCCTGAAATCCCAGTTAATGCTACAACAAATGATAATTTACCAATGCATTATGATTTTAGATCGGTTTATGCCTCGATACTCAATCAATGGTTTTGTATTCCTTCCGATCAGATTAAAAATATTTTATTTAAAGATTATCAAACGATTCCAATTGTAAAATCTCAAGGTTGTAGTTCTGAAATTTTAGATAAACATCAACAATTAGGCAAAGACTTGATGCTCATCTACCCGAATCCATTTAAAGATAAAATTTCTATAAAATTTGAATCCGAAGGCGGTTTATGTATTTTTCAAATTTTTGACAATCAAGGCAAAATTATCAAACAACATGAAATACTTAAAACATCCATTGGCCAAAACGAATGCAATATTTATTTTGACCATCTAGCTTCAGGAATGTACTATCTTAGATATCAAAATAAAGATCTTTTTCAGGTAAAAACGATTTTTAAAGTTGATGATTAACAACCGGTATTTAACGGGACAGGCATAGGCAATGGTAAGCATTATTTTCTTCTTTCCTTGATTTATTTTTAGTTTTTTTTGGGCGTGCCTCTTCTCGTCCTCGTCTTAGCGAAGCGGTGACGAGGATGCATAAGTAATCATAAAAAGTCAATATACACAAGTCCTTTTTTATCCGCATAATCTCTTGCACTACTATACAAATATTCTTCTTCAATATCTACTATTCCTTCCAAAACTGGATTTTGATGAATGTAATTCATTTTTTGATCAATAATCTTTGTTTCAGAGGGATGTAAATAAATGGCATGATTATCTTCTTTCCAAAATTTATATTTTGTAATCCTTTTGTCTTTCTTGCCCTCTCGAATAAAATACCAAAGTAACCATTCTCTTCGGCTTTCAACTCCCTTTTCTATTTCTTTTATAATAGTTTTAGCTGTATGTTTTTTAAAATCTCGAATAATTTCAGACAATTTATTACTTTCTTTCGCACTAATTATTAGATGCAAATGACTTGTCATCAAACACCAACAATGCACTTTTAAGCCTTTTTCTTTTATACAAAAATTCAAACTTTCAACAATGATATCCTTATAACTTTTTCTGATAAAAACATCAAGCCAACCTACAACCGTAAATGTTACAAAATGCATACCTTGCTGGTCACTTATCTTATACCTATCGCCACTCATAGTTTTTTATTGCAAAAATAATATAAATTTTTAATTATAAAAATATGCATTTACTTTTCTTATTACATATATTTGGTAATACATCCTCGTTACCGCTATCGCTAAAACGAGGACGAGGGGGGGGTTAATAAGGTACGATGACGTTAATAAAATAAGATAGTATTGGCCAAAAATATTCTTTTTTATAAAAAAGACAAAAAGTTGTGTTATCTTTGTATAAAAATAATTAAATAGTATATTATGAGGGTTTTATTAGATATAAAAGATGACAAAGCTACTCACTTATTGGAAGTGTTAAAAGGCTTATCGTATGTAAAAACTAAAACTATTTCCGAAGAAAAAGCATTGTTAATGGAAGAAATTAAAGAAGCTGTGGAAGAACTAAAATTAATAAAACAAGGCGAACTTAAAGGCATTCCTGCTAAACAATTATTAGATGAGTTATAATATTATAGCGGTTCCTACATTTAGAAAAGAGTTAAAACAATTAGCTAAAAAATATCATTCTTTAAAAACAGATTTAGCCCTTTTATTTGAAAGTTTGGAAGAAAACCCAATACAAGGAGTATATTTAGGTAAAAATTGTTATAAAATACGCCTAGCTATAGCCTCAAAAGACAAAGGTAAAAGCAGCGGTGCAAGGATAATTACCAATTTTGTATTAGCAGAGGAAACGGTTTATTTACTTTCTATCTACGATAAATCAAATAAAGAAAGTCTAACTGATAAAGAATTAGAAGAACTCTTACAGGAAGTGCCTGAATAATACCCCTTTCCAAACATAAAAATACTCCTTTTTTTTTACTTTCATGGCCTCCCTTTTTATTGATTTAGCTTGTTGCTTTATAGCATTCTCGTTTTTCTCTTACACTACCCTTTTTGTATAAGGCACCAGCACCGCTCATTCTTCGCTAATGCTTGCGCCATTTTGGGAGTAAATTACTATTTATACCAATTTCCATCTTCCCAAGGCATTTTTAAAGCATTTGGGTTTGTATTTGGATATAATTCTAACTCAATATGCCTGTGGTCAATTAAGTCTATAACTTTCTGTGAGGAAGAATCGTAAGTCCTTTTATATATGTAGCCATTTTTATAGTTTGGGCTTGCCATACCTTCTGACTTTTTAAGATTATATTTATCGTAGTATTCTATGAAATAACCTCTTAAACTGTCCGCGTAGAAATGACTGACCTTTTTAAGATTTCCCGAAGGATAAAACCTATTCTCAATACCATGTTTCTTTCCTTTTACAAAGTTTACTATTACTTCAACACTTCCATTCTCATAAAAGTAAATAGCTTCACCTTCCATTTTTCCATTTTCTCTAAATACATAATATTGAAGTTTTTTATTAGAATAAAAATTGTAAACATCTTTGGAGACCTTATCAAACCAATAAAACTGTTCTTCGTCTTGGTCATTTACTAGAATGCAATCTTTGCAGTTGCTACTTTCTTTGTTTTCACAAGCACAAAAGAAAAAAACAATGATTAGTGTTAAATTTTTCATTCCTTGATTAAATTATTTTGGGTGTTTATAACTATCCTCTTCTCGTCCTCGTCTTAGCGAAGCGGTGACGAGGATGAGAAGAGGGATTGTTTTTTATAAATTAAAATTTCATTTACTCTAACAAAACTATCATTAGCGTTTCTAATCCATTGATTTGGTTTTTGAATTACTAGATTACTATCATTTATATTTAAAATATCTATGTTTTCGCATTCTTGAAAAATCGTATCTCCCTCACTGATTATTTTATTAGGTATCAATGAAATAGTAATTCCTAGTCTATTCTCATTTTTATTAAAATAGAATTTTCCACTTGTATTTATTCTAAGGTCATCACTGCTATATTCTTTAAGATATTTACCTTGTTGCAAAATAATTTTTTCAGTATAATTTTGTTCTTTTAATACCCAAGTTCCATTATAATAATCTTTTTCATCGGTTTGATTGCAACTTAAATCAATAAATATGAGTAGAGATAGTAGAATAAAACTTATAACTAAATTAGTTATTAGGTTTCTTATTTTTATCATAATCCATTCTTTTTGAATTTCCCTTAGAATCTGTAACATTAATGTAATTTATAATTCCAATCACATTATTGTCTTTATCCAGCTTTACTTCTGTTGGAAAACTTAGTTTAAATTCTTTACTCTTACGATTATAACTATTTATCAAATCATTTGAATTTGCAGAAGGTTCTTTATGATGAGCAAGCGCCGTCGCTCGCGTATCGCTCCGTTTATCACGGAATCTTCGACAAGTGACTTTAATAAAAGCGTCTCGCTTAAAAATTCTGTTTTCATACATATTGGTT